>NZ_CP049357.1:1435000-2127500 GCF_011067105.1 Deinococcus wulumuqiensis R12 | reverse complement strand
TGACCGACACCAGCACGCCGGGGGCGTTGGCCTCGGACAGTTGCTCGGCCACGTAGCTGACCTGGGCTTCCTCGGTGGGGTGGAGCATGTTGTGGCGCTGCACGTTCAGGGCGTCCTGGTGCAGGGCCTTGTAGCTGGTCACGCTCCAGAGGTCGGCGGCGACGCCGTAGGTTTTCAGCAGCTCGGCGGCTTCCTGCGCCGCGCCCATCGCCGGGCCGCTCGCCAGAATCTGGGCACGGAGCCCCGCCCCTTCCAGCTGACTCGGCTGGAAACGGTACATGCCCTTCATGACCCCCTGGCGCACGTCCTCGTGGCTGAGGTGTGTGGGCATGGGCGGCTGCACCTCGTTCTCGTTGTCGATGGTGACGTAGTAGAACTCCTCGACGTCTTCCACGAACATGCGGCGGATGCCTTCTTCGAAGATGACGGCCAGTTCGTAGGCGAAGGCCGGGTCGTAGGTCTTGAGGGTGGGAACCACGTAGGCCTGAAGGTGCGAGTTGCCGTCCTGGTGTTGCAGACCCTCGCCCGCCAGGGTGGTGCGTCCGGCGGTCGCGCCGAGCAGGAAGCCGCGTGCCCGCTGGTCGGCGGCGGCCCAGACGAGGTCACCGATGCGCTGCATGCCGAACATGGAGTAGAAGACGTAGAACGGAACGGTCGGCACGCTGAAGTTGGCGTAGGCCGTGCCCGCCGCAATCCAAGACGCCATGGCCCCGGCTTCGGTGATGCCCTCTTCGAGCATCTGGCCGTCCTTGGCTTCCTTGTAGGCCATCAGCGAGCCGTGGTCCACCGGGCGGTAGGTCTGGCCGCGCGGGCTGTAGATACCGATGCGCGGCACCAGCGCGTCCATGCCGAAGGTGCGGGCCTCGTCGGGCACGATGGGCACGATGTATTTGCCGATTTCCTTATCGCGCAGCAGCTTGGACAGGATGGTCACGGCGGCCATGGTGGTGCTGACCTTCCGCTCGCCGCTGCCCCCTGCGAACTCCTCGTAGAACTCGCCCTTGGGCACGCTCAGGTGAGGGAAATTGACCTGACGGGCCGGAATCAGGCCGCCGAGCTTCTCGCGCTGGGCGAGGGTGTACTTCACCTCGGGCGAGTCGGGGCCGGGGTGGTAGTACTCCAGATGTTCCACCTGCTCGTCGGTCAGCGGCAGTTCGAGAAGGTCGCGCAGGTTTTTCAGCGAGTCGAACTCCAGCTTCTTGACCTGGTGCGCCACGTTGCGGGCCTGCGCCGTTTCGCCCAGGCCGTAGCCCTTGACGGTGCGCGGGATGATGATGGTCGGGCTGCCCTTGTGCTTGATGGCCGCCGCGTAAGCCGCGTAGACCTTGTGGACATCGTGCCCGCCCCGGTTGAGCAGTTCGAGGTCGGCGTCGGTCCAGTCCTTGATGAGTTCTTTCAGCTCGGGCGTGTTGAAGAAGTTCTCGCGCAGCTCCTTGCCGCCGAAGGCCGCGTAGCGCTGCGACTCGCCGTCCACCAGCGCCTCGAAGCGCTTGACGATGTGGCCGTTGTAATCGTGCTGAAGCAGCTCGTCCCACTTGCTGTCCCAGATGACCTTGATGACGTTCCAGTTGGCACCCCGGAACAGCGCCTCGAACTCCTGAATCACCTTGGAGTTGGCCCGCACCGGCCCGTCGAGGCGCTGAAGGTTGGCGTTGAGCACGAAAATCAGGTTGTCGAGGTTCTCGTAGGCGGCGAAGCGGATGGCGCCCACCGATTCGGGTTCGTCCATCTCGCCGTCGCCGAGGAAGGCCCACACTTTGGCGTCGCCCTGCGGCTTGAGGCCCCGGTTCTCGAGGTATTTGATGAATCTGGCCTGATAGATGGCCTGGATGGGGCCGAGGCCCATGCTGACGGTGGGAAACTCCCAGTAGTCGGGCATCAGCCAGGGGTGCGGGTAGCTGCTCAGGCCCTCGCCGTCGGGTTGCAGCTCGCGCCGGAAGCGGTTGAGACGCGCCTCGTCGAAGCGGCCCTCCAGAAAAGAGCGGGCGTAGATGCCGGGCGCGACGTGCCCCTGGTAGAACACGAGGTCGCGGTCTTGCCCCGCGCCATGCCCCCGGAAAAAGTGGTTGAAGCCGACTTCGAGCAGCTCGGCGGCGCTGGCGTAGGTCGAGAGGTGGCCGCCGATGCCGTCACTCTTCTTGTTGGCCTTGATGACCATGGCCACCGAGTTCCAGCGGTTGATATTGCGAATCTTGCGCTCGACTTCGAGGTCGCCGGGGTACTCGGGCTGGTCCTCGACAGCGATGGTGTTGATGTAGGGGGTGGTCTGCTTGAACTCGATGGGGGCGCCGTGGAAGTAGGCGTAGTGGTCGAGCTCTTCGAGCAGGTCGGCGGCCCGCTTGCCGCCCGCATGGGCGAACACGTAGGCCAGCGAGTCGAGCCACTCCTGGGTTTCGACCGTATTGAGCTGCTCGCGCTGCTGCTGGGGCAGGTCGCTGCGCGGTGGGCGCGGTGGAGGTTGTGGGGTCATGAAAGCAGTCTACGCCCCCCCACTCACCCCTTCCAACATGGAAATGTCAGGCGGCTGACCACTCGAAATGGTCAAATCGGCAAGAGCGGCAGGTCGGTGGCGCATTCGTCCGGCACGGGCCTGCGGTATGCTGCCATGTGCGTCACCGGGGGTGCCCTGCTTCGGCAGCGGCTGAGAACACACCCCAGGAACCTGAACCGGGTCATACCGGCGGAGGGAGTGTGACGGGGCCGCGCCTGCCTGTGGGCGGCCCCCCACCTTTCCCTGGACGCAAGGGGGAAAGTGAAATGCGTAAAGTGATTTTTGCCGTGGGTGCCGCCCTGTCGCTGGGTGCGGCCCAGGCCCAGAACCAGACGACCCTGACGGTCATCACCCACGATTCTTTCGACGTGGACAAGAAGCTGGTGGCCCAGTTCGAGGCGCAGAACAAGGCCAAGGTGCGCTTCGTCAAGGGCGGCGACGCGGGCGAGCTGCTCAGCCGCCTGATTCTGACCCGCCGCGCTCCGGTGGCCGATGTGGTGTACGGCCTGGACAACGCGCTGCTGGCCCGCGCCCGGCAGATGAACCTGCTCCAGGCCTACAAATCGCCGCTGCTGTCGAAGGTGCCCGCCCAGTACCGCCTCGACGACGCCGGGCTGCTGAACACGGTGGATTACGGCTACGTCGCCCTGAACTACGACCGCGCCTACTTCCAGAAAGCGGGCCTCGCCCTTCCCAAAACCCTGGACGACCTGAAAAAGCCCGAGTACGCCCGCCTGACGGTGGTGTCCAGCCCCGCCACGTCCTCGCCGGGTCTGGCGTTCCTGCTGGCGACGGTCAACCACTACGGCGAAACGGGCGCGTGGCAGTGGTGGAAATCGGCCCGCGCCGGGGGCATGAAGGTGGTGCGCGGCTGGTCGGACGCCTACTACAAGGACTTCACGCGGGCGGGCGGCAAGTACCCCATCGTGCTGAGCTACGCGAGCAGCCCCGCCGCCGAGGTGTTCTTCGACGACGGCTACGACCCGGCCAAACTGCCCGCGCAGTCCCCCACCGCCAACCTGCTGCTGCCCGGCTCGACCTGGCTGCAACTCGAAGGCGTGGGCATCCTCAAGGGGGCCAAGCAGCCCGCGCTCGCCAGGAAGTTCGTGGACTTCATGCTCAGCCCGGCGGTGCAGGCCGACATTCCCACCCGCATGTGGATTTACCCGGCGGTGGGCGGCATCAAGCTCGACCCGGTGTTCAAGTTTGCCGAGCAGCCCAGGCCCGCCCCCGTCAAGGCCAGCGTGACCGCCAACCCGCAGCGGCTGGTGGACGCCTGGGTGCAGAACGTCCTGCGCGCCCGCTGATACGGATTCCGATTGAATCCAGCAGATTTCTGGATTCAATCCGACTGAAAGGAGTAGGAAAAGATACGGATTTCGCGATATGGATGCACAGGCGGTGGAGTTCCGACTGTGCAGGAATGAAGCGGAATCCGTATCAGGCACGTCAAAGGGGAAGGGTAGAGAGGAGAGGGGAAAAACCCTCAGCCCTCCACCCTTCCCCCTCTGCGCTCAGACTTCGGCGTCGGGCGACACCACGCCCTCGGTCATCCAGCCGGTCTTCTTGCGCTGGTGCATCAGGCCGTAGGCGCGCAGCCACTCGGCTTCGGTCAGGTCGCTCAACTCGCGGCCCGCATAGAGTTCCTGCAGAACTTCCACCATCACGCCGACTTCGTGGTCGCTGTAGGCTTCCACGCCCAGCCGCTCATGGACGGCTCGCGGGTCGAGGTCAACGCCGATGAGCGTGGCGCTCATGCCTGCGCCTCGGCGGGCTTTGCGGGCACCTCGCAGCGGTAGAGCTTGACGCTGCGGCCCCGCAGGGTGGTTTCGCCGCCCGCCGCGACCTGTTCGCTGGCGTGGTCGTCGCTGGTGTCGAGCAGCAGTTCCCACTCGCCGCAGCCGCCGAGTTCGGGCATCTTAAAGGGCAGGTCCACGTAGGAACTGCTCAGCATCAGCAGCAGGTGGTCGTCGGTCAGCGGGTGGCCCCCCTCGTCCACGTCGTCGAGGCCGTCGCCCGCCAGGAACATGCCCAGCGACTGGGTCTGGGGGTTGTTCCAGTCCTCGTCGCTCATCTCGTTCCCGTCGAAACGCAGCCACACGATGTCGCGCACGTCCTCGCCGCGAATGTTGCGCCCGGAAAAGAACTTGCGGCGGTGCAGGCTGGGGTGGGCCTTGCGAATGGCGATCAGCTTTTTGGTAAACGTCAGCAGGTCGCCGTCCACCCTGTCCCAGTCGTACCAGCTGATTTCGTTGTCCTGGCAGTAGGCGTTGTTGTTGCCCCCCTGGGTGCGCCCGAACTCGTCGCCGCCCAGCAGCATCGGCGTGCCCTGCCCGAGCAGCAGCGTCGCCAGGAAGTTCCTCATCTGCTGGCCGCGCAATTTGTTGATTTCGGGGTCGTCGGTTTCGCCCTCTACGCCACAGTTCCAGGTGATGTTGTGGTTGTGGCCGTCCCCGTTGCCCTCGCCGTTGGCCTCGTTGTGCTTTTGCTCGTAGGTCACCGAGTCGCGCAGGGTAAAGCCGTCGTGCGCGGTCACGAAGTTGATGGAGGCGTAGGGCTTGCGCCCGTTGAACTCGTAGAGGTCGGAGCTGCCCGTGATGCGGTAGCCGATTTCGGAGGCCAGCCCACCTTCGCCCTTCCAGAAGGAGCGCATGTCGTCACGGTAGATGCCGTTCCACTCGGCCCAGTTCACCGGGAAGTTGCCGACCTGATAGCCGCCCTCGCCCACGTCCCAGGGTTCGGCAATCAGCTTGACCTGAGAAATGATGGGGTCCTGGTGAATGATGGTGAAAAAGCCCGAAAGCTGGTCGACTTCGTGCAGGCCGCGTGCCAGCGTGGAGGCGAGGTCGAAGCGGAAGCCGTCCACGTGCATCTCGGTGACCCAGTAGCGCAAGCTGTCCATGATGAGTTGCAGCGTCTGGGGGTGGCGCACGTTGAGGCTGTTGCCGGTGCCGGTGTAGTCGAAATAAAAGCGCGGGTTGTCGGCCACGAGGCGGTAATAGGTGGGGTTGTCGATGCCTTTGAAGCTCATGGTCGGCCCCATGTGGTTGCCTTCGGCGGTGTGGTTGTACACCACGTCCAGAATCACTTCGATGCCTGCGTCGTGCAGCGCCCGCACCATGTTCTTGAACTCGGGCACCGCGCCCGCCGGGTTGCCTTTGCGGGCTTCTGCCGAGTAGCGCACGTCGGGGGCGAAAAAGTTCAGGGTGGAGTAGCCCCAGTAGTTGGTCAGGCCCTTGTCGAGCAAAAAGGGGTCGTCCACATGCTGATGCACCGGCAGAAACTCGATGGCGGTGATGCCGAGGTCGCGCAGGTAGTTCAGAATCGCCGGGGTCGCCACGCCCGCGTAGGTGCCGCGCAGCTCCTCGGGCACGTCCGGGTGCGTCATGGTCAGGCCCTTGACGTGCGCCTCGTAAATCACCGACTGGTGAAAGGGGATATTCGGCTTCTGGTCGCCCACCCAGTTGAACATGGGGTCGATGACGAGGCCCAGCGGGGCGCCGCGCTGCTCCTCCTCCTGCATCACGGAGTCGTCCTCGCCGCCCGGCACATAGGCGAATACGCCCCGGTCAAACTGCTCGGTGCCGTCCAGCGCCCGGGCATAGGGGTCGAGCAGCACCACGTTGGGGTTGAAGCGCAGCCCCCTTTCCGGGGCGTACTCGCCGTGAACGCGGTAGCCGTAGCGCTGGCCCGGCTGGGTGCCCGGCAGGTAGCCGTGCCACACGAAGGCGGTCTGCTCGGTGAGCGCAAAACGGGTTTCAGCGCCGCTCTCGTCGAACAGACACAGCTCGACGCCGCTCGCGTTTTCGGAATACAGGGCGAAATTGGTGCCTTTGCCGTCCCAGGTGGCCCCCAGGGGAAAGGGGGAGCCGGGACGCAGGTTCAGGGAATTGTGGGACATGAACTCAGGGACTCCTTACTTGCGGCGCGGGGGCAGCGGTGAAAAAGCAGGGGGGACGGGTGGGAGGGAAACGGGTGCCGGAAGAGGAAGCACACAAGGAAGCGCAGCAAAAGGCGGTGACGGTTGGTTCACGTCGTCACCGCCCTCTTCACTGTTGGAAACGTTACCAAATTCCGTCAGTCGCCGGAAACAGCTTTTCTTACGGTTTGGCCCGGCCCCTGAACCCCCCTGCCCCTGAACCCACGCGCCGGCTGGCTTCAGGGCTCGAAGGTGTCCTGAAAGGCGTAGCGGTCGCCGCGCACCCAGTAGTTGGCGTAGCTGGCCCGGCGGTTTTCGCTGTAGGTGGTGCGGCGCAGCAGGAAGGCGGCGGTGCCCACCGGCACGCGCAGCAGGTCGGCTTCTTCCTGGCGCAGGTTGACGGCTTCGAGGTTCTGCTCGACGCGCTGCAGGGGCACGCCCATGCTGACCATCGTTTCGTGGATGCTCTCAACGGCGAGGTTGCGCTCGAGAAGCTGCGGCACGAGCCTGGCGTTGATGTAGCGCTTTTCGATCACCAGCGCCTCATCGCCCGCCGTGCGCAGGCGGTGGACGAACACCACCGGGTCGCCGGGTTCGATTTGCAGCACCACGGCGATTTCGGGCGTGGCTTCGATCTGCATGGCCCGCAGCACGGTGGTGCGGTGGTCGGGGTGACGCGCCCACTCCTTGAAGGGCCGCACCCGGAACACGCCCTGCCGGAAGCGCTTGCCGGTGGGAAAGGTGCCTGCGCCCTGCACGCGGTAGACGTACCCTTCGCGCTCGAGTTCGTCGATGGCGCGGCGGGCGGTCATGCGGGAGACTTCGAATTCGCGGGCCAGTTGCGGCTCACTGGGAAGCGGAAGACCTTCCGGATAGTGCCCTCCGAGCAGGCGGTCTTTCAGCGTGGTCTTGATGAGGGGATACTTCGCCATGCGTGCCTCCAGTGCTGCTCCGCTGGGAGCGCAACTGAGGCAATAGTAAAGTTCAGTTCATCTGCACACAAGGCTGCCTAGAATTTCGCCGCCGGACGCCATGATAAAGATGCATCCTGAACGAATCGGACATCGGCAGGGACGGCGAGAGGAAAAGGTGTCGCTGTCGGCCTTCGGCCTGTCCCGTGTCCCCCGGCTCCCTGGCCCGAGGTCGAGAACTTATGCGGCGTTACTGTATCGGGAACGCGGCCCTGGCATTTGATTGGTGTGGGGGCCGTCAGCCCCCGATGTGCGACATCTCCACCTTGGGCCGCGCCGCCGTCTGCTCGCCGCGTTCTTCGCTGTAGCGGTCACGCCGCTGGCTCCACACGGCCACGAGTTGTTCGCGCAGCAGGGCGTCGCTGGCACCCGCTCGCAGCGGGGAGCGCAGGTCGGTGCCACGACTGGCGAACAGGCAGGTGTACAGCACGCCCACCGCCGAGAGCCGCGCCCGCGTGCAGTCGCCGCAAAAGGGCGCCGTGACCGAGGAAATCAGCCCCAGTTCGTGCCCGGCGTCGTCGCGGTAGCGGGTCGCCACTTCGCCGCGCTGGGCGGGGGCCAGCGGCGTCAGCGGCCCATCTTCGGCCAACCGCGCCAGCACCTCGCCCGAGGGCAGCACGCTCTCCAGATTCCAGCCGTTGTGGTTGCCCACGTCCATAAATTCGATGAAGCGCACCGGCCCGAACTCGCGCAGCCCGCGCCACAGCTCGGTCAGGTGGGCGTCGTTCACGCCGCGCTTGACCACGGTGTTGATTTTGACCTTCAGGCCCGCCCGCAGCGCGGCCTCGATGCCGCCCAGCACCTTTTGCGGCGACACGCCCAGACCGTTCATCTGCCCGAACACCTGCGGGTCGAGGCTGTCGAGGCTGACGGTCACACGCACGAGTCCCGCCGCCTTCAGGTCGCCCGCCAGCCGGGGCAGCAGCAGGCCGTTGGTCGTCATGGCGAGGTCGCGCACGCCGGGAATGGCCGAGAGTCGGGCGATCAGGTCGGGCAGGTCGCGGCGCAGGGTGGGTTCACCGCCGGTGATCCGCAGTTTTTCGACCCCCAGGCCCACGAACAGGCGCGAGAGGCGCTCGATTTCCTCGAAGCTCAGCAGTTCGGCGCGGGGCAAGAAGGCGTAGTCGGGACCGAAGACCTCGGCGGGCATGCAGTAGGTGCAGCGCAGGTTGCAGCGGTCCGTCACGCTGACCCGCAGGTCGCGCAGGGGACGGCCCAGCGGGTCGAGGAGCATGCCGGGCAGGATACGCCGCGTGGAGGTGGGGCAAAGGGGGGCGGCTCGCGTTTGTGGGGGGGGCTGGCGTTGGCACTGGGCAAATGGGACTGGGCAAATGGCAGTCAGGTCGCTTGGTGGACGGCGGTTCTCATACGGATTCCGCCAAATTCCTGCACAGTCGGAACTCCACCGCCTGTGCATCCATATCGCGAAATCCGTATCTTTTCCTACTCCTTTCAGTCGGATTGAATCCAGAAATCTGCTGGATTCAATCGGAATCCGTATCAGGCCCTCAGCGCAGGGTCTTGTCGATCAGGGCGTTGGTGTAAAAGGCACTCGCCTGCGCTCCGGCGGGCAGCTTGCCCTGCTTGACCAGCGCCGCCACCGCCTTGGTCCACCCGGCGGGGTCCCCGGCGCCCAGCCCGTGTTGCCGGGTGTAGGCACTCTGCATCAGCGGCACGCTCGCCTTCAGGATGTCCAGCGTGCCGCCCGCCTTGCCGAAGGCCGGCTGCGCGACCTTGAAAGCTCCGGCGGGGTTTTGCACGGTGTATTTCAGGCCGCGCTGGCTGGCCTTGTCATTCCCCAAATTAGGTGCGAGCTAACTTATACCCCTCGACATAGACCTGAAGCATATTCATTCCCTCCCACAAGGCCTGCCACCCTGGCAGGCCATCGCTTTTTCGGTTCATATGTCCTCCCAACCTTCCCAATGCCAAAATGACGTCCTGCACAGTCTTCAGTTGCCGTTTCAAAACCTTGCTCAGCACCTGAAGTTCGACGGCACTCAACCCAGCGCTCTGAGCTGGATCATTTGGGCGTTCTCGTGAATCCTCGCGTAGCGCGAGTAACCTTGTGGCCACCACACTCATCATCGAAATCATGGCTTTGAGACGCTGACCCGCTTCCAACTGGAGCCGCTCTGCTCCCAGGCCCGTCTTCAACCCTTTATGAAACTCTTCCACCAGCCAACGGGCCTGGTACTGAAGCGCCACTTCGTGCGCTTCCTCAAAGGTCTCAATGTCGGCATCCGTGAGCAGCATCCATTCCAACGGTTCTTTCACGTCATCCGAAGGCTTTTCTGCCACACGAACAATGCTGACCCGTATCCCTTCCTGACGAGGTTTACCTTGACCACCCGCCATTGGTGTCGGCCAAAGGTACGCACGAACAACACTCACTTCAACGTGTGCAGCACGTGCTTTCTGACCTTTTCTCCCTCGAAGGTCTATGGTGTAACTTCCAAGCGGCGAGGCAGCCCTGGCTGCCTCAAAGACATGCCCAATGCACTCCCGTGTGCGGGCATTCGGATCAAGAAGCCGCCGGTTTTGGGCTGCCCTGACAACGAAACCCTGTCCTTGAGCGATGACGCCACGCATAAAGACCTCAATATCTGCCCCTCTGTCACAGACTCTGACCCATCGAACGTCTTGGTCGTCCGGCCCTTTTCCGATGCGTTCAGTTGCTCTTGTCCACAACGCACTTTCCTTGTTTTCCCGCTGGCGTCGCTCAGCGTCGCTCTCTGACGCTGTGGGTGCGGGTTGCCGGAGGTAATACTCCTGATCGAGTATGCCCAGAACCTGAACGGGAAGCCGTTGCCCACTTTGCTGATGGGGTTTTTGCCATTTCACAGCAAGTGTCGTGTGGAGGGTAAACCCCTGCCGAACCGGGGATCTGAGATCCCCGGTCCGCCCAAGGCCGGGAGTCTCCTGATGTCGTGACCAGATGAATTCGCTGCTGTCTTCAAGCAGCAAGAAGGTTCCTGCCTGCCCCAGTGCTGCGCGTACATGGTTGCGGTGAGGTGTTTGAAGGCGCTCAGGGGTTGCCTCCTTGCGTGACATGAAGGTATACGCCGCTTTGACATCTGCTCTACGGTCAAAAAGCTTGGGGATGGACTTCCCGGATCGGGAAGCCATCCCCTGCGCAATGCGTACTGCTCGTTGATTTCTACGCCGATCTCCAAGATCCACAGCACCAAAGTGCTTCAGTGCCCATTGCTCTGCCTGTAGCGGGTGAAAGGTCGTCACCTACATAGACTGCCTCAATTTGGGGAATGACAAGGCTGGCTGGCCCGGACCACCTTTTTCGCCAGGGCGGTGCCCAGCGTCTTGTCCTGCGCGATGAGGCCCACCCCCACCATCGGGTAAGCGCCCGTGGGGTCGAGGGTGTAGACCTTTTTCCCGGCGGCGCGGAGCAGCACCACGTCGTTGTTGAGGTACCCGGCGGCGGCGTCCACCCGCCCGGTCCTGACCGCCTCCTGCTGGGTAAAGCCGATGGTGGCGAGCTTCACGTCGCGGCCTTCTTTCAGCCCGGCGCTGGCCAGGTACGCCTGCACCGCGTGGTAGCTGCTGCCGAACGGTCCGGGGATGCCCAGCGTCTTGCCCCGCAGCGACGCCGCGCCCGTCAGCGGTTTGAGGCCAAACAGCGTGACCGGGCTTTTCTGGTACATCGCCAGCGCGTACTTGACCGGAGCGCCCTGGTTGCGGGCGAACACGGCGTCTTCGGGGTCGCCCACCACGAAGTCGAGTTTGCCCTGAAGCAGCAGCGGCATCAGTTCGGAGACGTAGCCGTGCTGGAACTTGACATTGAGGCCCTCGGCCCTGAAATAGCCCAGCCGCTCGGCCACGTAAAACGGCGTGAACTGCACGTTGGGCACGTAGCCCAGCCCGATGGTGACGGTGCGGGGAGCCGGGGCCGCCTGCGCGAGCGAACCGAGCAGGGCCAGGGTCAGAACGGAGAACGTGCGCTTCATGCGGCCGAGTATAGGGAGGCCGTGCCCGGGCATCCGGCTCCACGTCACCGGCACGTTTCTTTCACGGACCTGGGGTACACTGCGGGGTACGCCGCGCTCCGCATGACAGGGGCGCGTGACGACAGGCTGCCCCGAGTGGGGGCCGAGGAGCAAGAGATGACGAACGCCGACGAGCAGAACATGGGGCAAATGGGCCAGATGGGCCAGGATGAACAGACCGTGAGTGGTCACAGCGAGGAGCAGGGGACCGGGGCGCAGGCCACCGCGCCGCAGGGCGAAACTCCCGCCGAACTGCGCGACGTGCTGCCGCAGCTGAGCGGCGAAGTGGACGAGGACGAGGTGCTCGACGCCGAGGAAGAGGAGCAGGAGGCCGGACAGGGCCAGCCCGCCCGCCTGAAAGACGAGAACGGCGAGGAATACGAGGAAGAATTCATCGACGCCGACGACCTGCTCGGTCTGCTCGGTGAAATGAAGGAACTGCTCGAAGCCCAGGGCAAGGAAATCCGTGGCCTGCGCCGCGAGATGCGCGAACTGCGCGAGAGCCAGGGCCAGGGCGGGTTCCGTGGTGGCGACCGTGGCGGTCAGGGCGGCTTCCGTCCGCGCGAAGACCGTGGCGGCTTCGGCGACCGTGACCGTGGTGGGGACCGTGGCGGCTTCCGTCCCCGTGAAGACCGTGGCGAGCGCAGCTTCGGCGGCGACCGTGGCGGTCAGGGCGGCTTCCGTCCGCGTGAAGACCGTGGCGGCTTCGGCGACCGTGACCGTGGTGGGGACCGTGGCGGGTTCCGTCCCCGTGAAGACCGTGGCGAGCGCAGCTTCGGTGGCGACCGTGGTGGTCAGGGTGGCTTCCGCCCCCGTGAAGACCGCAACTTCGGCGACCGCGAGTTCCGTCCCCGCACCGACGACGCCCAGGGCACCCAGGAAGGCGGCTTCCGCCCCCGCGCCCGCGCCGACCGGGGCTGGGCCAACCGCCGCACCGACGAGGAATAAGCCGTTCGGGGGCTAATCCCCTGACCGCAAGAGCGCGGGCCGCATCTCCTTGACCGGAGGCGGCCCGCGCTTGCGTCATGCCCTCAAAGGCCCAGCCGCCGCCGAGGGTCACCGCCGCGTGTTCGGCGCCCCGCTCACTGCGCCAGACGAGCAGGGTGCCGGGCTGGTCATCGTTTCCGCCCCGGCTGGCCCTTTGGCGCAGGAAGGCTGCATGGCCCCAGGGTGACAGTTCCGGGCCGGGCCGGGCATCGGCACTTCGGCGTACCCTGGCCGCATGATTACGGTCGCCAACCGCATTTTCGTGAACCCCGAGCGGGCCGACGCCTTCGAGGAACGCTTTCGCCGTCGCCCACGCCGGGTGGACACGCAGCCGGGTTTCGTTTCCGATCATGTGCTGCGGCCCACGAAAGAGGGCGAACCCTACGTGGTGCTGTCCTTCTGGGAAAGCCGCGAGGCGTTCGAGGCGTGGCGCACCTCGCCGGGCTTCAGGGACGGGCACAAGGGCGGCCGGACGCTGCCCGAGGACACCGTGCTGAGGAATGTCGTCGAGATTCACGAAGTCTTTACCGCGTCGAAGGACGCGGGAGAAGGCTGAGATGACCACCATCCATGACCTGCGCTCTACGTTGCCCCGTGCCGGGCGGCTGGAGTGGATTGGCCTGCGCGAAGGCCGCCGCCTGCCCGTCCGCCCCGTGGGTGAGGCCGAGGCGCACCCTCTGGTCGGTCTGCTCGGCGACCACGGCCGGGTGGCCCCGCCCCGACTGAGCGCCCTGAGCGGCGAACCCGGCGAGGTGGTGACGCCCGCCCATGCCCCGGCGATTCCCGGCGGTCCGGGGCGGCGTCAGGTCACGCTGATTCAGGCCGAACACCTGCCCGTGATCGCGGCGCTCTCGGGCCTGGAAGCTGTGGCGCCCGAACAGTTGCGGCGCAATCTGCTGGTGAGCGGTATTGCGCTGCGGGCGCTGGGGGACCGCCGTTTCTGGGTGGGCGAAGTCCTGCTGGAAGGCACCGGCGAGTGCCACCCCTGCTCGCGCATGGAGGAGAACCTGGGGCCGGGCGGCTACAACGCGGTGCGCGGACACGGTGGCCTGACCGCGCGGGTGATTCGCGGCGGAGTGTTGCGGGTCGGCGACGTGGTGAGGCCCTGGCAAGAGGAGACTTGATTCGCCTGCCCACCCTCGAACACGCGCCGGGGCACTGAACCGGCTGGGGCGTGAAGCCGCGCTACCCTGACGCGGTGAGCCTTCCTGACCCGGTTCGTCCGCCTTTTCGTGCGCCGCGCACGGCCAGAGGGGTCTTCGGCCTGACCCGCCTGATTGTCGAACTCGGCGTGTTCAGCTCGGCGGCGTTCAGCCTCGCCCTGTTCGTGGCGGCCATCTTCCAGGCGTACCACACCATTTCCCACGCCATGAGGCAACTCGGCGAAGACGGCACCGCCAAGCACCTGATGATTGCCGCCGTGGAGCAGGCCGACCTGCTGCTGGTGGGCATGGCCCTGTTGACGATGAGTTTCGGGATGCAGGCGCTGTTCGTCGGGCGGGTCGAGAATGTCCCCGATTGGCTGCACATCCGCAGTTTCGACGACCTCAAAAAGAAGCTCATCGGCATCGTGGTGGTCGCGCTCGGCGTCAATTTCTTTTCGGTGGCGCTGGAGTGGAAGGGCGGCGGCGACCTGCTGACCTACGGCGCGGCGCTGGCGGCAGTCATTCTGGCCCTGAGTGCCTACAGCGTGGTGCTCTCCCGGGGCGGGCACGGGGAGAAGCACCGGGAGGACGATGACGCTTCCCACGCTTGACGCCCGGCTCGGGGCGGTGCTGGACCTCATCCGCGCCGACACCCACGCCGACATCGGCACCGACCACGCCCGGCTGCCGGTGCGGCTGGTGCGCGAAGGCCGCGTCTCACGCTGCGTGGCGGTGGAACTCAACCCCGGTCCGCTGGCCCTGGCCCGGCGCATGGTGGCCCGCGCCCGGCTGAGCGAGCAGATCGACGTGCGGCAGGGCGACGGCTTCGCGCCACTGCTGGCCGGCGAGGTGCAGAGCGCGAGCGTCACGGGCATGGGGGCCTACACCATTTGCGGGATTCTGGAACGGGCAGGCGAGAAGCTGCCGCCCGCACTGGTGCTGCAACCGAACGACTCTCCCCTGTGGCTGCGGACGTGGGCGCGGGCGCGGGGCTATCACCTGCGCTCGGAGCGGTTGCTGCCGGGCCACTGGACCTACCCCGTGCTGCGGCTGGAGCGCGCAGAGGGCGAGGACCCCGCCTACGCCGCCCTGCCCGAAGCCGCCGCCCTGCGCTACGGCCCCCTGCTGCTGCGCGAGGGGCCACCGCTGCTGCTGGAGCGCGTCCGGGCCGATATCGCTCGCCTGACCCCGGTGGCCGCGCCGGGCCGCGAGGCATGGGACGAACTCGCGGCGGCGCGGGAGGCGCTGGCGTGGGTCGAGGGCCGCTGACCCGTTGACCCATTGACCCGTTACCCTTCCACGTTCGTCTCGATCGCCCAGAACTCGGTGCTGACCGTCATGTACAGCGTGCGGCCTTCAGGTCCCCCGAAGCAGAGGTTGCTCACCGTCTGCGGGGTCAGGACGCGCCCGAGTTCCTGGCCGTGTTCGGTCAGGACGTGCACGCCGTCGCCCGCGCTGGCCCAGATGCGCCCTTCCCCGTCCACGCGCAGGCCGTCGGTTTTGCCTTGGTCCACGCTGAACAGCACGCCGAGGTATTCGGCTTCGCCCTGCCCCGTAACCCGGTAGCGGTGTGTCCGGCTGTCGCCCGTGTCGGCCACCAGCAGCTCGCCCGTGCGCGTAAAGGCGAGGCCGTTGGGCTTGACCCGGTCCCGAATTGGCGCGCTCAGGCTGCCGTCGGGCGCCCAGCGAAACACCCAGCGGCCCGGCAACTCCATCTCGCCGCCGTAGCCTTCTTCGGGCTTGTCGATGCCGTAGGTGGGGTCGGAAAACCACAGGCTGCCGTCGGGCGCGAGGCACACGTCGTTGGGGCTGTTGAGTTTCTTGCCCTCGAAGGCGTCGGCCAGCACTTCCCACTCGCCCCCCGGTTGCCGCTGGCGTTCCAGGCGGCGGTGCCCATGCGAGCAGGCCACGAGGTGCCCCTGCGCGTCCAGGCAGTGCCCGTTCTGGTGGTGGCTGGGGTTCATTTCCGGGGCGAGCTGCCCGTCGTCGGTCCAGGCCCAGGTGCGGTTCTGGCGCACGTCGCTGAAAATCACCGCGCTGCGCGAAGGCACGTACACTGGCCCCTCGGCCCAGGTGAAGCCGTCTGCGAGCTTGTGCGCCTCGGCGCCGGTCGGAAAGAGGCTCAGAAATTCGGGGTGGGTGGCCTGAAGGGTCATGGGGGCAGGGTAAAGGGTGCAGGGAACAGGGGAAAGGGAGAAACGTTCAGCTTCCGGTCGCTTCGGCCCGCTTCCACACGCCGTCCCGGCATTCCAGCACCACGGACCGCCCGTTTCTGACGCGCTCGGCGTACGGAATCGGATAGTTTTCCTGCGCTTCCAGCGGCAGCCCCAGCAGGTCACGGGTCAGCGTGCGAATGGCGATGGAATGCGAAAAGGCGACCACGCGCCCGCCGGGAAACGCCGCCTGCACGTCCGCCAGCCAGTCGCGCATCCGGTGGGCCACGTCCTGAAGGCTCTCGCCGCCCGGCACCGCCCGTGTCCAGGGGTCGGCCTGCCACGCGGCGTAGCCTCCGTGCGTCTGCATCTGCGCCAGCGTGTGGCCCTCGTAGTGGCCCAGGTTCAGTTCGCGCAGCCGGGCGTCCAGCCGGAGTTCGGCCTGCGGCAGCGCGAGTTCGGCTGTTTGCCGGGCGCGGGCGAGGTCGCTGGAGTACGCCGCGTCGAAGGTCTGCCCGGCCAGTTCTTCCCGCAGGGCCAACGCCTGTGCCCGCCCGGTGTCGCCCAGCAGATTGTCGGTCCAGCCCTGCCACTGCCCGCCCTCGTTCCAGGCGGTAGCGCCGTGCCGCACGAGAAAAAGGGTGAAGGAAGGTGGGACGCTCAGGGCCGCGCCTCGTAGTCCGGCTGCTCGCTCTCGGTGTTGCCTTCCGCCAGCGCGGGCACCGGGCGGGGTTTGCCGTTCTCGTCCAGCGCGACAAAGATAAAGAGGCCGCTGGTGGCGAGCTGCTGCTCTCCGGAAGCCATGTTTTCGCGGTACACGTCCACCCGGATGGTCATGGACGAGCGCCCCACCTTGATGACGCGGGCGTCGAGCGCCACGGCGTCACCGACGCGGATGGGTACGTGAAAGTCCACCGCGTCCATGCGGGCGGTCACGACGTTGCCCCCGGCGTGCCGCACGGCGGCGACACTGGCGGCCTTGTCCATCAGCGCCAGCACCCAGCCCCCGAAGGCGGTGCCGTGGTAGTTGGTGTCCTTGGGAAACACCAGTTCGAGCATCCGGGCGCGGCTGCGGGGAGCGGGGGTGGTGGGCGGGGTCACGGGAGGATTCACCGGCAGAGGATACCCGCGCCGTGTGCGGCGGCAGGTCACTGCCGGGCGGACACCCACACTGCGCCCGCCTCCTCACTGTCAAGCGGACTGCCCGAAAAAGTAAACAAATGATTTGACACCCTTCGGCAGGCGTGGCACCATGCCCGCACAGCCACAACTTGTACTGCGTTCAGGGGCGAAAAAAAGGCTCCTGTGACGGGAGGTCTTTTCATGAAGCGAACGGGAATGCTCACCCTGCTGGCCCTGTGTGCCGGTTCCGCCCTGGCCGACAAGGTCGTCAACATCGGCTACTCCGGTCCCCTTTCGGGCGGCGCGGCGATGTACGGCAAAGACACCCTCAGCGGCCTGCAAATGGCGGTGGACACCATTAACAAGGCGGGCGGCGTCAGGGTCGGCGGCGAGAAGGTGACCTTCAAGGTGGTCACGCTCGACGACCGTTACCTGCCCAACGAAACGGCCACCAACGTCAAGCGCCTGACCGGGCAGGGCGTGCAGTACATCTTCGTGCCGCACTCGGGCGGGATTCAGGCGGTGCAGCCGCTCGCCGTGCGCGACCCCGAATTCCTGCTGGTGGCCTACTCCTCCGAACCCAAGATTCTGGCGGCCAACAACCCCATGACCTTCATGTTGCCGCCCCGCTACGACAACTACGCGCAGCCCTTCGTGCAGACGCAGATGAAGGCCTTCGGCAAGAAACTCGGTCTGGTGGGGACCTCGACCGCCTATGGCAAGCAGTGGAGCGACCTGATCGAGGCCGAGTGGAAAAAGCAGGGCGGCACCGTGGGGCGCGACAACGCCGTGGACTACAACACCACCGTGGACTTCAGCTCCGCCGTGACCAAGGCGCTCTCCGAAAAGCCCGACGTGCTGTTTATCGGCGGCCCCAGCCAGCCCACCGCGCTGGTCATCAAGGCCGCCCGCGAGCAGGGCTTCAAGGGCGGGTTCATCGTGATGGACCAGGCCAAGTTCGAGCAGATGGAAACGGTCATTCCCAAGAACTACCTCGACGGCAGCGTGGGCGTGCTGCCCACCCGCGACTTCCCCGGCACCCAGGCGTTCGTGGCGCAGTACCAGCGGGCCTTTAAAAAGATTCCCACCAGCGAAGCGGGCCTGAACTACATGGGCATGAACGTGCTCGCCAGGGCGATGGAACTCGCCGGAACCACCAGCGACCCGCGCAAGGTCCGCGCCCAGCTCAACGCGGCGGCCAAGGCGCTCCCGCAGTCGAGGACCATCTACAAGGTCTACGGCGTCACCGCGCAGGGCCATGTGGACGCCGAATTCCTGATCGCCAGCGCCAAGGGCGGCAAGTACACCCGGCTGCGCGTGACGAAGGTCTACAAGTAAGCGAGCGCGTCAGCTCTCCCTGTCCCTGACGGCAGGCGTCCCGCTCGGACAGGGGACGCCTCGCTTTTCCCCTCGACTGCTTTCCCCCCACGGCCCGCCCCCTTCTTCGAGACAGGAGTTTGCCCTTGACCACCTTCTTGCAACAGATTTTCAACGCGCTCGCGCTCGGCGGGGTGTACGCCCTGGTCGCGCTGGGGCTGACGCTGGTGTACGGCGTCATGAAAATCCCCAACTTCGCGCACGGCGGCCTGTACATGCTCGGCGCTTACCTCACCTACGCGGGGCTGTCCACGCTGGGGCTGGGCTACGTGCCCGCGCTGCTGCTCTCTGCCGTCTGTGTGGCGCTGCTCGCCGCGCTGATGGAACGGCTGATTTTTTTCCCGCTGCGCGACGCCCCGCACGTGCATCCCATGATTGCCGCGCTGGGGGTGCTGTTTTTTCTGGAAGCCGGGGTGCAACTGGTATGGGGCGCCGACTTCAAGCAGGTGGCCGAGCCGGTGCCGGGCATCCTCAACCTCGGCGGGGTCACGATCACCTGGCAGCGGCTGATCGTGCTCGCCGCCAGCGTGCTCGCCATGCTGGGGCTGAACTTCTTTCTGCGCCGCACCCTGACCGGGGCCACCATCGAGGCGATGAGCCAGAACCGCGAAGGCGCACGGCTGGTCGGCATCAACACCGCCCAGGTGGGCATGCTGACCTTCGCCATTTCGGGGGCGCTGGCGGCCATCGGCGCGGCGCTGATCGCGCCCATCGTGTCGGTCACGCCCGCCATGGGTGAAATCATGAACCTCAAGGTCTTCGCCATCATCATCCTGGGCGGCATGGGCAGCGTGCCGGGGGCCATCGTGGGGGCCTTTTTGCTGGCCTTCGCCGAGGTCTTCGGCGGGTACATCAACCTCGACTTTGCCGAAGTTATCGGCTTCGCCATGCTGGTGATCGTGCTCGCCATCCGTCCGCAGGGCCTGTTCCGGAGGGCCGCATGACCCGCGCGGGAGGCAGAACGACCGCCGCGTGGCTGTGGATTCCGGCCTTCTTGCTGGCGGCGGCGGTGCCCTTTTTGCAGCCCAGCGGTTTTACGATGGAGCTGCTGATCAACGTGATGATCTGGGCCATGCTCGCCTACGGCCTGAACGTGATGCTGGGCTACGCCGGGCAGTTGCCGCTCGCGCACGCCGGGTTTTTCGGCATCGGGGCGTATGCGGTGGGCATCCTGACCCTCAAAGCGGGCTGGAGTTTCTGGGCGGCGTGGCCGCTGGCGGTGGCGCTGTGTGCGCTGGGCGGGCTGCTGCTGGGGCTGGTGGCCTTCCGCACCAAAGGGGACGCCTTCGCCATCTTCACCCTCGGGGTGGGCGTGATTATTCAGCAGGTCATCAACAAGTGGGACGACCTGACCGGCGGCAACGACGGCCTCAACGGAGTCCCGGCCCCCGGCGGGCTGGACACCTTCGCGCAGGGGCTGGGCCTGAAGACCAGCGGGGGCTTTTACCTGCTGGCGCTGCTTTCGCTGGCCCTCACGGTGCTGGTGGCGGCGCGGGCGCGGCACAGCGTGTTCGGTCGCTCGCTGCTCGCCATCCGGGGCGGGGAAGACCTTGCCCGGAGTGCGGGCATTGACGTGTTCTCGCACAAACTGCGGGCCATGATGCTCTCGACGGCCATCGCGGGCTTTGCGGGCGGGCTGTACGCCGCCTACGTGGGCTTTCTGGGTTCGGCGGTGACGGGGCCGGTGACCACCTTCACCACGCTGCTGTACCTGCTCGTCGGCGGGGTGGGCACGCTGCTCGGGCCGCTGCTCGGCACGGCGCTGATGTACGGGCTGACCCAGCTGCTCAAGGACTTGCAGGACTACCAGTACATCGTGTTCGGCCCGCTGCTGGTGCTGCTGGTGATGTTCATGCCGCAGGGTCTGGTCGGCCTGTGGGAAAAGGTCCGCGCCCGGCGCCGCCCCGCCCCCGTCCCGCACGCGGAGGTGGGCCATGACTGAGACGAGACCCCAACCGCTGCCGCAGACGCCCCTGCTTCAGGTGCAGGACCTCGGCATCCGTTTCGGTGGCCTGCACGCGGTGCGCGACGTGACCGCGAGCCTGCAACCGGGCCGCATCACCGCCATCATCGGCCCCAACGGTGCGGGCAAAAGCACCTTCTTCAACCTGATTTCGGGCTTTTACCAGCCGACCTCGGGGCGCATCACCTTCCGGGGCGAGGACATCACCCGCCTGCGGACCCACGAGGTCGTCGGGCGCGGGATCGCCCGCACCTTCCAGACGACCACCATCTACCAGGAACTCAGCGTGCTCGACAACGCCATGATCGGCCACCGCGTCCGCACCCGCGCCGGGCTGCTCGACGCCCTGCTGCGAACGGGCCGCGAGCGCCGTGACGAGGAGGAAAGCCGCGCCGGAGCGCTGCGGGCGCTGGACCGGGTGGGGCTGGCGGGTCAGGCGACCCTGCCCGCCGGGGCGCTCAATCAGGAAGGCAAGAAACGGGTCGGCATCGCCATGGCGCTCGCCAGTGACCCGCACCTGCTGCTCGACGAACCCGCCGCCGGAATGAACCCCGAGGAGACGGTCAACCTGATGGGCCTGATTCGGGACCTGGTGTCGGGCGGCCTGAGCGTCGCGCTGGTCGAACACAAGATGAGTCTGGTGATGGGGCTGGCCGACGACATTCTGGTGCTGCACCACGGTCAGAAAATCGCGCAGGGCACCCCGGCGCACATCAGCCGCGACCCGGCGGTGGTCGAGGCGTACCTCGGCTCGCACGCGCACGGGGGCCAGATGGGGCAGGAGCAGGCGGGCCGCACTCAGGGGACGGGGGTGAACCATGCTTGAGGTCCGCGACCTGAGCGTCAAGTACGGCAACTTCACGGCGCTGCACTCGGTCAACCTGACGGTCCAGCCCGGTGAAATCGTGGTGCTGCTGGGGGCCAACGGTGCGGGCAAAAGCACGCTGTTTCGCACACTGAGCGGCCTGCAACGCCCGTCACAGGGAAGCGCCACCTGGCAGGGCACCCCGTTGACCGGCGGCAAACCCGAGTTCAACGTGTCGCGCGGCGTGTCGCAGTGTCCCGAGGGCCGCCTGCTGTTTCCCGAACTCAGCGTGGAGAAAAACCTGCGGCTGGGCGCCTATGTCCACCGACGCGACGCGGCAGGCAACGAGCGCGAGCTGGACAAGGTCTACGCGCTTTTCCCGGCGATGGTGGACAAGCGCCACGCCCCGGCGGGCAGCCTCTCGGGGGGGCAGCAGCAGATGGTGGCGATTGGCCGGGCGCTGATGGCGCGGCCCTCGCTGCTGCTGCTCGACGAACCGAGCCTGGGCCTGGCCCCGCTGGTGGTCGAGCAGGTGCTCGCCGCCGCGCAGCAAATCAACGCGCAGGGGGTCAGCGTGCTGCTCGCCGAACAAAACGCCTACGCCGCCCTCGGCATCGCCCACCGGGGGTACGTGCTGGAAAGCGGTCGGGTCACGCTGCAAGGCACGGCGCAGGAACTGATGAACGACGACCGGGTGCGGAGTGCGTACCTGGGGGTGTAGGACAGGCAAAGAGCTGAAGGGGGGTGCGGGCGACGAAGCCGCAGCCCTCTTTCCCTATATTGAAACGAATCGCCATCTCTTTTGGCTGACCCCATTCTGATTCATTGAAGATCGGGTGTTCTTTCTGGGAGTTGTCTTCTCTTGTCAAAGAGTCGGTTGCTGTTGTTATAGTGAGGGCGCTATGAAAACCCCCAGTCGTCTGGTGCTGGCAGGCGCGGGCCTGTGCATGGCGGGCCTGCTGTCCTCCTGCTTTCCTGTTCGTCCTCCCCCTGAAAAACCTGTCACGGTGAAATTCACCTTGCCTGCTGGGGCCGAAACTGAAAAGTTGGCGGTGGCGGCGCTCTACACCACCCGTGACAGTGTCGGAAACGTGGTTCAGAAGCGCGTGGACAACGCTCTGGGGTACGTCTACGGCACCGAGGGCAGCGTGACGCTGCAAAAGGCGCAGCTCGACAAGGTGCTGGCTGACCCGAACTGCCTGCCCTACCGCGCCGACAAGGTCAATCAGGTGACCAACCCCGCCAGCGTGCGAAGCTGCGACATCAATTTCGTGGCCTACGACCCCGCACAGATGACGGGCGACCCCACCACCGCCAACCTGCGCTACCTGACCCACGACACCTACAGCTACGCGAGCGAGGCCTACACCTACACCTCGACCCTCAGCGGCAAAGTCGGGGACGACACCGTGACCTCGCAGGAAACGGGCAGCCGCCGTGCAGGGTGGAGCCTGGTCACGCACCTGGTGCTCAACCCCAGCAGTGCGCCGGGCACCTATCAGGTCACCCGCAACAGCGTGGAAGACAGCCAGCTCAACCTGTCCCGCACCTTGCACCGGCCCAGCGACTACTTCACCAGCATGAGCGTCACCGGAGGCAAGCAATGAAACGTCTTTCCATGAAGGCCCTGCTCGGCGGCGTCTTGCTCACCTCGGCGCTCGTCTCCTGCGGCCAGGGCAGCCCAGCGCCCGACCTCGGCGGCCTGCCCCCCCTGGCGACGGGCATCACGGTGCGTTTTGACGCGGCTCCTGCCGACACTTACCTCACCCTCAGCACCGAGGGCGGCGAAGTGGTCTACCAGAAGGCCGTGGGCGAGGGGGCCAGGTCGTTTACCCCTGACCTGAACGACTGGCGCAACTTGTCGAGCCGCGCCGCTCCCATCAAGCTCAGCAGCGGCGTGACCACCGAAGCCCTGCTGTTCCTGAAATGGGGCATGTTTCAGGACAAGAACAAGAGCGGCAAACCCGACGACGGCGAGTGGCTCGACCGCATGACCCACGACCGCGTGGCCTACGCCGAAAAAGCCGTCAAGGTCGAGTTCGACACCGAAACGCCCCCCATGCACCACCTCTGGACGCTGAACCAGGGCTGGAGCCGCGCCGAGCACTACGTCTACCGCCCGCTGGGGAGCGGCACCTTCCAGCGCCTCTCGCGCAGCACGGCGCTGTGGGACTTCTGGCTGCACCCGGCGACGCCTCTGACCAGCATGTAATACGGATTCCGCTTAATTCCTGCACAGTCGGGAAAGCGCCGCCTGTGCATCCATATCGCAGAATCCGTATTTTTTCCTACTCGCATCCGCTCGGATTGAATCTGAAACTACCAGATTCAATCGGAATCCGTATAAGACGGCCCATCACCCGAAAGGAGCGCGGAGAGCAGGTGGTCCGCGCTTCTCATTTTTTGCTCCCGGGCGGCCCTGTCCAGTCCCTTCAAACGGTGACATGCTCTCCCCAAAACAGAGTGCAGACGGCGTATTCTTGGGCTTATGACCCAGTCGCACGACGAGCAGGCGCAGACCATGATGTGGGGCGGCAACGCGGCCTTCATCGAGGGGCTGTACGAAAGTTATCTGACCGACCCGGCTTCGGTGGACCCCGAGTGGCGCAATTACTTCGACGCCATGCGCGGCGGCGCTGCCGAGCGCGTCCACAGCGAGGTGCAGCGGCGCTTCTACGACCTCGGCACCCAGCGCCGGGGCGGGGCCGTCGTGCCGGTGCCGCAGGGCGTCAGCGGCGCTCAGCAGGCGGCGGGCGCCCTCGTGACCGCCTACCGCGTCTACGGCCACATCAGCGCCAGGACCAACCCCCTCAAGCTGCGCGGCATTCCCACCGTGCCCGAACTGACCCCCGAGTTCTACGGGCTGTCCGAGGCCGACCTCAGCGAGCAGGTGCAGGACGGCCCCTTCAGCGGCACCCTGCGTGAAGTCATCGGGCAGCTTCAGGCCACCTACTGCGGCCCCATCGGGTTCGAGTTCAACTACCTGCCCGCCACCGAGCGGGCGTGGTTCCAGGAGCGCATCGAAAAAGGCCGGGGCCAGTACCCATTCAGCCGTGACGAGCGCCGCCGCCTGATGCACAAGCTCAACGCCGCCGAGGGGCTGGAGCTGTACCTCAAGAACCGTTACCCCGGCGTCAAGCGCTTCGGGCTGGAAGGCGGCGAGAGCTTCATTCCGCTGATGGACCGCATCATCCAGCAGGCGGGCGGCAAATACGGCGTCAAGGAAGTCGTGGTGGGCATGGCGCACCGTGGGCGCCTGAACACGCTGGTCAACATCTTCGGCAAGCCCTCGGGCACGCTGTTCGACGAGTTCGACGGCAAGAAGAAAATCAGCGACGACCCGGATATCGCGGGCGACGTGAAGTACCACATGGGCTACTCCAGCGACGTGCGCACCCCCGGCGGCCCCATGCACCTCGCGCTGGCCTTCAACCCCTCGCACCTGGAAATCGTGTCGCCCGTCGTTCACGGCTCGGTGCGTGCCCGCCAGGACCGCCGGGGCGACACCGAGCGCAAGCAGGTGCTGCCCATCACCGTGCACGGCGACGCCGCCGTGTCGGGGCAGGGCGTGGTCATGGAGACGCTGAACTTCTCGCGTCTGCGCGGCTTTACCACCGGCGGGGCGATTCGCATCGTCATCAACAACCAGATCGGCTTTACCATCTCTGACCCCCGTGACACCCGGTCCAGCCGCTACTGCACCGACGTCGCCAAGATCGCCAACGCGCCCGTGCTGCACGTCAACGGCGACGACCCCGAAGCGGTGGCGTTTTGCGGCGACCTCGCCATCGCCTACCGCCAGGAATTCGGCAAGGACGTGTTCATCGACCTGATCTGCTTCCGGCGCAACGGCCACAACGAGGGCGACGAGCCGCGCATGACCCAGCCGGTGATGTACCGCGAAATCGACCAGCACCCCGGCACCCGCGCGCTGTACGCCGCCAAACTGGAAAGTGAGGGCGTGCTGGACGCGGGCGAAGGCGACAAACTGGTCGGCACCTTCCGCGACCGCCTCGACCGGGGCGACACCGTGGTCGAGGAAATGGAAAACCTCGAACAGAGCAAGCTCGCGGTGGACTGGAGCGACTACACCGGCACCCACTGGAAAGACGACGAGGTGGCCACCGCCGTGCCCGAGGCGAAGCTGCGCGAACTGGGCCTGAAGCTCGCGCAGGTGCCGGACGGCTTCAAGGTCCACCGCACCATCGAGCGCACGGTCATCAAGGCGCGTGAAGCGATGAGCCGGGGCGAGCAGCCGCTCGACTGGGGCATGGGCGAAATGCTGGCCTACGCCTCGCTGCTCGACGAGGGCTTCCATATTCGCCTCGACGGTCAGGACTCGGGGCGCGGCACCTTCGTTCACCGCCACGCCGTGCTGCACGACCAGGCCGCCACCAACCCGCTCGAAGAGGAGTACATGGCGCTCGCCCACCTCTCGCCCGAGCAGGGCCGGGTGGAAGTCATCGACTCGACCCTGTCCGAGGAAGCGGTGCTGGCCTTCGAGTACGGCTACTCGACCAGCGAACCCAAAGCCCTGATCGCCTGGGAAGCGCAGTTCGGTGACTTCGCCAACGGTGCGCAGGCGGTGGTGGACCAGTTCCTGTCGGCGGGCGAAAGCAAGTGGCAGCGCCTGAGCGGGCTGACCATGCTGCTGCCGCACGGCTACGAAGGTGCGGGTCCCGAACACTCCAGCGCCCGCCTGGAGCGCTACCTGCAACTGTGCGCCCAGAACAACATGCAGGTCGTGGTGCCCAGCAGCGCCGCGCAGATTTTCCACCTGCTGCGCCGTCAGGTGCTGCGCCCGTACCGCAAGCCCCTGATCGTCATGACCCCCAAGAGCCTGCTGCGCAACAAGCTCGCCATGTCGCCGCTGAGCGAACTGACGAACGGGGCCTTCCAGGAAGTCATCGGTGACCGCGAGGTCCAGAGCGCCCGCCGCGTGGTGCTGTCCAGCGGCAAACTGCACTGGGAACTCACCGAGGCCCGTGACAAGGACAAGGAAGGCTACGCGGGCACCGCGCTCATTCGTCTGGAGCAGCTCTACCCCTTCCCCGCCGAGGAAGTGAAGGCCGAACTCGCCCGGCACCCCGGCGCCCAGGTCGTGTGGGCACAGGAAGAACCCGAAAACCAGGGCGCGTGGCTGATGATCTGGGAAGACCTGGAACGCTGCCTCCAGCCCGGCCAGACACTCACCCACGCCAGCCGCCCGCGCTCGGCCAGCACCGCCGTCGGGTACACCAGCGTGCATATCAAGGAACAGGCCAAGGTCATCGCCGACGCTCTGGGCGAACCCGTCACCCGCAAGGACGTGGAAGCCCAGGTGGACCTGACCCGCGAGGCGAGCGCCCAGGGCTGAGGCCGGGCACGCCGGGAAAGCGGAGGGGGAGAGGAGGGCCGCGTGCCTTCCCTCCCCCCGCTCCGTTTTGACCTTCTGGACCCAGCCCCAGGCGGTACGCTGAGCCATGCGCCCTTTTGCTGCCCTGCCGACGCTCGCCACTGCCCTGCTGCTTCTCGGTGCCACTGCCCAGGCGCAGCTGTACGGTCCGCCTGCTCCCCCGGCGCCGCCCGTCGCGCCCGCAGCGCCGGTGACACCACCGGTCACACCACCGAGCACCCCGGCAGCGGGCCTGGCCCTGGGTGCCCCCCAGGACACCCTGCGCGAGTACCGCCTGAGCGAAACGACCCGGCTGCGCTACGACGACGTGCAGGTCGAGGTGTCCGGGGGCACGCCGGAACAGGCTGCCCCCCTGCAAAACAGCTTCCGCGAGGCGCTGCGGGCACGCGAGGGCGAGCGCACCCTCACCTACAAGCAGTTCCTGAAAGTCCTGCCTGCCGACGGCACGCCGGGGCGCTACCTCTGGAACAGCATCAGCAGCGAGGGGGGCCGCTCGGTGTCGTCGCGCTCGCTGCGCACCCTCGGCGCGGCGGGCGAGGGCAGCCTGGCCTACCAGCCGGACGCAGTCCCAGTGCCGGGCGACCCCACCCTGGCGCTGCTCACGGCCCAGATTCAGGCCGAACTCGCCCGCACCCACGCCGAACTGCTCGCGGGCTTCGACCCGGCCAGTTTCGGGCTGCTCACGGGCACGGCGCAGAGTGGCCCGCTCAGCCCAGGACCGCTCAGACCAGGACCGCTCAGACCAGGGCAGGCCTTTACGCGGGTCAAAACCCTGCAACCCGCGCACCCCCTGGCGACCCTGCCGGGCCAAAAGGTGGCCGGGGCACCGCTGCAAGTCGAGCAGCAACTGCGCTTCGAGAGCGAGCAGGACGGCCAGCTCGTCTTTTTCCGGCAGGCGCGGGTGCTGCAACCCGGGCAGGTCGTCACCGGCAGCGCCGACCTGCTGCTGACCCTGGCCCGCTACGTCTACGACGGCGAACTGCGCCTGACCCCGGATGGCCTGCCCGTCAGTGCCAGCCGTGACGAGGCGTCCGTCATTCGGGTCACGGGCCGGATGAACCAGGGCGACCTCACGCTCACCTTCGGCCTGACGGTGACCAGTACCTCGGTGCTGACCCTGACGCCGGTCAAGTAAGCCTTCTGGCCTACCCGGCCCGCCCGCGCCCGGGTGTACGCTGCCCCCCGTGACCCCCACTTCCGCCTCCCCGCGCCTGCCTGCCGGAGCCAGGGCCAGAGCGCCCCAGGTTCTGAGCTGCCTGGAAACGCTCTACCCCGACGCCCGCACCGAACTCGTCTTCAACACGCCTTTTGAACTGCTCGTGGCGACGGTCCTCTCCGCACAGGCCACCGACGTGAGCGTCAACGCCGCCACTCCCGCCCTGTTTGCCGCCTACCCCGACGCCCACGCCCTGAGTACAGCGACGGCGGAAGAGATCGAGCCGTACATCCGTTCTATCGGGCTGTACCGGGGCAAGGCGAAGAATCTGGCGGCCCTCGCCCGGCTGCTGGTGGAGCGGCACGGCGGCGAAGTGCCCAACGACTTCGCCGCCGTGGTGGCCCTGCCCGGTGCGGGCCGCAAGACGGCCAACGTGGTCCTGAGCAACGCCTACGGCTTTCCCGCCATCGCGGTGGACACCCATGTAGGCCGCCTCTCTCGCCGCCTGGGGCTGAGCGTACAGACCAACCCCGACAAGGTGGAACTCGACCTGCAAAAGCTCTTTCCCCGCGAGAAATGGGTATTTTTGCACCACGCCCTGATTCTGCATGGCCGCCGGGTCTGCTTTGCCCGCAAGCCCAACTGCCCCGGCTGCGTGATGGCCGACTTTTGCCCGAAGGTGGGGGTGGAGCATGTCGCGGTCTGAGGTTACCCCTCTGCTCTCGGCATTCCTCTCGCTGCACTCCGGGCGGCAAGCATGACCTGGCGTTTTTCCCGGCAGGTCTGGCTGTACCTCGCCGCCGTCTTTTCCTTCGGGTTGTCGCAGGCGTTCGCGGCTCTGTTTCTGAACTTCTACCTGCGGGCGCTGGGGCTGGACGCCGCGTGGCAGGGGGTCATCAACGCGCTTCCGGCGGTCAGCATGGCGCTGCTGAGCCTTCCGGCGGTGGCCCTGGCCCGGCGCATCAGCAACGCGCACACGCTCAAGATCGGGGCGGCGCTGGGGGCGCTCGGAACGGCGCTGCTCGCCCTGTCGCAGGGGCCGGTGCAGGCGATCATCGGCGTGGCGGTGCAGGGCGCGGGCGCGGCGCTGACGATGGTGGCGGGCGGCCCCTTCATGGCGAACAACACCGACGAGAAAAACCGCGTGACCCTGTTCAGCCTGCAAAACGCCCTGATGACCGGCGCGGGCTTCCTGGGCAACCTGCTGGGAGGCCGGGTGCCCGAACTGTACGCGGCGGCCACCGCCAGTGACCCCAGCGGTCTGGGGGCGCTGCGGGCAGCGCTGCTGGTGGCGACGGCGTTTCAGATCGTGGGGCTGTTGCCGGTCCTGGGGCTGCGGCCCACCGGCAAGACCCAGCCCGGGGGCCGGTCCTTCGCGGTGCGTGACAAGGCGAGCATGGCGCGGCTGGTGCTGCCCAACGTGCTGGTCGGGCTGGGGGCGGGCGCGACCATTCCCTTTCTCAACATCTTTATCGAGGGCAAGTTTCAGGTGTCCTACGCCAGCCTGGGCAGTCTGTTCGCCTGGACCAGCCTCGCCACCGCCGTCACGGTCCTTATCCAGCCCGCACTGGTGCGTTCGCTGGGGCAGCTGCGGGCCGTGCTGGCCGTGCAGGCGAGCAGTCTGCCGTTTCTGGCGATGCTGGGCTTTTCGCCTTTTTTGTGGATGGTCACGGCGGCGCTGTTTACCCGGGGGGCACTGATGAACGCGGCGGGGCCGGTCTACAGCGCCTACGCCATGACGCTGCTGCCCGAGGAGGACCGCCCCATGTATTCGGCGGTGAACATGATCGCCTGGAATATGGGCTGGGCGCTGAGCAGCGTGCTTTCGGGCGTGGTGCGCGGGGCGCTGCAGTTCGGCCCGGCCTTCAACGTGCTGTTCGGCTGGACGCTGGCGATGTACGCGGCGAGCATTCTGGCCATCTATTTCGGTCTGTATCGCCGGGCAGGGGCCGGGGCGCAGGCGAGCAGAGTACACTGAGGGCGATGAGTGAGCTGACTCCTTTGCAGCGCCTGCACCGTATTCAGGCCATTGACCTGAATCTCGACCGTCTGCGAGCCGAGGAGGGCAACTTCCCCGATGACCTGCGCTCGGCCCGCGCCGAACAGGACCGGCTGAACAACGACCTTGAGGACACCGAAATCACCCTGGAAGGGGTGGAAAAGCGGGTGCGCCAGCACGAGCAGGACCTCGCCAGTCTGCGCGAACAGGTGGCCCGCGCCCGTGAGGAACAGGAGAAAAACGCCTTCGACGCCCGCGCCCAGAGCCAGTACGGCAGCCGCATCCAGCAGCTCGAGGAGCGGGCCGAGGAACTTGAAGAGGACCTCGCCCCCCTGCGCGAGCGTGTGCGCGAACTCAGCGACAAGGCGAGCGGCCTGCGCGAGCAGCACCGCGCCCTGCGCCCGCAACTCGGCGAACTCGAAACCCGCGACGAAACCCGCATTCAGGACCTGCGGGACCAGGGCGCGGACGAACGCCAGGAACGCGCCGACCTGACCGTTGGCCTTGACGCCCGCACCGTCAAGGAATACGACCAGATTCGCAAGGCGAAAAAAGGCGTGGGCCTCGCCGAAGTCAGGGGCGGGCGCTGCTCGGCCTGCAACGTGGTGCTGCCGGTCAACGTGCAGCAAAAGGTGGCCCAGGGCAAGCTGCCCCCGGTCAAGTGCCCTTCGTGCGGCCGCTTCCTGATTCGTCTGGACGCCTGACCCTTCCGGAGCGAAAGCCCCACCCGCCAGTTTTGGTTCGGGTGGGGCTTTTCTGGTGGGGTGCGGCCTTATACGGATTCCGCTTCATTCCTGCACAGTCGGGCCTATACAGTTGGGAAGGCGCCGCCTGTGCATCCATATCGCGTAACCCGTATTTTTTCCTACTCGCATCCGCTCTGCTGCGCAGCTTTGCAAGTCGGATTGAATCTGGTAGTTTCAGATTCAATCGGAATCCGTATTAGCTGTCCTGTTTTACGGCCTCGGGCACCACCTGCGCCGGGGTGACCGCAGCCGGGGTGACGTGCGCGGCCTGCTGGGGAATGACTGCGGCGGCGGCCACCGGGACGCCCTGCGCCGCCTGAATCTGGGGCTGCGCGGCGACGACCTGCACTGGGGCGGGCTGGACCGGAGCAGCCGAGGACGTGGCCGGGCCGGTGTCCCGCAAGGCCCCGTCGAATTCTTCTTTCAGGCCCTGGGTGCTGCGCCGGAACTCGCGCAGGCTCGCGCCGATGCTCTTGCCGAGTTCAGGCAGTTTGCGCGGGCCGAAGACCAGCAGGGCCACGAGCAGGATAATCAGGATTTCAGGTGCGCCGAGGTTGGGCATAGGAGTCTCCTTGGGGAACCGCGCCGGGGCGGCTCAATGCTTGCCAGTGTAGCCCCGGCAGGTCAAAGCAAAGTTAAACGGGGGTTGGAAACTGGCTCAGTCAAGCTCCCCGCTATTTTCTCGGCCCTGCTGAGCGGTGAGGGCACTGGCGAGGGTACCCTCTAAAGCGATGCAACGCACTGCCTCCTTCCAGACCTTCTTGGTCGAGATGTGGAAGTATTGATGGACAAGTTTGTTTCTCAAAGCCTTGTAGGCTCTGAAATCAATGCTGCGATGCTGCTCCCATTCCTCTCTTGGAATTGCCGCGCAGGCCTCACCAAAACGGGTCAACTGCCAAATAACAGCGTCAATGACTGCTTTCTCAGAGTGCGTCGGTCGGGCTGACACGAATCTCGCTTCTTCTATGAGGGAGAGGTGCCTCTTAAGTGCATGGATGCAATCAAGCATGTGCCTAAGTCTGTCTGAAAGCTCAGGTGCTCCAGTACCGCCTCCTATCCCATAGATGATGAGATTCCCCTCAAGGTCAAGTCTGAGCACTCCACCGACCAAACGCGGCAAGTCATTGAAAACGTCTTCCTGTTCGACCGCGAAAAGCGCAGCTACATCAGCTTCATCAACCGCTTCTTCTAGAAGGTCCTTACCTGAGGAGTAGCTCAGGCTGAGAAGCAGTCTCCTCTCCGTATGGTCAGAAGTCGGTTCTGTGAGACCCAGAGCGATGGCATCTATGCCTCTCGTCCTCATCAGGGCAGCCAGTTCAAGAGATTTCGTTAGAACGTCATTGTAGTCACGCATTTGTGAAGGCTACAGCGCAAACTCTGAGCAGTATTGGCCGTCCAAATAACCACACTTCGTGCATAGCCTGGCTCTATCGGTTCAACAGACAGCACACATTGGCAACAGCAAAAATAAAAAAGGACACCGTTTTCACGATGTCCTTTTCTGGTGGAGCTGAGGGGATTCGAACCCCTGACCTTCTGAATGCCATTCAGACGCGCTCCCAACTGCGCCACAGCCCCGAACAGCTCAGCTAGTGTACAGAGGGTTCCCGAATCTGTCAACGGGGGCCGGGCAAAGAAGTGGGCGCCTCGTTTGCCCCCTCGCCTGAGGGCCGCGCTCGCCCTGGGCAGCGCTACTGCGGCGGCCTCAGCCTCTTGCCCGAATCTCCTCCAGCGTGTCGCGCACCAGCAACTCGCCGTCCCGGTAGACCACCCGCATCAGCGAGCCGGGGAACTCGGTGTCGAAGGTGCGGTAAGCCTTCGTGACCATCCGCCCGTTTTCCTCGACCAAATCGAGCACGCCGTCCTTGCTGCGCTTGCCGGGGTCGGTCACGGGGTCTTTGTAGATGCCCCGGTACGCGCCGTCGATCAGGCCCGCGCTCGCTTTGTACGCGAAGCGTTGGGTGTCGCGGTCCACCTTTTGCAGCAGCGCCCCGCCCATGCCGAAGGTGACGTTTTCGGCGGAAAAGCCGTCCACGTTCAGGTTCTGCAGAATCTGGCGGATGGTCTGTTCGTCGATGCCGTCGCCCTGAATCACCCGGACGTGCCGGAGCACCTTGAAGCCCTTGCTGTTCAGGGTGGTGCCGTACTTGGCAGCGAGCGCGTTCACCGCCATGCGGACCATCGCGGGGGGGTCGCCACTGTCGGGCCGCACGACCAGTGTGGCGCCGCTCTCCTCGACTTCCTGGCGCAGCGTTTCGCCCCAGTGGACGTTGATGGCGTACTTCAGGTCGTAACTGTCGGACACGACGGCAAAAATCCCGCCCGGTCTGCCGAAGTTGCGGACCATGTTGCGGTAGGCGTCCACCTCATGCTCCTTGCCCCAGCTGGTGATGGTGGAGTGCTCGGCGGCAGGGATGGAAAAGCCCGCCAGTTCGGCGCCGTAGTGGTTGCGGCCCACCCGCAGGGCCTCCAGCGTGTCGCTGCCCTGAAAGTTGACGAGGTGCGCCAGCCCCCCGATGCCCGCGCTTTCGCGGCTGCTCACGCCGCGTGAGCCGAAGTCGTGGAGCTTGAAGGGCAACTCCTCGGCGGCGTGGTCGGAGGTGTCTTCGAGCGCCTGCCGGATAATTTCGCGGATGTGCCAGCTCTGGGTGCAGACGGTGGTGGGGTACCACACCCGCATCAGCATCGTCTCGAACCAGCCGGGCAGCCAGGGCAGCTCGGGGTCGGTGTTGGTGCAGCTCATCAGGACGTTGTGGATGGGAACCAGCGTGCCTTCGGGCACCGCGCGGAGTTCCAGGGGGAGCTTGCCGCCGTGAACGTCCACCACGCGCAGCCAGCCTTCATACGGAAACGGCTCGCCGTGCGCCTCGATGACGGCGCGGGCTTCGTCCACGTCCTCGCGGGTAATGCGGCGGGTCAGGTAGCGGTCGAGGATGTACTGCAACCCGAAAAAGCGCGTGACCGGATAGCGCCCCCCGCGCGATTCGAGGTAGGAAAACAGCCGGGTGGTGCCGGGCGGGTACTGGAGAAAGTGGCTCGACTTGTACGAGTCGGTGTCCAGAATCAGGTTGAAGTCCGAAAGCGGGGTGGTCATGGGCAGTCCTCCAGCGAAGGCGGCAGGGGGCAGAACGTCACCAGGGCGAAGCGCTCGGCGGCACGGGGCGCGACTCGCCCACGCGGACATCCTCGGCGGGCATCGCTTCTCCGAAGTGCATGTATTTGCGGGCCAGTTCGGGAGCGCCGCGCCCGTGCAGCACGCGAATCACGGGCCGCGCCTGGGGGTTGCCGATTTCGACCACCGCCAGCCGCCCGGTTTCGTAGGCGCCGAGGTCCACGTACACGTGCCGCCCCAGTCGGGTGGGCTGCCGGACCGGGGTGTGGCCGTGCAGGCTGTAGACCACGCCGCCCGGCAGCGGGAACGGTCCCTCGAAGGGCCGCAGCCACAGCGCCGCCGACAGCGGGTTGGGGTGCGTCTGGTGCGCGACTGGGGGCGCGGCGTGCGACACCAGCACGCTGGGGCGGTCCTCGCCGGGGGCCTCGTCGTGAATCTCGCCGTCGGCGGTCACGTACACCACCCGTTTCAGGTCGGGCAGGTGCAGATACTCGTCGAGGAGGGCAGGGAACTGCTCGAGCGTCAGTCCGCCGAGTTCCTTGCGCACCGTGTCGCCCCCGGCCCGCATCCACCACTGGTAGCCCTCCATCGCCCGGCGGTAGTCGCCCATGTCGTGGGTGCCGAGGTAATCGCGGTACCAGCGCGGGCCTTCCTGCGCCATGCGTTCGTGGTTGCCCATCAGCAGCGTGGCGCGGCCCGCCGCACGCAGTTCGAGCAGCAGCGCGACCGTCGGCATGCTGCGCGGCCCCCGGTCGATGGCGTCGCCCAGGCTCAGGAAGTGGGCGTTAGGGTACTCATCCACCACCGCCCGCAGCAGGTCCACCCGCCCGTGCAGGTCGGGAATCACGACGACCTGCCTCACGGCGCGTCCTCCGGGGCGTCGGCAAAGTCGAGGAGCGTCTGCTTGCTGCGTTCGCGCATCAGGCGGGGCGCGTCGGGGTCGGGGGTCAGGGTGAGCTGGGCGCCTGTGCGGGACACGCGGTAGCCCTGGCCATCGGCGGCGGCGGGCAGCCACTCGGCGGGCAGTTGAAAGGTGCGGCCCTGGTCGTCTTCCACGTCGGCCAGTCCAGCGTCCTCGTCGAGAATGTCTATCACCAACAGCGTGTCGGCGGAGTCTTGCGTCATGCGGGTCAGTGTAGACCAGCGCAGCTTCTCAGCGCCGCAGGGCCAGCGCCGCCCGCGCTTCTTCCACCTCGTTCCAGGGCAGCGTCTCGTCGGCGCGTTCCAGCGTGTCTTCCGGTCCCTTACCCGCCAGCAGCACGGTGTCGCCCGGCTGCGCGTGCGTGACGGCGTGCCGGATGGCCTGCCTCCGGTCCCCGATGCTCAGGAAGTTGGTGCGCCCCGCTTCGCCCGCGCCGCGCTCCATCTCGTTCAGGATGTCGGCCAGCGGGGTGTCGCGGCAGTCTTCCTCGGTAAAAATCGCGTGGTCGGCCAGCCGCGTCGCCACCTCGCCCAGCGGCGCGCGCTTGGACGGGTCACGCGGGCCGCCCGCCGAGCCGATGACCACCCACAGCCGCCCGGCGGTGGTCGCCCGCAGCGTGCCGAGGGCCTTTTCCAGACTCGGCGGCGTGTGCGCGAAATCCACGACGACGCGGGGGCCGTCCCCCTTCCCGGAGGCCGATTCACCCGGCACCCGTTCGCCCGGCACCCGTTCGCCCGGCACCAGTTCCATGCGGCCCGGCACGCCCCGGAAAGAAGCGAGGCCCGCCTGAAGCTGCGGCGGCGTCGCCCCGAGGTGATGGGCCGCCGCCATGCCCGCCAGCGCGTTGGCGACGTTGAAGCGGCCAATCATCGGCAGCGCGGCGCTGAACTCGCCCGCCGGGGACACCACCCGGAAATGCAGCCCGCTGTGGCGCTCCTCGATGTCCTGCGCCCGCCAGTCGGCGTGCTGGTTCTCGGCGGAGTAGGTCGTTTCGCCCGGCGCGACGCCCCGCAGCTGCGCGGTCCAGGGGTCGTCCACGTTCAGCACGGCAAATCTGGCACGCTCGACCAGTTTGCGCTTGTCGGCGAAGTAGTGTTCCAGCGTGCCGTGAAAATCGAGGTGCTCGCTCGACAGGTGTGTCCAGACCGCCACGTCCCAGTCCACGCCGCGCACCCGGTCCAGCGCCAGCGCGTGGCTGCTCGCTTCCAGCACCGCCGCCTGCCCGCCCACCGCGACCATCTCGCCCAGCGTCGCCTGCACCTGCGGCGCTTCGGGTGTGGTGAAGTGCGCGGGAAAATGCCGCAGCTCGCCATCCGGCAGTTCATAGCCGACGGTGGAAAGCAGGCCGGTCTGGAGGCCCGCCGAGCGCAGCAGGTGCCGGGTCATCCAGCTGGTGGTGGTCTTGCCGTCGGTGCCGGTCACGCCGACCACCTTCAGGCGGCGGCTGGGGTGCCCGGCGAGGGCCGCCGCCGCGTCGGCCAGCGCGGCGCGGGCGCTGGGCACCGTCAGGTACGGCAGCGGCGCGGTCTGCCCGTCTGCCAGTCCTTCGCCCAGCACGGCCACCGCACCCGCCGCCTGTGCCTGGGCCATGAAGCTGTGGCCGTCGAACTTCGCCCCCCGAATCGCCACGAACACGGAGCCGGGCTGCACCCACGCGGCGTTGTGGGTCACGCCCGTCACCTCGGCGTCGGTGTGCAGGTCGGGGACGGGCAACTGAAGTTCGGCGGCGAGGTCATGGAGGCGCATAGGGGAGAGGGTAGAGGGTGGCGGGGAGAGGGTAAAGGGTGAAGGGTACAGGGGAGAGGGTGGAGGGGCGGTCCCCCGCTCAGCGCAGCAGCGGCAGCCCGTAGCCGTGCGCCTGCACCCGCCCGCACACCCACTCGAAGGCCTGCGGGTCGTGGACGAAATCCAGCCGGTCCCCGTCCACCCGCACCACCGGGCACAGGTCGAAGGCGGCAATCCACTCGGCGTACAGGCGGTTCAGGCCCGCCAGATACTCGTCGGGAATGCTCTGCTCGTAGTCGCGCCCGCGCAGGGCGATGCGGGACTTGAGGGTGGGCAGCCCGGCCTCGATGTGAATCAGCAGGTCCGGCACGCGCAGCGCGGGCAGCACGCCCTGATACAGGCCCCGGTAGGTCTGCCAGTCGCGCTCCTGCATCTGGCCCGATTCGTAGAGGTTGCGGGCGAAAATGCCGGCGTCCTCGAACACCGTGCGGTCCTGAATCACGTACCGCGCCCCCGTGACCGTGCCGAGGTGCTGTTCCAGCCGCCGCGACAGAAAGTACACCTGCGAGTGAAAGGAGTACTGCCGCATGTCGCGGTAAAAGTCCTCCAGATACGGGTTTTCCGCGTACGGCTCGTACACCGGGCGCAGGCCGTAACGCTCCGAGAGCATCCGCGTCAGGGTGCTTTTGCCGCTGCCGATGTTGCCGGACACCGCCACGTACATCAGGGCTTCCTGGTAGGCGCAGCCGCCAGCGCCGCGTCGATCTGGGCAAAAATCGCCCTTTCGTCGGCCTCGTTCGTCACGAAGTCGTACCCTTCGGCCTCGATGATGAGGTGCGGGTGGGCGTAGGTGCGGAAATAGTCGTCGTAGCGGGCGGTCAGCTCGGCGAGGTACTCGGGCTTCATCTCCTGCTCGTAGGGCCGCCCCCGCTTGGCGATGCGGCGCAGCAGCTCGGGCGTGTCGGCCCGCAGGTACACCACCAGGTCGGGCGTGGGCAGCCGGGGCGAGAGGTGGCGGTAGAGGTCCTGATACAGGTCGAATTCGGCGTCGCGCAGGTTCATCGCCGCGAAGATGAAGTCCTTGTCGAACAGGTAGTCGCTGACCACCTCCGGGCGGTACAGCCCCGGCTGCCACAGGTGCGAGAGCTGCTTGAAGCGCGAGAGCAGAAAAAACGCCTGCACCTGAAACCCGAACATTCCCGGCTGCTTGTAGAAGTCGGCCAGAAAAGGATTTTCCTCCACGACTTCCAGATTCAGTTCGGCGCCCGTGCGCCGCGCCAGCCGCTGCGCGAGGCTCGTTTTGCCCACTCCGATAGGCCCTTCCACGACGACATACATCGGGGTCAAGTGTAGAGGGTGGAGGGTGGGGAGCTGTCCCCCTCTCCCCTCCCCTTATACGGATTCCGCTTAATTCCTGCACAGTCGGGAAAGCGCCGCCTGTGCATCCATATCGCAGAATCCGTATTTTTTCCTACTCGCATCCGCTCGGATTGAATCTGAAACTACCAGATTCAATCGGAATCCGTATTACTCCACCGTGCGCTTGAGCAGCGTCACCGGAACCTTGACCTGCTGGCGGTCGCGCCACAGGGTGAGGGTGACGGTCTCACCGGGGCGCTTGGCGGCCACCAGCCGGGTCACGTCGAAGGAGTTGCGCACGCCCTGACCGTCCACCGCCACGATCACGTCGCCCAGCGGCGCGAGGAGCTGTCCCCTGGCGTTGCGCAGCGAGCCGCGCAGGTCGGCGACGGCGGCGGCGCTTCCGGCAGCCACCTCGTCCACCAGGGCGCCCTCGGCGCTGGTCAGGCCCGCAAATTCGCGCAGCGCGGGGTCGAGGGTATCGAGGTCCACCAGGGTGGCGCCCAGGGTGCCGCGCTGCGGGGCGCCGGTCTTTTCCAGGTCGTCCACGCTCTGCGCCACCAGGTCGCCCGGCAGGGCCAGCCCGATCAGCCCCGCCACCGCCAGGTTCGGTGCGGCGTTGGCCGCCGCCACCCCGACCACCGCGCCGCGCGAGTCGAGCACCGGGCCGCCGGAGTTGCCCTGCTGAATGCTGGCGGTGGTGGCGAGGTACTGCCCGACCTCCTGGGCGATGGTGTCGGTGCGCGGCACGTCACGGGCGCTGGCGAGGACACTGAAAATCCCCGTGCTCACGAAGTTCGAAAAGCGCAGCGGGGTGCCGATCACCAGCAGTTTCTGCCCCGGCACCAGCCGCGCACTGTCCCCGAAGGCCAGCGTGCCCGGCGCCGTGGCTCCCTGCACCCGCAGCAGCGCGATGTCGATGCCGGGGTCGGTGGCCTCGATGCGGGCGGTGGCCTGCCGACCGTTGGACAGCGTGACCGTGATCGCTTCCTGGTCCTGCACGACGTGGTAGTTGGTCACGATCAGGTCACGTTTGTAAAAGAATCCGGTGCCGACTTCTACCGGGTCGTCGCCGGGTTGCAGGGCTTCCTTGCGCAGCCGCACGTCGATGCGCACCACGGCGGGCAGCGCCGCCTGCACCACCTCCACGGTGTTGATCTCGTCGGGCGTGACGAGTGCCTGCTGCGCCGAGACGCGCCCGGCCAGATACGCGCCCGCCGCCGCGCCGAGCAGCAACAGGGTCAGGGCGGCGGCGCGAAGGGGCTTCACTCGCCGCCGCCGCCTTCGCCGCCCGACTTCCCGGCCGGGCGCGAGTCGGTCACGTAAAAGCCGCTGCCCTTGAAGGCGATGGCGGGCCGCGCCAGCACGCGCTTGACCGCCGCGCCGGTCTCGGGGTGAACGGTGTAGGGTTCGTCGCGCATGCTCTGCACGAGTTCGTAGATTTCGCCGGTGTTCAGGTCTTTGTAGAGGTAAGTGGGCATCAGAGGGGTCCTTCGGTGCGGGGCGGCGCTTGCCGCGCGGGTGCCCCGGCAAAACAGAGGTGGGGATCAGCAAAGCCCGTCCCGCACGGGAGCGGGGCCGCCGTCATCCTAGCAGGACACTGACGGGTGCGGCCCTGAGCAACATGCACACCCTGCTCACCTGCCTTTCCTGCTCATCTGTCCGACAGGTGCTATCCTGCCTGCCGAACCCCTATCCCGCTGGCGGGGTTCACCCTCTTCGGGCAGCGCAAGGCCCCGGTTCCGTGCCGGGGAGACGAGGTGGAGGTCAGCGACAGTTCTGCGGATGCCTCCAGGCCCAGGTGACCGGGCCTACCCGGCGCCCCCCTGCACCGCGCAGGCGAGGCGCAAGCCAGGCGATAACCCCCGCAGCGATGCGGACATAAGGCCGGGCAAATCACCCCAACATCACCAGGCGGAAGCCGTGCGTGGCGAAGCCCCCCCAGACGTTCCTGGCCCTTTTTGCACCTGTTCGGCCAGGAACCGAGGGCACTTCGTGGTCTGACCCGCGCACGCCAAAAAGGAGCTTTTATGTGCGGAATCGTCGGTTATATCGGCAGTCGGGCAGCGCAGGACGTGCTGCTGAGTGGTCTTTCCAAGCTCGAATACCGTGGCTACGACAGCGCGGGCGTGGCCGTGGGCGACGGAGCCTGCATCAACGTCCGCAAGAAGGCGGGCAAGCTCGCCAACCTCGCCGGTGATCTGGAAGCGGCGCCCCTGGGCGGCACCTTCGGCATCGGGCACACCCGCTGGGCCACCCACGGCCTGCCCAACGACACGAACAGCCATCCCCACACCACCGAAGACGGCAAGATCGTGCTCGTTCACAACGGCATCATCGAGAACTACCTGACGCTCAAGGAAGGGCTGCTCTCACGGGGTCACACCTTCAAGAGCGACACCGACAGCGAGGTGGTCGCCCACCTGATCGAGGAAGCCTACGCGGGTAACCTGGAAGAGGCCGTCCGCGCCGCTCTGGCGCAGGTGCGCGGGGCCTACGCGCTGGTCGTGACGCACGTGGACCACCGCGAAATCGTGGCCGCCCGCACCGTGTCCCCGCTGGTGATGGGCGTGGGCGAGGGCGAAATGTTCCTGGCGTCCGACGTGCCCGCGCTGCTCGCCTACACCCGCCGCATGGTGTTCCTGATGGACGGCGACATGGTGATTCTCAGCGACGACGGCTACCGCATCACCGACCTGCAGGGCAACCTCGTGCAGCGCGACGTGGACCTGATCGAGTGGGACGCCGAGGCCGCCGAAAAGGGCGGGTACGACACCTACATGCTCAAGGAAATCTACGAGCAGCCCCAGGCACTGACCAACACCCTGCTGGGCCGCTTGCGCGACGAAAAGGGTGAGGTGGACCTCGACATCGACCTCGACCCCCGCTCCTTCAAGCGCATCAGCATCGTGGCCTGCGGCACCGCCTACTACGCGGGGCTGGTCGGGGAGTACCTGATCGAACAACTCGCCCGCATTCCCGTCGAGGTGGACGTGGCGAGCGAGTACCGCTACCGCAACCCGCTGGTGGGCGAAAACACCCTGGCGATTGCGGTCAGCCAGTCGGGGGAAACCATCGACACCCTCGAAGCCATGCGCGAAGCCAAGAAAGGCGGAGCGCAGACCCTGGGTGTCATCAACGCCAAGGGCAGCTCCATGACCCGCGAACTCGACAGCACGCTCTACATCCACGCCGGGCCGGAAATCGGCGTGGCGAGCACCAAGGCGTATACCAGCATGGTGAGTGCTTTCCTGATGCTGGCGCTGTGGCTGGGCCGCACACGCGGCACGCTGAGCGACAAGGAAGGCGCCGAGCTGCTGCACGCCGCCCGCGAACTGCCCCGTCTGGTCGAGGAAGCCCTGAAACCCGAGCGGGTCGCCCGCATCAAGGAAGTCGCCGAGAAGTACGCCCACGCCAGCGACTACCTGTTCCTGGGGCGCGGCGTGAACAGCCCCACCGCTTTCGAGGGCGCGCTGAAGCTCAAGGAAATCAGCTATATCCACGCCGAAGCCTACGCAGCGGGCGAAATGAAGCACGGCCCCATCGCCCTGATCGACGAGAAGCTGCCGGTGGCCGTGATCGCCACCGAGTCCCGCCTGCTCGAAAAGACCATCAGCAACGTGCAGGAAGTGCGTGCCCGCGCGGGCAAGGTCATCCTGTTCCTCAGCGACGGCGACGAGGAGAACGCGCAGCACGGCGACGACGTGGTGTACCTGCCCCGCGCCCACGAAATGGTCAGCCCGGTCGTCAATGCCGTCGCCATGCAGCTGCTGGCCTACTTCACGGCAAGCGCCCTGGGCAAGGACGTGGACAAGCCCCGCAACCTCGCCAAATCGGTGACGGTGGAATAAAGCACACAAAGCTGTCGGGTCATCGCACACGCTGCCTGACGGTCAGCTCAGGGGCGCCGGAATCTCCTGCGGGAGACGGCGCCCCTGCCCTTGTTCCGGCCAGCTTCGGCAGTGTCACTGGCCCACGTGTCGGCGGCTCTAAAGATTCCCTGGCGGCGGCGCCTGGGGACGCGCTCTAGAGCATTTGACAAAAAGACGCAACGTCTTTTTGGCGAGCGGACTGGGACAGCTCGCAGAGAGCGAGTGCAAAACACTGAGCAGGGCGGAGAATGGAGTGATGCGGGGTGCCGTTCCGCGCATCACGTAATTCGGAGAACTGCTCTAGACTGGCCGCATGACCCTCAGTGAGTTGGCCGGAAAACGCGCGCCTCAGTCCCTGCTGACCAATGTTCCCCGTCTGGTCGCGCACTACTACGAGACGCGCCCTGACCCGGCAAACCCCGCCCAGCAGGTCGCCTTCGGCACCAGCGGGCACCGGGGCAGCAGTCTGGGCGGCACCTTCAACGAGGCGCATATTCTGGCGGTCAGTCAGGCGGTGGCCGAGTACCGCGCCGGAGCGGGCATCGGCGGGCCGCTGTTCATGGGGCTGGACACCCACGCGCTGTCCGAAGCCGCTTGGTCCACCGCGCTGCGGGTGCTGGTGGCGAACGGGGTCCGAGTTCACGTCCAGCCCGGATTCTTTACCCCCACACCTCTGGTCAGCCACGCGATTCTGGAACACAACCGCGCCCAGCAGGGAGGCACGGCGGACGGTATCGTCATCACCCCCAGCCACAACCCCCCGCAGGACGGCGGCTTCAAGTACAACCCCCCCTCGGGCGGCCCCGCCGACACCGACGTGACCGCGCAGATTCAGGCCCGTGCCAACGAGTTGCTGCGTGACGGCTTGCGCGGCGTCAAGCAGGTGACGCTGGCCGACGCTCTCGCCGCCGCCACGCCTTTCGACTTCGTCACGCCCTACGTGGAACAGTTGCCGCAGGTGGTGGACCTGGACATCATCCGGAGCAGCGGTGTTCGCATCGGGGTAGACCCGCTGGGCGGCTCCAGCCTGCCGGTCTGGGAAGCAGTGGAGGCCCGCTACGGCCTGGGCCTGACCATCGTGAACCGCGAAATCGACCCGCGCTTCGCCTTCATGCCGGTGGACCGGGACGGCAAGATTCGCATGGACTGCTCCAGCCCCTACGCGATGGCGGGCCTGCTGGAAATGAAGGGCGACTTCGACGTCGCCATCGGCAACGACCCCGACGCCGACCGCCACGGCATCGTCACCCCCGACGGCCTGCTCAATCCCAACCACTACCTCGCGGTCATGATCGAGTACCTGTTTCAGCACCGCCCCGGCTGGAACGCGGAGGCGGGCGTCGGCAAGACCCTCGTCAGCAGCGCCATCATTGACCGGGTGGCGGCGGGTCTGGGGCGGCGACTGGTGGAGGTGCCGGTGGGCTTCAAGTACTTCGTGGACGGCCTGCTCTCCGGCGACCTCGGCTTCGGCGGCGAGGAGTCGGCGGGCGCGAGCTTCCTGCGGATGGACGGGCGCCCCTGGAGCACCGACAAGGACGGCCTGATTCCCGGCCTGCTCGCCGCCGAGATGACGGCCCGCACCGGCAAGACGCCCTCCGAGCGCCTGCGCGACCTCACCGCCTGCCACGGCGAAACCGCCTACAGCCGGGTGGACGCGCCCGCCAACGCCGAGCAGAAGAAGGTGCTCTCCAACCTCTCGCCCGAGCAGGTCACGGCGACCACGCTGGCGGGCGACCCCATCACGGCCAAGCTGACCCGCGCTCCGGGCAACGGCGCGGCCATCGGCGGTCTCAAGGTCACCACCGAGTACGCCTGGTTCGCCGCCCGGCCCAGCGGCACCGAGGACGTGTACAAAATTTACGGTGAGAGCTTCCGGGGCGAGGAACATCTGGCGCAGGTGTTCGAGGAAGCCCGCGACGTGGTGTCGGCGGCGCTGTCAGGCGGCTGAGAGGCTCTCCTCTTTTCCTCCTGCCTTCCCTGTGCGCCCCTTGTAACTCTTGCCTGCCATCGCCTATCATGGCAAGGTTGGAAAGCGTGCCCTGAGAAGGGGTTGAATCAGGGACGCTTCTCGGCATGGACCACGCGAGCGCTTCAGGCCGCGGGTGATCACCTCACGAAAAGGGCGTGTCCAAGCTGCCGCGCCATTTTCAGTCCGTCAACCCGGTGCTGCTCCCCCCGTGTGGGCAGCCTTCTTCTGAAGCCCCGACCACCGGCGCGCTTCAAATCAACGAAACAGGAGTGATGTTTTGCCTACCACCCAGCAACTTCTGCGCAAGGGCCGCAAGGTTCTCCAGAAAAAGAGCAAGGTCCCGGCCCTGAAGGGCAGCCCCTTCCGCCGTGGCGTGTGCACCGTCGTGAAGACCACCACCCCCAAGAAGCCCAACTCGGCGCTTCGTAAGATCGCCCGTGTGCGCCTGTCCAGCGGCTTTGAAGTCACCGCGTACATCCCCGGCGAAGGCCACAACCTGCAGGAACACAGCGTCGTGCTCATTCGCGGCGGCCGTGTGAAGGACCTTCCCGGTGTGCGTTACCACATCGTGCGCGGTTCCTTGGACACCCAGGGCGTCAAGGACCGCAACAAGAGCCGCAGCAAGTACGGCACCAAGAAGCCCAAAGCGGGCGCCGCTGCCGCCAAGAAGTAAGGTCACAGCCCTGCACGCACCTCCCACGCTGTGAAGTCCAGCGAGAGGTGACGCCGATGAAGCAGGCTGTCTGAAACCGCATACCCGTGCCCCCGAAGGGGCCGAGACTCAAGGAGCAAGAACATGGCACGTCGCCGCAGAGCAGAAGTGCGCCCCGTTCAGCCCGACCTGGTGTACCAGGACGTGCTGGTGAGCGCGATGATCAACCGCATCATGCGTGATGGCAAGAAGAACCTCGCCAGCCGCATTTTCTACGGAGCCTGCCGTCTGGTGCAGGAGCGCACCGGCCAGGAGCCGCTGAAGGTCTTCAAGCAGGCCTACGACAACGTCAAGCCCCGCGTCGAAGTGCGCAGCCGCCGCGTCGGTGGCTCCACCTACCAGGTGCCGGTCGAAGTCGGCGTGCGCCGTCAGCAGAGCCTGACCCTGCGCTGGATGATCACCGCCGTGGACGGTCGCCCCGAGCGCACCGCCATCGAGCGCCTCGCCGGTGAAATCATGGACGCCGCGCAGGGCCGTGGCGGCGCCATCAAGAAGAAAGACGACGTGGAGCGCATGGCGGAAGCCAACCGCGCCTACGCGCACTACCGCTGGTAATTCCAGATTGAGGGACAGGACTTTTCTGTCCCTCGTTCCGGGCGGAGTGAGAAGGAACAGCAGCAGCCCCTTTCGTGAAATGGAACAGCAAACGGCGCATTTTCGATTGCTGAGCAGTGGAACGGAAGGGGCGGTCCAGAGCCGCCGAACGCTGGCTGGCCGAGAACCCTAAGTCTCCCGCTCGCTTCTCTCGGCAAGGAAGATCCATCACGGCCACCTGACAGGGCCGCCGTATTACAGGGAGTCTCATGACCATCACGAAATCGCAGGAGTACCTGACCCACTTCCGCAACATCGGGATTGCCGCGCACATCGACGCCGGCAAGACCACCACCACCGAGCGCATCCTGTTCTTCACGGGCAAGAACCGCAACATCGGTGAAGTGCACGACGGCGCGGCCACCATGGACTGGATGGAGCAGGAGCGCGAGCGCGGTATCACTATCACCGCCGCCGCGACCACCGCCCACTGGAAGCACAGCGGCACCGGTGAGGACTACACCGTCAACATCATCGATACCCCCGGTCACGTGGACTTCACCATCGAAGTGGAACGCTCCATGCGCGTGCTCGACGGCGCGGTGGCCGTGTTCGACTCCAGCCAGGGCGTCGAGCCTCAGTCGGAAACCGTGTGGCGTCAGGCCGACCGTTACGGCGTGCCCCGCATCGCGTTCTCCAACAAGATGGATAAGACCGGTGCGAGCTTCGACCTCGTGGTGAACGACATCCGCGAGCGTCTGGGGGCCATTCCTGCGCCGATCCAGTACCCCATGGGTGCCGAGAACGAGTTCAAGGGCATCATCGACATCGTGCGGATGCAGGCCCACACCTTCACCAACGACCTCGGCACCGAGATCACCGTCTCGGACGTGCCCGCCGAGTACATGGACAAGGTGCAGGAAATGCGCCAGCAGCTCATCGAAGCGGCGGCCGAAGTCGACGAAGACCTGATGATGAAGTTCCTGGAGGGCGAGGAGCCCACCCAGGAAGAACTGATCGCCGCGATCCGCAAGGGCACCATCGCCAAGCAGATCTTCCCCGTGCTGTGCGGCAGCTCCCTGAAGAACAAGGGTGTGCAGCTGCTCCTCGATGCCGTGGTGGACTACCTGCCCAGCCCGCTGGAAGTGCCCGCCATCAAGGGCACCCACGAGGACGGCGAAACCGTCACCGAGTTCCCCGCCGACCCCGAAGGCAAGCTGGCCGCGCTGGCGTTCAAGATCATGGCCGACCCCTACGTGGGCCGCCTGACCTTCGTGCGCATCTACTCGGGCACCCTGGCCTCGGGCAGCTACGTGTACAACGCTTCCAAGGACAAGCGCGAGCGCGTGGGCCGTCTGCTGAAGATGCACGCCAACAGCCGTGAAGAAGTCACCGAGCTGAAGGCGGGCGAACTCGGCGCCGTCATCGGTCTGAAGGACGCGGGCACCGGCAACACCCTGATCAGCGACGGCGACGACCGCGTGCTGCTCGAATCCATCGACATTCCCGAGCCGGTCATCAAGCTCGCCATTGAGCCGAAGACCAAGGCCGACCAGGAAAAGATGGGCATCGGTCTTCAGAAGCTCGCCGAAGAAGACCCCACTTTCAAGGTCGAAACCGACCAGGAAAGCGGTCAGACCACCATCGCGGGCATGGGCGAACTTCACCTGGAAATCCTGGTGGACCGCCTCAAGCGCGAGTACAAGGTCGAAGCGAACGTGGGCGCCCCGCAGGTGGCCTACCGTGAAACCATCACCAAGCAGGTCGAAGTGGACTCCAAGTTCGCCCGTCAGTCGGGTGGTCGCGGTCAGTACGGTCACGTCAAACTGCGCGTCGAGCCGCTGGAACCCGGTGCGGGCTTCATCTTCGAAAACGCCGTGGTCGGCGGCACCGTGCCCAAGGAGTACATCGGGCCGGCCCAGAAGGGTGTCGAAGAAGCCATGCAGAGCGGCCCCATGCTCGGCTTCCCGGTGGTGGACATCAAGGTCGTCATCTACGACGGCTCGTACCACGAAGTCGACTCCTCGGAAATGGCCTTCAAGATTGCTGGCAGCATGGGCCTCAAGGAAGCTGTCCAGAAGGGCAGCCCCGCCATCCTCGAACCCGTGATGCGCGTCGAAGTCACCACCCCCGAGGAGTACATGGGCGACGTGATCGGCGACCTGAACAGCCGCCGTGGCCAGATTCAGGGCATGGAAGCGCGCGGAAACGCCCAGATCGTCAAGGCGTTCGTGCCCCTGAGCGAAATGTTCGGCTACGCCACCGACATGCGCTCCAAGACCCAGGGCCGCGCCAGCTACTCGATGTTCTTCGATCACTACACCCAGGTGCCCACCAACCTGGCGCAGCAACTGATGAAGAAGTAAGACCCACCGGTCTGGAGAAAGCTCACCTCTCGGGGTGGGCTTTTTCTGTTGTGCCTCAGAGCGCAGCGCCGTCGGGGGCGGTCCTGTTAACCTGCGGGCCATGACTCTGCCTCCTTCTCCTGCCCAACAGAGCCAGGCGCCCGCCGGACCACCTCCCCGTCGCCTGAGTTTCCTGACCCTGCCGCTGATGATCGGCCTGATCTACAACGCGATCTCTCTGCTGACCATTCCTTTTTCCGGGCCCACGCTCAACGACCTGCTGGCGGAATACGGCAAAGCGTCGGGGCAGCCGGTGCCCACGCTCTCGTCTGAACTGGTTCAGTCCGCGCTCTGGATCTCGTTTTTCCTGACGGCTGCGCTCATCCTGTGGCTGTACTTCACCCGCCGGGCCGTTCTGGAAGGTAAGAATGCGGGGCGCGTGTCCAGCATCGTGATCGCGGTGCTGAGCCTGCTGCTGTTTCCTGTGGGAACGGTTCTCGGGATTTTTATGCTCGTCGGGGCGTTTGACCGTGAGGTGACGGCGTACCTGCGCCGCTGAAGAGGCGCGGTCAGGTGGCAAGGGACAAGGGAGAAGGGGGGAGGGACCGTTGGACCTCCCCTCTTGCCCTGTCAGAACAGTTGATGTAATCTAAGCAGTCGGTGCGCCGTGGACCCCTGTCCCGGTGCAACGTGCCAGAGAGCAGGCGGGACACCGCCCTGGCGAGAATCAACCCAATGTGGGTCACACCACCAGAACCTCGTGGCATGCGCGGGGGAAGCCCGATCAAAGGGGCGCTTTTGTGTGTGAATCCACCGCTTGGAGGGAGTAAGACAATGGCAAAAGGAACGTTCGAGCGCACCAAGCCCCACGTGAACATCGGCACCATCGGTCACGTCGACCACGGCAAGACCACCCTGACCGCCGCCATCACCTTCACCGCCGCTTCGGCTGACCCCAGCATCGAGACCCTGGCCTACGACCAGATCGACAAGGCCCCCGAAGAAAAGGCCCGCGGCATCACCATCAACACCGCCCACGTCGAGTACCAGACCGAAACCCGTCACTACTCGCACGTCGACTGCCCCGGTCACGCCGACTACGTCAAGAACATGATCACCGGCGCGGCGCAGATGGACGGCGCTATCCTCGTCGTCAGCTCCGCTGACGGCCCCATGCCCCAGACCCGCGAGCACATCCTCCTCGCCCGTCAGGTCGGCGTGCCCTACATCGTCGTCTTCATGAACAAGGTGGACATGGTCGACGACGAAGAACTGCTCGAACTCGTCGAGATGGAAGTGCGCGAGCTGCTGAGCAAGTACGAGTTCCCCGGTGACGACCTCCCCGTCGTCAAGGGCAGTGCGCTCCGCGCCCTCGAAGCCCTGCAGGGCAATCCCAAGATTGCCCGTGGCGCCGACAAGTGGGTCGACTACATCTGGGAACTGCTCGACGCGGTCGACAGCTACATCCCCACCCCCGAGCGCGACACCGACAAGACCTTCCTGATGCCCGTCGAAGACGTGTTCACCATCACCGGTCGTGGCACCGTCGCCACGGGCCGCGTGGAACGCGGCACCGTCAAGGTCCAGGACGAAGTCGAAATCGTCGGCCTGACCGATACCCGCAAGACCACCGTGACCGGGATCGAAATGCACCGCAAGCTGCTCGACTCCGGCATGGCGGGCGACAACGTCGGCGTGCTGCTGCGTGGTGTGGCGCGTGACGACGTGGAACGTGGTCAGGTGCTCGCCAAGCCCGGCAGCATCAAGCCGCACACCAAGTTCGAAGCCAGCGTGTACGTGCTGAGCAAGGACGAAGGTGGCCGTCACAGCGCGTTCTTCGGTGGGTACCGTCCGCAGTTCTACTTCCGCACGACGGACGTGACGGGCGTGGTGGAACTGGCCGAAGGCGTGGAAATGGTGATGCCCGGTGACAACGTGACGTTCACCGTGGAACTGATCAAGCCCATCGCCATGGAAGAAGGCCTGCGCTTCGCCATCCGCGAAGGTGGCCGCACCGTCGGCGCCGGCGTCGTTTCCAAGGTCCTGGAGTAATAAACATGGTTGCCCCGAAGATCCGTATCAAACTGCGTGGTTTCGACCACAAGGCGCTGGACCAGTCCGCGAGCAAGATCGTGGACACCGTCCGGCGCACCGGGGCGGACGTGAGCGGTCCCGTGCCGCTCCCCACCCGCATCCGCCGCTTCACCGTGCTGCGCAGCCCCTTCAAGTACAAGGACAGCCGCGAGCACTTCGAGATTCGCACCCACAACCGTCTGGTGGACATCATGAACCCCACCAAGAAGACCATTGATTCCCTGATGACCCTCGACCTGCCCACCGGCGTCGACATCGAGATCAAGACCGTCGGGGGCCGCGCATGAAGGGCATTCTCGGCACCAAGATCGGCATGACCCAGATCTGGAAGAACGACCGCGCGGTTCCCGTGACCGTCGTTCTGGCTGGCCCCTGCCCCGTCGTGCAGCGCAAGACCGCGCAGACCGACGGCTACGAAGCCGTGCAGATCGGCTACGCGCCCAAGGCGGAGCGTAAGGTCAACAAGCCCATGCAGGGCCACTTCGCCAGGGCGGGTGTGGCTCCGGTGCGCGTGCTGCGCGAGTTCCGCGATTTTGCTCCCGAAGGCGACAGCGTCAACGTGGACATCTTCGCTGAAGGCGAAAAGATCGACGCGACCGGCACCAGCAAGGGCAAAGGCTTCCAGGGCGTCATGAAGCGCTGGAACTTCGCCGGTGGTCCGGCGAGCCACGGTTCCAAGAAGTGGCACCGCCGCCCCGGTTCGATCGGTCAGCGCAAGACCCCGGGCCGCGTGTACAAGGGCAAGCGCATGGCCGGTCACATGGGGATGGAGCGCGTGACCGTGCAGAACCTCGAAGTCGTCGAAATCCGCGCGGGCGAGAACCTGATTCTCGTCAAGGGCGCGATTCCCGGCGCCAACGGCGGGCTTGTGGTGCTGCGCCAGGCCGCCAAGGGAGGCAGGTAAGACATGGCGCAGATCAACGTCATCGGGCAAAACGGGGGCCGCACCATTGAGCTGCCTCTGCCCGAAGTGAACAGCGGCGTGCTGCACGAAGTGGTGACCTGGCAACTCGCCAGCCGTCGCCGCGGCACCGCCAGCACCAAGACCCGCGCCCAGGTGGGCAAGACGGGCAAGAAGATGTACAGCCAGAAGGGTACGGGTAACGCCCGTCACGGCGACCGCAGCGTTCCCACCTTCGTGGGCGGCGGTGTGGCCTTCGGTCCCAAGCCCCGCAGCTACGACTACACCCTGCCCCGTCAGGTGCGTCAGCTCGGCCTGGCGATGGCGATCGCCAGCCGTCAGGAAGCGGGCAAGCTCGTGGCCGTTGACGGCTTCGAGATCGCCGACGCCAAGACCAAGAACTTCGTCAGCTGGGCCAAGCAGAACGGTCTGGACGGCAGCGAGAAGGTGCTGCTGGTGACCGACGACGAGAACGCTCGTCGCGCGGCCCGCAACGTGAGCTGGGTCAGCGTGCTGCCCGTGGCTGGCGTGAACGTGTACGACATCCTGCGTCATGACCGCCTCGTGATCGATGCGGCTGCCCTGGAGATCGTGGAAGAAGACGCCGGGGAGGAGCAGCAGTGAGCCACTACGACATTCTTCAGGCGCCCGTGATCAGCGAGAAGGCCTACGCGGCCATGGAACGCGGCGTGTACTCGTTCTGGGTCAGCCCCAAGGCCACCAAGACCGAGATCAAGAACGCGGTTCAGCAGGCGTTCGGCGTGCAGGTCGTGGGGATCAGCACCATGAACGTGCCGGGCAAGCGCAAGCGCGTGGGCCGCTTCATCGGTCAGCGCAATGACCGCAAGAAGGCCATCGTGCGTCTCGCCGAAGGCCAGAGCATCGAGGCCCTGGCGGGCCAGGCCTAAGGAGATTTGAGACATGGCCGTCAAGAAATACCGTCCCTATACCCCCAGCCGTCGCCAGATGACGACTGCGGACTTCAGCGGACTGACCAAGAAGCGCCCCGAGAAGGCGCTGACCGAAGCGCTGCCCAAGACCGGTGGCCGCAACAACCGTGGCCGCATCACCAGCCGCTTTATCGGCGGCGGGCACAAGCGCCTGTACCGCATCATCGACTTCAAGCGCCGTGACAAGAGTGGCGTGAGCGCCAAGGTCGCCGCTGTCGAGTACGATCCCAACCGCAGCGCCCGCATCGCCCTGCTGCACTACGCCGACGGCGAGAAGCGCTACATCCTCGCGCCTGAAGGCCTGACCGTGGGCGCGACCGTGAACGCCGGTCCCGAAGCCGAACCCAAGCTCGGCAACGCGCTTCCCCTGCGCTTCGTGCCGGTGGGTGCTGTTGTTCACGCGCTCGAACTGATCCCCGGCAAGGGCGCCCAGCTCGCCCGCAGCGCGGGTACCAGCGTTCAGGTGCAGGGCAAGGAAAGCGACTACGTCATCGTGCGTCTGCCTTCGGGCGAACTGCGCCGCGTGCACAGCGAGTGCTACGCCACCATCGGTGCCGTGGGCAACGCCGAGCACAAGAACATCGTGCTGGGCAAGGCCGGACGCAGCCGCTGGCTGGGCCGCAAGCCCCACCAGCGTGGTAGCGCCATGAACCCCGTGGATCACCCCCACGGCGGTGGTGAAGGTCGTACCGGTGCGGGCCGCGTGCCTGTGACCCCCTGGGGCAAGCCCACCAAGGGCCTCAAGACGCGCCGCAAGCGCAAGACCTCGGACCGTTTCATCATCACCCGTCGTAAGTAAGGAGGGTCGTTATGCCCCGTAGCCTCAAAAAAGGCCCGTTCGTGGAAGACCACCTCCTGAAGAAGGTGGACGCCCAGAACGACAAGAAAGACAAGCGCGTGATCAAGACCTGGAGCCGCCGCTCCACCATCGTCCCTGAGATGATCGGTCACACCATCGCCGTGTACAACGGCAAGCAGCATGTTCCGGTGTTCGTGAACGAGCAGATGATCGGCCACAAGCTCGGCGAGTTCAGCCCCACCCGCAACTACCGTGGGCACGGCGCCGACAAGAACGCCAAAGGGAGCAAGAAGAAATGACCGCTCCTGAACAGACTTTCCGCAACAAGAAGCAGCGCAAGCAGCAGGTCAAGCTGCGCAAGCCCGGCTTCGCCGTTGCCAAGTACGTCCGCATGAGCCCCCGCAAGGTGCGCCTGGTCGTGGACGTGATTCGTGGCAAGAGCGTTCAGGACGCCGAAGACCTGCTGCGCTTCATCCCCCGCTCGGCCAGCGAGCCGGTCGCCAAGGTGCTCAACAGCGCCAAGGCCAACGCCGTGCACAACGACGAGATGCTCGAAGACCGTCTCTTCGTCAAGGAAGCCTATGTGGACGCGGGACCGACGCTCAAGCGCCTGATTCCCCGCGCCCGTGGCTCGGCCAACATCATCAAGAAGCGCACCAGCCACATCACCATCATCGTTGCCGAGAAGGGAGCCAAATAATGGGCAATAAGATCAACCCGAACGGCTTCCGCCTGGGCATCACCAAGGGCTGGAACAGCCGCTGGTACGCCGGCAAGAAGCAGTACGCCGGTCTGCTCAAGGAAGACGAGCAGATCCGTCAGCTGGTCAACCGCAAGCTGGCTGCCGCCGGTATCGCCCGCATCGAAATCGAGCGCGCAGGTCAGCAGGTCAACGTGATCATCTCCGCCGCCAAGCCCGGCGTGGTGATCGGTAAGGGCGGCGAAAGCATCAAGGAACTGCGCGGTGACATCGAGCGTCTGGTGTCCGCCGGCACGGTGGCCGTGAACGTCGCCGAGATCCCCAACCCCAACATCAGTGCCCCGCTGGTCGCCCTGCGCATCGCCGAGCAGATCGAGCGCCGTTTCGCGTTCCGCCGCGCCATGAAGCAGGCCGCGCAGCGCGTGATGGAGTCGGGCGCCCGCGGCGTCAAGGTGATCCTCAGCGGTCGCCTCGGCGGCGCCGAGCAGGCCCGCACCGAAAAGGTGCTCGAAGGCCGCGTGCCGCTGCACACCCTGCGCGCCGACATCGACTACGGCACCGCGCTGGCCCGGACCACCTACGGCATCCTGGGCATCAAGGTGCTGGTGTTCAACGGTGAAGTGATCGGTGGCAAGACCGAAACCTTTGCCCGTCCTCAGCGCCGTGACCGCGACGAGCGCCGTCCTGAAGGTGGCGACCGCCCGGCCCGTCGCCGTCCCACCGCCCGCCGCCGCACCGGAGGTGAATGATGCTTCTTCCGAAGCGCACCAAGTTCCGTAAGCAGTTCCGTGGCCGCATGACCGGCGACGCCAAGGGTGGCGACTACGTCGCGTTCGGCGACTATGGTCTGATCGCCATGGAACCCGCCTGGATCAAGAGCAACCAGATCGAGGCCTGCCGTATCGTCATGAGCCGTCACTTCCGCCGTGGCGGGAAGATCTACATCCGCATCTTCCCCGACAAGCCCGTGACCAAGAAGCCCGCCGAAACCCGAATGGGTAAGGGCAAGGGCGCCGTGGAGTACTGGGTGAGCGTCGTGAAGCCCGGCCGCGTGATGTTCGAAGTGGCGGGCGTGACCGAGGAACAGGCCAAGGAAGCCTTCCGCCTGGCCGGTCACAAGCTCCCCATCCAGACCAAGATGGTGAAGCGCGAGGTTTACGATGAAGCCCAGTGAGATGCGTAACCTGCAGGCTGACGATTTCGCCAAGGAAATCGACAGCCGCAAGAAAGAACTGATGGAGCTGCGCTTTCAGGCGGCGGCGGGCCAGCTGGCCCAGCCCCACCGTGTGCGCCAGCTTCGCCGCGAAGTGGCCCAGCTCAACACCGTCAAGGCCGAGCTGGCCCGCAAAGGGGAGCAGCAATGAAAAAGACCTTTACGGGCGTCGTGGTGAGCGACAAGGCCGACAAGACCGTGAGCGTCAAGGTCGAGCGCCGCTTCGCGCACCCCCTGTACGGCAAGGTCGTGACCCGCAGCCACAAGTACGCGGCCCACGACGAGAACAACGAATACAAGATCGGTGACCGGGTGGAGATCATCGCGGTGCGCCCCATCAGCAAGACCAAGACCTGGAAGGTCACCAAGCTGATCGAGCGTCCCCGTGGCATCGAAACCACCCTGGCCGAGACCGAAGTCGCCGGAGGTGAAGCATGATCATGCCTCAGTCCCGCCTGGACGTGGCGGACAACAGCGGCGCCCGCGAAATCATGTGCATTCGCGTGCTCAACAGCGGTATCGGCGGCAAGGGCCTGACCACCGGTGGTGGCGGTAACAAGCGCTACGCCCACGTCGGTGACATCATCGTCGCCTCGGTCAAGGACGCTGCCCCCCGCGGCGCCGTGAAAGCCGGTGACGTGGTCAAGGCCGTGGTCGTGCGCACTTCTCATGCCATCAAGCGTGCCGACGGCAGCACCATTCGCTTCGACAAGAACGCCGCCGTCATCATCAACAACCAGGGCGAGCCTCGCGGCACCCGCGTCTTCGGGCCGGTCGCCCGCGAACTGCGTGACCGCCGCTTCATGAAGATCGTTTCCCTGGCTCCGGAGGTGCTGTAATGCCCCGTCCTAGCGCAGGCAGCCACCACAACGACAAGCTGCACGTTCGCAAGGGTGACACCGTCATCGTGCTGAGCGGCAAGCACAAGGGCCAGACCGGCAAGGTGCTGCTCGCGCTTCCCCGTGACCAGAAGGTCGTCGTGGAAGGCGTGAACCTCATCACCAAGAACGTCAAGCCCAGCATGAGCAACCCCCAGGGTGGTCAGGAACAGCGCGAGCTGGCCCTGCACGCCAGCAAGGTTGCCCTGGTCGACCCCGAAACCGGCAAGGCCACCCGTATCCGCAAGCAGATCGTCGACGGCAAGAAAGTGCGCGTCGCGGTCGCGAGCGGCAAGACCATCGACTGAACCACTCACTCGGGTCACCCTGTGAAGCCCCAGTTTTGGGGCCTCAACGTCTCAATACGGGGGTGACCTGAGCGGCGCTGGCTGAGACACTGCCAGACCGCTCGAAGGACTGACCATGCAACAGCTCAAGACGAAGTACAACGACCAGGTGCGCCCCGCCCTCATGCAGCAGTTCGGCTACTCCAGCGTGATGGCCGTACCCCGCATCGAGAAAATCGTGGTGAACGAAGGCCTCGGCAGCTCCAAGGAAGACTCCAAGGCGATCGACAAGGCCGCCAAGGAACTCGCCCTCATTACCCTGCAAAAGCCCATCATCACCAAGGCGAAGAAGAGCATCTCGAACTTCAAGCTGCGTCAGGGCATGCCCGTGGGCATCAAGGTCACGCTGCGCGGCGAGCGCATGTACGTGTTCCTGGAAAAGCTGATCAACATCGGCCTGCCCCGCATCCGTGACTTCCGTGGGATCAACCCCAACGCCTTCGACGGCCGCGGCAACTACAACCTCGGCATCAAGGAGCAGCTGATTTTCCCGGAAATCACCTACGACATGGTCGACAAGACCCGTGGCATGGACATCACCATCGTGACCACCGCCAAGACCGACGAAGAAGCCCGCGCCCTGCTGCAGGCGATGGGCCTGCCCTTCCGCAAGCAGTAATCGGTTTCAGGGTAAAAAAAGGGAGTCGCTTCGGCGGCTCTTTTTTGTTGCCTGACCGAAAAAGGCCCCCGATGTTGGGAGCCTCTCCTTTAGAGCAGTTCTCCGAATTACGTGATGCGCGGAACGGCACCCCGCATCACTCCATTCTCTCCTGCGGAGCTTTGCAAGTCCGTCCTGATCAGTGTTTTGCACTCGCTCTCTGCGAGCTGTCCCAGTCCGCTCGCCAAAAAGACGTTGCGTCTTTTTGTCAAATGCTCTAGTCCTGCTGTTCGGCGATCTGCTTCTGCGCCTGCTTCAGGAGCCGTTCGGCCCGCTCGTGCCCCTGCTGTTCCAGGGCGTCACGCTGGGCCTGCAAAGGGGCCTTTTCGTCGTCGGAGAGGCGCAGCAGGTTGATGTCCACCGTGAGCAGCGCCGCGTCGATGGCCCCGCGCAGCAGTGAGGCTCCCGCGCCGATGTCACTGACGACTTCGGCATGAACCTCGCGCACGGTGCCTTCGGCTTCTTCCAGCGCCTGAACGCACTGACGGGCAATCTCCAGCGGCGCAGCGCGGGCGGCCTCGCCTGCTTCAGCCAAAGCCTGGGCACGGGCCTGCTTTTCTTCTTCCGAGTCCTTGGGCAGTTTGGTCGCGTCCACGAACTTGCGGAACACGGCCACGTCCTCGTCGGCCAGGGCCTGCAACCTGGCTTGAATGCTCTGAAGGCGTTCCAGGGTCGCGGACAGTTCGGGGGAAAGCTCTTTCCCGGCCTTCTGCGCCTTGTTGCGGCTGATGGTGAGCGCCATGCTCAGCAGACCGACGCCGAAGGCCCCGCTGAGGGCGGCCACGCTTCCGCCTCCCGGCGTGGGTTTGTGGCTGGCAGTCGCTTTGAGCAGGTCGGCGGCGGTCTGGTTCCAGAGACTCATGCCCCGCACTGTAGACAAAAAAGCGAAGGGCAAAGAGCCTGTGCTGGCCCTCTGCCCTTCGCGCTTTGCCCTCGGCTTTACTTCACCAGACCGAGCTTGCGCACTTCGTCGCGCTCTTCTTCAAGTTCGCGGGCGGTGGCGTCCATCTTGCTGCGGCTGAAGTCGCTGACGTCCAGGCCCTGCACGATTTCGTACTTGCCGTCCTTGCAGCGCACGGGGAAGCCGTAGATCAGCCCTTCGGGGATGCCGTAGGAGCCGTCGCTGGGGATACCCATGCTGGTCCATTCGCCTTCGGGGGTGCCGAGTGCCCAGTCGCGCATGTGGTCAATGGCAGCAGAAGCCGCCGAGGCCGCCGAGGAAGCGCCACGGGCTTCGATGATGGCTGCGCCACGCTTGGCGACGGTGGGGATGTAGTCGCTCTCGTACCACTGGCGGTCAATCTGGTCGAGGGCGGGCTGCCCCTTCACGGTGGCCTGCGAGAGGTCGGGGTACTGGGTGGAGGAGTGGTTGCCCCAGATGGTCACGTTCTTGATGTCGCTGACCGCCGCGCCGGTCTTCTCGGCGAGCTGCGAGATGGCGCGGTTGTGGTCGAGGCGCACCATGGCGGTGAAGCATTTGGGGTCGAGGTCGGGGGCGTTCTGCTGAGCAATCAGGGCGTTGGTGTTGGCGGGGTTGCCGACGACCAGCACCTTGACGTCACGGCTGGCGACTTCGTTGAGTGCCTCGCCCTGGGGCTTGAAGATGCCGCCGTTGGCTCCGAGCAGGTCACCGCGTTCCATACCGGCTTTGCGGGGCATGGCACCGACCAGCAGGGCGAAGTCGGCGTCCTTGAAGGCCACCTTGGGGTCGTCGGTGGTCACCACGTCGGCCAGCAGCGGGAAAGCGCCGTCGCGCAGTTCCATGACCACGCCCTGAAGCGCCTTGAGCGCGGGGGTGATTTCGAGCAGTTGCAGGATCACGGGCTGGTCCTTGCCGAGCATGTCGCCAGCGGCGATGCGGAACAGCAGGCTGTAGCCGATTTGCCCAGCGGCGCCGGTAACGGCCACGCGGACGGGTTGTTTCGTCGTCATGAGTCTTCCTCCTGAGGATGGTTTTACGACTCATGGTAACGCGCCGGAACGTGGAAACAGCTGGGGCGTTCCTGCGGGGGAGACAGGGAAGGCAGAGCGGCGGGCAGACAGCAGAGGCCGGAGAGCTGAAAAAGGCCCGCTGACCGGGCGGGTCAGGGGCCAAAGGGGGAAAGCTCAGGCGGCGGGGGCGCTGTCGTCTGTGGGCTGCTCGGCGGCTTCGGAGCGGGGCGTTTCCGCGTCGGGGGTGCGTCGGGGGCGGGCAGAGCGCTCGGACGTGGCACGTTCGGCGGCGGCACGTTCGGAAGCAGCGCGGTCGGTGCCAGGGCGCTCGGGACCGGCGGGGTCAGTGGGCGCGGCGCTGATGCGGGCCAGGGTCTCGCCGAAGGCCCGCAGCGCTTCACTGCCCTCAAGCTCGGCCACGGCGCGGGCGTTGAGCGCGGCGAGGGCCTCGCGGTTCACGGCGTACTCGGGGGCGTCGTAGCCTTCGAGCTGTCCCAGCACGCGGTAGGCGGTCGCGGCGTCCACCGTTTCGCCCTTGCTGGTCACGATCTCGGGCGCCGAGAGGGATTCGCCGCCGATGAGGGTGATTTCCGTGCCGCTGATCAGCATGGCGCGGTCCCCCCGCTCCTTCATGTGCGCGGCGAGTTGCAGCAGGCGCCGCAGGTCCAGCATGGATTGAAAGAGGTCGAGGTGGGGCAGCATCGCTCCGGCTTTTTTCAGGGTGTCCATAAGACCATTATTCTGTTTTTAGCAGAATTGTCAAGAAGATTTATGGTCACTAAAGCGGAGGGTTCGACCTGTTCTCTGCGGCACGGGTCTTATACGGATTCCGCTTAATTCCTGCACAGTCGGGAAAGCGCCGCCTGTGCATCCATATCGCAGAATCCGTATTTTTTCCTACTCGCATCCGCTCTGCTGCGCAGCTTTGCAAGTCGGATTGAATCTGAAACTACCAGATTCAATCGGAATCCGTATTACATGGTGCTGCGGGCGGCCAGGGTGAGCTTGACGCTGATGCTTTTGCCGCCGCGCAGCACGCTCAGGGTGACGGTTTCGCCCGGCGCGTGGCGGCGCACGGCGTACTGAAAATCGCTGAAGTTGTAGATGCGCCGCCCGTTGACCGCCGTGACGATGTCGCCGCCGAGCAGGTCGCCCTTGGCCGAAAAGCGCAGGGGTTGCAGGCCCGCCTTGGCCGCCGGGCTGCCGGGCACCACGCGGGTGAAAAAGGCCCCGGCGGTCTTGCCGAGTTTGCTCTCCACAAAGGCGCTTTCGGGAAGGTTGGCGAGCAGGCTCCACTCTCCCTCCAGACTGATGCCGATGACGGGCGCGTCACGCTTGACCCCGCGCCGAAGCTCGGCCACGCGGGCATCAGTTGCGGTCACAGGCACGGCGTAGGCGTGGATATCGAGCGAGTTCTCGTCCTCGCCGCGCATACTCACGTAGCTGACCACCCCGGCCACCTCGCCCGCCCGGTTGATGATGGGACCGCCACTGTCGCCGGGAACCAGCGGGGCGCTGAGTTCCAGGGTGCCGGGCGGGAAATCGGCGCGGCCCGCCTCGCTCTGAAGGCCGGTGAAGCGCCCGACCTTGGGCCGCAGGTACGCCCCGCCGCCGTTGCCGATGGCGAGCGCGGCGTCTCCCACCTTCGGCGCGGCTTTCGCCAGTGGCAGGAAGGGCGTTCCCTTCGGCACGCCGACCTGCACCACCGCGAGGTCGTACTGGTCGTCGTAGCCCACCACCGTGACCGGGTAGCGTTTGCCGTTGCTGGTCCGTGCACTCAGGGCGGGCGCCTGAAACACCACGTGGTAGGCGGTGAGGGCCAGACCGCCCTCGCTGATCAGAAAGCCGGTGCCCACGCCGCCAGGCTCGGTGCAGGCATTGACCGGGCACTGCTCAATACGCAGCGTGGCGGGGCGCAGCTTGGTGAACAGGGCTTGTAGGGCGGCATTTTCCTGCGCCGTGATCGGCTTGACCGGCAGGCGCCCGGCGGCCTTGCCGGGGACACTGTTGACCGGGGAGGCGGGGCGGGCGGGCGCGGCCTGGGTGTTCTGGAGGGTGTTCTGAGGAGCGTTCTGGGCCTGCGCCTCCCATCCGGCACCCAGCAGCAGGGCGCCGGTCAGAAGGCCCAGCAGCGTGGCCTGAAGACCTGTCGGTGACATGCGGTCCATTGTTTCGCGGGCAGCGTGGGAAGGATGTGTGGTGGCTCTCTGTCAGGCCAGGTGGTCTAGAGCATGTGACAGAAAGACGTTATACGGATTCCGCTTCATTCCTGCACAGTCGGGAAAGCGCCGCCTGTGCATCCATATCGCGGAATCCGTATTTTTTCCTACTCGCATCCGCTCGGATTGAATCTGAAACGACCAGATTCAATCGGAATCCGTATAATTCGGAGCTCAGTAGGTGACAACTTCAGTTCGATGTCGTCCCAGACGGGAAAAATCAACAGTCGGCCCCATCAAGCTTGATGGGGCCGACTGTTCGCGGTCTCCTGGGAGTGTGAAATCGACAGAATCCACTGCTCAACAAGCTACCGTACTCACACAGCACTTCAAAGCGCACGCCAGTCATCTCCGCATCGACACGCTCCAGCGGCTCATTGACGTCCTCCTGGCGATGATTGCCGCGAGAAGCGTCAATCATCACGATCTGAGTGCCCATATGCCAGGGATGAGTACCCCGCAGGGCAAGAAGAGACGAGCAGACCGGACCTTCCGGGATGAGCAGCTGGACATGGGCTTTTTCATCGCCCTGCTCGTCGCCCACCTGCCACCAGGAAAGGTTTTGCTGAGTCTGGACCGCACCAACTGGGAACACGGGGAGACGCCCATCAACTTTCTGGTGCTTGGAGCCGTGGTCCACGGCTTCACCCTGCCCCTGATCTGGGTGCCCCTCGACGAGTCCGGGAACAGTCACACGTACGCCCGGATGTGGCTGGTGTTGAAGCTGCTTCGGGCCTTGCCAGCGAAACGCTGGCTGGGCCTAGTGGCTGATCGTGAGTTCATCGGTGCGGAATGGTTCCGTTTTCTCCGTCGTCAGGGCATCAAGCGGGCCATCCGCATTCGGCACAGCGACATGCTGGACGATATGAGCGGGAAAGAGTGGTTTGAGCATGTCCAGCACGGTCATTTTCACGAGATCAGCGAAAAGGTGTTTGTGTTCGGGGAGTTGATGCGGGTGGTGGCGACGAGGTCACCTGTGGGTGACCTCATCATCATCGCTACCGATTTCAATGCTCGGAAGACCTGGAAGCTTTACAAGCAGCGCTGGTCAATTGAGTGCACCTTCAGCAGCTTCAAAACGCGAGGCTTCGACCTGGAGCGAACGGGGATTACAGAAAAAAGCCGTCTACAACGGCTCTTTGGTCTGGTGACGCTGGCCTGGATGTTCTGTTTGCAGCTGGGGGTCTGGCTCGGCCAGACCCATCCCATTCCCGTCCTGAAACATGGTCGCAGAGCGGTCAGCCTGGTGCGTCACGGTGCTCAGCATCTCGTGGATGCCCTGCGTTGGAAACCCGAACGATGCAGGGCTTTCCTGGAACTGCTCACCCGTCCTTTCTGCCCGCCAGGCGCGGCTGGAGACGAAGTTGTCACCTACTGAGAATTCGGAGAGCTGCTCTAGAGTGCAGCTCTATGGTTCCTCTGCTCCCCGTCTTCGTCTACGGCACCCTTCTGCCCGGTGAGCGCAATGCTCAGGTGGCGGCGCGGGGCGGGCACTTCACGGCGCGGCCTGCGACCCTGGCGGGGTTTCGGCTGCTCGACCTGCGGCCAGAGGGCTACCCGGGCATCGTGCCGGGCGCGGCAAGTGACCTCGTTCACGGTGCCGCGCTGACCTACGCCCCCGCCGACTGGGAACGGGCGCTGGCGCTGCTGGACGAACTCGAGGGGGTGGACGAAACGCCGCCGCTCTACACCCGGCAGCGGGTGCGGCTGACGCTGCAAGGTGGGGAAGAGGTGGAGGGCTGGGTGTATGTCTACGCCCTCTCCGACCGACTGGAGCAGGCTGGGGTGAACCCGGTGCCGGGGGGCGACTGGCGCGCCCTGGCAGAGCGCTGAAGCGTCCCGGCGCCGAGGAGCGCGGGTCCAGGCCAACGAAAAACCCCCGACCCGGATATGGGTGGGGGCAGGGATGCCGGGCCGGAGCTATGCCGGGCCGGAGCTTAGCGCGACTGCTTCTGGTCGTCCGCCGTTTCGCCGCCCTCGTGGGGCACCGAATCCAGCGTGGGGCCAAAGTTGGTGTTGGCGCCGTCGCTCACGCCGTCGGCGCGGCTGCCCTCGGAAGCGGTGATGTCGGCGGGGGCAGCGGTGTTCGTCTGCTTCGCTGCCGTCTGGTTGGTGTTCGGTTTGCCTTCGCCCATGATGAACCCTCCTGAGATTGAACTTGAACCGAGTCTAGGGAAGGCAGCCGTGGGGCAGATGTGCCGAGGGTTGGGCCGGGTTTACCTGCGGCTGCGTCCGGCACCTTTGCCCCGCCCCCCGCGCCCTATCCTGACCCCATGCCCCGCGCCGCGAAAGAGTTTCCCGACCTTCAGTCCTTTATCCGCCTGCTGGAGGAACGCGGCGAACTGATTCGCGTCTCCGCGCCCGTCTCGCGGGAGCTGGAAATCACCGAAATCGCTGACCGGATGGTGAAAAAGGGCGGCCCGGCGGTGCTGTTCGAGAATGTCCGGGGAAGCGAGTTTCCGCTGGTCATCGGCCTGATGAACACTCGTGAACGCACCGCGCTGAGCCTGGGGGTCGGGGACCTCGACGACCTCGCCCGCAAGGTACGCGACCTGATCGATCTCAAGGGGGCGGGGGGCGTAGCGGGGATGCTCGGGCAATTGCCCAAGCTGCGCGACGCGATGAATCTGCCGCCCCGCCGCGTGCGGAATGCGCCTGTGCAGGAAGTCGTCTGGCGCGGCGACGAGGTGGACCTGAGCAAGATTCCGGTGCTCAAGTGCTGGCCGGAGGACGGCGGCCCCTTCGTCACGCTTCCACTGGTGATGACCCGTGACCCCGAGACGCGCGAGTGGAACATGGGCATGTACCGCATGCAGGTGATGAGCAAGAACACCACCGGGATGCACTGGCAGCGCCACAAGACCGGCACGCGGCATCTGGAAAAAGCAAAGCGGCTGGGGCAGAAGCTGGAAGTCGCCGTCGCCATCGGTGGCGACCCCGCGCTCATCTACGCCGCCACCGCGCCGCTGCCGCCCGTGCCGGGGCTGAACGAGCTGATTCTGGCGGGCTACCTGCGCGGGCAGCGCTACCCGGTGGTCCGGGCGCTGACGGTGGACATCGACGTCCCTGCCAACGCCGAATTCATCCTGGAAGGCTATGTGGACCCGCAGGAAGACTGGGTGACCGAGGGGCCGTTTGGCGACCACACCGGCTTCTACACGCTGCCCGACCTGTATCCGCTGTTTCACGTCACTGCCGTCACCATGCGGAAAAACCCGGTCTATCCGGCCACCATCGTGGGCCGCCCGCCGATGGAGGACGCCTACCTCATCGAAGCGTCCGAGCGGCTGTTTTTGCCCGCCGCGCAGCTGATTTTGCCCGAAATCGTGGATTTCCACATGCCGCCCGCCGGGGTCGCGCACAACCTGATGGTCGTCAGCATCAAAAAGACCTATCCGGGGCAGGCGTACAAAGTCGCCAATGGCCTGCTGGGGCTGGGGCAGAACATGTTCGCCAAGGTGATCGTGGTCGTGGACGAGGATTTCCCCCTCACCGACTTCGGCGCCGTGTGGCGCGAGGTGGCGCAAAAAGCCGTGCCGGGGCGCGACACGCTGCTCACGCGCGGTCCCATCGACGTGCTCGACCACTCCAGCCGGGGCTGGGGGTTCGGGGGCAAACTGATTATCGACGCGACCACCAAGCGCCCCGAGGAAGTGGGCAGCGGCGTCAGCAGCCGCGAGGAGCAGGCGCACGACGTGCTGCCGGCCGGGGCGACTTCTCCGACCCTGGGCGGACAACTGCGGCAGATTTTCGCTCCCGCCACCGAGCTGCCCACCTTTGAAGGCGTCGTCGCGCAGCGGCAGACCCCGGACGGCTACTGGTTCGTGTCTCTCCGAAAGACCCGCGCCGGACAGGCCCGCGCCCTGGCTGAAACCTTCGCCGCCCACCCCGCCGCGCAGGGCGTGCGTCACCTTCTCATCTGCGACGAGGAAACCGACGTGCAGGACGCAGGCGACGTGTGGTGGACGGTGCTGAACAACGTGGACCCGGAGCGCGACTGCTGGACCCTGGGCACGGGGAGCGGCGTGGGCCTGCTCGCCTGGGACGGCGCCCGCAAACTGCCCGAGGAAGGCTTCGTGCGCGACTGGCCCAGGAAAATCGTGATGGACGAAGCGGTGCGTAACCGGGTGGACGCCCTGTGGCACGTCTGGGGGCTGCCGGAGCAGTGGCGCTGAACTGGGGCAGGGGAAAGCTGCCTTTCCGGTAATACGGATTCCGATTGAATCTGGTCGTTTCAGATTCAATCCGACTTGCAAAGCTGCGCAGCAGAGCGGATGCAAGTAGGAAAAAATACGGATTCCGCGATATGGATGCACAGGCGGCGCTTTCCCAACTGTATAGGCCCGACTGTGCAGGAATGAAGCGGAATCCGTATAAGGCGCAACAGAAAAGCGGCGCGGGGTGGAAGGCTCCCGCGCCGCTGTTCTGTCCGGCTGATTTACCGCAGGCTCGCCAGCCACGCCGCCTGGTTGCGGTAGAAGGGCCGCACGTCCCGAAGCTCCAGCAGGCCGATGATCGCCACGTGGTCCCAGTTGTTCAGCTTGCCGAGGTGGTACCACTGCCCCGGTTGCGCCGCGCCGCCCAGAAAGTCGGTCTGGCTCTGGCCCAGCGGCGCCCCCTGGCTCTTGACCGGCACCAGGCCGTCGTTTTCCCACCATGAGGCGTCGTACCGCACCTTGCCCCTGGGCGAACTGCCCGTCGTGTTGCCGATGGTGGGGCGCAGGGGCCAGGGGTAAGGCCACGCCAGCGCGGACAGCGGCGCGTTCATGAACAGGGGCGTGGGATAGGCCCAGCCCGTGACCAGCCCCGGGGTGGTGGCACTCGTGGTCCACGAAGCGTAGACCGTATTCGGACTGCGCCCGATGAAGGTGTTGAGGTCGGCCATGCCGTCCACGCTCAGGTCATAGGCGGCGTTGGAATCGTTCTTGGCGAAGTGCGAGGCCATCACCCGGTCGAAGTAGGTGTCGAAGGTCTCGCCCGGCTGACGCCGCAGGCCCCACTGCCCCAGGTCGAAGTCGTACACCAGACTCTGCGAGGAAACGCCCATGCTGGCCGCCACAGTCTTGAGCAGGTCCTTGAGCATCGGCACCATCGCCTGAATGTGGTCGGTGGCGGGGGTGCCGCTGTTGGGGGTGCTGACGGTCATCACCGCGCTGACCCAGCCCCCGCGCCCGCCGCGAAACAGGTTGTCGCCCTCGGCATCGGCGGGGCTGCCGTCTTCGAGCAGCTTGACCAGCATCCGCGCCGTCTGGCCGCCCATGCTGTGCCCCAGCAGGTGAATGGGATGTTCGGCGTCCCACTCGGGGTAAAACCCGGGGTAGCACTTGGCCGGGTCGAAGCGCGAAAAGCCGTGCCGGGCCGAATACGCCGCGCCGTAGTCCACGCAGCCGCCCTTGATTTGCGCGTACAGCTCGGCGGCCCGTTCCCAGTTGGAACTGATGGGGCCGACGCTGGCCGCAAAGACGTTGTACCCCTGGCCGCGCAGGTCGCCGACAACGTCGTACGAGCTGCCCCAGTACGGCACGCCCATCATTTCCTGCTTGCCCCAGCCCCCCAGGCCATGCACCAGAATCAGCGGCGTGGCCTTGTTGAGCGTCTGGGCACTGACCGGCTTGCCGCCGGGGAAGGTCTGCTGCAACAGGCTCGCTTTCGGTGCTCCTGCCAGTGGCTCGGGTGCCTGGGCGGGCAGCGCGGCTTTGCGGGCGGCGTAGCTGTCGGGTGTGTTGGCGCTGTCGGGTGCGGCGCTCTCCGCTGGGGCATCGTGGACAGCAGCGGGGCCACGCGGCGTGGTCTGCCCGCAGGCGGCGAGCAGGGCGGTCAGGGACAGGGCAGCAGAAATCAGCACTCGGTTCATGGCAACCTCACAAAGAGGGCAGCAAGAGGGTGCCGGGACGCCGGCCAACTGCACTCTGTTCAAACTTTGACTATGTTCAAAATTTAGTTTTGTGGGTGGACCGCCCGTCCTAAGTGGTCTAGAGCAGTTCTCCGAATTACGTGATGCGCGGAACAGCGCCCCGCATCACTCCATTCTCCGCCCTGCTCAGTGTTTTGCACTCGCTCCGCTCGCCAAAAAGACGTTGCGTCTTTTTGTCAAATGCTCTAGACACGTCGGCGCCGCAGGAAGGCTTGCAAGGGAACAGGCACAGGCGGCCAGAGGAGAGCGCAGGCCCCGAACCGCCGGGCGGTGAAGGTGCTACAGTCGCCCCAGGACCCCACCCGCGCAGCTTTGTGGACGTGTCCAGCCTGAGAGTGCCCCCGCAATTCGGTGGGTGGCGCCAGGCCGTCAGGAAGTCGCTTCCTGTTCCCTTCCTCTTCGGGCGCCTGTCGCCCCATTCCTCGGCGTCTGCGCGTGCGTGAGGCGGAGAAAGCAGATGTCAGACCAGAACGAACGCCGTAGCGGTCCCCGTTCCCCGCGTGGCCGTGGCCCGCAGGGTCAGCAGAATGCGGGCCGCAGTGCCCGTCCCCACCAGGGTGGCCGCCCCGGACCCGCCCCCCTTCCTGAAGCCCGGATGGCCTTTGGCGAAAGTGGCGACTGGGAAGCCGAACCGATTCGCACGGCGGACCGTGCCCCGCGTCAGGGCCGGGGCCAGCCGGGTGAGCGCAACCGCAATCAGGCGCAACCGCGCAATCAGAACCAGCCCCGCAGCAACGAGCCGCGCAACAACGAGCCGCGCCGCCAGCGTCAGGACGAGCGTCAGGACGGCAGCCGCTCGCGCCCGGCGCAGGCCGTACAACAGCCCGCCGACACGGCGCCGCAACCCACCATGATTCGGCTGGCCGACCCCGGCGAGTGGCGCAAGCTGCTCGGGGAGCGGCAGCCGACGCCCGTGCAGGAAAAGGCCATTCCCGAACTGCTCGCCGGGCGCGACGTGATCGCCACCGCCCGCACCGGCAGCGGCAAGACACTCGCCTTCCTGATTCCGGCGGCGGCGCGGGGCATCGGCGTGACTGGCCCCACGCGCGGCATGGCGCCCGAAGTCCTCATCGTCTCGCCCACCCGCGAACTCGCCGTGCAGATTCGTGACGTGGCCCGCGAACTCGGCATGACGGCGGGGCGCATCACCGGGGGCATCACCCCCGCCGCCACCGCGCGTGAAGCGAGCAACAAAGGGGTGGTCAGCGGCACGCCGGGCCGCCTCAAAGACCTCATCGGCAAGGGCGAACTGGGCCTCTCGCATGTCAAGTACGTGGTGCTGGACGAGGCCGACGAACTGCTCTCGCTGGGCTTTCTGAAGGACGTGGAGTGGATCGTGAACCAGGCCCGCGCCCAGGCCCGGGGAGGACAGATTCAGGTGGCCCTCGCCTCCGCCACCTTTCCCGAGGAAGTGCGCGGCGTGGCGGCGCGGGTGCTGCGTGACCCGGTGCGCGTAGACATCGAGCCGCCCCGCAGCGCCGAAACCGCTCCCCTCAGGGCCGGGGAAGTGGTGGCCGCTGGCGAGGGCCGCGCCGAACATATCGCCCGCGACACCACCCGCGACGAGGTACTCGAGCACGCCGCCGCCGAAATCCGCGAGGCGCTGCGCGAGCCGGGCGGCTGCGTGGTGGTGTTTTGCCGCACCAAGGCACTCACCAAGCGCCGCGCCGAGAAACTGGGGCAGATGCTCCCCGGCGAGGAAGTCGTGCCGCTCGAAGGCAACATGGACCAGCGCAAGCGTGAGCGCGTGATGGACAAACTGCGCGACGGCACCGCCCGCGTGCTGGTCGCCACCGACATCGCCGGGCGCGGCATCGACCTGCCCGAGGTGCGCCTCGTCATCCATGCCGATGTCGCCACCACGTCCGAAGACCACGTTCACCGTTCGGGCCGCACCGCCCGCGCGGGCCGGGGCGGGCGCAACCTCGTGTTCATCATCCCCGAGCAGCGCCAGCGCTGGGCACAGGTGCGCCGGGGTCTTCCCGCCCACCTTCACCCGCCCAAGACCGCGCAGGAACACCTGATCGACAAGGACATTCAGGAAAAACAGGGCCGGGGCAGCGGCAACGGGGTGGACGCCCCGCGCCAGGGCGGAGGCCGGAGCGACGGTCAGCGGGGCGGCGGACGGCCCCAGGGCCAGGGCCGCAGCGACTCGGGCCGCAGCAGTTCGGGAAGGGGCGGGCCTCGCGGCGGACGGCGCTAGCGTCAAGCAGACCAGGGAAAGCCGGGGCAAGTGCTGTTGCTCCGGCTTTCCTTTTCCCTTTCGCTGTCGGCTCCTAAGCTTTGAAAGAGCGTGACTTGCCCGTATCAGTTCACCCCTCGCGCTTTGCCCTGCCACAACTCGGCCCGCAGGATGAACTTCTGGAACTTACCGCTGGCGGTCTTGGGCAGGTCGTCGCGGAATTCGTAGTGCTTGGGCACCTTGAACCCGGCCAGATGACCGCGCACATGCGCCGTGAGTTCCTCCGGCGTGACCTGCTGGCCCGCGTGCAGGGCGATAAAAGCGCAGGGCACCTCGCCCCACTTGTCGTCGGGCATGGCGACCACCACCGCTTCGCGCACGGCTGTGTGAGCGTACAGCACGCCCTCGATTTCCACGCTGCTGATGTTTTCGCCGCCCGAAATAATCACGTCCTTGTTGCGGTCGCGGATTTCGATGCGTCCGTCGGGGTGCACCACCGCCACGTCGCCGGTGTGGAACCAGCCGCCCTCCAGCGCCTTGGCGGTCGCCTCCTCGTTGCGGTAGTAGCCCTTCATGACCAGATTGCCGCGCACCATGATTTCGCCCAGCGTCTCTCCGTCCCAGGGCACGGGCTTCAGGTGCTCGTCCAGCACGTCCACTTCGCCCGCCGCAATCATCTCCACACCCTGCTTGGCGATCAGGGCGGCGCGGCGCGGGGTGGGCAACTGCTCCTGCCCCGCCGAGAGTTCGGCCACGGTAATCAGCGGGCTGGTTTCGGTCAGGCCGTACACCTGCGTGACATGAAAGCCCAGCGCGTTCATGTCGGCGATGGTGCGGGCGTGGGGGGGGCTGCCCGCCGTCGCCACCCGAATCTGGCGGCTCAGGGGCCGGGCGCACGCCGGGTCGGTGAGCATGGACAGCACCGTGGGCGCGGCGCACAGATGGGTCACGCCGTACCGCTCGATGGCGTCGTAGGCGGCCTCGGCCTGCACCGCTGGCAGCGTCACATGGGTCGCCCCCACGCCGAAGGGACTCCACACGCCGCCCCAGCCGTTGGCGTGAAAGTCGGGCAGGGTATGCAGGTAAACCGTGTCCTGGTCGGCCTTGAAGTAATAAATCGTCTCCAGGGCGTTGAGCATGGTCGAGCGGTGCGTGAGCATCACGCCCTTGGGGTCGGAAGTGGTGCCGGACGTGAAGTTGATGGTGATGGTGTCGTTCTCGTCCTGCACGGGGATAGGCAGCGGTGAGCCGTCCTGCGCGGCGAGGCGGGCCTCGAAGTCCTTCCCGGCGCCCGCAGCGTCACCCATCACCCACACTTCGATGTTGTGCTCGGCGGCCACCTCACGCACCTTGCCGTGCAGCGACTCGTCCACCAGCAGCAGCCGCACCTCGGCGTGCCGGAGCTGAAAGTCGTATTCCTCCGGGTTCAGGCGGGTGTTGAGCGGCACCAGCACGCTGCCTGCCCAGGGCACGCCCGCGTAGGTGAGCAGGCCGCCGTGCGTGTTGGGCGACAGCACCGCCACATGCTGCCCGGCGTACCCCGCCGCCTGCACCGCGCGGGCAAGCTGAAATATTCTCTGCCCCCACTGACGGTAGGTAAAACGCGGGCCACCGGGTTCGATGACGGCGGTGTGGTCGGGATAGAGCTTGAGGCCACGGCGGACGAGGTCCAGGGGCGTCAGGGGCGTGATCATGGGCAAACCTCCAGCAGGTGCAGACGTCGGGTTGTCGGGTGCTGCTCAATCTACGCCGCCCGGCGCGGAGGGGGTAGGGAACTGTTTAGGGCATTTCTCGAAACGCCCCCATGTCTTTTTGGCGAGCAGGGCCGCGAAAAGAGCGACGCCTGCCGGACCGGACGAAAGAAAAAGGCCCTCACGCGCTCAGGGACGCGGAGGGCCAGGAAAAAAGGGTCTATACAGAAGGCTTCAGAACCAGCCCTTTTTCTTCGGGGCCTTGCCCAAGCGCTTTTGCGCCTGCTCCAGCACGAAGTCGAGCGCCTTGCCTTTGGTGCTGGCTTTGTAGTACTTGCCGCGCCGGGCCTTTTGCTGGCCGCGCAGGTACGACGCGATTTCAAGCGCAATCGGGGTGAAGGCGAGCAGGCGGGTCAGGGTCAGCCCCCCACGCTTCGGCGCGGCGGCGCGGGCAGTGCCGGGCGTGCCCCCAGGGGCGTTGAAGGTGCCTTTGACGGTGCGGCCGGAACGGGTCGGTTTCACGCTCTTCATTACGCGGCAAGCAGGCCAAAAGTTGCTGAGCGGCGGGTGCAACCGGGTTGGGAGTTGAGGGGACGGCGGCCTCTGCTAGCCTGAGCGCATGACCACAACCGAAGACCGCGTCTCGGCCCTGCGCCCCCAGCTCGAAGCGTGGCGACGCTGGCTGCACCAGCACCCCGAACTCAGCTTTCAGGAATTCGAAACCGCCAAATACATCGTCAGCGAGCTGAACAAGCTGCCCGACCTTCAGGTCTCGCAGCTCACCCCGACCAGTGTGCTGGCGGTCCTAAAGGGCGGCAAACCCGGCAAAACCGTGCTGCTGCGGGCCGACATCGACGCGCTGCCCATCCATGAGGAAAACACCTTCGAGTTCGCGTCCAAGACCCCCGGCGTGATGCACGCCTGCGGGCACGACGGCCACACCGCCATCCTGCTCGGCACGGCCAAACTGCTCAGCGAGGACGCGGCGAACGTGCCCGGCGAAATCCGCATGATTTTCCAGCACGCCGAGGAAAACGGCCCCGGTGGCGCGGAAGAACTCGTGATGGAAACGTCCCTGATGGACGGCGTAGACGTGGTGACGGGCCTGCATCTCAACAGCCAGTTGCCCGCCGGACAGGTGGCGGTCAAGGCGGGGCCGTTCATGGCTTCTCCCGACATGATAGAGCTGACCATTCAGGGCCGGGGCGGGCACGGCGCACACCCCGAAGAAGCGGTGGACCCCATCGCCATCGGGGCGCAGGTCGTCACCAACCTCCAGCACGTGGTCAGCCGCCATGTGGGGGCGCAGGACGCACTGGTCGTCAGCATCACCTACTTCCAGAGCGGCTCCACCCACAACGTGATTCCCGACACCGCCCGCATCATGGGCACCGTCCGCACCTTCGACCCCGAACTGCGCCAGAAGGCTCCCAAACTCATCGAGCGCGTCATCAAGGGCGTGTGCGAGGCGCACGGCGCGACCTATGTCCTGAACTACGAGTTCGGCTACCGCCCCCTCATCAACACCGACTGGGTGGCCGAGGAACTCAGGCAGATTGCGCTGGACACGGTGGGCGCCGGGCACTTCAGCGAAGCCAAAGCCACGATGGGCGGCGAAGATTTCAGCGCTTACCTCGAAAAGGCCCCCGGTGCCTACTTCAACGTCGGCTCCGGCAGCGACGAGCACGACAGCCGCTGGCCGCACCACCACCCGCGCTTTACCATCGACGAACTCAGCCTCGAAACCGGCGTGAAGATGATGCATGCGGCGGCCCTCCGACTCGCGCAGCCTCAAGCAAACTGAGTCTCTGAGGCGCACCCCTGGCGCCCTGCCCCCGCCGATGCGGGAAAGCGGGGCGCCTTGCCGTACAGAGAGCTTTGCGGTCAACAGGTGCGCCGTGAACCGTTGCGCTACCGTGTCGGCCATGTCTGACCCGACCGCCGACTACGACTGGCTCTACGCCCAGACCCGCGCCGGGCGGGGGCGGGGGCCGGGGCCAGCACGGGCGCTGCTCGAACGCCTCGGCAGCCCGGACCGCCAGTTTCAGAGCGTCCGTGTGGTGGGCACCAACGGCAAAGGCAGCACCTGCGCGATGCTGGAAGCGGGCTTCCTGGCGGCGGGCGTGCGCGTGGGCCGCTTTACCAGCCCGCACCTGCACGCCTACGAGGAACGCATCCGGATAGGCGGCCAAAACCTCAGCCCGGCGCGAACCGCGCAGTTCATCGAGTGGGCCAAACGCCAAGCCCCCGGCGAGGCGTTTTTCGACCTGACGCTGGCCCTCGCCTGTCAGGCTTTCGCCGAAGCCGGAGTGGGGTGGGTCGTGATGGAAGCGGGCGTCGGCGGCGCCAGTGACGCGACCCAAGCGCTCGGCGACGTGCGGGCGGTGGCCCTGACCAACGTGGACCTCGACCACACGGCGGTCCTCGGCCCCACCCTCCGCGACATTGCCCGCGACAAGGCGGGGGCGGCGCGGCCCGGGGTGCCCCTGCTGACCACCGCGACGGGCGAGGCGCTGGACGTGGTGCGCGAGGTGGCGACGGAGACGGGCGCGCCCCTCTATGCGCCGCAGACGCATCCCGACCTGTTCGCCCTGCCCCACGCCCCGAACCTGAGTGGGCCGCACCAGCTGGCCAACGCCGCGCTCGCCGCCGCCACCCTGCGTGTGCTGAGCTTTGAGGGTGGCCTGGAGGCGGCCCTGCGTGCTTCCCACCCCGGACGTCTGGAACGCTTCACCGTCGCGGGCAAAACCGTGCTGGTAGACGGTGCCCACAACCCGCACGCCGCCCGCGCCCTGGCTGCCGCCGTTCCCCGCGCCGACGTGCTGCTGTTCGGGGGCCTGGCCCGCAAGGACACGGCGGCGACCCTGGCCCCGCTGCTGACGGTCGCGCCGACGCGGGTCTTTACGGCGCCGTCCGACCTCGCTGCCCCCCCCACAGAGCTGGCCGCAGAGTATGGCGGCGCGGCTCACCCGGCGCCCATCGCTGCCCTGGCCCACGCGCTGGACCTGACGCCCCCGGGCGGCACGCTGCTCGTGGCGGGAAGCCTGTATCTGGCGGGGCTGATTCGGGCGGAACTCGCCCCAGAGGGATAATACGGATTCCGCTTAATTCCTGCACAGTCGGGCGTATACAGTTGGGAAGGCGCCGCCTGTGCATCCATATCGCAGAATCCGTATTTTTTCCTACTCGCATCCGCTCTGCTGCGCAGCTTTGCAAGTCGGATTGAATCTGAAACTACCAGATTCAATCGGAATCCGTATAAAACACGCCGAAGGGATAAAACAAAAGCCGCCGGACTCCTGAGAATCCGGCGCTTTTCTTGGTGCTCGAGATGGGACTTGAACCCACACGGTTACCCACACGCCCCTCAAACGTGCGCGTCTACCAATTCCGCCACCCGAGCACAGTGAGAGGCGAGAGAAATACTAGGCGGGAGCGGCACAATTGTCAAGCGCTGGCCCCTTGCTCCGGCGGTGCCTAACGAAGTATGCTTATGTTTGCCGCCGTTACGCGGTCGGGGGACTTCTCCGGCTGAGACGCGCGGGACTTCATAACCAGGAGAACTTCAAATGATCGACAAACAGCAAGTGATTCGCGACAACGCAGGCAGCGACAGCGACACCGGCAGCACCACCGTGCAGGTGGCCCTGCTCACCGCCCGCATCAACAACCTCGCCGCGCACCTTCAGACCAACAAGAAGGACAAGGCCGGTCAGCGTGGCCTCCAGCTGATGAACGGTCAGCGCCGCCGCCTGCTCAAGTACCTCGAGCGCACCGACTACGACGCCTACATCGCCCTGACCGACAAGCTCGGCATTCGCCGCGGCCAGCGCATCGTTCGCTGAGTCTTTCCTCTGGCTCCCCCGTCCGAGTGGCGGGGGGCTTTTTTTGATGTTCAGCCCTGTCCGGTTCGGGGGTCGGGTTCCAGGCCGTGCGCGTAGAGCGTGTCTCCCTCGGCGCGGAGCTGCACGCGGGCCAGGGGAAAAAGGGCCTTGCCGAACACGCTCTGGCCCTGCCGCTGCGGGTCGAACACGCTGTAGTGGCAGGGGCAGCCCAGCATCGGGTGCTCGGCGCGGTAGTTGTAGGACAGCGCCAGCAGTTCGGTGTCGGCGATGGGGTTGACCTGACAGCCCAGGTGGGTACACAGCCGCGAGTACGCCGCGAAGTGCCGCCCCCCTACCGTGACGCCGGTCGGCGTCGGCTGCGGCAGTTCCATCAGCAGGCAAGGGGTCTTGCGGTACTGAAACTCGCGGAAGGAATACGGCCCCTGCAACTCGGAGAGCTTCGCCACCGCCTGCCGGGGGCCGGGCTGAAAGTTGGGCGGCCCCGGCGCGTGCTTGTCCAGCGTCACGCGCCGGGCATAGTTCGCCATGTAAGCGAAGGCGCCCGCCGTGCCCGCCACCGGCAGCACCCACCAGTAACTCAGCAGCGTGCGCCTGGACTCGTCTACTGCCATTCTTTCCCCTTCAGGGTCTGGACCAGCGCGTCCAGCTGTTTGCCTTCCAGTTGCGGAAAGGCGGGCATTCCGGTGGCCCCCTGAAGCACGATCTGGCGCAGCGCGGTTTCGTTTCGCAGTGCGGGCGAGCCGACCAGCTTGGGACCGGTGCCACCTTCGCCCTGTCGCCCGTGACAGCCCGCGCAGTTCTGCGCGTAGACGAGCTGGCCGTCCACCGTGCCGCCCACCTTGGCCTGGTACTCGACAATCAGGTCGTCGGCCTCGCTGGAGTCGGGGGCCAGCTTGCGGTAGTTCGCCAGCACCTCCAGCGCCTGCGGGTACTGCCCGAACGTGCCCAGCGCGTAGCCGTAGAGCAGTTGGCCTTCGGGGGCCTGGGGGTCGAGCTGGGCGGCGCGGGCGATGAAGCTCAGGCCGTTTTCCGCCATCTTGGCGTCGCCCAGCAGGACATATCCCACCCGGCGCATGGCCTTCGGGTGGTCGCGCTCCGAGAGCAGCACCTGCGTGTACGCCTCCGCCGCCTGCCGGTACTGCCGGGCGTCCCAGGCGGCGTCGCCCCACGCGAGATAGTCCGCCGCCTGCCCTGAACTCCGGGCGCGGTTGGCGAGGGCAGGCAGACGCGAAGCACTTTCCAGCTGCGTCTGCTCGGCAGGGGAGAGGCCCAGGTTGCGCCACTGCGGGAAGAAAGTCACGGTCCCGATGCCCAGCAGCAGCGCGGTGCCCAGCAGGGTGGCGGCGGCCACCGGCAGGGCGGGCCGGGCCTGTCCCGCTTTGGGCGTGGGCGGCAGGGCGTCGAGTTCGTGCAGCACCTGCGTCAGCCGCACCTTCTCGCGGGTGAGGGCACTGGCGTCGGCGCCCTGGGCCTGCAACTCGCCCAGGTTGCTCAGCAGCAGCTCGCGCTCCTCTTCCAGTTCGGTGCGGCGGGTGTCCTGCGGCGTCACGCGGGCCGGGGCCAGAATGGGCCGCAGCACCAGCAGGGTCGCCAGGAGGCCCAGCGCGAGCAACACGGACATCATGCCCGCTCCTCGCGTTCGCGCAGCAGCGCGGAGATGCGGCGTTCGTCGGCGTCGCTCAGCGGTTCGGCAGGTTCACGGCTGGCGCGGCGCAGGTAACTTTGCCACAGGCCGGTGCCGAGCAGCAGCGCCCCCACCGGAAAGCCCCACAGCAGCCAGTTGATGCCCTTTTTCGGCGGCTCCATCAGAATCCGTTCGCCGTAGCCCGCCACGAAGCGCTCCAGAATCTGCCGCTCGCTCTGGCCCCGGCGAATGCCGTCACGCACCTCGTTCATCATCTGGCGCGAGATGTCGGTCTGCGACTGCGCGATGCTCTCGCCCGAGCAGATGGGGCAGTGCAGCTTGGTCCCGATGCGCTGCGCTTGCCGCTCCTGCTCCACGGTCAGGGGAATGGGCGCGGTGCGCTCCACTTCTGCCACCCCGGTACGCACCGAGTCGGCGCGGCCCCGTTGGTCGGTGTCCTTCGGTGCCGCTTGCGAGGCGGCTCCCTGGGTCGCGTTCTGCTGCGCGGGCGTCGTGCCCTGCGCCGCAGCGGTCGGGACCAGCACGGGCGAGGCCAGCAGCAGCGCGGTCAGGAGGGTGCGAACCTTCACAGCCCCGCCTTTCTCAGCGCCCCGCGCAATTCGGGTTCCTCAATGGGGCCGTCCTTGATGTGCACGACCTGCCCCTGCCCGTCCACGATGAAGGTGACCGGCAGCTTGCCCACCCCGTAGTTCAGCGCCGTGCGCGAGCCGGGGTCGAGCAGCGCGGGGTAAATCAGGCCGTAATCGTCCATGAACCGCCGGGCGTCGGCGGGCTGGTCGTTGTAGATGACGCCGTAGAATTCGGCCTTGCCTGCCGTCTCCTGCGACAGTTTGGAAAACATCGGCGCTTCCTGACGGCACGGCACACACCACGACGCCCAGAAGTTGACGACCACCGGCTTGCCCCTGGCCGCCGTGAGCGCGTGCGTGCGCCCGCCGAGGTCCTGAAGCGCGAAGGCCGGTGCGGGCTTGTTCAGCAGGGCCGGGCCACCCTCCGGGTCGGGGGTCAGCAGGCCGTAGGCGAGCAGGCCGACCAGTCCGGTCATCACGGCGGGAACAATCCAGCGGGTCCAGGACGTGCGTTTGGGGGGCACGAAATGGGGCGGCACAGAATGGGGTGACGGGGAGGTCATACCGTTGCTCCTTCCAGCGTCCGGGCGGGCGGGCGGACCGCCACCGTTTCGCGGACCGGGGCGGTGACGCTCAGGGCCGTGCCGAGCAGCAGCACCGCGCCACCCCACCAGATCCAGCTCACCAGCGGGGAATCGATGACCGCCACCGTCGCCCACTGCTCGCGTACGTCGCCGCTGAGCAGCGTCACGTAGGTGTCGCCCATCAGGTGGTACTTGACGGCGGGCATGGCGACCTGCTGCGGCATGTTGACGTAGGTGTTGAGTTTGGGCGTCAGCACTTCACGGCCCACCTGCACCGTCGCCACGATGGACTGCCGCTCGGGGCGCTGCTCGGTGCCCAGTGCCGTGAGGGTCAGCGTCTTGCCGAGGACGGTCTGCGCCGCGCCGGGCCGCAGGGTGACTTCCTGCCGGGCCTTGTAGGTGCCCGAAAAGCCGATGCCGATGGCCATCAGCACGATGCCGAGGTGCGCCACGTATGCCCCGTAGCGCCGGGGGTACTCGCGCACCAGTCCCGGCAGCGCCCCCAGACCGCCCCGGGCGCGGGCGCTGCCGCCCACGAGTTGCCCCAGGCCGACCATGTTGTAGGCACACAGCCCCAGCGTGAGGGCGAGGCCAGGGTTGCGAATCCCGAACACGAAGGCCAGCACCGTCGCGGCGAGGAGCGCCAGCACCGGCCACCGCGCCAGCGCCCACAGGCTGCGCAGGTCGCCCTGTCCCGCCTTGCGCCAGGGCAGCACCGGGCCGATGCCCATCAGGAGTAGCAGCAGCAGGCCAATCGGAATGGCGAAAAAGTTGTAGAACGGCTCGCCCACGCTGGTGCGGATGCCGCGCACGGCCTCGACCAGCACCGGAAACAGCGTGCCGAGGACGACCAGCAGCGCGAACACCACGAACACCACGTTGCCGCCGAGCATGGACCCCTCACGCGAGAGCGGGCTGTCCAGGCTGTGCGGGTCACGAATCTGCGGCAGCCGCCACGTCGCCAGCCCCACCCCCAGCGCCACCAGCACGGCGAAAAACCCCAGGAACACCGGGCCGATCGGACCGTTGGAAAAGGCGTGCACGCTTTCCACCACGCCCGAGCGCGTCAGGAAGGTGCCCAGCACGGTGGCGGCGTAGGCGAAGACGATGAGGTAGATGTTCCACGTCTTGAGCATCCGTCGCCGCTCCTGAATCTGCACGCTGTGCAGAAAAGCGGTGGCGAGCAGCCAGGGAATAAAGCTGGCATTTTCCACCGGGTCCCAGGCCCAGTAGCCGCCCCAGCCCAGAATCTCGTAGCTCCACCACGCGCCCGCCGCAATCGCCGCCGACAGAAAGCCCCAGGCGACCAGCGTCCAGCGCCGGGTCTGCACCAGCCACGACTCGCCCAGCCGCCCCGTCACCATCGCCGCCACCGCGTAGGCAAACGGCACGCTCAGGCCGACGAAACCCAGGTACATCAGCACCGGGTGAACCGCCATCATCCAGTGGTTTTGCAGCAGCGGGTTGGGGCCGCGTCCCTGCGCGGGCACGTCCACCACCGGGGTAAAGGGACTCGCGACCGTCAGGTTCAGCCCGACGAAAAAGATGACCGACAGGCTCATCGTCGCCAGCACCCAGGGCCGCAGCACGTCGCGCCGGGCGGTGAGAGAAACCAGAAAGGCGTAGAGCGACAAAATCCACGCCCACAGCAGCACCGAGCCTTCCAGCGCCGCCCACAGCGTGACCCACTTGACCCACAGCGGCGACACCGTCATGGAGTGGTTCGCCACGTAGCGCACCGAGAAGTCGTCGGTCAGGATGGCGTATTGCAGCAGCCCGATGGCCACCGTCATGAAGCCGAAGTTGCCCCAGACGGCGAAGCGGGCCATGTCGGTCAGCCGCTCGTCGCGCCGCACGCCGCCCAGCACGCCCGCAAAGAGCGCCACCAGCGCAAACCCCAGGGCAAACAGCAGCGCCAGCGACCCGGCGGCGCCGACAGGGGAAAAGTTGTATCCGAGGAAATCAGGCATGGGACTCCGTTGGGCTTAGGGCGGAAGGCCGATGGCAGATGGCGGAAGGCTGAGGGAGACAGGGCCAGGGTGCTGAAGGTGCAGTTCGGGCGTTTGCCCTTTGCTCTCCGCTCTCTGCCCTCTTCTCTCCGCCCTCTGCGCCCCTCAGGGCCGGGCGCTCTGGTCGTTGAGAATCTTCTTCAAATCGTCCGGGCTGTACTGCCCCTGGCCTGCGCCCCCGGTTCCCGGACCGTCCTCGGCCTTGTATTCCTCGGAGTGCTTGACCAGCAGCGACTTGCCGTGAAAGACGCCCTGCTGCATCTGCCCTTCCATGACCACCACGGCGTCGTTGCGAAACAGGTCGGGCACGGCGCCCTGGTACTGCACCGGGTAGGAGGTCTGCCCGTCGGTCATGTTGAACTTCAGGGCCAGGGTGTCGCGGTTGTACACCACGTCCTTGGCGAGGCCGCCCATGCGCAGCGTCTTGCCCGCGAATTTGGCAGTGTCCTGCTGGTACTCGCTGGGCAGCACGTAGTACACGAGGTTGTTGTTGGCGTTGCCCAGCACCATGTAGCCGATCAGCCCCAGCACGCCTGCGCCCGCCAGCAGCAGCGGCAGGCGGTTGCGCTCCTTCTTGCGGGCGGGGGGCAGCGGGGTCCCGGGCAGGCCGGTGGGCGTGGTGGTCATGCGTCCCCCTCCAGTTCCCGTTGCTCCTGTTCCAGTCGGCGCAGGCGCGAGAGCACCCAGCCCACGTACCCGATGAGGCTGGCGAAGGTCACGCCATAGACCCAGGCGACAAAAACGGTATACATCTCAGGCACCTCCCGAACGGCTCAGGCCGCGCAGCGCCGCTTCGTCGTGGGCAAGCTCGCGGGCTTCCTCACGGGCGGCCAGGATGCTGCGCAGCCGGACCATGAAGAAGTACAGCACCGTAAAGGCCCCCAGCATGGTGAAAAAAGCCTGCATCATCCGGGGGTCAGCGGCGAGTTCGAGCTTGCCCAGAATCTTGACGGTGGCGGTCTGGTGAATGCTGCGCCACCAGTACACGCTCATGTAGTTGACGGGGATATACAGCGTGCCCACGATGCCCAGCACGGCGGCCACGCGGGCGCGGCGGTGCGGGTCGTCGATCAGGCCGCGAATGATGAAGTAGCCGAGGTAAATGAGCAGGCCGACGGCGGTGGTGGTCAGCCGGGGGTCCCAGGTCCAGTAGGTGCCCCAGGTGGGTTTGGCCCACAGGCTGCCCGAAAACAGCGCCAGCGCGGTCATCAGCACACCGAGTTCGGCGCTCGCGGCGGCCACGCGGTCAAAGCGGGTGTCGCGCCGCACGAGGTAGAGCAGGCTGTAGAGCATGGTCCCGATATAGGCCATGTAACTGGTCCACGCGGCGGGCACGTGCAGGTAGTAGATGCGCACCAGTTCCTTCTGGTTCACGTCCGGCGGCGAGACGAAGGCGAGATACAGCCCGGCCAGCAGCAGCAGCAGGCCGAATCCTCCAAGTGCAGTGGTCAGGCGGTCCCTCATATGGCAAGCCCGAGTAGACCATGAACGGGGTAGGCATTTGTCTATTCCGCCAAGCGGGGCGCCGCTGCCGGGTGGCCTCACCCTTTCCCTCAACCCCCGCTCAAGCTTCCGTGAGGTTTCTGATAGAGAATTTGCCGTACTGTACGCGCTCTAAGCATATTGGCCGACCCTGCGGGCGACTTGCCTGAAAGACGAAAACTTGATATATTGGCACTCAAGTTTTTTGGCAGGAGTCTTTTCTCCTCACGGACGCTGGCCCCCTGCCGAAGCCACCTTTCTCGCCGCCCCCTGCGGGGCCAAAGGAGCGTCAACGGATGCCCGACAGCACTGCCCTTCCTGCCACTGTTCCCGTCTGCCCGGTTCGCGGCAGCGTCATTTATCCGACCATGGTGCAGCACATCGATGCCAGCCGCGCCATTTCCATCAACGCCATCGAAGCCGCCATGCAGGGCGAAAAAGTCATCCTCATCGTGTCGCAAAAAGACAAGGACGTGGACGACCCCAGGGGCGACGACCTCTACGACGTGGGCACCGCCTGCAACGTGCTGCGTGTGCGCAAGAACCCCGACGGCACCCTCCAGATGCTGGTGAGCGCGGTGGCGCGGGTGCGGGCCAGCAACTACCAGGTGGGCGACTACCTGACCGCCGACATTCAGCCCCTCGAAGCGGGCAAGGCAGGCGGCGTGGAGTTGCAGGCGCTCTCGCGTGAACTCAAGGACAAGTTCGAGACGGTCGCCAGCGGGGGCCGCATCGGTGCCGAGAGCGTGCAGACCATCCACTCCAAGGACGACATCGGGGAAATGGCCGACCACGTCGCCTTCAACCTCGATTTCAAGCTGGAGGACAAGCAGGCGATTCTGGAAGCCGCCAACGTGGTCGAGCGCCTGAAGAAACTGCTGACCCTGCTCGACACCGAACAGGAAGTCCAGGCGGTGCAGGCCAAGATTCGCGCCCAGGTCAAGGAAGAAATCGACAAGAACCAGCGCGAGTACTACCTGCGTGAGCAGATGAAGGTCATCCAGAAGGAGCTGCACGGCGGCGACGAGGAAGAAGGCGACGAGGCCGAACAGTTCCGCGCCAAAATCGAGGCGCTGGACCTCAAGCCCGAGGTCAAGAAGGAAATTGACCGCGAAGTCAACCGTCTGGCCCGGATGCACCCCGACGCTGCCGAGGCCTCGGTCATCCGCACCTACCTGACCTGGGTCACCGAACTGCCCTGGAACGAGCGCAGCGAGGACCGCCTGAACGTCGAGGAAGCCGCGCAGGTGCTCGACGAGGACCACTACGGCCTGGAAAAGGTCAAGGACCGCGTGCTGGAGTTCCTCGCCGTGCGCCGGTTGCGCAAAGAGCGCGCCGAGCGCGGTGAAATCAGCGCCGAGGAGGTCAACAAGGGGCCGATTCTGGTCTTTACCGGCCCTCCCGGGGTGGGCAAGACCTCGATTGCCCAGAGCATTGCCAAGGCGCTGGGGCGCAAGTACGTGCGCATCGCGCTGGGCGGCGCCCGCGACGAGTCGGACATTCGCGGCCACCGCCGCACCTACATCGGTGCCATGCCGGGCCGCCTGATTCAGGGCATCCGCACGGCGGGCACCAAGAACCCGGTGATTTTGCTCGACGAGGTGGACAAGCTCGGCAGTTCGTACCAGGGCGACCCGTCGTCGGCGCTGCTCGAAGTCCTCGACCCCAGTCAGAACCAGCACTTCACCGACCACTACATGGGCGTGCCCTTCGACCTCAGTGAGGTCATGTTCATCGCCACCGCCAACTACCCCGAGCAGATTCCCCCGGCGCTGATGGACCGCATGGAGGTCATCGAGTTCAACTCCTACATCGAGCAGGAGAAACTCGAAATCGCCAAGCGCTACCTGCTGCCCCGCCAGTTGCTGCAAAACGGCCTCAAGCCCAACCAGATCAGCTTTACCGACGCCGCGCTGGAAAAACTGATTTCGCACTACACCCGTGAAGCGGGCGTGCGTAACCTGGAGCGCGAAGTGGGCACGGTGTCGCGTAAGGTCGCCCGCAACATCGCCACCGGCAAGACCAAGCGCGCCAAAGTCACCGACAAGGAACTGGAAAAGTACCTCGGCCAGCCGCGCCACACCCCCGAAACCGAGGGTCTGGAAGACAAGGTGGGCGTCAGCACCGGCATGTTCTACACGCCCGTCGGCGGCGACATCCTCTTCGTCGAAACGAGCATCATGCCCGGCAAGGGGGGCGGGCTGCTGCTCACCGGCCAGCTCGGTGACGTGATGAAGGAGTCGGCCCGCGCCGCCCTGACCTACGCCAAGAGCAACGCCGAGCGTTTCCACATCGACCGCGAACGCCTCGACAACAGCGAAATCCACATCCACGTTCCGGCGGGCGCCATTCCCAAGGAAGGCCCCAGCGCGGGCGGCGCGATGGCGACCTCGCTCATCTCGGCCCTGACCGGCATTCCGGCCCGGCACGACGTGGCGATGACCGGCGAGATGACGCTGACGGGGCGTTACCTCCCCATCGGCGGCCTCAAGGAGAAGGTGCTGGGTGCCCGCCGCGCCGGAATCAAGCACATCATCCTGCCCAAGGCCAACCAGCCCGACATCAACGACATCCCGCTCCACCTGCGCTCCAGCATGCGCTTCCACGCCTGCGAGACGGTGGACGAGGTGCTCGACGTGGCCCTCGTGGGCGGCCTGAAGGCGCTGGAAACCCCGCGCGGCGGCGAAGGCACCCTGCCGCCCGCCGACACCGGCAGCAAAGGCCGCAAGACCGGGCGCCGCAGCCCCGAAGCCCGCGCCTGAACCAGCCACAAGAAACCTCCCCCAGCCAGCAACGGTGGGGGAGGTTTTTTGTGGCTGGGTGTTATACGGATTCCGCTTAATTCCTGCACAGTCGGAACTACACCGCCTGTGCATCCATATCGCGAAATCCGTATCTTTTCCTACTCCTTTCAGTCGGATTGAATCCAGAAATCTGCTGGATTCAATCGGAATCCGTATTTTTTCCTACTCGCATCCGCTCTGCTGAGCAGCTTTGCAAGTCGGATTGAATCTGGTAGTTTCAGATTCAATCGGAATCCGTATTACTGCGCCGGGACGCGGGCGTACTCGGCCCCGTCACGCCGGATGATGAACACCGCGTTGCCCTGCACCTGAATCGGGGCCTGGGCGAGTCGGCCTGCCACCTGGGCGGCGGGGACGCCCGGCATGATCTCGCGCTCGCCGCTCGCGTCCTGCACGGTGATGGAGTAGGTTCCACCGGGCAGCTCCGTGCCGAAGGTGTAGCGCAGGTTGACCTGCCGGGGCGTGGTGTCCACCGCAGGCGGCGCGGGGGTTGCGGGCGGCGCAGCGGTGTCCGGCTGCGGGGCCGTGTCCGTTGCGCTGCCGCCGGGTGCCGCAGGGGTCGGCTGTGTACCGGCTGGCTGTGAGCCGGAGGGCTGCGTAGCAGGGGGCTGCGTGCCGGGGGGTTGGGTCTGGTCGGGCGCCGTGATCGGCTCGGGCGGGGGCGGCGGCACGTAGGGCGGCGGAATCGGCAGCGGCTCGGTGGGCACGCTGGGGGGCGTGTACTTGACGCTGGCGACCACCAGCTTGACCGGACTGCCGACGGGGACGGTGGCGAATGGAGCAGGCTCCTGCGACAGCACGGTGTTTTCGGTCTTGTCGCTGGGTTCGCGTGTCACCTCGGTCACGACCAGTCCGGCGGCCCGCGCCCAGTCCCGCGCCTGCTCGAAGGTCAGGCCGCGCAGGTCGATGATGAAGGTCTCCTCGCTGCGGACCCCGGTGCTCACCAGCACCTGCACCGGCTGGCTGCGCTGCGTGGAGGCCCCGGCCGGCGGAATCTGGGCGATGATGCGGCCCTCGGGCGTGCGCGTCAGGGTGCCGTCCACCCGGATGACCTTGCCCAGTTTCAGGGCGTTGTCCCCCAGCGGCCCGGCGGCCTGGGCCAGGGTCATGTCCTCCACCTTGGGCACCACCAGGGGAGCAGGCTTGTTGACGGTCAGGATGACCTGCCTTCCCACAGGCAGCGACGTGCCCGCCTCGGGTTCCTGCCGAATCACTATGCCGATGGGCAGCGTGCCGCTCTCGCCGTAGGCGTATTCGACCCGGAACCCTTTTTTCGTCAGGGCGCGGGCGGCCTCGGCGGCGGGCTGCGAGGTCACGCTCGACACCTCGCCCACCGGGGGGTTGAGGTAGATCTGGGCGGCCTGCGCCCCCAGCCACCCCGCGCCGCTCAGGAAAAACAGCCCCGGCACGAAGGTCAACCAGGCCCCGGGCCGCCGCTCCCGCTTGCGCCTGACCTTGCCTCCCCGCAGGCCACCCAGCACGCCCGCATTGAGGGCCGCGATTTCCTCGGGGGTTCGCGGCGCCGCCGGGCGCAGGTACGCCACCAGCGGCATGTCGCCCTGCATGACGATATCGGCGTCGCTCAGGGCAAAGCCCGCGTCGGCGAGCCGCGTTCCCAGGGCCTCGACCGCTTCCACCATTTCCTGGCGTTTGGTGGGCTGCGCGGCGGCCTCGGCCAGCGGCGTGCCGCTCACCGGCTGCCACACCGCGTAGTACGCGCCGGGGCGGGCCACCACGTCGGTCAGCCCGGCGGGGGCCACCGAGCGTAGCGCCGTGCGGTAGGCGTGAAAGTTCTGGCGCTCGGCGGGGGTCTGGACCTCGAACCAGGCCACCTGCCGGGTCACGCCCTCGGCGGCGCGGACCTCGTAGAGCGTGACGTTGCCGGTGCGCGACACTTCGCGCAGCACCTGGTACTTGCCGTCGATGGGTTGCGTCGGCGGCGTGGGCGGCGTCTGAGACGACTGAGAAGACGCAGGCGCCGCGCCCTGGCCCGCTGGTTTGGAGGAATCCGGCCCGGTCATGCACCGCGCAGCATAGCGCGGGGAGAACGCGGACAGGCTGATGCCAGCCGCCGCCGTCACCCCACTGACCGTCACGGCGACGCACACCACGCTGAAGAAGGACAGCGGCCCGCCGGAAGAAAACGCAACATGGTCCCCGTCAGCTACGAAGTCCGTGTGGAGTCGGAGGGCAATGGACAACGAAAAAACCGCCCACCGGGAGATGGACGGTTTGCAGCGCGGGGAGGGAAGTCTTACTCGGCGCTGCCCGGCGCCCCACCCCGGCGACCCCGGCGGCGGCGGCGGCGGCGGGCCTCGTCGCTCTGGGCGTCGGCGGGGACACTGCCCTGAACCGGCTCGGCAGCGGGGGGCAGCGGCGCGGCGTTGCGGGGGGCGGAGGAGCGCGGTTGTCCCTGGCCTCCGCGCCCGGTGCCCGCGCCGCTCCCGCCGCTCAGGCGGGCGGCGCCCCGGTCGTTTCCGCCCCGGCTGTAGCCGCGCCCGTCGCCCCGGCGCTCGCCCCGGTCATAGCCGCGCTCGCGTCCGGCGCGGGGGCCGCTGTAGCCGTCTTCGGGGGGCATGTTGTCGGTGGACCAGTCGCCGAAGTACATGCGCTGCACGGTGATGTTCACCGGGCGCAGGTGCTCGTTGCGGGGCCGTTCCAGCGTGATGACCCGGCGCGGGCCGCCGCTCCGGCGCTCCATCGGCATGCCGCCGAAGGTGCGGCCCCCGTTCTGCCCGCCCTGGCCGGAGTCACGGCCCCGGCTGGACGGGTGCTGGCCGGACGGGTGCTGGCTGGACTGGCCCTGTCCGCGTCCGAACTGGCCGCCCTGCCCGCCCCGGCCCGGACGGGGACCGCGCTCGCCGAGTTGCGGGCTGCTCTGAATGGCGGGCCGGTCGTCGTCCAGGGTGAATTTGGGCTGAGTCACTGGAATGCTCTTGAGTTTTTCCTGCCGCTCCTGCTCGCGGTCCTCGCGGCGGCGGGCACGGATTTTCACGTCGGTCATGGGGGTCTCCTGCTCGGTTCCGGGCTGCTCGTAGCTGCCGGGCTTGTACTCGGGGTCTTCGGGGTCGGCCAGGGTCAGGTCAATCTGACGGGCCAGCGGCTTGACGTCTTGAATGGTGACCTGCACCGCGTCACCCAGGCGGTAGCCCTTGCCGGAGCTGCGGCCCCGCAGCATCTGCGCGTCTTCGATGAAGAAGTAGTAGTCGTCATCGAGGTGGCTGATGTGCAGCTTGCCTTCCACGCCGTTGTCCAGCGCGACATACAGCCCGCTGGACACCACACCCGACACGTTGCCCATGAACGACTCGCCCTTGTGCTCCTGTGCCCACTTGCACTGGTAGTACTTGGTCAGGTCGCGCTCGGCTTCGGCGGCGGTGCGCTCGCGGTCGGAGGTGTGCTCGCCCATCGCGGGCAGTCGGCCCTGGAACTGCGCCACTTCACGGTTTCCGGCCTTGAAGTCGCCTGCCAGTACCTTCTTCAGCGTGCGGTGAACGACGAGGTCGGGGTAACGGCGAATCGGCGAGGTGAAGTGCAGATACTCGTCGAAGGCAAGGCCGAAGTGACCGAGGTTCTCGCCCGCGTACTTCGCCTGCTGCATGGAGCGCAGCAGCAGCGTATTGACCACGCTTTCGCGGTTGGTGCCGCGTACTTGCTTGAGCACCGCCTGATACGCCTGCGGGGTCGGTTCGCCGCCTGGGAAGGCGAAGCCCAGCCGCCCAATCGCGCCCGTGACCTCCTGGAATTTCTGGAGGGTCGGTTCTTCGTGGATGCGGAAGAGGGTCGGGATTTCGCGCTCCAGCAGATAGTGGGCGACCACCTTGTTGGCGAGGAGCATCAAGTCCTCAATCATCCCGCGCGCGGTTTCCTCGCGGATGGGGATGAGTTCCATGCGCCCGTCCTTGTCCACGTCCACCTTGACCTCGCGCAGCTTGAAGTCCAGCGAACCGTCGCGCAGCCGCTTCTGGCGCAGCTTGGTGGTGATTTTCAGCAGCAGGTGGAGGTCGCCTTCGAGGTGCCGGGCGTGTTCGGGCAGCGTGGCGGTGGCCTCGCTGTACGCCTGCACCTCGTCGTAGGTCAGCCGCGCCTTGGAGTTGATGACGCTGGGCGCGAGTTTCACGTCCAGAATGTCGCCTTCCGCCGACAGTTCCACCAGCGCGGTCATCGTCAGGCGGTCCTGATACGGCACCAGGCTGCACACGCCGTTGCTGAGGTGTTCGGGCAGCATCGGCAGCACCCGCCCCGGCAGGTAGACCGAGGTGGCGCGGGCGTAAGCTTCGCCGTCCAGCGCGGTGCCTTCCTGCACGTAGTGGCTCACGTCGGCGATGTGGACACCGACCACGAAGTTTCCTTCGGGCGTGGGCTGAATGTGAATGGCGTCGTCAAAGTCCTTGGCGTCGCGCCCGTCTACGGTGAAGATGTTGAATTCACGCAGGTCGAGGCGGCCCACCAGGGCTTCTTCGGGAATCTCGACGGGGATGGCGTTCGCCTGTTCCAGCACGTCGTCGGGGAATTCACCGCGCAGGCCGAACTTGACGATGACGGCCTCGGTTTCAGTCTCGGGGTCGTCCTCGGCCCCCAGCACGCGCACGACCTGCCCGAAGACCTCGTCCTCGCCCGTATGTTCGGGCCAGAACAGTTCGGTGACGACGCGTGCGCCCGCTTCCAGTTCTTCCAGACCTTCGGGCAGCAGCAGAATGCGGTGCCGGGCGCGGTGGTCGTCGGGCTTGAGAATGGGGTGACCGTGGTGGAATTCCAACGTGCCGACGAGTTGCTTGTAGGCCCGCTGCACGATGCGGACCACGGTGGCGCGGGGGTTGCCGTCGCCCTTTTGCCCGCGTCTGCCACCGCGCTGGTCGCGGGTGTCGCCGCGTCCATCCATACGGACGAGCACGGTGTCGCCGTTCCAGGCTTCCAGGGTGCGGTCCTGCGGGATGTAGTAGTCCTCGCCGCCCGCCTTGCCCCCGTTGCTGTCGGGCACCACGAAGCCGAAGCCCGCCGCCGACGCCTGGAATCTCCCGCGCACCAGGCTCATCGCTTCGGGGAGGCCGTAGGTCTTCTTGCGGGTGCGGATGACTTTGCCCGACTCCACCAGGGTTTCGAGCAGGTCGGTGATGCTCCGCCAGCCACCGAGGCGCTCCAGGGTGTGCCGGGTAAAGGTGCGCTCCAGGTCGCGGACATGCACCGGGCGGCCCAGCTTGCGCAGTTGCTCCACGAGCAGACGCTCCTCGTCGGGCACGTTGCCGAGGTCGTCCTCGGTGTCCTCGGCGGGGGCCTGTTCCTGCGGCGCCGCCTGCCGCTCGGCCCGCTTTTCCTTGCGGTTCTTGCGGGGCTGGTGGGCTTCGGGGGCCGCAGCGTCGGCAGTCTCCTGCGGCTCCACAGCGAACACAGAGTCCACTGCCGGAAGCGCGGCTTCATCTTCCTGAATGACGGGAGCTTCGTGGGTGACGGTGGCTTCCTGGGTCACGGTCAACACCGGGGCAGGCGTTTCATCTTCCGCGCCGCCGACCTCCACCGCCTCCACGCCCGCCAGCACCTCGTTCAGCGGGGCGGGTTCGGGGGCTTCGGCCTTCGGACGGCCCCGGCCCCGACGTTTGGGAGCAGGGCTGGCTGCCTCCAGTTCAGGAGCGGCATCGGGCGCGGTCACTTCCAGCACGGGGGCGAGGGCGGCTTCGGCGCTCTCCGCGGTCGCTTCGGCCCTGGGCTTGCGGCCCCGGCGGGGCTTGAGGGGTTCGACGCCAGCAGCCTCGGCCTCCGGCTGTTCGGTGACCGCTGGCGCTTTCGGCTTGCGGCCACGCTTGACCGGGGTCGGTGCAGCTTCGGCGGCGGCTTCCATTACCGGTTCGGCAGCTTCGGCGTCCGCCTGTGCCCTGGGTTTGCGGCCCCGGCGCTTGGGCGGCTCAGCCGCTTGGGTGTCCGGCGCGGTGACAGGGACCGTTTCGGCGCTCACCGGTTCTTCAGCAGGCACCGCTTTCGGCTTGCGCCCCCGGCGGGGTCTGGGTTCGGTGGGTGCGTCAGTCGTCAGGGCTTCGGCGGCGACGGCTTCCACAGGTCCGTTCACCTGTTCGGGCGCGGCCACTTCTTCAGGCGCGGCGCCCGGCTTGCGGCCCCGCCTGGGAGCCGGGGTTTCTTCGTTCTGGGCGGGCGCGGCGTCTGCCGCTGCGGGGGCGGAGGTCTTCCGCCGGGACTTGGAACTCTTCTCGCTGGGCGCGGGGGCCGAAACTTCGCTCTGCGCGGTCCCTTCCGGGGTCACGGGGAGCAGGGGTTCGGCCACGGCGTCCTTTTTCCTCTGTTTTGGCATTTATGCACCTAGGTCGCATCAGGACGCACCCGTAAGTGTTTGTTTTTGTCGCGGCGCCGCCGGTTTCGGCTTTGATTCTGCTGCCGCGCCCCACACTCACGGGAACTGGTTTCTCGCTCGACTCGGGTTTCTTCGCGCCTTGCCCACGGCCCTTGACGGCTCATCTCTCTGTGGGGGCGCAGCTTTGGCGAAACCCGGTAGCAAGGTCAGCTTAGCACGCCCATCTGACGCGGGTCTTTACGCATTCTGGCGGGTGCCGGGGGCAACGGCACCTTCGCCCAGTTCGGCCCATCCCGTCAGCGGCGCGTGGTCGCTCAGCCGCACCGAGCGGTCGGCCCGCACGCCGCTGACCGTGACCCCGGCGGCCAGCAGATAGTCGATGCGCCAGCCCACGTTGTTGGCGTAAGCGTTTGCCCGGTTGCTCCACCAGGTGTACTCGGCTTCTGCACCCAGGCACTCGCGGTGGCAGTCGGTCAGACCGGACGCGAGGTGCGCGGTCATCCACTCGCGCTCGTGGGGCAGAAAGCCGCTGTTTTTCTGGTTGCTGCGCCAGTTTTTCAGGTCGATTTCACGGTGCGCCACGTTGTAGTCGCCCCCGATGACGACCGGCTGCCCCGCCGCGAGCAGGCCGGACACCCACGCCTGATAGTCGCCCAGAATGCGGTCCTTGAACCCCTGGCGCACCTCGCCGGAGCTGCCGCTCGGCAGGTAGACGCTGACAAATCGCACGCCCGCGACCCGCGCGCTGATGACCCGGCCCTCGGCGTCCATCTCGTCGTGGGGCATTCCGATACGCACGTCGTCCAGCGGCAGCCGCGAGAGGATGGCGACCCCGCTGTAACCGGCCTTCTGTGCGGGAAACCACGCCGAGTGGTAGCCGGGCAGGGCGTCGGGCATGGGGTCGGCGCGGACCTCCTGAAGCAGCAGCACGTCGGGCTGTTCGCGCTCGACCCACTCGGCCAGGCCTTTGCGCAGCGCACTTCGCAGGCCATTGACGTTGAAGGAGGTGACTTTGAGACGGGCAGGCAGCATCGGCAGGCGCTCGGGCAGCATCGGCGCCGAACATAGCGCGGTTGTGCTCAGGCCGCGAGACGGGGCAGGGGCCGGGAAATTCAAGGCGCGTTCATCCGTTTGCTGACCGGCCTTCGGGGGAGGCGGGTTAGGCTGCGCCCATCATGGCCGACATCAAGTTTATGAACGAGTCCGACGGGCAAGAGTTTCAGATGATTCACCCCCGGTCCGCCCGTGTGCTTCAGGACATCCGGGCCTGGGCAGCGGGCAACGGCTTCGGGCGCGTGGTCTTCTGGCGCGACGCCGACGACGCCCACAAGCTCTGGGTGCAGCTTGGCGACGACCGGCTGAACTACTGGATTCACGACTCCACCTTCACCGAGGGCAAGCACGAGACGGTCGAAATGCAGATGGACTACGCCCGGGGCGCCCAGCGGCGCAGCGTAGCGGGGTTCGGCAAGTTCGACAAGTAGGGAAGGGGAGAGGGAAGAGGGGCCGGAGTCGCCTCTCTTTTTTCACCCTTTGACGGCGACATAGACGGCCAGATGCAGCCGGTCTGCCAGCGGAAACCGCTCAGGATTTACGCTCATACGGATTCACCTCGGGTGCGGCGGAATCTAAGCTGCTGAACGCACGTAGCGCTCTAGGTGCAGCATCAGGTTGTGGGCCGCAACCGCACGGCACGTGCGGGCTACGACGGCCTGGAAGGAATTCAGCTGCACCTCACCCAGAGAGCAGCATCTCGCTAACCTGGAAAAGACCGATTCTATGCGCTTTCTTAGTTTCCCCAGCACCGGTGGCCATGCCACCGGTGTCTTCGCGTTCTCCCGTGACTTGGCGTACACGCCACTCCCGACGTAGCCTTTGTCCCCAAGCGTGCGGCTGCGTTCGTATTCAGAGAGCAGCTCACGGGCCACGCCCTGCTCGGATTCGTTGGCAGCGACAATGGCAAACTTCGTGAAGTAGCCCTGCGTGTCGACGACGCCGTGAAGCTTGTAGCCCATCACCCAGCCCATACTCCCTGGGCCTATTTTTGCTTCTGACTGCTGTCTGGGCCGCTTCATTCGGGCACCCTGAGCAATGGGGAGGGGTTTACTGTCGATAATGAGGATGTCTGCATCTTTCGGGCTGAGGGACAGCCCGAAAGATGCGATGAGATGCCTGGCTGCGAGTAAATGGCGGTGGTAGCGACTGCGTTCGGGGAGGTGTGGGAAGAGGTCGGCGTAAAGCTGACGAACGAGGGCGAACCAGGTCTCGCTGTTCTTCTGACCAAGAAGGTCGCCCACGAGGGCGATAGTGATCAGTTCAGAAGGAGTGGCCTGACGGTTGCGGGCCATGGGAAGCTGGTAGCTTCCCATAGCGCTGAGCAGTTGGAGATGGTCGTCGACAAGGACGTAGGCCAGTGTGAAGAGGTCGGGCAGGCTAAAATATTCCAGAAGCTGGCTGGTTCGCATAACCCCAGCTTCGCTTTTTTCGCCCCTTCTTGCGCCGCACCCGAGGTGAATCCGATTGAATCCAGCAGATTTCTGGATTCAATCCGACTGAAAGGAGTAGGAAAAGATACGGATTTCGCGATATGGATGCACAGGCGGTGTAGTTCCGACTGTGCAGGAATTTAGCGGAATCCGTATCAGGTGCAGGCCGTAGCTGCCGGTCAGCGCCTGCGCGTCGTCGGCGGTGACGGTGATGGACAGGCGCACGTCCAGCCGCCGGGCGGGGAGTCCGGCCTCACGCAGGGCGTCACGGAGCGGCGCTTCGGGGCCGACTTCGGAGACGGGGCGGCCCACCGCTCGCCACATCGCGGCGAGATGCTCCGCGCCCTGCGCCGCCAGCACCAGTTGCCCGCCGGGGCGCAGCACCCGCCACGCTTCGGCCAGGGCACGCGCCGGGTCGGGCAGGTGGGCCAGCACGCGCACCAGCAGCGCGGCGTCGAAACTGTGGTCCGCAAAGAGCAGGGCTTCGGCGTGTCCCGCCGTCACCCCCAGACCGGGCCGGGGGTCCACGCCCACCGCCCGCCCGGTGTGACCGCGCCACGCCAGAACCCCTAGAGCAGTTCTCCGAATTACGTGATGCGCGGAACGGCACCCCGCATCACTCCATTCTCTGCTGCGCAGCTTTGCAAGTCCGTCCTGCTCAGTGTTTTGCACTCGCTCTCTGCGAGCTGTCCCAGTCCGCTCGCCAAAAAGACGTTGCGTCTTTTTGTCAAATGCTCTAGGCCATGCCCCGCCCCCGCGCCGATGTCCAGCACGTCCAGTTCAGGGGCGAGGTCCAGAGCGCCGAACAGCGGTTCGTAGGGCCAGCGCGTGCCGCTCAGTCGCGACAGCCGGGCGTCGCGGGCGGCGGAACTTGCCCGGCCTATGCCTGCGCCCCGCCCGGCACGATGGTGTCCGGCGACACCCCCAGGCGGCGCAGAGCCTCGGCCCAGCGGTCCTCGGGGGCCACGTCCCACAGCAATTCCGGGGTGTCCTGCTCCACCCACAGCCAGGTGCCGACGCGGGCTTCCTCGGTGAGTTGCCCGGCGGCCCAGCCTGCGTAGCCGAGAATCAGCATGTAGCGCTGCCCACCTGCGACCACCGCGTGCAGCACGTCCTGGCTGCTGCTCACCATCAGGCCCTCGGTGAGTTGCACCTCACCCTCCAGGCCCACCGGGGCGCGGTACAGGCACCAGCCCAGGCCGGGGTCCACCGGGCCGCCCAGCCACACCGGGGCCGTTTCCTGCGCCAGTTCGGGCAGCAGCTCGGCCACCGTCGGTCCGGCAGGCAGGTGGACCATCAGCCCCATCGCGCCCTGCTCGTCGTGTTCCAGCAGCAGCACGACGGCGCCCTCGAAGAAGCTCCCCTGAAGGTGGGGACTGGCAACCAGAAAGGTCAGCGGGCCGCTCATGCGGGCAGCATATCGCCCCCCGTCCTATCCTGACCCCATGTGGACTCGCCTTCCTTCCAGCGGCCTGCGCGTGACCGGCGCCGACCGGACCGACTTCGTGCATGGGCAGATGACCGGCGACCTGCGCGGCGCCCCCACGCCCGGCCTGGTGCCCTGCGCGTTCCTGAACGTGCGCGGCCAGATCGAGCAGTTTGCCCGCGCTTACCGCCGCCCCGACGACATCTACCTGCATCTGGACGCGGGGCAGGCCGCTCCCCTCGCCGCCCGACTGCGGCGCTACATCATCTTCGACCAGGTGGAACTGGAAGACGTGTCGGACACGCTGCGTAGCGTGCATGTCTGGGACCAGGCCGCGCCCGGCTGGGACGAGGCGGGCGCCGCCGCTCAGCAGTGGACCCTGGGCGACTCGCTGGTGCTCGGCGGGCGCGTGGACCGCAGCGGGCGCCCCGGCGTGGACCTGCACTACCTCGCCCGCGACGAGGCCGCGGTGCTCGCTGAGCTGGGAGGCGAGGAACGCCCGCTGAGCGACCTCGACGCGCTGCGAATCGTTGCCGGTATCCCCGACATCCACCGCGACGCCCTGACCGGCACCCTGCCGCAGGAGGTCGGGCTGGACGTGCGCGGTCCGCTGCCCGCCATCAGCTACCGCAAGGGCTGCTACGTGGGTCAGGAAATCATGGCCCGCATCGAGGCGCGGGGGCAGACCCGCTTTCATCTGGCGCGGGTGGTGGGCGAGGGGGTGCCGTCCCACGCCGAAATTCGCCAGGGTGAAAAGGTGGTGGGACAAACCGGCCTGAGCAGCGGCCCGCACGCTCTGGCCCGGTTGCGCCGCGAACTGGAAGACGGCGCGGCAGTGAATGTCGGCGCGGCGGTAGAAGTCGGCGGCGTCACGGCGCACGTTCAGTTGCTCGGCCATGACTGAGCGCCCCCCCCTGCTGACCCGCCTCGGCGCCGCCCTGCGCGGCACACCCGCCGAACGGGTGGCGGGGCTGCGGCTGGCGCTGCGGCTCGCGTTTCTGGTGCTGGCGCTGCCGGGGTTGCCGCTGGGCCTGCTCTACCTCTTGACTCGCCCGGCGCCGCTGGGCCTGCCGGTGACCGCCGCCCTGGTCCTGACCGCCGTGCTGCTGGGTCTCGGCACGCTGTGGCTGGCCCGCCGCGCGGCGGTCAGTCCCCAGATTCCACGTGAGCAGCGCGGTCTGAGCGCCGCCATTCAGGGGGCCAGTGCGCCCGCCGTCGCCTTTTTGCTGGGGTGCGCGTCGCTGTCGTCCTGGCCCGCCGCGCTGCTGCTGTGGGCTGTGGCGGCGGCCTTCTACGGCGCCGTATGGCACCAGCTTCCCGCGTGGGCGGCTCAGGACAAAACCTGAAAAAGCCGTCCTGAAGGGCTGCCCCACTTTTTCCTGGCCCGCTTCCCGACCCGCCAAGCCTGCCCAAAATCACCTCCTTGACACGAGTCAAGATAGGTGGCACACTACGGCCAGCCAGAGAAAACGGGCGGAAAGTTACGTTCCAGGCAGAGAAGTGAAGGCTGGAACCGGGGGAGGGTCGAATCATGGGAAAGACACAGCAGGGGCAGCAGACGGGCGGAGCGGTGAACGTTATCCTGTGGGCCGCCGCAGGGGGGTATATGTACGAGGGGGAGCAGGCGGAAGGCTGGAGCGAACGCTGGGTGGTGGACGGACTGGAAGACAGCCCGCGTGGTCGGCTGGCCCGCGTGGAACTGCCGAGTGGCCGCACCCGCACCGTGCCGCTGCGCGAACTGCCTGACGGCGTGCGCGAAGGCGACCTGCTCGAAGTGCGCTCGGGGGTGGGGGGGCTGGTGTTTCGCCGCCTGGAGGCCGAAACCCGCGCCGCACGGCAAGAAGCCCAGGCCCGGCTGGAGCAGCTCAACGCCGGTGAGGGTCGCCCGGGCCAGCACACGCTGAGCATCAACAGCGACGGGGAGATCGACCTGTGAGCCGGGGCACGGAGAAGGGCGCGGCCCCCCGCCGCAAGGCCGGAGAGAGCAAATCGGCCACGGGCAAGACGACCACCCGCAAGACCACCACCACGAAAACCACCAGCACCCGCGCCAAAGCGGGCACCGCGAAAAGTGCTGCCAAGAGCAGCCGCCCGGCCAGCAAATCGGGCACCTCGCGCCCCCGCAGCGCGGCCCTGGCGAAGTCGGCGCCCACCGTCCGGATGCGGGTGGACGAGCGCGACCTGCACCCCCCCCGGCGCCCCGGCAGCGCGGACATCCTGGCGGTGGCCCTGGTGGTGTTCATGTCGGTGCTGGCCGCGTGCAGCACCAGCCTGGACAAGGGCCGGGGACAGCCCACCGGCCAGACCGGGCAGCCTGCCCCGCAGGGTGAGGTCAGCGTGCAGTTTCTGGACGTGGGCCAGGGCGACGCGGTGCTGGTCCGCAGTCCGGAAGGCAAGACCCTGCTGGTGGACGGCGGGCGCAGCGCCGAGCGGATGCGCGAGCAACTGGAGCGGCAGGGCGTGGACAAGATCGACCTGATGGTCGCCTCGCACGCCGACGCCGACCACATCGCGGGGCTGGTGGAGGCGGCAAGAACGGGCCGCCCCACCCTCTTTATCAACAACGGTCTGGGCGGCACCACCCGGACCTGGGAGCGGCTGGTGACGGCCCTCGAAGGCGCGGGCACCACCTTCCAGAAGGCGAACAATCAGGTCATCAACCTCGGGAGCGTGAAGGTGCGCGTCATCGCTCCCCCGTCCGGCATGGGTGACGACCAGAACGAAAACTCGGTGGGCGTGCGCGTCGAATTCGGGCAGTTCGCCGCGCTGCTCACCGGGGACTCGGAAAAGAAAGAAACCCTGGCCTGGATAGAAGAAAACCGCCCCGAGATTCGCGGCCCGGTGCAGGTCTACAAGAGCATTCACCACGGCGCCGCCAACGGCGACCATCAGGCGTGGCTGGACGTGGTCAGGCCTGAAAACGTGGTCATCAGTGTGGGCGAAAACAGCTACGGGCACCCCACCCGGTCGGCCCTGGACCTCTACAAGAAAAATGGCCTGCGCGTGTTTCGCACCGACCGCCAGGGCACCGTCACCTTCAGGGGCAAAGCCGACGGCACCTACGTCTCCGACACCGAACGCTGAGCTACGGGCACAGTTGTCAAACGCACAGGGCCGCTGGCCCGAATTGTCGTTTCTGGACTTCAAAACAAAAGAATCGGGGCGCGTGGCCGGGGATTTCCCGCAAACCACGCGCCCTTTTTTCGCTCTCTGCTACCGTTCTTCCAGCGCCAGTTCCACCAGCCGGGTCACCAGTTCGCTGTAGCTCAGGCCCGCCGCCTCGAACAGCTTGGGGTACATGGAAGTGGTGGTAAAGCCGGGCATGGTGTTGACTTCGTTCAGGAACAGTTCGCCGGTCTCTTCGACGTAGAAGAAGTCCACCCGCGCCAGCCCCGCGCAGTCCAGCGCCCGGAAGGTCCGCAGCGCGAGGTCGCGGACGCGCTCCGAGACTTCGGCGGGCAGCCGGGCCGGAATGTGCATCTCGGCGCGGCCCTCGGTGTATTTGGTCTCGTAGTCGTAGAAGTCGGCGTCGAAGCTCAGTTCGCCCACCGGACTGGCGATGGGCGCGTCGTTGCCCAGGATGCCCACTTCCACCTCACGCGGCTTATGCGGCGTCATCGCTTCCAGAATTACCCGGCGGTCCAGACCGAAGGCAAGGGTGAGCGCGGCGTCCAACTCCTCGTCACGGCTGACCTTGCTGATGCCCACGCTCGACCCCAGGTTGGCGGGTTTGACGAACAGCGGGTAGCCCAGTTCGGCGGCCCGCGCCCGCACGCTGCCTGGGGCCTGCTGCCACTCGCGCCGCACGGCGAGGCGCCACGCGACCTGCGGAATGCCCGCTGAGTCGAGCACCTGTTTGGTCATCACTTTGTCCATGCTGACCGCGCTGCCCAGCACGCCGCTGCCGACAAACGGAATCCCGGCGAGGGTGAGCAGGCCCTGAATGGTGCCGTCTTCGCCCATCGGCCCGTGCAGCAGCGGAAACACGGCGTCGTAGCCCTCGGCGGCGGCGGCGCGGTGCAGCATCAGGTCGCCGCCCTGGGACGACACGCCGGTCTCGAGCGCCTTTTGCGTCTCGGTGGGCGGCAGCCAGCGCCCCTGCTTGCTGATGACCACCGGGGTCACGTCGAACTGGTCACGGGGCAGCGCGCCGAGCACGCTCCGGGCACTTCTGAGACTGACTTCGTGTTCTCCGGACTGGCCCCCGGCCAGCAGCAAAATGCGCCTTTTCACGCGGGGCAGTATGGCAGCTCATCCGGCCCCCGGTGGAATCTCCGGGCGTAGGGGCGGAAACCGGAGGCAGGCCGCATCAGGCTCCGCGCTGGCCTGTGCCTTCTCTGGCCCCCACCCACGAGTCTGGCCCCCGCGTTTCTCCTGGGCTATCATCGGGGCCGTCCAACTCCTTATACGTCGTCAGGGTTCACCGTGGTTTCGGTGCCGAAAGTGACTGCACCTGTACCTCTCCGTGACCCGGCGCTGTATCTTCATGCACACACATCACGTTCTTTTCAGGAGACCTATGAAAAAAGTTGCACTTCTCAGCACCCTTCTTCTCGCCGGAAGCGCCCTCGCGGCCTCGCCCAAAGACACCCTGGTCCTTCAGTACGGCTCCGACGTTCCCACCCTCGACCCCGGCGTGGCCTACGACACCGCCTCGGGCGAAATGATCGAAAACATGTACGAGACGCTCGTGGGGTACAAGGGCAACTCGCTCAAGACCCTCGAACCCGTGCTGGCGACCAAGTGGACGGCCAGCAACGGCGGCAAGACCTACACCTTCGACCTGCGCAAGAACGTCAAGTTCCACTCCGGCGCGGTCATGACCTGCACCGATGCCGAGTACACCTTCGAGCGCAACCTGGTGACCAACTCCGCCGAGTCGGGCAACTGGTTTATCGCCGAGTCGCTGCTGGGCACCCAGAGCAACGCCAATGACGACAAGAACGTCACCTGGGCCAAAATCGACAAGTCCGTGGAGTGCAACAGCAAGGGCCAGCTCGTCTTTACCCTGCCCAAGGTGGACCCGGCGTTCCTCGCCAAGCTCGCCTACGCGGGCCAGAGCATCGTCGAGAAAAAATACAACGCGGGCATCGGCGAGTGGGACGGCACCGAAAAGACCTGGAAAAGCTGGGTCGGCAAGGACCTGACCGGCTCCAACCTGTCGAAAAAGCCCAACGGCACCGGCCCCTACCGCCTCGTCAAGCAGGACGCCAACAACCTGCTGTTTCAGGCCTTTGGCGGCTACTGGGGCAAGGCTCCGACCATCAAGAACGTGATTCGCCAGAAGGTGACCGAAATCGCGCCCCGTCAGCAGGCCTTCCTGCGCGGTGACGCCGACGTGATCGAGGGCGGCGGGCGCAACGTGGACGAGGCGCAGATCAAGGGCAAGCCCGGCGTGGCCTGGGTGGACAACCTGCCCAACACCACCTCCACTGTCATCTTCATGAACCAGAACATCAAGGCGACGAACCTGCTGGGCAGCGGCAAGCTCGACGGCAAGGGCATCCCGGCCAACTTCTTCAAGGATGCCAACCTGCGCCGCGCCTTCTCGTACTCCTTCAACTACCAGCAGTACATTGCCGACGTGCAAAAGGGCAAGGGCAAGCAGCGCACCATGGCCCTGCCCGACTCGTTCCTGGGCTACGACCCCAAGGTCAGCACCTACAAGTTTGACAAGGCCAAGGCCACGCAGTACTTCAAGCAGGCCTGGGGCGGCAACGTCTGGAAAAACGGCTTCACCATGACCGTCAACTACCGCGCCGGCAGTGTGCCCGCGCAGACGGCGATGGAAATCCTCAAGCGCAACGTCGAAGCCATCAACCCCAAGTTCCGAATCAACATCCAGCCCAAGCAGTGGAGCGAAATGCTCTCGGCCTCCAAGAAGGGCGAAGAAGCGATGGTCATGATCGGCTGGGCGCCCGACTACGCCGACCCCGACAACTTCATCTACACCTTCTACGCGTCCGACGGCTTCTACAGCCCCCGCAGCAACTTCAAGGACGCCAGCATCGACAAGTGGGTCAAGCAGGCCCGCGCCACCGTGAACACCGCCGAGCGCAGCCGCCTGTACAGCCTGGTCGGCAAGCGTGCCTACGAGCAGGCCCCCTACATCCTGGTGCCCGGCGGCGTGAACTACACCTTCTACCGCAACAACATCGTGGGCGTCAGCGCGAGCACCTACAACCCCATGACCTCGGGCACCCTGGGCGTGCTCTGGAAGGACCTGAGCAAGAAGTAATGAAGTAATAAGGGTCGCAGTTGAATTGCTCAGTTTGGTTCAAACCCGTATAAGGGGCGCTGCGTCGCACAGCGGATGAAGCGGGGAAGAAGCGGGTCCGGTCAGGACAACCTTCTTCCCCGCCCTCTGCTGCCGTCATGAGTCGCCCGGTGGCGGTTTTTTCACCGGACGGCAGGCCATTTGGCGTAGAGTGACCAACTTGAGGCTCTTATGATCAATTTCATTGTCAGACGACTGATCCAGATCCCGCTGGTGATGCTGGTGCTGTCGCTGCTGCTGGTGGGAGTGACACAACTTCTTACGCCAGAGCAGCGGGCGGCCCCCTACATCCGTGGTGACAACCAGGCTTCGCGTATCGAGCAGATTATCGAGCAGCGCGGCCTGAGAGACCCCTTTCCTGTCCAGTACGGTCGCTGGGCCAGCGGCGCAGTCCAGGGTGACCTGGGCTTTTCGCGGGCGAGCGGCAAAGACGTCATCGAAACCATCAAGGAGCGGCTGCCCAACACCATTGAGCTGACGCTGCTCACCGCCATTCCGATTCTGCTGCTCAGCGTGTGGCTGGGGTCGCTCAGCGCCCTGAACAAGGACAAGTTCATCGACCAGGTGCTGCGCGTGCTGACCATCCTGGGCTACAGCCTGCCGACCTTCGTGCTGGGCATCGTGCTGCTGGCAGTCTTTTACGCTTATCTGGGCTGGCTGCCGGGCGCCGGGCAACTGGAGGTCATCAACCAGTTCGCGGTGTCCGACATGAAGCGCTACACCGGCATGCTGTCGGTGGACGCCATGCTCAACGGGCGCTGGAACGTGGCCTGGGACGCCCTGCGGCACATGATCCTGCCCGCCGCCACCCTGGCAATCGTCAGCAGCGCCGACATCATCAAGGTGATGCGCAATTCCATGCTGGACGTGCTGAGCAGCGACTACATCCGCACCGCCCGCGCCAAGGGGCTGACCCCCGGCGTGGTCAACCGCAAGCACGCCCGGCGCAACGCCCTGCTGCCGATCATCACCCTCGGCGGCCTGCTGGTCATCAACCTGCTCAGCGGCTCGCTGATTACCGAAACCATCTTCGCTTACCCCGGTATCGGGCAGTGGGTGGTGCAGTCGGCACTCCAGATCGACCTCGCGGGCGTGCTGGGCTTCGCGCTGCTTTCCGCCCTGATCGTGGTCGTTATGAACACTCTGGTCGACATCCTCTACGGCATCGTCGACCCCCGCGTGAGGTTTGACTGATGGCAAGTGTGACTTCGACTCCGGCGGCCCCCGGCGCGGCTCCGCGTGGGCGCAGCTTCTGGACCTCCCCGGCCCTGCGTAAGCTGCGGCGCAACCCGCTCGCGCTGAGCGGCCTGTTCATCATCCTGCTGTTCGGCCTGATGGCGCTGTTCGCGCCCCTGATCGCCCGGCCCACCGGCAACTGCCTGCGTGACCTGGGCATGGAGAGCCAGAACCAGATTTTCCAGCCGCAGTTCGCGCTCAGGGCGATGTTCATGGCGCCCGACGAGTGCTACAAGATGGAACGCGTGAGCTTCGCGCAGGAACCGGCCCCGGCCAGCACGGTCAAGGACACGTTCGCGCCGTTCGGCACCGTCAACGGCTACAACATCTTCTACGGCCTGGTCTGGGGCACACGCACGGCCCTCAAGATGTCGTTCATCATCGTGGGCATCACCCTGGCGCTCGGCATCCTCATCGGCGCGATCAGCGGCTTTTACGGCGGCTGGGTGGACAACCTGATTCAGCGCTTCATCGACGTGATCTACGCTCTGCCCCCGCTGGTGCTGACCGTGACCATCCTGACCATCCTGCGGGCCAAGAATCCGGGCGGCGACCCCACCGGCCCCATCATCTTCGCCATGTGCATCACCGGCTGGGCGGGCTACGCCAAGGTGATTCGCGGCGACATCCTCAAGACCCGGCAACTGGAATACGTGGACGCCGCCCGCGCCCTGGGCGCCCGCGACCTGCGCATGATTCTGCGCCATGTGGTGCCCAACTCGCTGACCACCGTGTTCACCCTGGCGGTGCTGGCGCTCGCCACCGTGCCGCTCAGCGTGGCCGCGCTGTCCTTCCTGGGTCTGGGCTTCGAGTCCGGCTACAGCGAGTGGGGGCAGCTCATCGACTTTGCCCGCGCCTGGCTCAAGCCGGACTACTGGTACGTGCTGGCGTTCCCGGCCATCTTCATCGTGCTGTTCAGCCTCGCCTTCAACCTGTTCGGCGACGGCCTGCGCGACGCGCTCGACCCCAAAACACGGTGATGGGTGATGGGTTCGGCCTTGCGGCCTGATGGATGATGGAAAAAGCACTGCTCCCCCCGCTGCGGCTGGGGGAGTTTTCTTTGGGTAGAGTGCCTTATGACGGTTGACCTGACCCAGATGTTTGAGCGGTTGGAACACTGGTTGGCCGCTCATGCGCCGCGAATTCACGCCGAGTTGGAAGCGGGCGCGAGTGACGCCGACCTGGACGCGCTGGAAGTCGCCACCGGGCACCGACTCCCTGCTGCCTACCGTGCGCTTTACCGCCGCCACCAGGACTGGGGGCAGACCTTCCCGCTCGACCATGTGCCGCTGGGTCACGTGCTGCACGAGTGGCTGGTCTGGCAGCAACTGGAAGCCGAGTTTCAGGAGATGCAGGACCACACCTCGCACCCGGCTGGGGCCATCACGCCGCAGTACATCAACCTGGGCTGGATTCCCTTCCTGAAAGACTGGGGCGGCAACAGTGTCGGCATAGACCTCGCGCCAGGGCCGGGGGGCGTCAGTGGGCAGGTCATCACCTTCGGGCGCGACGAGCGGGACAAGTACGTGCTGGCAAGCAGCCTGGAGGACTTTTTGCAGGAGTACCTGTGCCGCCTGGAAACGGAGCGGGTGACGTCTAGCCTCTCCGACGAACCCCCAGGCCAGGCCGAGCATCTCGCCCTGCACGACGCGAGCGGGCAGCCGGTGGACACTTACCGGACGCTCGCGGACCTCTTTCCCGGTTTCGGTGCTTCGCCCCGGCGGTAGGGGCACACATGCCATCTCAGGCCGGGCGTATCCTGCCCCTTATGAAGTGGCTTCGTGACCCCGGCCTCGCGCCGATTGTGGAGAAGGTGGAGGCCGGAGAGCGGCTGACGTTCGACGAGGGCATGCGCCTGTTTCACACCCGCGACCTGAACACGCTGATGCGGCTGGCCGACCTGCAAAAGCGGCGGCTGCACGGCGACAAGGTGTATTTCGTCCACTCCATGCGGCTGGAATTCACCAACATCTGCTACGTGGGCTGCACCTTCTGCGCGTTCGCGGCGCACAAGAATGAGGAACGGGCCTGGGACTACGACCCCGACGAGGTGGTGCGGCAGGTGGGCCGCCGTTACCTCCCCGGCATCACCGAACTGCACATGAGCAGCGGGCACCACCCCAACCACAAGTGGGAGTACTACCCGGCGATGGTGCAGAAGCTGCGCGAGGCGTACCCGGATTTGCAGGTCAAGGCGTTCACCGCCGCCGAAATCGAGCACCTGTCCAGAATCAGCAAAAAGCCCACGCTGGAAGTGCTGCGCGAGTTGCAGGGGGCGGGACTCGCGGCGATGCCGGGGGGCGGCGCGGAAATCTTTGCCGACCGGGTGCGGCGGCAGGTCGCCAAGAACAAGGTCAAGGCCGAGAAATGGCTGCAAATCCACCGCGAAGCGCACTCGCTGGGCATGCGAACCAACGCCACCATGCTCTACGGCCACATCGAGACGCTGGAAGAACGCCTCGACCACATGCACCGCCTGCGCGAGGTGCAGGACGACAGTATTGCTCAATTTGGGGGCGGCTTCCATGCCTTCATTCCGCTGGCCTTTCAGCCGCTGGGCAACACGCTGGCGCAGAACCTCGGCAAGACCGAGTACACGACGGGTCTGGACGACCTGCGCAACCTCGCGGTGGCCCGCATCTATCTCGACAACTTCCCTCATATCAAGGGCTACTGGGTGATGATCGGCAGTGAGCTGACCCAGGTGTCGCTGGACTGGGGCGTGTCGGACATCGACGGCACCATTCAGGAGGAGCACATCGCGCACGCGGCGGGCGCCACCTCCCCGATGGCCCTGAGTCAAGCAGGCATGGTGAAGATGATTCAGGCGGCGGGGCGTGTGCCGGTGCTGCGCGACGCCTACTACAACGAACTGGAGGTGTTCGGGCGCAGCGGGTTAGACGCGGCGGACTGAGGTCGATGGTTTCGCTGCGCTGATGGTATAGGGGAGAGGGACAGTTAGCCCCGCCAGTACCCCGGCGTCTCCGTCGCGGGCAGCAGCGGCACCCGCTCCACCTGACCGGCCCGCTCCGACAGCGCCTCGGCTTCGGCCCGTGCCCGCTGCGGCCCCAGCCAGCCGCGCCAGTAGGCTTCCAGCGTGCGGGTGACGAGGCCCAGCGGCACAGTGTCGCCGCCGTCCAGCGGGCAATACAGCAGGTCGAGGTCTTTGAGCGGGCCACCGTCCTCGCCGCCCACCGGCTGCCAGTAGGGGAGGTCCACCGTCCGCAGCCCCAGCGCGTGCAGTTGCCTGCGCCGCACCAGGGGGTCGCTGCCGCTGCGGGCTTCGGCTTCGCGCTCGGCGGCGCTCTGGCGGCTGGCGTGTACGCTGTCGGCGAACATCCCGCTCAGGCCCGCTGCCCGCAAGTCCTCCAGGCTGGCCGCGTGCAGCGCCCGTCCTGCGCCCTGCCCCCGCGCCGCATGCGAGACGCCCATGAACGAGTTGAAGCCCGCCGAAGGCAGCAGACTGTAGAGGGTGCCCCCGACGACTTCTCCGCTGCGCTCGGCCACCAGAATCCGGTCGTTGCGCCCGCCCGGCGTTCCGGCCACCAGACGGGAAAAGGCAGCGGGCGGAATCAGCATTTCGGGGGCGTAGTAGCTCGCTTCCTGAATGCGCCCGAAGGCGGCCAGGGCGGGGTCGTCCGGGTCGGTGACGCGGCGGACGGTGACGGGCGAGGCGCAAGCAGGCATGGGCAGAGGCTAGAGCAGTTCTCCGAATGACGTGATGCGCGGAATGGCACCCCTCATCACTCCATTCTCTGCCCCGCAGAGCTTTGCAAGTCCGCCCTGCTCCGTGTTTTGCACTCTCTCTCTGCGAGCTGTCCCAGTCCGCTCGCCAAAAAGACGTTGCGTCTTTGTGTCAAATGCTCTAGAGCGCGGCGGGGCTACACTCGGTGAATGATTTTTCCTTCGGCCTCTCTACAAGGGCCAACGCCATGACCACCGAGCCACGGGACGGCACTCCTTACCGTGCGGGCTGGATTCACTTCACCAACGTCGCGCCCATCCTCGATTCGCTGGAACTGCCGCCGGGCGTGACCGCCATTACCGGCGTGCCCACCCAGATGAATGCCGCGCTGCTCGCGGGTGAGGTGGACATCGCCAACATCAGCGCGGTGGAGTTCATCCGGCACGCCGATACGCTCGCGGCGCTGCCCGACTTCAGCGTGGCGGTGCTGGGGCCGGTGTACTCGGTCAACCTCTTTCACACCTGCCCGCTGCCCGAACTGCGGCGGGTGGCGCTGACCAGTCAGTCGGCCATGAGCGTGGCGCTGCTCGAAGTGCTGCTGCGGCAAAAAGGCCTCTCGCCCGTGCTGGAGCGGGCCGAGGGCACCGCCGAATCGCTGCTGGCGGCGGGCTACGACGGCGTGCTGCGCATCGGTGACGACGCCCTGCGCGAGTGGTACGGGGTGGTGGGGCCGCTGACCCCCGAGCGCACCATGACCAACCTGCCGCACGCGGCGCGGGGCATCACCGTGACCGACCTCGCCGAGGAGTGGTTCAACCTCACCGGCCACCCCTTCACGTTTGCGGTGTGGGCCTACCGCAAGGACAACCCGCCGCCCGCCGCGCTCATTCGGGCCATGCGGGAAGCGCGGCGCCGGGGAATCGGGCATCTGGCGGACGTGTCGCAGCGGCACGCGCAGAAGCTGGGCCTTCCCGAACGGGTGGTGCAGCACTACCTGTGGAACTTCCGCTACCACCTGGAAGCGCCCGACCGTCTGGGCCTGCGCGAATTCGCGGCGCTCGCGGTGCCGGGGCACACCGAATTGCAGTTCGGGGAGCAATAAAAAAACCGGACACGCGGTCCGGTCCGGGGTGGGAAAAGCGGCTCAGCCCTGCTCTGTGGCAGGCACCGAGCGGGCTTCTTCCACGTCCTTCTTTTCCTTGAGCTTGTCGTGTTCGGTGTTGCGGGCGGCCTTGGCCTCGCGGTCGTTCACACCCTTGAAGGAAGGCTTGTGCTCGTCCTCGATCTCATGCACTTCCTTCTCGTTGCGCTCGTACTGCTCGGGGAGGCTGGTGTGGCCCTTGTTCTTGTCGTCTTTGTCCGGCATGGGAGCAGCGTGTCACGGCCAGGGGCAGCGAGTGCGAGAGAAGGCTCAACTCGGGTTGAGAGATGAAGGCCAGGTTCAGGAGCAGGAGCCGGACCGGAGCCGCGCCTATACTTCGCCCTATGTCGGACGTTTCTCCCGCCCCCCGCCCCGAAGGGCTGCACGAACAGACCGTGGCCCGCCTGAACAACCTTGGCGCGCAGGTCGCCGCCGGATTCGAGGCCCACCCCTACAGCTACCCCCGCACCCACCACGCCCGCGACGTGCTGGCGGCGCACCCCGGCGACCTAACCCCCGGCGACAGGTGGGAGGCCGAAACCTACTCGCTCGCGGGCCGCGTGACCCTGATGCGGCACATGGGCAAGGCGGCCTTTGCCGACCTCAGCGACGAACACGGCACGCTGCAACTGTTTTTCTCCAAGGCCGACACCACGCAATTTGACGCCACCAAGAAAATCGACCTGGGCGACATCATCGGCGTCAAGGGTCACCCGTTCGTGACCAAAACGGGCCAACTGACGCTGCACGTGACCGAGTGGCAGCCGCTGGTCAAGAGCCTGCACCCGCTGCCCAGCAAGTTTCACGGCCTTCAGGACGAAGAACTCCGCGCCCGCCGCCGCTACGTGGACCTGATGGTGAACAGCGAAAGCCGCGAGGTGTACCGCACCCGCTCACGGATGATTCGCTTTATCCGCAATTTCCTCGACAGCCGTGACTTTATGGAAGTCGAAGGCCCCACCCTGCAAGTCGTTCCCGGCGGCACCGAGGCCAAGCCCTTCAAGACCTTCCACAACGCACTGGGCCACGAGTTCAGCCTGCGCATCAGCCTGGAGCTGTACCTCAAGCGCCTGCTGGTCGGCGGCTTCGAGCGCGTGTACGAAATCGGGCGCAACTACCGCAACGAGGGCATCGACCGCACCCACAACCCCGAATTCACCATGCTGGAGGCGTATTTCGCTTACGGTGACTACAACGACATGATGAAGCTGGTCGAGCAACTGCTGCACGACCTCGTGGTGGAGCTGAACGGCGAGCCGAAGCTGACCTACCAGGGCAAGGAGCTGGATTTCTCGCTGCCTTTCAAGCGGCTGGACTTCGTGACGGCGCTGAGGGAACAGGCCAAGCTCGACTTCGACCCGCTCGACCTGCAAAAGCTGCGCGAATGGTCGGACATTCACCACCCCGAACACCGCAAGACTCCCGATTACAAGCTGCTCGACAAGCTCGGCGGCGAGTACGTGGAGCCGCTGCTGCAAAACCCGACCTTCCTGGTGGATATGCCGCTGGTGATTAGCCCGCTGGTCAAGACCCACCGCGAGCGCGAAGGGCTGGCCGAACGCGCCGACCTGTACGTGGCGGGCTTCGAGCTGGCGCCGATTTACTCGGAACTCAACGACGCCCTCGACCAACGCGCCCGTTTCGAGGCGCAGACCGCCCGCCGCGAGGCCGGGGACGACGAGGCGCACGAGCAGGACGAGGACTTCCTGCTGGCGCTGGAATACGGGATGCCGCCGACTGCGGGTATGGGCATGGGCATGGACAGGCTGGCGATGCTGCTGACCGACCGCGACTCCATCCGCGACGTGCTGCTGTTCCCGCTGCTCAAGCCGGAGGGGGGACAGGGGCAGGAGGACGCAGAAGGCTGAAGGCAAATGGCTAAAAAATAAATAAGGAAGGCTGGAGCCTGGGCGCCCCGGCCTTTCCCTTGACACCAAAATCTACATAACTAGATAATCTGCCTATGCCCCGGCGACCTCATACCAGTCCACATACCCGCGCCGTGCTTTCGGCATTGCTCTCAAGCTATCCGGCGCAGACCTACGGGTACGACCTCAGCAAGGCCACCGACCTGAAAAGCGGCACGCTCTACCCGATTTTGCAGCGCCTGCACGAGCAGGGTTACCTCGAAGCCGAGTGGGAGCCGTCGCCGCATGAGGGCAAGCCGCCGCGTCACGTCTACCGCCTGACGCAGGAGGGGCTGCGGCTGGCGCGGGAGCGGCGCGAGGAGGAGCGGGGCGTACTGCGCGGGGCGCTGCTGTGAGACGCGACGAGTGGCAGGCCGCGATGGAACAGGAAGCGGCAAGTGTGGAAGACATCCACTGGGCGCAGCAGACCCGCCGCGTCGCCTGGGGCCTGCGGCGCCGCGCCGAGTTGCGGGCGGCCTTGGCCTGGCGGCCCCTGAGTCGGCTGCTGCTGGTGCTGTCGCTGCCTCCTCTGGGCGTTCTTCTGGTCGCGTCCCTATCCCGGCTGCCCGACCCCGTGACCGGAGAAGCGGTCAGGGTTCTAAATACGGGCGCCGGAATGCTGCTGCTCCTCGTCTGGCTGGCCCGTTACGTATGGTTGGGGTACGCACCCTGGGCGCTGGCGGCGGTGGCGAGTCTGCTTCCCTTCACGCTGTGGTTCGGTTTACGGATGGCGAACGCCTGGGAGCTGCTGCTCTCCTCTCTACTGACGTTCGCTTTGCTCTGGGGCTTCGGCTGGGCGCTCAGCCGGCTGAAGTCGGAAGGTGAAGAGGAGGCAGTATGAACCGCGACGAGTGGCAACAGGCGATGGAGAACGAAGCGGAGAGTGTGGGAGACGTTCACTGGGCAAAGGAAACCCGCCAGGCCGCGCAGCGTTGGTGGGCCGACTTGCCCCTGCCGCTGTGCCTTTTCGCGGCTCTGGCCGTCGCTCAGGTGCTTCTCTTCGCCTCGCATCCGCCCGCGCAACTGTGGTTGAGCATCATGCTGGTCGTGGCGGCCTGCTCTGCGGTTTTGGGTTGGCGCGGCGTCCATCCCTTCGCCGCTGGCGTGGGCGCGCTGGCTTACTTCCCAGCGGCTTGGCTGACAGTGGTGCTGTGGCAGTGGCTCGCGCCTCACTCCGCGCCCTTCCTGCCGGGAATAGACGACATGGGGAGCGTGGTCCTGGTCGTCCTGGCAGCCAATGCCGCTTCCGTCGGTCAGTTCTTCAGACACAAGCGGCAAGGCCGCTGGGTCAAACTGTAGGGAACACAAACGAAAAAGGCTGGAGTGCATAGGCTCCAGCCTCGTTTTCCATCCTCAATCACCGAGGCTTCACACCATCGGCAGCGAGGTCATCCCGCCGGGCAGGTCACCTTCCGCCTGCCCTTCCTTGCCCTGCATGCGGGCGGTGACGGCGAGGCCCGTGGGCGTCTGCGCCAGTCCACCGTCGGCGGTTTCGCGCAGGGCGGCGGGCATCATGCGGCCCACCGAGGCCATCGCGCCCAGCACTTCGTCGGGTGGAATGAAAGATTCGAGTTGCGCCAGGGCCAGTTGCGCGGCACTTACGGCGTGGACGGCAAAAAAGGCGTTGCGGCTCACGCACGGCACTTCCACGTAGCCGCCCACCGGGTCGCACACCAGCCCGATGGTGTTCATCAGCGCGAGGCTGGCGGCGTGGACAGCGGCGCGGGGGGTGCCGCCGAGCAGTTCCACCACCGCTGCCGCCGCCATCGCCGCGCTGGAGCCGATTTCGGCCTGACAGCCGCCCGCCGCGCCGGAGATGAACATGCGCTTGCTGATGGCCTTGCCCACGCCCGCCGCCAGAATCATGGGGTCCACCAGCCGCTCGTCGGGGATGTTCAGGTGGTCGGCCACGCCGATCAAAGCGCCGGGAATGGTGCCTGCGCTGCCCGCCGTCGGGGCGGCCACGATGCGGCCCATGCGGGCGTTTTCCTCGTTGACCGCCATCGCGTAAGCCTGCACCCGGCGCAGCAGCGGCGCGTTCAGGGCGTCGGGGGCGTCCCACAGGCCCTTGGCGTTCCAGCCCACCATGCCGGTGATGCTCTGGGCGTCGGTTTTCAGGCCCCGCTCGATGCTGCTTCTCATTTCGCCGATGCGGCGCAGCATCTCGGCACGGATGTCTTCGGGGTTCAGGCCAGTCTCGGCGCAGTCGCGTTCCAGCACCCACTGCGAGGCTGGCGCGGGGGCGTTCATCAGTTCTTCGAGGGTCATGGGCAGGCTCCTTCAGGCAGAGTGGGGGAAACCGACTGTAGCAGCCGGTCACTTCGGGCGCCTTCTATTCGGCCTGTCCGCCGCCGGGCTTGCCAGCGGGCCGTCCAGTGGGGCTGGACGAACACCCTCTGCGGCTGTGGCATGCAGTTCTGCCCGTTGCCGTTTGTCTGTGTTTTCAGTGTTCGGATGATAGGGCGCAGGGACGCGGCGGCCTCAACTCGCCTGCGCCTGCTGCCCCAGCCGCTCGATGATGGCTTCCAGGGCGAGCCGAAAGGCCCCTTCCTTTTCCTTTTCGCAGATTGCCGCATCGGGGCCTGGCACCTGCCCCAGAGCGGCGGCCATCTGCTGCCAGCCGACCGCGAGCGCGTAGCAGTGAATCAGAATCTGCCGGTTGATGTCCGGCGTATAGGGCATGCGGTGCACCGTCTGCTGAAGCAGTTGGTGCATATCGCGGCGAAAGTCGGCTTCGACCTCGGGGGACAGGTGGCTGCGCAAAACGGTGCTGAGCAGCAGCAGCAGCCGCCGCAGGTGGTCCTGACCCTCCAGGGCGACGATCAGCGTCGCAGTCATCTCGGAGGGAGTCCGGGGCTGCCGGGCGCCGAGCAGGTCGTTGAAGTGCTGGAACCAGGTTTGCAGATACTCGTGCAGGAGGGCCAGAAACAGCTCTTCCTTGGTGTCGAAATACAGGTAGAGGGTGCCCTTGGCGAGTCTGGCTTCGCGGGCGATCTGGTTCATGCTCAGGTCGGCGTAGGAGGTCGAGAGCCACAGACGCTCGGCAGCCCGCAAAATCTCGTCGCGGCGCCGGATCTTTTCAAGTGCGCTGCGTGCACGGAGGGGACGGGAGGAAGCGACAGGCACACTCGCAACCTACACGCCCGGTCACGATCCCAACGTGAAACCATTCACCTGCTAACAAACCCCGGGTCACTAACGGGAGACTGCCTTCTCCTCACGGCTGCCCGGAACGCCTCACAGACACGGTTTTTGCTGCCCCCGAACCGGCTGATACGGATTCCGATTGAATCTGGTAGTTTCAGATTCAATCCGACTTGCAAAGCTGCGCAGCAGAGCGGATGCGATTAGGAAAGAATACGGGTTACGCGATATGGATGCACAGGCGGCGCCTTCCCAACTGTACAGGCCCGACTGTGCAGGAATTAAGCGGAATCCGTATGAGCCGACCCCGAACGTCCGCGTGACCGGGTGAGGAAAGAGTGAACTCGCGTAGGCTGACGGAAAGCGGGTCCTGGCAACCGCATGAGGCTGTCGTCAAGTGCCCTTCACCCTTCTCAGCCCGCGTTGGGCAAGTGTGACATGAACGCGCTCTGCTGGCTGCCCTCTGCCGCCTCACCCGTGAGCGGGCCGGCCCGTGCGACACTAGGAGAAACATGCGACACCCCCTGACGTTTGCCGTGACCACCGTTCTGATTGCGTCCGCACCGGCGCTGGCCCAGCAGGCCGGGACCGTGCAGGAGATCAGCGTGGTCGGAACCACCGACCTGCTGTCCGAATTTCTCAAGACGACCCTGACGGTGCAGCCCGGCGCCCCGCTTTCGGGCGTCAACCTGCGTCAGGTCGAGCAGGACGTACTCGCCAGCGGCTACTTCAAGACCGCGACCGCCGAGCTGCGGACGGTATCGGGCCGCGACACCCTGGTCATCACGGTCACCTCCAACCCGACCATCAAGGAGGTGCAGGCGTCCGGCCTGACCTTCCTGCCCGCCGACGCCTTCAAGCAGAGCATCGCCGAACTGCTCAACATCGCCCCCGGCGCGGTGCTCAACACCCAGCGCATCGAGCAGGCCAAGGAAGCGCTGGCGCAGAACTACCGTCAGGAAGGCTTTCCCTTCGTGCCCAGCATCAGCACCGAAACCAAGCTCGGCGCCGACGGCACCGCCACCGTGTCCTTCGTGGTAGACGAGTCCGCGCCGCTCAGCCGCGTGGAGATCACGGGTGCCACCCTGCTGCCCGAGGCGACGGTGCAGAACATCTTCCGGCCCCTGCAAACCAGCAAGCGCTTTACCACCCAGGCGTTTTTCGCCGCCTCCGACGCGCTTCAGGCCGCCTACGAGGAAGCCGGGTACTTTCAGGCCGGAATCGACCCGCGCAGCGTGAGCCTGGAAAACGGCGTGCTCAAGCTCAGCATGATCGAGAGCCGCGTGGCGAACGTGGACCTCTCGCCGCTCGGGACGCTGGCCCAGACCCCGGCGCTTCAGACGCAGGCGGGGCAGCCGCTCCGGCTCGCGCAGCTTCAGGCCGACGTGCGTGCCCTCGCCAACCTGACCGGCAAGCCGGTGGGCTTCGCGCTCGACCCCAACCCACAGAACCCCGCGCAGGTCACGGTGGTCTTCGGTGCCGCCGACGTGGAAAGCGGCCCGGTGGCGAGCATCGCTTTTGTCGGCAACACCAAGGTGCCGACCGAGCAGCTTCAGGCCGCCATCAAGACCAAGCCCGGCGACGTGTACTCGCCGCAGCTCGCGCAGGACGACTTCATGGCGCTGCGCAACGTCTACCGTCAGGCGGGCTTCGAAATCAGCACCCGCGACGCCATCAGCTTTCAGAACGGCGTGCTGACCTACACCCTGCGCGAGGTGCGCCTCGCCGGGTACGAACTCGCCTGGCAGGGCGAGCACCGCACCAAGGACCGCGTGATTCTGCGCGAGCTGCCCGCAGCGGGCCAGACCTTCAACAGCCGCGACGTGCAGTCGGCGCTCAGCCGCATCAGCGCCCTGGGGTACGTCACCATCAACGACGTGCGCGTCAAGAGCGACCCGCAGAACCCCGAGAACGTGACCTACGTGATCGCGCTCAGCGAGGGCCGCAGCGGGATTCCGGTCAATCTGGGCCTGGGCTACGACAGCTTGCAGGGCGGCTGGAGCGGCGACGTGGCCTACACCAACTCCAACGCCTTCGGTCTGGGCCACAGCTTCGGCGTGCGCCTCGGCGCCGTGCAGAACCAGGCCGGGCAGAACTGGGTGGGCAGCCTGAACTACACCATTCCCTGGCTCGACCTCGACTTCGCCGACTTCCGCACCACCCGCACCTCGCTCAGCTTCGGGGTGGGCAGTGAAGTGGGCGGCAACATCGCGCTGGTCGATGCGGACAAGGCCGACACCGGGCGCGACTTCACCACCCGCACCAACGGCTTCAGCCTGGGTCTGGGCCGCAACATCACCCCCAACCTGACGGCGAGCGCGAACGTGTCGTTCAACAGCCGCACCAACTACCTCGAACCCAAGCAGGAAGGCGAAACCAGCACCGTGGACGACGCGGCGGCCACCGCTCTGCTGCCCGCTTCCAGCCTGACCACCCGCCTGAGCAGCGGCCTGAACTACGACAACACCGACAACGCCAACTTCCCGGGTCGCGGCGTGCGGGCCTACGGCTCGGTGGGCTACAACGTGGGCCGCGCCGGTGACACCCCCCTGAGCTGGGTGGACGGCGAAATCGGCGTGAGCGGTTACTACGGCTTCGGCGGTCAGGTGAGGCGCTCTTTCGGGCTGGAAACCTACCGGCAGGTGCTGGCCGCCCGCGCCAACACCGGCGCCACCAGCGGCACCTTCCCCGACGGCACCGGCTACTTCATCGGCGGGTCCAACCCGCTGCCCTCGCGCGAGCTGCGCGGCCTGGAAGACGGGCAGCTGTTCGGCACCAACTACTTTTCGTCCAGCCTGGAATACCGCTACGACTTCGGTCTGTCCGGCGGCGTGGCGCAGGGTCTGTACGGTGTGGTGTTCGCCGACTACGGCGGCGTCTGGAACAAGGGCGAAGCCTTCCGCAGCGCCTACGGCGTCGGCGCGGGCGTGCAGCTCAACCTGGGGTTCGGCGGCGCGCAGCTTCCCAGCCTGCGCTTCGACTACGGCTACAGCACCCAGAACGCCCAGAAGCCCAACGGACGCTTCCACTTCCGCATCGGCAACTTCTGGTAAATCCGGCAGCGGGGCGGGCGGCTTCCCGGGTGGGCCGCCCGCTTTTTCTTTGTTTTTCTCTGGCGCTTCCCCCGGCGCTATGCTGGCGCACTGGCCCGTGACCTGTCTTGTCGCTGTGGCTGAGGAGGACGTATGACCGTTTCTGCGCCTGGCCTGGGCCGCCCTGCCCTGACGCCGACCATCCTGATCGCGCTGTACGCGCTGAGCATCCTGCTTGCCAATCTCACGCTGAACAAGTTCATTCCGCTGCCGGTGTTTGGCCTGCTGAGCGTGGGCACCATCTTCTTCGCCGCCGTCTTTACCCTGCGTGACCGCATCCACCGCGCCGGGGGCGTGCCCGCCGTGCTGGTCGCCATCGCGCTGGCGCTGCTGGTCAACACCGTGGCGGCGGTGCTGCTCGGCACGCCGCTGCGGTTTGTCGGGGCGTCGTTTCTGGCGATTCTGGTGGGCGAACTGGCCGACACGGGTGTATACCAGCGCCTGATTCACCGCAGCTGGTGGACCCGTGTGCTGGCGAGCAACGCCGTGAGCGTGCCGCTCGACTCGGTGCTGTTTACCCTGCTGGCCTTTTACGGCGACATGAGCAGCCGTGAGATTACGGAAATCATCTTCGCCGACATCGTTGCCAAGTACGCCATTGCCGCGCTGTTTGCCCTTCGCGTGCGGCAAGGGACGCCCCGGGCCGCCGCGTGAGCGAAAACGCTGCTCTTCTCGGCACCATCGCCAACGCCCGGCCCGGTCTGGAGATGACGGTGGAACACGTCCTGACGCTGCCCGAGCTGTGCCCGGCCACCCGTAACCCCAAACCCGGCAGCACCCTCACCCTGAGCTACGTGGGCGGCGAGCGGCTGCTCGAACTGTTCAGCCTCGACACCTACGTGGACGCCTTTGTCGGGCATCCGGTGGTGCGCGACATGGAGTTTTTCGTGCAGACGGTGGCCCAGGACGCCGCCGACGCGCTGGGCTGCCCCGTCACCGCCGCCGCCGACGTGTCCTACCACCGCCTGCGCCAGGGCCAGCGCATCACCGTGCGGGCGTTGCCGATGGCGGCGGCGACGGCGGGTACACTGCCCGAATGACGCGCTTTATCCTCGGCATCGACACCTCCTGCGACGACACGGGGGTGGGCATCGTCGAACTGGTGCCCGCTTCGGGGGGGACAGGCGGCGGGGTCGAAGTCCGCGCCAACCGGGTCTGGTCGCAGACGGTGCATGCCCAGTACGGCGGCGTGATGCCCGAACTGGCGAGCCGCGAGCATGTGGAGCGCATCGACAGCATTCTGGGCGACGCCCTGGCCGAATCGGGCCTGGACCTCACCGATCTCGGCGCGGTGGCGGCCACGTCCGGCCCCGGTCTGGTCGGCGCCCTGCTCGTCGGGCTGATGTACGGCAAGGGGCTGGCGCAGGCGCTCGGCGTGCCGTTCTACGCCGCGCATCACCTGGAGGGCCACATCTTCGCCGCCGCGTCGGAGGAGCAGCTTCAGGCCCCTTATCTCGCGCTGGTCGTCTCCGGCGGGCACACCCACCTGTTCGACGTGGTGCAGGAGGGCGACTACCGGCTGGTGGGCGCCACCCTGGACGACGCGGCGGGCGAGGCCTTCGACAAGGTGGCGCGGCTGTGCGGCCTGGGCTACCCCGGCGGCCCGGCCATCAGCGAGGCAGCCACGCGGGGTGACCCGGACGCCGTGCCGTTCAAGGAACCGCTCAAGGGCCAGAAGGCCTTCGATTTCAGCTTCAGCGGTCTCAAGACGGCGGCGCTGCTGGCCCACAAAGCCGGAGCGAAACCCGAGGACCTCGCCGCCAGTTTCGAGCGGGCCGCCGTGGGGTTTCTGGTGAAGACCACCGTGCGGGCCGCCGAACACCTGGGCCGCCGCACGGTGGTCGTGTCGGGCGGGGTGGCGGCCAACCGCGCCCTCCGGGACGCCTTCGCGCAGACCGGGCTGCATGTGGTCTTTCCCGGCAAGGGCCTGAACACCGACAACGGCGCGATGATTGCGCTGGCCGGAGCCGCCGCCATCCGCGCCGGGCGGGAGCCGTCGCCCCTGAGCGTGGGGGCGCAGGCGTATGCGCCGCTGGCGCAGTAGAGGGCTGATACGGATTCCGCTTAATTCCTGCACAGTCGGGAAAGCGCCGCCTGTGCATCCATATCGCAGAATCCGTATTTTTTCCTACTCGCATCCGCTCGGATTGAATCTGAAACGACCAGATTCAATCGGAATCCGTATGAGGGTAGAGGGGGGGAGAGTAGAGAGGAGAGGGGAGAAAAGGGGCAGGCCGGGAGTTTGGAATCTCCCGGCCTGCCTCTCTTGCCTTTAGCCATCGGCCATCAGCATTGAGCCATCTGCACTGATTATCGGGTAATGCGCACTTCGAACTGGCCGTTGACCAGACGGATGAGCAGCTGGGCGGTGCCGCTGTTGCTGCGGTAGGTGGCGTAGAGGTTGTCGCCGCGCTGGTTGCGGCTCACCAGGCGGTAGCCCTGGTCGGTGAGCTGGGTGTTGTAGTTCTGGTAGACCGTCACCACGTTGGTGCCCTGGGTGTAGGGGGTGTAGGAGCGCCAGGTGCGGACCTGGGTCCAGGGGTAGGCCGGACGCACGGGGGCCGGGGCCGCCACGGGGCGCTGGGCGACGTTGTAGAACGCGGTGGCCGAGTCCCAGCTGTTCTGGGGAATGGGCTGCGCGACGGGGTTGACGACGATGCTCAGCGCCTGGGCGAGTTGCTGCTGACCCTGCACGCTGCTGGTGGCGAAGCCACTTTGCTGGGTCTTGAACTGAGCGATCTGGTCGATGTTCAGGGGCGTGCGGCTGGCGAGCGCGAGCACCTTGTTCAGGCCGTAGGGCGCGGCGATGTCGAAGGTGAAGCCGGCGCCGGCGGGCGGGAAGACCTTGGTGGTGTTGGCCTTGAGGTAGTTCTGGCCGCCCGAGTAACGGTTGGGCAGAATCAGGTCCACCTTGCCCTCGGGGTCCACGTTGAACAGGTAGACGTAGGCGTCCTGGTCCACGCTGGTGGAAATCTGGATGCGCTCACCGGGGAAGTAGTTGGGGGTGCGGGTGCCGCTGGTGTCCTTGTTGGTCCACACGCGGACGTTCACGTTGTTCTGCACCGGGTTCACGATGATGCTCTGGGCGCTGATGACAGGCGCGGCGGAGGCGGTGGCGGCGAGGGTGGCGGTCAGGGCGGAGAGGGTCAGGAGCTTTTTCATGCCCGTAGTCTGTGCCCCCCGCGTGACGTGAGCCTGATGCCATGTCTCAAAGCTCTGAGGAAAGTTCTCATGGCACATTCACCCCCATTTGGGGGGTCAGTTTCCGGTCAGGACAGGGCCTGCCGCAGGCGCTGCGCCTCGCCCAGCCAGACCTCGGCGTCCTCGCCGTCTTCCCAGAGGCCCGGCAAGTCGCTCTGCTCGCCCATCACCCGCGCCAGGGCGTTGCGGGCGGAGGTTTTCAGGGACGCCAGCGCCGGGGCGTCGGCCTGCTGCACCCAGCCGCGCAGCTCCGCGTCCACGAGGCGCGAGGTGTCGCCGGTGAGCACCGCGTTCAGAATCTCCGCCGCCGCCATCACGCGCTGCCCTTCTTCGGCCTCGATAAAGTCCATGTCGGCGTCCAGCACCACGTCGAAGGCTTCGGCCAGCGCGTAGTCGCCGTCTTGCAGCACTTCGTCGATAAACGCCTTGCCGCTGTCGTTGTCGAAAGGTCCGGTGCCCCAGAGGTTCATGGGTCAAGAATAGGCGCTGTGACAACTCCCCGCTCTAAAGAGCGAGGCTTCTCAGGCGACGACATGCATAACCTCGCTATCGTTCACGCCTGAAGGCCGTGCCCCGGCCTGGAGAATGTTTCGCGCTGCATTCAAATCTGCATTGTCCTCATGTCCGCAGTTCACGCACTTAAAGCGCGACTGACTCAGCCTGCTTTCCTTGCTGCGGTGGCCGCACTGATGGCAGGTTTGCGAGGTGTACATGGGATTGACGCGAATCACTTTCCGGGCGGCACTTTCAGCCTTCAGGGAAAGGATGTCGAAGAACTGACTCCATCCGACATCGGAGATGGAGCGGGCCAAGTTGGACTTCACCATGTTGGAAACCTTCAAATCTTCGTGTGCAATTACGTCGTGTTCATTGACCAGCCTCCGGGCGGTTTTGTGGTGAAAGTCCAGCCGTTGACGGCGGATTTTCTGATGATTCTTGGCGACCAGCTTCACGGCTTTCTTGCGCCTGTTACTGCCTTTCTTACGGCGGGCCACGGTGCGCTGCTGGACACGGAGCTTTCTCAGTCCGGTTTTCAGGTGACGGGGGTTCTCCACAAACTCGCCGTCTGACGTGATGGCAAACCACGTCGTCCCCACGTCCACCCCGACGCTTGACCCCGTAGGGGTCAAGGGATTCTTGGGCACTTCGCAGGTGTAGACCGCGTACCATTCGCCGCATTCGTGCAGGATTTGCAGCGTTTTTGGCGTGCCTTCCAGCGGGCGGTGAAACTTGCATTTCACGCTGCCGATTTTGGGGATGTTGATGCGTTTTCCGTCGTCGGTGGGCCTGCCGGGGGTGAGCCAGCGGCCCTTCTTCTTATCCCAGACTTCCTTGAACTTGAAGCTATTCCATCTCTGAGCGGGTTTGAAACGGGGAAAGCCTGCTTTCTCCCCACGCTTTACACGGGCAAAAAAGCTCCTGTACGTCTTGTCCAGCCGCTCAAAGGGTTCTTGCAGGACGTGGGAGTAGACTGCTTCAAACTCAGGACACGCCTCTTTGAGCGCCGTGAGTTCTTTCTGCTGGTCGTAGCCCGTAACCGTCTTACCCTGCTTCTTGTACGCCGAAATACGCTGTTCCAGTGCGGCGTTGTACAACTGCCGAGTGAGGCGCAATGTCTCAAACATGGCGGCCTCTTGGGGCTTGGTGGGGTACAAGCGGTACTTGTGCGTCTTGATGGTGGTATTGTTTTCCATGCTTGGCAGCCTCTAACTGCCTTGCCACGCTCCGAGGGTCTGACCACCCGTCGGGGCATTGCCGTTTAAGCATAGCACGAAAAGCCTCAGCATTGCCGTTCCTAGCGGAACGGATGCCGCTTGACCCCGCTCTAAAGAACGGGGCATGCGCGTCACTTTCTGTCACGCAAGGAGTACGGCGTCTGACCCTGCGGCCCTTCGACGTCCTTCACGGCTTCCCAGTTCAGGCCGGGATGCGTGTAGAGTTCGTCCCATTCCAGAGACAGGAGTTTGCGAAAAGTGCTGATGAGGGCGTGCCGCTCGGCCTTTTCCAGTTCAACCGTCTGCCACTGGAAAGCCGGATTGTTGAGGTCGAGTTGCGGCATTCAGGGAAGGGCTTGCAGCTTCTGAACCAATGCCTCGAATTCCTCGGGCGTGGTGGCACGGCCCGGGTTTTGTTCGGCCCAAGCGACGGCCCGCACAATTTTTTCCCGCGCTTCAGGCGTCAGCCAGCGCTCATTATCGGGCACCACTCGCGCCGTGCGAATATGCCACACGCCGGGTTCGCGTTCCTCGACCAGCACGGTGCGGCCCGCATACTCCTTATACGGATTCCGATTGAATCCAGCAGATTTCTGGATTCAATCCGACTGAAAGGAGTAGGAAAAGATACGGATTTCGCGATATGGATGCACAGGCGGTGTAGTTCCGACTGTGCAGGAATTTAGCGGAATCCGTATTACCCAGCGAAATCTGTCCGCTGGCCCCAATGACCTTGATGGATTCTTTCGCGCTCAGCGTCGTCATGCTCTTAGCCTGGCATGATGGCATGAAATATAGGCTAGCTTCCCCGTCCGTACCGCTCCTCCACGTACTTTTCCAGCAACTCCTGAAACTCCTCGGCGATGCGCGGCCCCTTCAGCGTCGTCAGCAGCTTGCCGTCCTGATACACCGGAGCGCGGGGGTCTTCACCCGTGCCGGGCAGCGAAATGCCGATGTTGGCGTGTTTGCTCTCGCCGGGGCCGTTGACGATGCAGCCCATGACGGCCACCTGCATGTCTTCCACGCCGGGGTAGCGGCCCTTCCACTCGGGCATCTGCTCGCGGATGTAGTCCTGAATCTTCTGCGCGAGGCTCTGGAAAAAGCTGGACGTGGTGCGCCCGCAGCCGGGGCAACTCGTCACCTGCGGCAAAAACTGGCGCAGGCCCAGGCTTTGCAGGATTTGCTGGGCGACTCCGACCTCCAGTTTGCGGCTGGCTCCCGGTTCGGGCGTCAGGCTCACTCGGATGGTGTCGCCGATGCCCTCGGTGAGCAGCGGCGCGAGGGCCACACTACTCGCCACCATCCCCTTCATGCCCATGCCCGCTTCGGTCAGGCCGAGGTGCAGCGGGTAGTCGCACAGCGGCGCGAGCTGGCGGTAGACCTGCCACAGTTCGGGCGCACTGGACACCTTCACCGAAATCAGAATCTTGTCGTGGGCGAGGCCGAGTTCTTCGGCAAAGCGGGCCGATTCCAGGGCGGACACCACCATCGCGTCAATCGTCACGTCGGTGGGCGACTTGGGGTGGCCCTTCGCCGCGTTTTCGTCCATCAGGCGGGCCAAAACCTGCTGGTCGAGGCTGCCCCAGTTCACGCCGATGCGCACGGGCTTGTCGAAGTCCCCCGCGACCTCGATCATGGTGGCGAAGTTCTCGTCGTGGCGCTGCCCGGCCCCCACGTTGCCGGGGTTGATGCGGTATTTGGCGAGCAGGCGGGCGGTTTCGGGATACTCGCGCAGCAGAATATGGCCGTTGTAGTGAAAGTCGCCCACGATGGGCACCTGCACGCCGATGTCGGCGAGCCGCTGCACGATTTCTGGAATGGCGGCGGCGGCTTCCCGCGTATTGACGGTCACGCGCACGATTTCGCTGCCCGCGCGGGCGAGTTGCGCCACCTGCATGGCGGTGGCTTCCGCGTTGGCCGTGTCGGTGTTGGTCATGCTCTGCACCACAATCGGGTGTGCCGAGCCGACCATGACGCCGCCCACGTTCACGCTGACGGTCTGGCGGCGCGGAATGCGGCTTTGGGGCTGGGGCTGTTCCTCCAGCGGCAGGGCGGGCAGCGAGTCGAAGCTCATGCCCGTAGTGTAGGCCCTCGCTTCAGCCTTTCTCTGCGACCTCTGCCCACTCCCAGCGCGGCAGCCCCTCGCACAGGAGTTCCACCATCACCGAGTTGGACGCGATAAACAGGTGGCGGTAGCGCGGGCGGGAGCGTTCCAGCGCGGCCTGCGCTTCCTGATTGCGCTTCACGGCAGCGTCGAATTCGGCCTGCTGCTCTCGCGTAGGTTCGGTTTCACCCGTCCAGAAGTAAACGCCCGAATCGCTCCCTTTGTCATCGGCAGGAAAGTAGCGGCCCGTCGGCGTCTCCCAGCCGTTGCCCTTGTTGCGCTCCCAGGTGTCGGGATGCACCTGCACGGGTCGCCCACCCAACGGAAACACGCCGTAATCGGGGCTGTCGTTCAGGAGTTCGGTAATCCAGGGGTCGGGGTCGTTCACGACTTCCAGCAGGGTGCTGCCGCAGTCGGGTGCGTCCGGGTTCCACGAATAGCTCTGGGCGTATGGCCCGCAGTAACCTTCGGGATACGTTTCCAGCGCATAGATTTCCCCGCTCTCGAAGACCGTCACGCCGCCCCCGTTCAGTCCGCCCCCCACTTCTTTCCAGCGGCTTTCCCAGGTCAGGCGCAAGACCCTGTTGTGCCGCGCTGGGTGGGGCCAGGTGCCGTCCGCCATGACTTGACCCGTCTGGAAATACTCGTCTGTCAGGTCCACCACCAGACCGGGGCCGCCCATCACGTTTTGCTCGATGCGGCGAATGTTGACCATGCCCTGCATAGTCGCCAGTTGCGCCAACAGCTCCTCGTCCGGCCACGTGGCCCACTCGTACTGTGAAAAGCGTTCGCGTCGGCCCATAGCTCAGGATAGAGGTGGGGACCAGACCCTAACATGGGGCCTCTGATTCCCACCCTTCAGGACGCGGTGCTGGGTGAACTGATCCTGGGTGAACTGATCTACGACGACCGCCTGAGCCGCTGGGACGGACCCTCGGCGGCGCTGGGCGTGCCGTTTTCGCTGAGTGCCCACACCTTTGCCGACAGTGGCGCCGGGTTGCAGGGCGACGAAGCCGCGCTGGAGGTTGACCGCGCCGCGTTTCTGCGTCTGGAAAAGGGGGAAGGAGAGCTGCGCCGTCAGGTGGCGGAGGCGATGACCGAACTGGCCGAGGACTGGCGCGACCCCGACGCCGACCCGCTGCCCCTCACCCCGGAGCGGGTTCTGGAACGGGTGAAGCTCGAAAGCGCGACCATCGCAGGCTGAGCGAGTGACCCCGCGTATACTTCTTCTATTGTGAGCGGAAGCATTCAAATCACCGAGGCGGCGCTGACCTCCCTCATCGGGCTGACGGCCCATGAGATTCCCGGCGTGGTGGGCATGGCCCCGGCCAACCTCAGGGAAGGCATTTCCCGTGTGCTGGGCCGCGCCAACGTGTCCGACGGCGTGGTCATCGGCAAGGAGAGCGGCAAGTTCACCGCCGACCTCTACATCGTGGCGGCCTACGGCGTGAACATTCCCCGGGTGGCCGAGAACATCCGTGAGCGGGTCCAGCACGTCGTGAAATCCCAGGCGGGCATCGACCTCGCCGCGCTGCGCGTTCACGCGGTGGGGGTGCAGCGTGTCTGAGCATGTCGCCACACTGGGGCCTGCCGACCTCGCCCGGATGTTCCGCACCGCCACCGACTGGCTGGGCGTGTACCGCGAGCAGGTCAACGCCCTCAACGTCTACCCGGTGCCCGACGGCGACACCGGCACCAACATGCACCTGACCATGCAGTCGGTGCGGCGCGAACTCGACACCGCCGACGACCGGTCCATGCCCTCTGTCGCCCGCGCCATCAGCTACGGGGCGCTGCTCGGGGCACGCGGCAACAGCGGCGTGATTCTCTCGCAACTGCTCAAGGGCTTTGCCGAGGCCATCCGCGACAGCGCCGAGGTGGACGCGGCTGGGCTGAGCAAGGCGCTCAGGGCGGCCCAGAAAAGCGGCTACGGCGCAGTCATGAAGCCCGTCGAAGGCACCATCCTGACCGTGGCGCGGGGCGTGGCCGACGGCGCGGCCAAGAAAGCCGACACGGTGGACATGGTGCTGGAAAACGCGCTGCTGGAGGGCCAGAAGCTGCTCGACCAGACCCCCGACATGCTGCCCGCGCTGAGGCAGGCGGGCGTCATCGACTCGGGCGGACAGGGGTACCTGTACGTCGTGCAGGGGATGCTGGCGGCGCTGCGCGGGGACGCCCTGCCCGCCGCGCCCGAAGTGACCCAGTACGCCCAGCAGGGGTTCGAGACCGAGGAATTCGGCTTCTGCACCGAGTTCCTGATGAGCGAGGCGACCAAACCGATTGAAGAAATCCGCGAACTGGTCAGCCCGTTCGGGGACTCGCTGCTGGTCGTGGGCGCCGAGGGCTACGTCAAGGGCCACATCCACACCAACCAGCCCGACGAACTGCTGGCAACGGTGGGGCGCTACGGCAAGATGCTCAAGACCAAGGTCGAGGACATGTCCGAGCAGCACACCGAGATTCTGGGCATGGCGGGCGCGGCGGCGCGGGCCGAGGAAGAAATCCCGACATCGGGTTTGGTCGCCGTCGCGAGCGGCTACGGACTGGTCAAGCAGTTCCGGGCGCTGGGCGCACGCATCGTTTCGGGCGGGCAGACCGCCAACCCCAGCGTGCAGGACATCGTAGACGCGGTGCGCAGTGTCAGCGCCGAGAAAGTCATCATCCTGCCCAACAACAAGAATGTCCTGATGGCCGCCGAAAAAGCGATGGAACTGATGGAAGGCCGCGCCGTCGTGATTCCCACCCGCACGCTGGGGCAGGGGCTGGGCGCGGCGTTGGCCTTCAACCCGGACACGGAGGCGGAGGAACTGCGCGAGGCCATGACCGGAGCGTCGCAGGCCGTCACCACCTTCGAGGTCACGCGGGCGAGCCGCACCACCAACATCACGACGAAGGACGGGCGCACGCTGGACATCCGGGAAGGCGACGTCATCGGCCTGCAGGACGACGAACTGGTGCAGGCGGGCGGTACCCCCGAAGACAGCGTGCTGGAGATGCTGGGGCGCGGCTACGACGGTCAGGAAATCGTGACGGTCTTCGGCGGCCCGCAAAAGACGCCCGAAGACCTCGACGCCCTCGCCGAGCGCATCGGAAAGGCAGTGCCCAACGTGGAAGTCGAAAGGCACCCCGGCGGGCCGGACCTGTACGACTATCTGGTGACGCTGGAATAAACGGCAGAAAGAGAGAAAAAAAGGCGGCTGGGGCGGGAGCTCTGGCCTCTTTGCTTTTGAAAGAGGCCAGGCGGCGGAGGTGCGGCGTAGGCCTCACCGGGCTACCCTCAGCCATGCGCTTTGATCTGCCCGGCCTGACGCTCGGCCCCACCGACAGCGACTTGGAGCATCTCGCCCGGCACCAGCTCAGGCTGGAAGATGCCCAGCAGCAGTCCGAGGAAGAACAGGCCCGCGCCCTCGGACTGACGCTGGAGCAGTGGCGGACACTTCAGGCCTCCCTGCGCGACCTGCGCCGCTGAGCATAGAAACCCGCCCCGGCAGGAACGAACCTTGCCGGGGCGGCGCCTAGAGCAGTTCTCCGAATTACGCGTGCGTCGGAAGGGCACCGCCACCCGCTCCATTCTTCGCCCTGCTCAGTGTTTTGTACTCGCTCTGCTCGCCAAAAAGCGGTGCCCTCTTTTTGTCAAATGCTCTAAACCTCAGAGAGGCTTATTTCTGAGTGCTGCTGCTCGTCGAGGTGCTGCTGCCCGTGCTGCTCGCGCCGGTGCTGCCGGTGGCGCTGCTGCTTCCGCTGCCCGTGCCCGCCGAGCTGCTGTCGCTACTGGTTTCGTTGCCGGCGCTGGTCATGGAGTCCTGGCCGAGGTTGCTGTTGTGGCTGGAAGACGAACTGGAGTCATCCTGGCCCTGGCTGCCCATGCCCATCGAGCCTGTGCCCATTGCGCCCCTGCCGCTCTGACTGCCCTGGCCACTCTGGGCCATCTGGCTGCCGTAACTGCTCATGCCGCTCTGCTGCTGCACGCGCAACTGGTTGTGCACGTCCTTAACGCCGCGCAGGTGCTCCACGCATTCCTCGGCTCGGCGCTTCTGGACCCGGTCGCTCACGGTGCCCGTCAGGGTCACTTCGCCGTTTTGCACCTGCACTTCGATGTTTTCGGCGTCCACGTGGTCGGCGTCTTCGAGGGCGTCACTCACGGCTTCCTTGATGCGGTCGTCGCTGCGCTGGTAGCCCTTGGGCCCCTTACCACGGTAGCCCTGCTGACCGGAGCCCATGCCAGACTGCCCATAGGACTGCGACTGGCCATAGCCCTGGCCGTAGCCGCCCTGCATACCCATCGAGCCCATGTCCATGCTGGTCGAGCTGCCATAGTCACGGCCCATACCGGACATGCCCATGCCCTGGCCCCCGTAGCTTTGGCCTCCGTAGCTTTGGCCGCCCATCTGGCTGCCGTAGCCCTGGCTCTGGCTGTACCCGCCCTGGCCCATGCCGCGCTGGCCATAGCCCTGCGGGCCCATGCCGGAGCTGCGGTCGTCCTGCCCGTAGCCCGGGCCGGATCCCTGCCCCATGCCCTGGCGTCCGTAGTCCTGCCCACCGCTCATGCCGCCGCGGTAGCGTCCCTGGTCCTCGCTGTACGAGCGGCCCATGCCGCCCATGCTCCGGTCGCTGTAGTCGCGCATGTCACGGTCATAGCTCTGCCCGTAGCCCTTGCCCTGCATGCCCTGGCCGCGCATCCCGCTGGCGGGGTCCAGCTGGGCATTGCCGTAGTCGTAGTGGCCGTAGCGGTCGTTCATGTCGCCCTGACGGCCCACACCCCGGCCCTGGCCCTGGCGGTCGTAGCGGTCGTCGCGGCTGTAGTCAAAACGGTCATCGCGGTCACGGGTCATACGTCTCCTGCGGGCAGAGCGGAACGGTGAAACGGGGGGTCCGTTTCTGACACGTCTCTGCGCTGTCTTGCCCCTTCAGTCAGCCTCGCCCACATGGGAACCCCCTGAGAATTCAGCCAAAGGAACGGCTGTGTAAAAGTCTGGTGAATGCGGCTATGGGGGCGGTCAAAAGGCTGCCGGACGGTGTTCTTCCTCCTGACGTCTTTTCGGCTCCGGCCCTGCCTGCTTGGGAAAATGGAGGGCTGCGGGGGAACTCGTCAGCTTCAGGTCATACGGATTCCGATTGAATCTGGTAGTTTCAGATTCAATCCGAGCGGATGCGAGTAGGAAAAAATACGGGTTACGCAATATGGATGCACAGGCGGCGCCTTCCCGACTGTGCAGGAATTAAGCGGAATCCGTATCAGGGCGCAGGAGGCGGCCCCGGACACCCTTTTGGCGCTGTGTTTGGCGCTGTGCCCCGGACGTCTGGGGCCGGGCGTGAAGCGGGCCGCGCCAGGCAGACGCCAGGCAGGTCAGCCACTTGTCATACGGATTCCGATTGAATCTGGTAGTTTCAGATTCGATCCGAGCGGATGCGAGTAGGAAAAAATACGGATTCCGCGATATGGATGCACAGGCGGCGCTTTCCCGACTGTGCAGGAATTAAGCGGAATCCGTATCATACGGCTTTAATCCGATTCCCGAACATCCGGAAAGGCGCCGGATGCCCGTCCATCTCCTTAAAACCGTATTTTTTCCATGCGCTCCGCGCAAAATTGCGCCCGGACATGTCCGGGACTCAATTTGAAACCGTATCAGCCGGGGCCGGGGGTGTAGACTTCGGGCACCCAAACATCCCTGCTGCCCGGCGTTCATTCGTCCGTTCCCCGGTCTGGCCCCGCCTCGGCTTTGTTCCTTTTGTTCCTGGCGGCCAGTGTTTCCCCAAAGGTCCGGTGGTCTTATGCCTTCCCGCACGGTCAGTCTCGCCGCCCACAGCGGCGCCGGAAAAACGTCGCTTGCCGAAGCCCTGCTGCACGCCAGTGGGGCCATTTCACGTCCGGGGCGGGTGGAAGACGGCACCGCCCGCAGCGACTTTACCGACGCCGAAAAAGCCCACGGCTTTTCCATTCAGACCTCGGTGCTGCGCCTGAGCAGCGGGGGCGTGGACCTCACCCTGCTCGACACGCCGGGGTACGCCGACTTCGTGCGCGAGATTCGCGGCGCGGTGCGGGCTGCCGACGCCGCGCTGGTGGTGGTGAGCGCGGTCAGCGGCGTGGAGGTCGGCACCGAGCGGGTGTGGGCCACCGCCGACCGCTTCGAGATGCCGCGCCTGATTGCCCTGAACAAGATGGACCGCGACCGCGCCGACTTCTACACCATGCTCGCCGACGTGCGGGCCAGCCTGAAAGGTCCGGTGGCCGCCACGTTCCTGCCCATCGGACAGGGCGAGGACTTCCGGGGCATCGCCGAGGTGCTGACCGGGGCGAGCGGCGCCGAGGTGCCGACGTCCATGCGCTCGGAACTGCGCGAGGCCCGCGAGGCTCTCGTCGAGGCCATCGTCGAGACCGACGACGCCCTGATGACGCGCTATCTCGACGGCGACGAGCCCGGAGACGACGAACTGCGCCCGGCGCTCGAAGCCGCCATCCGCGCCGGGAAGCTCTATCCGGTCATTCCCGTCAGCGCCCTGACCGGGGTGGGCGTGCCCGAGCTGCTGCACCTGCTCACCTGCGGCCTGCGCAGCGCCGAGGAGCGCGGCCCGGTTGCCGGGCGGGACGGCCAGACCCGCGAGCCGAGTCCTGACGCCCCCTTCAGCGCCCGGGTGTGGCGGCTGAGCGTGGACCCCTTCGTGGGCAAGGAAGCGTATATCCGCGTGTGGAGCGGCACCCTGCGGGCGGGCGACACGGTGCGCAACACGACCCGCGGCGTGGACCTGCGGCCCGCTCACCTCTACGTCATCGACGGCAAGGAGCTGACCGAGGTGCCGGAACTGCGGGCCGGAGACATCGGCGTGCTCACCAAGCTGCCCGAGCTGCACACCGGCGACACGCTGGCCGACCCCGAGTGGCCCATCGAGTACGACCCGCTGTGGCTGCCCGACCCGGCGCATACCGTGGCCCTGCGCCCACGCACCCGCCAGGACGAGGACAAACTCGGCGGCGCGCTGGCCCGGCTGCTGGACGAAGACCCCACCCTGCGTTTTGCCCGCGAGCCGCAGACGGGCGAGCAACTGCTCTCGGGCATGGGCGACATGCACACCAAAATCGCGGTGGAAAAACTCGCCGCGCTCGGGGTGAAAGTGGACACCGCGGCCCCACAGATTCCCTACCGCGAAACCGTCCACGCCCGGGCCGAGGCGCAGGGCAAGCACAGGAAACAGTCGGGCGGGCACGGGCAGTACGGCGACTGCACCGTCCGCATCGAACCCGGTGAGGGCTACGCCTTCCGCAGCGCGGTGGTGGGCGGCGCCATTCCCGCCAAGTACCTGCCGAGCATCGAAAAAGGCGTGCAGGACGCCATGCAAAAGGGCCCGCTGGCGGGCTTTCCCCTACAGGACCTGCACGTGACGGTGCTCGGCGGCTCGTACCACGACGTGGACTCTTCCGACCTCGCTTTCCGCGCGGCGGGCAGCCTCGCGCTGAAAAAGGCGCTGGAGGGCGCAAAGCCGGGCCTGCTCGAACCTGTGGTGCTGCTCAGCGTCCGGGCGCCCGCGCAGCTCACCGGCGACCTCATCAGCGACCTTCAGACCCGGCGCGCCCGCGTGCAGGGCATGGACCCCGAGGGCACCGTCATCGTGATTCGCGCCGTCGTGCCGCAGGCCGAGCTGCAAACCTACTCGGCGGACCTGCGTTCGCTGACCGGCGACCGGGGGGCTTTCAGCGTCAAACCGCACGGCTACCAGGACGTGCCCGAGCACCTCGCTCGCCAGGTCATCGCCGAGCGACAGGCCGCGCTCAGGAGCGAGGCGTGAGGGCAGGCGGGGCCGTCCCTCCCAGCGGCCCGGCCTGAGCCATTTGCCGGATGCGCGTCGGCGCCCGGAAAGGCAGACTGCGGCCATGTCATTCCCTGCCCTGCATTCGGTTCTCGCGCCTATAGCCCTGGCCGGGATGGTGGCCGAAACCTACGGCCTGCCGCAGCCGGCGCTGACCTTGCTGCGGCGGGGGCTGAACGATACTTCCCGCGTTCAATCGGGCGAGCAGAGGACCATCCTGCGTGTCTACCGCTGCGGCTGGCGCACGCCGGCAGAGGTGGGTTGGGAACTGGCGTTTCTCCAGCACCTCATACGGATTCCGATTGAATCTGGTAGTTCCAGATTCAATCCGAGCGGATGCGAGTAGGAAAGAATACGGATTCCGCGATATGGATGCACAGGCGGCGCTTTCCCGACTGTGCAGGAATTAAGCGGAATCCGTATCACGGGTCGGGGAGTGAGGGTGTCGTCGCCCATCCCTCGGGCCGATGGAGCCTTGTTCGGCGCGCTGGAGGCAGCCGAAGGCCCCCGCGCCTACGCCATGTTTGACTATCTGCCGGGCCGCGCTCTGGACAACACACCCGAGGACGCCGCGCTGTACGGGCAGTGTGCCGCCGGGCTGCATGACGCCGCCGACCCCTTCACCGCGCCGGGCCGTTTTGCGCTCGACTTGAAGCATCTCATCACTGAGCCCATGGGGCAGATGCGCCCGCTGCTGGCCGAGTTTCCCGACCTCGCCGCGCCGCTTGGGGCCGCTGCCGAGCGCACCCAGGCCCGCCTGTCGGCCCTCGCACCGGGACTGAGTTGGGGCGCGTGTCACGGCGACCTGCACGAGGCCAACGCTCGGCTGACCCCTGAGAGCGAGGTCGGCCTCTTTGACTTCGACTGCGCTGGCCCCGGCTTTCGCGCCTATGACCTCGCGGTGTACTGGTGGAGTCAGGCCACGCAGGGGCAAGGCGCGGAGGAGGCCCAGCCGCTCTGGGACGCGTTTCTGGGCGCCTACCGCGAGCGCCGCTCGCTGACGGACGCCGACCTCGCCGCGCTGCCGCACTTCGTCGCTGCCCGTGCGCTGTGGTTCATGGGCCTGATGGCCGGACGGGCGGCGGAATTCGGCGCGGAAACGCTGGGGCGGCCCTTCTTCGACTCCGGCCTGAGTTTCCTGACGGCGTGGGAGGAGCAGCACGGCGCGTAATACGGATTCCGATTGAATCTGGTGGTTTCAGATTCAATCCGAGCGGATGCGAGTAGGAAAAAATACGGATTCCGCGATATGGATGCACAGGCGGCGCTTTCCCGACTGTGCAGGAATTAAGCGGAATCCGTATAAGCCGTTAGCGGACGTTCCCCTCCCGGAGACACCTCCAAAGGACTAGGCTCGCTGCCATGACTGCCGCGCCGCCGCCCGTTCCCGCCCGTTTCGGGCCGCTGGCTGGGGCGGCCATCGGCACGCTGCTGCTGATGAACGTGTACGCGCCGCAGGCCCTGCTGCCGCTGCTGGCGCGCGAATTTGGCCTCAGCACCGCCACGGTGGGGACCGCCATCGGGAGCACCACCCTGGCGATTGCGCTCGCCTCGCCGGTCGCCGGGCTGCTCGCCGACGCGTTCGGGCGGCGCCGGGTCATGCTGTGGGCTTTCGCCCTGCTGCTGCTGCCCTGCCTGGGGGCGGTGTATGCGGGCAGTTTTCCCGCCCTGAACGTGGCCCGCTTTGCCCAGGGGCTGCTGATTCCGCTCGTCAGCGTCGCCATCACCGCGTATCTGGCCGAGGAAACGCCGCCCGGCACCCTGGGCCGCTACATGAGCGCCTACATCTCCGGCACGGTGCTCGGCGGATTCCTGGGCCGCTTCGTCAGCGGGCTGGTCGCGCACGGCGGGTAGTGGCACACGGCGTTCTGGCTGCTGATGGTCACCAACGCGCTGGGCTTCTGGGCGGTGTGGCGTCTGCCGCGCTCGGGCGCGTTTCGCCCCGCTGTGGACGCCCGCGAGACGGCGCGGACATTGCGCTCCCACCTGCGCAACCCCCGCCTGCTGACCGTCTGCGTGGTGGGCTTCCTGATTCTGTTCGTGCTGGTGTCGGTCTTCAACACCGTCACTTTTCGCCTCGCCGCCGCGCCGTACTCGCTGGGCAGCGGGCCGCTCGGCGCCGTGTTCACGGTGTACCTGCTCGGGGTGGTCGTCACGCCCGCGTCGGCCCCGCTCGCGGCCCGGCTGGGCACGGCCCGCACGCTCGTTGTGGCTTCGGGGCTGAGCCTGCTGGGGCTGGCGCTCACGCTGTTGACGGCGCTGCCGGTCATCGTCCTGGGGCTGGCCGCCGCGTCCTCGGGCATCTTTATCGCTCAGGCGGCGGCGCAGAGCGCGGTGCAGCAGAGCGTGCAGGGGGGCCGCAGCCTGGCCGGGGGCCTGTACAACATGACCTACTACGCGGGCGCGGCGGCGAGCGTGGCCGCCGGTCTTACCTACGACGCGGGCGGCTGGCGGGCAGTGGTGGGCCTGTGTGCGCTGGCGCTGCTGGCCGTGGCGGGGCTGAGCACCGTGGTCGGGCGGCGGCTGCGGCGGGCAGAGGCGGCGAAATCGGAGTAGGTCACGGCCCCATGCGCGGGACTTCCACCTTCACCACGCGGTCATTCTGGAAATGGAGCACGTTGTCGCCGCGTCCGGGGAGGCCGTTCCACAGCCACACGGGAGCCTTGAGCAGCGTTTTGAGGTCGCCCACCGGACTCTCTGGAATGCCGCGCAGCCACAGCACTTGCGTGTGCGTCAGGCCGATTTCGCTGGCGGGTTTTTGCGGGTCAGGCTTGAAGAAAGGGGCAAGGGCTTGCCGGGTGATGGCATCGGGCGGGGTAAGGCTGAAATTCTTCTCCAGGTCGGCCCCGTCCACATACGTTTCGGTGACTTCTCGGCAGGTGGAGGCGTCTGTCAACGTCACTTCCTCTGTCCCGCTGTAGCTCAACGATTCCACGCGGAAATCTTTGGGCAGACCGAGGCGCAGGCGCAGAGGATTCTTCACGGGCCGGGCGGGCATGACGCCGCTGCTTTTGACGGGGGCCACCGGAAAAGTCCCCGTGAGGCGCTCCACGTTCAGCACCCGGACAGTTCCCGTGTACGGGACGGAAAGGGTCCCGCTCGCCTGTGGATTCTTCAGCGAACAGCGCAGCGGGCCGCCCCCGTACACCCAGACCTCTTTCCCGAGATATCTGGCCCGCAGGGTAGCCAGCTCCGCGTCCGGCTTCGGCGTGGGCGCGGCCTGTCCGCCACCGAGCAGTAGGGCCAGCAGCATGAGAGGAAGGGTCATGCTTCAGTATGAAGGATTCGGGGCAAGGCAGCGTCAGCCTTTGGAATGAGGGAAAGCTCCCTCACCCCAGGCTTTCGCGGGGCCCTCTTCTGGGGGAGAGGGAGGGAGGAGCGGAGTGACGGAAGGGTGAGGGGCCTTTCACCCTCTGCCGCCCGGAGTCCTACAATCCCCGGCATGACCGCCCGCCACGCCCTGCTCACCTGTCCCCTCGACTGTCCCGACGCCTGCCGCCTCAAAATCACCATCGAGCAGCAGCCGGACGGGAGTGAGAAGGCCGTCAAGCTGACCGGCGACCCGGCTCACCCCTATACGCGCGGCTTTGCCTGTGCCAAGACGGTCCACTATCCGGCGCGGCAAAACCACCTCGAGCGGCCCCTGTATCCCCTGCGGCGCGTGAACCCCAAGTCCGAGCCCGAGCCGCAGTGGGAGCGCGTGACCTGGGACGAGGCGCTGGACGACATCGCCGGGCGGCTGCGGCAGCTCATCGCCGAGCGCGGCCCGCAGAGCATCCTGCCCTACCACTACGCGGGAACGATGGGCCTGCTCGAAGGCAGCCACGTCCACGCGCTGTGGCGGGCGCTCGGGGCGGCGGAACTGGAGGAAACCATCTGCGCGTCGGCGGGCACGGCGGCCTGGGAAGTGGGCTACGGCACCCGGCTGGCGGTGGACCCGCTCGACGTGCCCCACGCCCGGCTGATCGTGCTGTGGGGCATCAACAGCCTCTCCACCCACTCGCACCTGACGCCGCAAATCACGGCGGCCCGCAAGCAGGGGGCGCGGGTCGTCTGCGTGGACCCCTACCGCAACCGCACCGCCGCTTTTGCCGACCAGCACTACAAAATCAGACCAGGAACGGATGCCGCACTCGCGCTGGGCGTGATGCGCGAACTGTTCGTGAACGGCTGGACCGACGCCGCTTACCTCGCAGAAGTGACCGAAGGGGTGGACGACCTGCGGGCCAGCGCCGACGAGTGGACCCCCGAACGCACCGCCGAGGTGACGGGGTTGACGGCAGACGAGGTGCGCGACTTCGCCCGCCTCATCGGGACGACCCGGCCCACCTATATCCGCGTGGGCTACGGCATGACCCGCCACGAAAACGGCGGCACCGCGCTGCGGGCGGTCACACTGCTGCCCGCGCTGACCGGCGACTGGCGCTGGCGGGGCGGCGGCTGCGTGCTGAGCACCAGCGGGGCGTTCAAGCTGAACCGGACGCGGCTGGGCGCGGCGCACGTCACGAAACCCGACGCTCCCCGCGTGAACATGAACGAGCTGGGGGACGCACTGGACCCGGCGGCAGGCTTCGGGGCCATGTTCGTCTACAACTGTAATCCGGTGGTGGTGGCCCCCGATTCGGGCCGCGTGCGGGCGGGCATGGGGCGGGACGACCTGCTGGTGGTGGTCCTCGAACAGGCGATGACCGAATCGGCGCGGCTGGCCGACTACCTGCTGCCCGCGACGACCTTCATGGAGCACCCTGATATCTACACCAGCTACGGCCACTTCTGGCTGGCCCACAACCGCGCCGAGCTGACCCCGCCCGGCGAGTGCCGCCCCAACTCCTGGGTGTTCGCGCAACTCGCCCGCCGCCTGGGGGTGGAAGAACAGAGCGTGTACTGGACGGCCGACGACCTGCTGCGCGACCTGCTCGACACCGACCACCCCTTCCTTGCGGGCATCACCCCCGAGCGGCTGAAGGCGGAAGGCACCCTTCGCCTGAACCTACCGGAGGGGACTTTGCCCTACGCGCACGGAGCGGAGACGCCGAGCGGCAAGGTGCAACTCAGCCCCGCGCCGCGTTTCGTGCCCGCACAGGCCCGCCTGAACGCCGAGTATCCGCTGCGCCTGCTGACGCCGCCCGCGCACCATTTCCTGAACTCTACGTATGGCAATTTGGACAACCTCAACCGCGCCGAGGGGGGCGAGCCGCACGTCCTGCTGTGTCCTGCCGACGCGGCGGCCTACGGCGTACAGGACGGCGAATACGCCCGCCTGACCAGCGAGCAGGGCGAGGTCCGGCGCCGGGTGAAGGTGACGGACGCCGCGCAGCCCGGCGTGGCGGTGGTGGAAGGGACGTGGTGGGGCCTCTCGGCGCCCGATGGCCGCAGCATCAATGAACTCACCGCCCAGACGCTGACGGACCTGGGCGGGGGCAGCACCTTTCACAACACCCGGATTCGGGTGGAGCGGGCGGGGGGTTGAGGGCAGAAGGCAGATGGCGGAGAGCAGATGGCAGATGGCTAGAGCAGTTCTCCGAATGACGTGATGCGCGGAACAGCACCCCGCATCACTCCATTCTCTCCTGCGGACTCGCAGAGCTGCCCCGCAGAGCTTTGCAAGTCCGCCCTGCTCAGTGTTTTGCACTCGCTCTCTGCGAGCTGTCCCAGTCCGCTCGCCAAAAAGACGTTACGTCTTTCTGTCAAATGCTCTAGAAGCTTTCCTGAAAGAGCAAAAAACCTCTCCCCCACCAACTGGCAGGGGAGAGGCAGGGGCGAGGGGCTTTAGCGCAGGCTGGGGGGCAGCAGCACGCTGTCGAGGACGTAGACGGTGGTGGTCCCGGCGGTGACGGGCGTGCCACCGTCGAGCGCCATGCCCATGCCGTCGAAGCTCAGGCCGCTGGCGTCGCTGGTCACGGCGAGCGGGCTGCCTTCCACGGTGGTCAGGGGGGCAGCGGTCAGCCCGGCGCTGTCGAGCTGGCCCGAAACGACGTGGTACGTCAGAACCTGCTTGAGCAGCGCGGCGTCGGCCTTCACGGCATTCAGCTTGGCGGCGTCGAGCTTGCCGAAAGCGTCGTTGGTGGGCAGGAACACGGTGTAGGCGCCGCTGCCCAGGGTGTCGAGCAGCCCGGCCTGGGTCAGCAGCTCGCGCACGGTGCTGAAACGGTCTTCCTGAAGCACGGCGGCCACGTTGGCGGGGGGCGAGGTCATGGTGCCGCCTGCGATGGCGCCGCCCTGCGCGGTGCCGGGGGTGGCCTGGGCAGGGGCCACCGCGCTGGTGGTGGCCGAGCTGGTGGTGGCCGCGCTGGTGGTGGTCGTCGTGGTGACGGTCGTGGTGGTCGTGCTGGTGGCCGGGGCAGACAGGTCGGGGGCCACGAAGTCGTTGGGGAACAGCACCCCGTTGACCACGTAGATGGTGGAGGTGCCCGCCGTCACGCTCGACTGCGGAATGGCGTTGCCGAGCACCAGCGCCGTGCCCTGCACGGTCTTGATTTCGGTGTCGCCCTCGACCTGTTCCAGCGTCAGCCGGCCAGGAACCACGTGGTAGGTCAGCAGGCTCTTGACCTGCTCGTCGGTCAGGGCGTCGAGCGTTCCGGCGGGCAGCGCGGCGAACGCCTCGTCGGTGGGCGCGAAGATGGTGTACTCACCGCTGGCGAGGGTGTCGGTCAGCCCGGCGCGGGTCAGCAGGCCACGCAGCACGCTGAAGCTTTCGCCTTCGAGGGCGACGCTCACGCTGGCGGCGGTGCTGGTCTGAAACTCGGTGGTTTCGACCATCGCGGTGTCGTCGGCCACTTCGGGTACGGTGAAGCCCTCGGGCAGCAGCACGGCGTCCACGGGGTAGATCAGGCCGGTGCTCGACTCGATGGCGGGGGACAGCTCGGCTTCGATGGTCAGCGGGCTACCGGCCAGGGTCTGAAGGCTGCCGACCTGCACCTGCTCGCTGGTCAGGCGGCCCTGCACCACGTGGTAGCGCAGCAGCGAGAGCAGCAGTTCGGGGTTGCTGGCGACGGCGGCCAGAGCACCTTCGGGCAGCGCGGCAAACGCCTCGTCGGTGGGCGCGAAGACGGTGTACTCGCCGGACATCAGCATGTCGGTCAGGTCCGCGTCGCTCAGCAGGTCGCGCAGGGTGCTGAAACGCTCGTCGGCCACCAGCACGTCGTACAGGGTGTTGCTCTCGACGACGGCGGTGCCTTCCTCGGTGCCCGCTTCTTCGGTGGCGGTTTCCTCGGTGGCGGTTTCGGTGCTCGTTTCAGTTGTGCCCGTCTCGGTGGTGGCCGGAGTGCTGACCGTCACGGCGCCGCTCAGGGGCAGGGCCGGGATGCTGCGCACGTCGATGGCAGCGGGGGCGGTGCTGGCAGCCGGAGCAGCAGGAGCGGGCGCAGGCGCGGCGGGCGCAGGCGCGGGGGCCTGTGCTTCGGGGGCTTCGACTTCGGTGGGGGGCATCAGCACGGCGTCGATGGCGTGGACCACGCCGTTGCAGGCCTGGATGTCGGCCTTGACCACGCGGGCGTCGTTGATCATGATCTGGCTGCCCGAGACCTTGATCTGCACGTCGGCGCCCTGTTCGGTGGTGCCGGAGCTGGCGCCGCGCAGTTCGGCGGCGCTGGCTTTCTCGGCGACCACGTGGTAGCTCAGCACGGCGGCCAGCATCTCAGGATCACCGAGCAGGCCAGCGAGCTGGTCGCTGGGCACCTTGGCGAAGGCCGCGTTGGTGGGCGCGAACAGGGTGTAGCTGCCGCTGCCCGCCAGGGCGCCGGTCAGGTCCGCCGCTTCGAGCGCCGTGGCGAGGGTGCTGAACTGCGGGTCGCTCGCAACGATGGCCGCGATGCTCTTGCAGGTCGCGGGCTTGGCGGCGGGCTGACCGGCGCCACCGGCCACAGCGGGAGAAACGAGCAGCAGGCTCAGGGTCATCAGGCCGAGTCTCTTCTTCATGAGTTCACCTCTGGATTGAACTTGGGAAATCCACCTCACAATTGACAACACACCGCGCCAAATTGCAACCGAGCGGCCGTTCAGCGTTCCTGTGGGTTCCGAAGAAAAAGGAGAAAAAGAGGCCCGGAACTTGTTGCCGTGCCTCCCGGCTATTTCCCGAAGTACTCGGGCAGGTCGGCCTCGCCAATCAGCACCTCACGCGGTTTGCTGCCCTGGTGCGGCCCGACGATGTTCATCGCTTCGAGCAGGTCCATCAGCTTGCCCGCGCGGGCGTGGCCCACCGAGAGGCGGCGCTGAAGCCGCGAGACGCTGCCCTGCCCTTCCTCGATGCACACCAGCGCGGCCTGCCGCAGCAACGGGTCGCTGAAATCCATCTGCGAGCGGTCCCCGCCGGGGCCGGAACTCGAAATCAGGCCCTCGAAATCGCTGCCGTAGGCCTCGACGAAATCGTCATCGAACACCATGCGGCGCAGTTCGTCGGCAATCCGCACCGACTCGGCCTCGCTGATGTACGGCCCTTGCAGGCGCAGCGGCTTGACCAGCCCCGGCTGGTAAAACAGCATGTCGCCCTGTCCGGTCAGGCGCTCGGCCCCGGTGGTGTCCAGAATGGTGCGCGAGTCGTGGCTGCTGCTCACCGCGAAGGCGATGCGGGCCGGAATGTTGACCTTGATGAGGCTGGTCAGGATGTCCACACTGGGCCGCTGGGTCGCCAGAATCAGGTGCATGCCGGTGGCGCGGGCCATCTGCGCCAGACGCATAATCGCCGACTCGACTTCCTTGGGGCTGGTGATCATCAGGTCGGCCAGCTCGTCGATGATGATGACCAGATGCGGCAGTTCGACCTCGCCCACCGCCCGCATCTTGGCGTTGAACTGTTCGAGGTTCTTGGCGCCCACGCCGCTCATCATCTTGTAGCGCCGCTCCATGTGGGCCACCGCGCCGAGCAGCACCCCCGCCGCGTCTGCCGGGTTGGTCACCACCGGGCGCACCAGATGGGGAATGCCGTCGTAGGGCGTGAGTTCCACCATCTTGGGGTCGATCATGACAAAGCGCAGTTCGGTGGGCAGGTAGCGGTAGAGCAGCGAGGTGATCAGCGTATTGACGCACACCGACTTGCCCGAGCCGGTGGACCCGGCGACGAGCAGGTGCGGCATCTTGGCGAGGTCGCCCACCATCATCGAGCCGTCGATGCTCTTGCCGAGGATGATGGGCAGTTTGGCCCGCGCAGTCTTGAACGCCGCGCTCGCCGCCGCCTGATGAAAGGTGACGGGTTCGCGCTCGGCGTTGGGCACTTCCAGTCCGATGACGCTCTTGCCCGGCACCGGGGCTTCCACGCGCACGCCACCCACCGCCAGGGCGCGGGCGAGGTCGTTGGAGAGAGAAGCGATGCGGCTGATTTTCTCGCCGGGAGCGGGTTCGATTTCGTAACGGGTGACGGTGGGGCCACGCGCCATGTCCACCACCCGCGCCTGAAGGCCGAAGTGCCGCAGCGTCTCGTCGATCATGTCGCCGCGCTGCCGGGCCGCCGTGTCCATCTGGACGGTGTTTTTGGCCGCGTTGGGAATGGGGTCGAGCAGCTTTTCCCCCGGCAGCGCGAGGCTGATGGCCCCCCGGCGGCTGATTCCCCGCTCACTGCCTCCCCGCTCACTGGTGCCTCTGGGCGCGGGGCGCTCTGCCTTCGCTGCTTCTTCCCAGGGGGCGGGGGCGGGTTTGCGGCTGGGTGCCGGACCGGGCCGGGGCGACAGTGCAGCGGATGATGGGGCAGCGGGCGATGGGGCAGCAGGGGGCGCCGCCTCCATGCGGGCCGCTTGCCCCCGACTGGCCTGCCCCCGACTGGCCTGCCCCCGACTGGCCTGCCCCTGACTGCTTGGCCGCAGCGCGGGCGCCGCCGGGGGGCCGAAGGGCATGTCCTCCTCGTCGTCCCAGGGGTCGAGGTCCACCGGAGCAGGCGCGGGCGGGCGGGCGGTGTCCGGGCGCACCGGGGGCTGGGCGAACCGGGCCGGGGGGGTGGTCGCCGGAGCCGTCAGCCTGGGCAGTTCAGCGTCCGGGGTCAGCAGCGGGGCAGGCGCGGCGCGGCGGGCGCGGCTCTGGCTCCGCGCGGGGGGCACGGACTCGCGCTCCGTCTGCACCGGGGCGCGGCGGGGGGCGGCCCCGAAGTCGATGTCGAGCGCGGGCACCGTCGCCGCGTCGTAGACCGGGTGGGGGGAGAAGGCGAACTCGTCGGGTTCGTCCCAGGCGTCGGCAGCCGGAGCTGGGGGCGGCGCCTGCTTTTCCTCCTTTTCGGGGCCGGGGGGAGCCACCAGACGCCCGAGCTTGTGACCGAGGCGCGAGAGCAGGCCGCCCGAATCGCCGCCTTCCTCGTCCTCGTCTTGCCACTCCTCGTCGCCCGCGTCGTCTGCCGGGGGGGCCGCCTGGCGCTGCCTTTCTTCCTCGGTGGCCTGTTCCAGCACCTCGCGCCAGTGCTGCGGGTCGCGCAACGTGTCCAGGGGCCGCTTCTGCAGGGCCGTCGCCACCTGGGTCGCCGCCTCGGTGGGGCCGCTGTCGAACTCGGCGGCGAGGTCGGGCCACCCGGCGTAGGCCTGCTCGTAGGCGTGCCAGCCCTGAAAGCGGTCCTGAAGGTCCTGCCACTGCTGCTGCCGCTTGAGGTGGGCGCTCTGCTCGCGCTGCAAAATCTCCACCGTCGGCTGCTTGAGGGCACGCTCGGACGCGCAGCGTTCGGATTCCAGCCGCTTGGCCTTGCCACCGATGGACAGAATCTGGTTGACGAGGTGACGGCGCAGATGTTCGAGCGCGGCGCTCGCCTGGGTGCTGGGGAGGAAAACGCTCAGTTCGTGGCGGCGGTCGTCCACCACCGTTTTCAGGAAGCGCACGGCTTCTTCGCCTTCCGGCACCGCTTCCTGTTCGACCTTGACGCGCAGGTCGTGGGCGGCTTGCAGCAGCGCGTTGCGCGACATCAGGCCGTAGGTGGTCAGGTCGTCCTGCACGCGCTTGAGCTGCTCGTCGTCGTAACTTCTGATGTCGCGTTGCAGGCGCCGGACCTTTTCGTAAGGCTCCTTGAGGCCGCCGTTTTTGGGGTCGATGCGGCGCAGGGCGTCGAGTTCGCCGCGCAGCTTGCTGAGCTGCCCACGCACGTCGGTGCGGTCGTGCGCGGTCACGGCGCCGCCGCTTTTGCCGGGCAGCTTGGCTTCGATGGCGCCCTGAACGTTGTGCCCCACCCCGGTCAGCAGCCCCATCAGCCAGTGCACCAGCTTGCGAATCAGGCCCAGCAGCGACACCCCCAGCATGAATTTCAGCCCCAGCGCGGCGGCGAGCAGCAACAGCAGCGGCGTGGCGAGGCCCAGCACCTGCTTGAGTTTGCGCACCAGTCCCTCGGCCAGCCAGCCTGCCGGGCCGGGGTGACCGTTCTGGCCGGGCATAAAAAAGGCTTGCAGGCACAGCACCCCGAGCACCGCGAGCAGGCCGCCGAGCACCCAGCGGGTCAGTTCGCGCATCGGTGCGCTCGTAAAGGCCGCCACGCCGTAGGCGAACGCCGCCGCCGGCAGCAGCCACGCCAGCCACCCGGCCCAGTCGAGCAGGATGCGCCGCGCCTGGGCCAGGGCGCCTCCCTCCCCCTGGTCGCTGAGCAGGGGCAAAAACAGAATCAGTCCCAGCAAAAAGGCCACCACGAGCAGCAGCAACCCGACCACTTCGCCGTCGAGCCGAACGCGCGGGGGCTGGTCTTGGTGCGAGTTCGCCGACATAACGGCTCAGTTTATACGCCCCCGGCATGAGGCGGAAAGAAACGCGGGTGCCGCTGCCCTGCTGCGGGGCGCCTACAATGCCCGGCGTGTTCGTGCTGTTGCCTTCCGTGCTGGCGGCGGCCCTGTGGACGCACGTTCGGCGCGAGCTGCCGCGCGAGTGCGTGGGGGCGCTGGGCGGCTGGGTGCGCGGCGAGCAGGTGCAGGTCCGCGCCCTGTACCCGCTGCCCAACGTCTCCCCGCAGCCCGAGCGCGAATACCTCGCCGACCCCGGCGAACTGCTGCGCGTGCTGCGCGCCATGCAGCGCGAGGGGCTGGAACTCGTCGCGCTCTACCACAGCCACCCGCACGGCCCGGCGGCCCCGAGTTCTTCGGACCGGCAGCTCGCCGCCTACCCGGTGCCGTACCTGATTGCCGACCCCCGGCACGGGCATCTGCGGGCCTACCTGCTGCCCGGCGGCGAGGAAGTGGAGATTCGCGGCGCCGAGTAGTACGGATTCCGATTGAATCCAGCAGATTTCTGGATTCAATCCGACTGAAAGGAGTAGGAAAAGATACGGATTTCGCGATTCCGTATAATGCCTCTCAAGGCCCCTTCAGGGCAGGGTGCCCAGCCGCTCCAGCAACAGGTCGAAGAAGGCCGGGGCGTCCACGTCCACCGCGACCTGCGCGTTCGGCGCCTGACCGGTCACGCCGTACAGGTCGCAGACGGTGCGGCCCAGGTTCAGGCCCCCGTTCAGTTCGACGGCGACGGGCATGGGCCGCCACGTCAGCAGCTCCGGGCGCAGCGCCGCCGCCACCGCCAGAGGGTCGTGCAGGGCGCCGCCGCTCAGCCCGTACCGCTCGCGGTAGACCCCGGCGTAGAACTCCAGCATCTGCGCCGACACCGCTCCGGCGCGGTTGCCCAGCGAACGCAATTGCTCCAGCCGCTCCGGTGTGGCGATGCACTGCATGGTCACGTTCAGCCCCACCATGCGCAGGGGCGCTCCACTCCGGAAGACGATGTCGGCGGCGTGGGGGTCGGCCAGGGCGTTGAACTCGGCGGCGGGGGTGCGGTTGCCCGGCCCGGTGCTGCCGCCCATCCAGACCACTTCGCGCACCTGCTGCGGCAGGTCGGGCGCCAGACGAAAGGCGAGCGCCACGTTGGTCAGCGGCCCGCTGGCGACCAGCGTGACCTGTCCCGGACTTGCCCGCAGCGTGCGAATCAGGAAGTCCACCGCGTGCCCGGCCTCGGGGGGGCGCACCGGCTCGGGCAACCCTTCGGCGGGCAGGCCGGTCTCGCCATGAATCTGGGTGGCCGTCAGTTCTTCGCGCAGCAGCGGGCGGTCGGCCCCGGCGAAATACGGCACGCCCTGCGCCCGCTCGCCCGCCAGCGCGAGCACCACCCCGGTATTGCGCACCCCCCGGCGCAGCGGCACGTTGCCGTGAACCGCCGTGACGCCCTGGACCTGCACTTCGGGACTGGCAAAGGCGAGCAGCCACGCCACCGCGTCGTCCAGGCCCGGGTCACCATCGAGAATCACGGGCAGGGGCGGGCCGGACAGAGAAGCAACCATGAGCGAAAGCATAAGCGCGGAAGTGTCAGCCGGGGAGCAGTCGCCTGTCCCAACCTGCCTCCAGACTGCGGCCATGAACCCGCAGGACATCCTGACCGCTTTTAACGCCGCGTACACCAAAGACCCCCGCGACGGCCTGACCATCACCCACGACACCGAGGACGGCAAGCTGCGTATCCAGGTGCGTCACGTCGACGTCGGGGGCGACGTGCACGGCTTCGACGTGGTGGCCCAGCCCACCGAGGCCGAGGGCAAGAGCGCCGAGCAGGTGGGCCGCGACGTGGCCGAGGTCGTCGCACGCGAACTCGCCTACGCTCAGCTTCCCGCCCAGGACGAAAACGGCGACTTCCGGCGCATCGTGGTCTGAACGCGGTAGCGAAAAGGCCCGCCACCTGTGATGGGGCGGGCCTTTTTTGCTGGGCGCTTTACTTCCCGACGAACACCGCCGTCGTCAGCGCGGACACCGTGACCCCCGTGCTGGTCACCTTGCTCGCCCGCACGATGGGGTCGGTGCTCTTGGCGAGAACCGGGTGCAGCGTCAGCCCACGCAGCGAGGCGTCGTTCAGCGTGACCGCGTCGGCGCTGCCGTTGAACACCGCCACCACCGTCCGGTAGGGGTTCGCAGCGCTCGTGGCCCCGGTCAGCCGCATGGCAATGACCCCGGTGGGCGCGGGCAGGAAGCTCAGGCCCCGCTGCACCTGCGCCGCCGTCTCCATGCGGAAGAGGCTGCTGGAGGAGCGCACCCGCAGCATCTCGCGGTAGTGGTCGCTGGCCCGCAGGACATCGGCGGGGGTCACCTTCAGCGCCGCGTTCCCCAGCAGCGTGCGGTACAGCGGCCAGTTGGCCTCGTTCTTCTCGGCGGGGGGCAGACCCTTGCCGAAGCCATTCTGCTTGCCCGTCCAGTCCAGCGTGTTGAACCAGTCGCCCGAGTTGTACGAATCGGTGTCGAAGGACTTGGACCGCAGAATGTCGTCGCCCGCATACGAAAAGGGCAGGCCCTGGCCCAGCAGCACATAGGAGTGCGCGAGATTCTGAAAACGCACGCGGGTCGCGCTGTCCATGCTCGCCGGAGTCTTGAGCAGCACCGCGTCCCAGAGGGTCTGGTTGTCGTGCGCCGAGGCGTAGTTGATGGTTTCGCGGGGGCTGGCCGCGTATCCGGCGGGAGCGTCGCCGTACTTGATTTGGCTGCCGGTGACCACCTGGCCCGCATGGTCCGTGAAGCGGTAGTCACGCAGGTTGCCCGCCAGTCCGAGTTTGACGAGGTCGGAGAGCTGGCCCCACTTCACGGCGCTGTCGTTGCCGGGCTGACCGTTGGGCACGGCCACCAGCCCCGTCGCCACGCCCTGTTCCTGCAGGCCGCCGAAGGGGTTGCCGCCGCGCAGCGCGTCGCGGATGCGGTCGTTGAAAGTCCCGATGCCCTGGCCGTACAGATTGAGCTGCGTCGCGTTCGTGCCGCGCCTGTTCCCCTGCACTTCCCCGAAATCCCAGCCCTCGCCGTAGAGGTAAATCTGCTTGCCGTCCACGCCGTCTTTGGCGGGGGTCAGCGCGTCCAGGGCGCGGCGGGCGGCCCGCAGGTCCTCCACCATGTGGTGCCCCATCAGGTCGAAGCGGAAGCCGTCCACCCGGTACTCGCGGGCCATCAACACCAGCGTGTCCACCATCAGGCGGCGCATCATCCTGTGTTCGGTGGCGGTGTTCGAGCAGCAGGTGGAGTTTTCCACGCCCCCATTGACGTTCAGGCGGTGGTAGTAGCCGGGCACGATTTTGTCGAGCACGCTGCGCTCCGATTGCCCGCTGGCCGCCGTGTGGTTGAACACCACGTCCTGCACCACCCGCAGGCCCGCCGCGTTCAGACCCATGACCATCTGGCGGTATTCCTTCGTGCGCTCCGCCGGGTTCACCGCGTAGCTGCCTTCGGGGACCATGTAGTGGTAGGGGTCGTAGCCCCAGTTGTAGGCGTCGGCGTCCTTCACGGCGGTCACAGCCCTTTGCTGCTCGTCGCTGTTCGGCGCGAACCGGGAAAGGTCGCCGGGCGATTTCCACTTGCTCTTGTCCTCCTCGATGGTGGCGATGTCGAAGGTCGGCAGCAGGTGAACGGCCTTCAGACCCGCGTCGGCCAGGCCCCTGAGGTGCTTCATGCCGTCGCTGCCCGTGCGGGTAAACGCCAGATACGTCCCGCGCTCGGCGGCAGGCACCGTGGCGTCGGCGGCGCTGAAGTCGCGCAGGTGCAGTTCGTAGAAGGACAGGTCGGAAAAGCTGCGCAGCGCGGGCTTTTGCAGGGCGTTCCACCCGGCGGGCTTGTGGCTGCTGTCGCTCAGGTCGGCAAAGACGCTGTGGGTGCTGCCCCGCGTCAGGGCCACCGAATAGGGGTCGGTGACGAGGTTGGTTTCGACCTTGCCTGAAGCGGGCGCGTAGACCTTGACCTCGAAGCGGTAGGCCAGTCCCTTCCAGCTCTGGTCGCCGCTCGCCGTCCAGACGCCCTGCGCGTCACGGGTCATGGGGAGGGTGCGCTCCTGGCTGCCGTCGGGCCGGGACACGCGCAGCTTCACGTCCTGCGCGGTGGGTGCCCACAGGCGCACGGTGGGACGGTTGCCCTGCCACGCGACTCCCAGCGGCCCGTCGTAGGCGTACAGGTCGTCCAGCGCCCAGGCGGTCTGCACGCCCGTCGCGTCCAGCACGGTGCCGTCGGGCATCACGCTGCTGACCGCCAGTTGTCCCCGCAGCGCGGCGGGGAACTTGGCGCGGTCCTCGGCGCGGATTTGCAGCAGCTTGTATCCGGCAAGGTAAGGCGCTTTGGCCTTCAGCGCGGGCGTCATCCCGCCTTCGACTTCCTCCAGGGTCAGGGTGTCGCCGCCGCTCACACCCTCCGCGCCGAGCTTGAGGCCCGCCGTGGGGGAGACGTGCAGGGTCAGCCACGCGCCGGGCTGCGCGAGTTCGGGCTTCACGGCGATCAGGTCGCGGCCCAGCATGATGGCCTGCTGCCCCCGCAGGTCGCCCACCGTTCGCACGCTGGTGTCGGGGCGGGCAGTAAACAGGTCGGTCTTGCCGCTGACGATCCAGACCTGGTTGCCCTTCTCGGGGGTCAGCGTCCCGTCGGGGCCGGGGTCTTTTTCGTCGCCCTTGTGGACGATGAAGCCCAGTTTTTTCCAGTCGGTTTTCATCGGCACGTCCCAGTACAGCCAGCCGCCCTGCTCGCCGTTCGGGGTCAGCGGCTTGTCCCAGGCGACCTGCGCGGTGGTGTCCTCCCAGGCATGCAGGCCCCAGCCTGCGTAGGCCGCGTCGGGGCGGAAGTAGTGAATCCGCACGGTGTCGGCGGGGAGGGTCGTCTGGGCCACCGCCGCAGCGGTCAGGGCCAGGGTGAGGCTGGCAAACAGGGTTTTCATGTGGAGCGAAGTGTACCCCGACTTCGGCGGGTCACTCGCCTTTCGTTCACGCCCTAGAGTGCGCAGGAGATGTCCGCGCCCGCTCCCGATTTCGCCCTGCAACTCGCCCACGTCGCCCGCAAGTTCGGCCCGCAGTTCGTGCTGCGCGACGTGTCGCTGGACGTGCGCCCCGGCGAGGTACTGGCGCTCTACGGCGGCAACGGGGCAGGCAAAACCACGCTGCTGCGGGTGGTGGCGGGGCTGCTCTCGCCCAGCCGGGGCGAGGGCCGGGTCTTCGGCTACGACCTGAAGGACAAGCGCAGCGTGCGCGAACTCGTCTTTTTCATGACCGAGGGGGGCGGGCTGTACGCCGACCTGACCGCCGCCGAGAACCTCGACTTCACGGCCCGGATGTACGGCCTCGCCCCGCACAGCGCCGAGCTGCTGGGGCGCGTGGGCCTCACGGCAGCGGCAGGCAAACGCGCCCGTGACCTGAGTTCGGGCATGCGCAAACGGCTGCAACTCGCCCGGATGCTGCTCGCGCCTTCGCCGCTGCTGCTGCTCGACGAACCGTTCGCCAACCTGGACGCGGGCGGCAAGGAAGCGGTGCTGACCCACCTCCGCGCCGCGCAGGGGGAAGGCAAGACCATCCTGTTCAGCTCACATGAGCCGGAACTGGCCGCGCAGGTGGCGACCCGGACGCTCACCCTGAATGACGGGGTGCTGGCATGAGGGCCGCGCTGACGGTCTTTCTCAAGGACCTGCGGCTGGAAGGGCGCAGCAAGGACGTGCTGTCCACCACGCTGTTTTTTGCCGGGCTGGTGGTGCTGATTATGGGGTTCGCCTTCGGCCCCGACCTGAGCAAGATGCGTGACGCCGCCGCCGGGGTGCTGTGGTGTGCGCTGGCCTTTGCGAGCGTGCTGGCGGCGGGCCGGGCCTGGGCGGGCGAGCAGGAAAGCGGGGCGCTCGAAAGCCTGCTGCTTTACCCGGTGGCCCACGAGTGGCTCTACCTGGGCAAAGCGGCGGCCAACGCGCTGCTGATGCTGGTCCTCGGCGCGGTGACGGCGGGCCTGACCGCCATCTTCTTCGACGTGCAGTTCGCCAGCCCCGGCCTGCTGGCGCTGACGCTCGTCCTTGGGGTGCTGGGCCTGAGCCTCGTGACCACGTTCTATTCGGCCATCACCGTCAACCTGCGGGCCAAAGAAGCTCTGCTGCCGGTGCTGAGTTTTCCCATCATCATCCCGGTCATGATCGGCGCGGTCAAAAGCACGGTGCTGCTTACGGGCGGCTTCAACCCCGACGACTACTGGGCCTGGACCCGGCTGCTGCTCGGCTTCGACGTGGTGACGCTGCTGGTGGCGACCTTCGCCTTTCCGCACGCGGTGGAAAGCTGAGGCGCCTGGGGGTCTAGAGCAGTTCTCCGAATTACGTGATGCGCGGAACGGCACCCCGCATCACTCCATTCTCTCCTGCGGAGCTTTGCAAGTCCGCCCTGCTCAGTGTTTTGCACTCGCTCTCTGCGAGCTGTCCCAGTCCGCTCGCCAAAAAGACGTTACGTCTTTTTGTCAAATGCTCTAAGGGTCAAAAGGTCGAAGGGTCTAAGAAATTCTCTTTCCCTCAGACCCTTCGACCCTTAGATCTTTGGACGATGACCTTTAGACGATCAGAGCGCCGAGTGCGGCAGCATCATCTTTTGCATGAAGCGGCTCATGGCCTGCACCGCCCGCTGAAACTCGCTGAATTCGATGGGCTTGACCACGTAGCTCGCGGCGTGGGCCTGATAGGAGCGCAGCACGTCTTCTTCGGCCTGACTGGTGGTGAGCATAAAGACCGGGATGGTCATGAGTTGCGGGTCGGTCTTGATGTGGGCGAGCAGCTCCAGCCCGTTCATGCGCGGCATGTTGATGTCGAGAAGAATCACGTCCGGGCGCGGCGCGTGCTGGTACGGAGCGCGGCGCAGCAGAAAATCGAGCGCCTCCACGCCGTCGCGCACGATATGGAGCTGCGCGGACAGTCCCTCTTCCTCGAAGACTTCCTGGGTGAGCATCACGTCGGGTTCGCTGTCTTCGACCAGAAGAAACTGAATAGGAAGAATGCCCGGCTGCTCCGCGGCGCCGTAGTGTCGAAACTGCTGCTGTGCATTCATGTTGGCCATATCCAAAAACCTCGGTGGGAAGCGTGCACGCCCGGGGCGTCGCCCGGACCGCGCGGCCCCCAGACAGTGTGGCGCCTGGGGCGGAAAACTGCGTCTGCTCAGGCTTTAGGCTTCCGTGACGGCCCCTTGATGGACTCTTGAGAGGCTCCTGACCCGGCGTACAGTTGTTGGCATGACCGCTGCTTCCCTGAACCTGCTGCAAGCTTCCCTGACCGGCGGCGCCGCCTTTCGTGAGGTGGACGCGCTGCTCTCGGGACTGACGTTTGCCGAAGCCACGCGGCCCGCCGCGCCGCACACCCTGGCCGAACTGCTCGCGCATCTGCGCGTGACGATGCGCCCCAGCCTCGACCTCGTGACCGGGCAGGCGCAGGAATGGCCTGAAGGGCTGGACGTGTGGCCCGCGCCGCCCACGACGGAAGCCGAGTTCGCCGCCCTGCTCACCGACCTGCGCTTGATGCTTGCCGAAGCCTCGGCGCTCGCCCGCGACCCCAGCAGCCGGGCGCGCGACGTGCTGACCGACCTCGCGGTCCACAACGCCTACCACTGGGGCCAGGTGACGCTGCTGCGGCGACAGGCGGGGACAGCGTTTGAAGAAGGATTGGAATACTAAGTACCTCGAAGTTAATCTTTAGATTAACCGAGTGAAGCGAGTATCGAAAAAAGTACGTCGAACCGGGAATGGAGCAGTTTCGGTGCTGTTCCGAAACTGCGGAATGTTAGGTTCGATGTACTTAAGTACCTTGCAGGAGCGGCTTTTCCAGACGCGGCTTTTGCGCTCTGATACCTTGCCCACATGACCAGACCCGTCACCCTGATCACCGGCGCGAGCGGCGGCATCGGCTCGGCGCTGGCCCGGCAGCTCGCGCCCACGCACGACCTCATCCTGACCGGGCGCGGCGGCGCGGAGCTGGACGCCCTGTGTGCCGAAGTGGGGGCCACGCCGCTCACGCTCGACCTCATTCGTCCGGAGGCCTTCGCAGCGGCGCTCGCGGGCGTGGGCCGCGTGACCAACGTGGTCCACAACGCCGGGGTGGTGGAGCTGGGCCGGGTGGCCGAGCAGGGGCACGAGGTCTGGACGCACACGCTGGCGGTGAACACGGTGGCCCCCGCCGAACTGACCCGGCTGCTGCTGCCCAGGGTGCGCGAGGAACGCGGCACGGTGCTGTTCGTCAATTCCGGTGCGGGCCTGCGGGCCAACCCCGAGTGGGGCAGCTACGCGGCGAGCAAGTTTGCGCTGAAGGCTCTGGCCGACGCCCTGCGCGACGAGGAAGCCGGGCATGGCGTGCGCGTGTCCACCGTCTATCCGGGCCGCACCGCCACGCCCATGCAGCAAAAAGTGCGCGAGCAGGAAGGCCAGGGCTACGACCCCGCCGCCTTCATCGACCCGGCAACGGTGGCGGCGACCATCGCCTTCGTCCTGAACGCCCCGCGTGACGCGCAGCTCCCCGACGTGAGCGTGCGGCCCGGTCCGCGCTGAGGCTGGCCGTGGCGGGCGCTATGGACATGGGAGCATACGAGTACGACGCAGTCATCGTGGGGGCGGGCCCAGCGGGGCTGAACGCCGCGCTGGTGCTTGGTGGGGCGCGGCGGCGGGTGCTGCTGCTCGACGGCGGCCCCCCGCGCAACGTGACGGCGCAGGCGGCGCACGGGGTGCTGACCCGCGACGGCATCCCGCCCGCCGACATCAAACGGGTGGGGCTGGAGCAGCTCGCGCCCTACGACGTGACGGTGCTGGGCACCCCGGCCCGCGAAATCCGGCCTGAGGACGACGGGACGTTCAGTGTGCGGTACGAGCAGCGCTGGGTTCGGGCGCGCCGCCTGCTCTTCGCCACCGGCGTGCACGACGTGCTGCCCCGCATTCCCGGCCTGCGCGAACGCTGGGGCCGCACCGTCCACCACTGCCCCTACTGCGACGGCTGGCCCAACCGCGCCGCCCGGCTGGCGGTGCTCGGCAGCCACCAGGAGGGCCACCACCTCGCGCTGAGTGTGCGGAGCTGGTCGGACCACATCAGCCTGCTGACGAACGGCCCCGATAAACTTACCCCGGCGCAGCGCCGTGATCTGCGCGAGCTCGACATCGGGCGCTATGACCGGCCCATTCGTTACCTCAGCGGGCAAGACACCGTGCGCGTGGCCTTCGGGGACGGCGAAATGCGCGAGTACGACGCTATTTTTCTCAACCCGGCCCAGGTGCAGCGCAGCCGCCTGCCGGAGTTGCTGGGCTGCGAACTCGACGAAAAAAGCCGCGTGATCGTCAACGAAAACGGCATGACCAGTCGGCGCGGCGTGTGGGCGGCGGGCGACATGACGGGCGCCCCGCAGTACGTGATGAGCGCGGCGGCGAGCGGCATGGTGGCGGCGGTCAGCCTGAACTCCACCCTGATTCACGAGGACGTGCGGCGCGGCGGCGCGGCCTTTCACCCCAGCCCCGATGAAGAAAAGGGAGTGGGAGAAGACTGAGCGCGCCTGCCACACTGCGGGCATGAAAATCGACGAACGCATGGACCTGACCGAACTGGCGCAGCACATGGGCACCGAGGACAGCGCCGAGGCCGCCCGGATGCGCGACCTGCTGCTGGAGGCCGGGCGCGAGCGCACCGAGGACTTCAGCGGCGAGGAGTGGGCCGAGTTGCTGATGCGGGCGGGCGAGCAGAACAAGTAGGGTGCCGGGGGCGATTTTCTTCGACCTCGACGGCACGTTGCATGACCGTTCCGCGACCTTGCGGGCCTGGCTGCCCCACCATCAAGCGCGCTTCGAGTTGCCGGACGGGTACGCGGCGCGCTTTCTGGAACTGGACGACTTCGGCTACCGCCCCAAGCGCGAGGTGATGCCGCTGCTGGCAGAGGAATTTGGGCTGACGTGTGACCCGGAGGCTCTGTTCGTGGACTTCTGGAGCCACCTTGAGCATGCTCGGCCTATGCCTCACGCCGCCGAAGTCCTGACCGAATTGCGGTGGCGCGGCGTCAAAATCGGTGTCGTCACCAACGGCTGGGAGGAGACGCAGACCCGTTGCCTGCGTGGTTGTGGCCTGACCGACCTCGCCGACGATGTGGTCATCAGCCGGGCGGTGGGCCTGAGCAAACCCGACCCGCGCATCTACCACCTTGCCCTGAAGAGGCTGGGAGTCACGGCGGCGCAAAGCTGGTTCGTGGGCGACTCGCCGCGCAACGACGTGTGGGGGCCGGGGCAGGTGGGGCTGAGAACGGCCTATCTCCCCACCGGCCACCCCCTGAACGGCGAGCGCCCGGACGTGACCCTGAGCGACCTGCGTGGCGTGCTGGGCCTGCCATGATTGACCGTCTCATACGGATTCCGATTGAATCTGGTAGTTTCAGATTCAATCCGAGCGGATGCGAGTAGGAAAAAATACGGATTCTGCGATATGGATGCACAGGCGGCGCTTTCCCGACTGTGCAGGAATTAAGCGGAATCCGTATCAAGACCCTCGCCCGGAGGCTGAAAGCCGACCTGCTGGCGCTGAGCCTCGCCGCCCGTGACCCGCGCACGCCCTGGGTTGCCCGCGCCTGGGCGCTGCTGGTGCTGGCCTACGCGCTGAGTCCCATCGACCTGATTCCCGACTTTATCCCGGTGCTGGGGTATCTCGACGACCTGCTGCTCGTCCCCGCCGGGCTGTGGCTGGCACTGCGTCTGATTCCGCCCGCCGTGCTGGAGGAGGCCCGCCGCGAGGCCGCCGCGCACCCCCGCAACCTCGCCCGCAGCGCCTGGGGCCTGGGGCTGATGGTGCTGATTTATGTCGCGCTGCTGCTGGCTCTCTGGGTGTGGTGGTCCGGGCGCCGGTAGCTGTTCAGGGGAGTGCCGCTCAGGGCCGCCCCTCCGCCGCGTTCCAGTAGTCGCACTGGTGCCGCCCGTCGAAGTTGGGTTTGAGTGCGCTGGCGCCGGGCTCGAGCGTCATCACCTGCGGAAAGGCGGGGTTCAGGGTCGGCCACACCGTCAGCCCGAGCGAGGCGGGCTGGCCGCTGCGGGCAAAGTTGGTCCAGTATTCGCCCATTTGCGCGGCAAGCTTGGCCTGTGCGGGCGAAAATTGCGCCGGGTTCGCCACGCCGACCACCGGGGTGTCGAGCACGTAGGCGAGTTCGGCGCCGTGGTAGGCACCCAGGTTCGGCACATTGACTTTCCCGGCCAGTTGCAGGGGGGGGCGGGGGTCGCTGAATTCGTAGAAATACGTCGGCATTCCGGCGCCCGCGAGTTTGCCTGCCAGCCACGAGGTCGGGCAGGCGAACACCTGGTCGGTGAGCAGCCGGGTCACGGCGCGGATGGGCTGTTCGTCGCTGCGCAGGGGGTAACGCCCGCCGAGTGCCCGCGCCTGCAAGGGATGGATGAGGGTCAGCCCGGCCCGGTACAGCGCCCGGCTGCCGCGCAGCAGCTCCGGGAGGTACGGCTCGAAAATCTGCCCCTCGTCGCGGTTGATGCCGAGCAGGACGGCGACCTTCAGCCCCTGGCCCTGGGCGAACACGTCCTGGGGGCGCCGGGGAATCAGGGCGTCTCCGTAGACCGGCGGCAGCGGCACCGGGTCAACGGGACTGCGCCCGGTCAGCCGCACCGCGTCGAGTTCGGCCCGGCTCTTGCCGCGCAGACAGGCCGCCACGTCGCCCCGGTCACAGCGCAGGGCACGGGCGAACACCTCCCCCTTGCGCCGGGCGTCGTTCAGCGGCGTGTGAAAGATGGGCGCCGCGCACGAGCCGCTTTGCAAGATGGCCTTCTGAAACAGCCCCGCCGCCGAGGGCGCCGCCAGCAGCGTGCAGATGGCCGCCGCCCCCGCCGACTGCCCCGCCAGGGTGACATTGCCCGCGTCGGCGCCGATGCTCGCCGCGTTCTGCCGCAGCCAGCGCAGCGCCCCGAGAAGGTCGTGCAGCCCGGCGTTGCCGTCGGTCACGCCCGGCACCGCCAGGAACCCGTAGAGGCCGAGGCGATAGTTGACCGTCACCACCACCACGCCACGCTCACGGGCCAGCGCCGAGCCGTCGAAGAGGCTGGCGTCGCCCCCGGTGAAAAAGCCGCCGTGCACCCACACCACCAGCGGCGCGTTTTTTGCGTTCGGCGGGCGGTAGATGTTCAGTGTGAGGCAGTCCTCGCTGCCCGCGCCCCCCTGGGCACACACCGGCCCGAAGGCGGTGGCGTCGTGCGTTCCCGACCAGACCGGCGGCTGCGGCGGCTGCCAGCGCAGCGGGCCGACCGGCGGCGCGGCGAAGGGAACCCCCAGAAACTGCTGCACACCGTCGGTCGCTTTACCGCTCAGCGTCCCCTGCTCCACCTGAAGCTGCGGCGCGGCGGCCTGCGCCAGTCCGAGTGGGGCCAGTCCGAGTGGGGCGAGTCCAAGTTGAGCCAGTCCCGCGAGCGTCAATGTGGTCCAGGCCAGCCAGCGTTTCACCGCTTCAGTATTCGTGGCGGGGCATGAGGAAGGGTCAGACGGGGGTCAGGGAGAGGTCAGAGAGGCCCGCTCCTTCGTGTTGCCGGGGCCTTCCCCCCTTCGCCCGCACGGAAGGCAAAACTTCCCTTTGTCGCGTGCTGCGGTCGCTACACTTGCCCCATGACCACGCACGACGCCCGCATCGAGAACGGCAAGGTGGTGCTCATACGGATTCCGCTTAATTCCTGCACAGTCGGGAAAGCGCCGCCTGTGCATCCATATCGCGGAATCCGTATCACCCCCGAGCAGGCCGCCGACCTGGGCCTGCGCGAAGGCGAGGTGCTGCCGGTGACGGCGCCGCCCGCAGAGGTGCAGGACAACCCTTTCGCCCGCTGGATCGGGACGCTGCCGCCGCTGCCTGACGGCGAAGATTCGACGCAGTTCTACCGCCGCCTGCGGGACGGAGAATGACCCCGGACAGCACCGCGCTGGACGCCAACATTCTCAGTGCCCTGCTGCGTTCCGAGGCGAACGCCCTGCCCATCTCGCGGCGGCTTGCGGCCCTGGCGTGTGAGGGTTCGCTGATCGTTTCCCCGGTGGTCCACGCCGAGCTGCTCGCCGGTCCCGGGGTCACGCCCGATTTCGTCATCGGTGCCCACGCCCTGCGTCGCGGTGACGCCCTCTTCACCGCCGACCCACAGCATGACCGCCTCGGCTTTCCCTTTCTCCCGGTCCTCACCCCATGACCCTGCCCGACCACACCCTGCCTATCCACGCGGTCGTTCCTGGGGTCAAGGCCGCGCTCGCCCGGCATCCCCTCGTCGTGTTGCAGGCGCCCCCCGGCGCGGGCAAAAGCACGGCGCTGCCGCTGGACCTGCTGGGGGAAGGCTGGCTGGCCGGACAAAACATCATCATGTTGCAACCTCGCCGGGTGGCGGCGCGGGCGGTGGCGGCGCGGCTGGCCGAGGGGCTGGGCGAGGAGGTCGGGCAGACGGTGGGGTCGCGCGTGCGCTTCGAGTCGCGGGTGTCGGACCGGACCCGGCTGGAAGTCGTCACCGAGGGCATCCTGACCCGCCGCCTGCAACGCGACCCCGAACTGGCGGGCGTGGGGCTGGTCATCCTGGACGAGTTCCACGAACGCTCGCTGAACGCCGACCTCGCCCTGGCCCTGCTGCGCGAAGTGCAGGGCGCCCTGCGCGACGACCTGCGCGTGCTGGTGATGTCGGCCACGCTGGACCCCGGCCTGCCCGCCCGCCTCGGTGCGCCGCTGGTGGAAAGCGCGGGCCGGGCCTATCCGGTGGAGGTGCGGTATCTGCCCGCCGACCCTGCGGGCCGGGTGGAGGACGCCGTAGCGGGAGCCGTGCGCCGCGCCCTGGACACCGACGAGGGCGACATTCTGGCCTTCCTGCCGGGCGTGCGGGAGATTCGGGGGGTTCAAGGACTCTTAGCGGGAAGTGGTATTGGTCTGGACGCCCCCCCTCCCCGGCCCTCCCCCGCCGGTGGGGAGGGAGAAAAAGTCGTGCTCCCCCTTTACGGCGACCTGCCCCTCTCCGAGCAGCGCCGCGCCCTGCTGCCCGACCCCCAGGGACGGCGCAAGGTGGTGCTGGCGACCTCCATCGCCGAAACCTCGCTGACCATCGAGGGGGTGCGCGTGGTGGTGGACGGGGGCCAGAGCCGGACCCAGCAGTTCGACCCCGCCAGCGGCCTGACCCGCATGGTCACGGGCCGCGTGACCCAGGACGCCGCCACGCAGCGGGCCGGACGCGCCGGACGCACCGGCCCCGGCGTGTGCTACCGGCTGTGGTCCGGGCGCACCCAGGCGCTGCTGCCCGCCGCCCAGCCGCCCGAACTGCTGACCGCCGACCTCGCCCCGCTCACCCTGGAACTCGCCGGGTGGGGCACGAACGACCCCGCCGAGTTGCCCTGGCTGGACGCGCCGCCCCCCGCCCGCATCCAGACCGCCCGCACCCTGCTGCGCGACCTGGGCGCCCTCGACGAGGCCGGGCGCCTGACCCCCGCAGGCAAGCGGCTCCTCGACTTTCCGACCCACCCCCGGCTCGCGCATCTGCTCTCGGGGGCGGACGACGCGGCGCTGGCGGCGGACGTGGCGGCGCTGCTCGAAGAACGTGACCCCCTCCCGGGCGGCTCCGGCGCCGACCTCACCGAGCGGGTGGAGGCGCTGCGGGCGTGGCGGGCCGGGGACCGGACACGGGGGGACGCGGCGGTGCTGGAACGGGCCGAGCGCCTGTCCAGGCAGTGGCGCAGGCTCCTGAAGGTCCAGCCTGATAACGCGGCCCCCGACCCCTTCGCGGTGGGCGACGTGCTGGCGCTCGCCTATCCCGAGCGGGCGGCGCTGGCCCGCGAAAACGTGACGGGGACGCGAAAGGGCCGCTTTCTCCTCGCAGGCGGGCAGGGCGCGGCCTTGCCGGAAGGCGACGCGCTGGCGGGTGCCGGGGCACTGACCGTCGCCCACCTCGACATGACGGGTGCGGAGGGCCGCATCTTCCTCGCCGCGCCGCTGGACCCCGCGTGGCTCAGGGCGCGGGCGACGTGGCAGGACACCGTGCGCTGGGACGCCCGCACCGGCACCCTGCTGGCCCAGCAGGAACTGAGGCTGGGGGCACTCACGCTCGACACCCGCCCGCTGCGCGACGTGCCCGCCGAACTGAAGGTGAGGGCCGTGTCCGACGCCATCCGCGCCGAGGGCCTCCACCTCCTGAACTTTTCGCCCGCCGCGTCAGCGTTTCGCGCCCGTGTGGAGTCGCTGCGCGAGTGGCGCGGCCCGCACGAGACGGAGCAGGAGTGGCCCGACCTGTCGGACGCTGGTCTGCTCGCCACGCTGGAAAGCTGGCTGGGGCCGCAGCTGGAGCGCGTCCGTACCCGTGACGACCTCGCCCGGCTGGACCTGTTGCCCGCGTTGCAGGCCCTCTTGCCCTGGAACCTCACCCGTGAACTGGACGAACGGGCGCCCACCCACCTCACCGTGCCCAGCGGCAGCCGCGTGCGGGTGGAATACCGCCCCGGCGAGGCGCCGATTCTGGCGGTCAAGTTGCAGGAACTGTTCGGCCTCGCCGACACGCCGGCGGTGAACGGGGGCCGCGTGCCCGTGCTGCTGCATCTGCTCTCGCCCGCAGGCCGCCCGGTGCAGGTGACGCAGGACCTGCGCTCGTTCTGGAACAGCAGTTATTTCGAGGTGCGCAAGGACCTGCGCGGGCGCTACCCCAAACACCCCTGGCCCGACGACCCCTGGACGCATGAACCGACGCGCTGGACCAAACGGCGGGAAGGGAAATAAAAACTCCGCCCTGAGCGGGGCGGAAGTGCATTCACGAGGTGCGCTTATTTGCTGTCGTTGCTCTTGTCGTACCCATTGGCCTTGTTGCCCTGGCCCTGATTGGGCTCGTTGCTGGGGCCGCCGGGGGTGTGGGGCTCGGTGGCGTCGTCGCGGTAGGCGGCGCCGCCATTGGGCTGCTGCTGGTTGCCGATCTGCTGGTGGCCTTCGCCCTGGCCAGCGTTCTCGTTCTTGTCGGTGCCGTTGTGATGCTTGTTATCCTGGTGAGCCATACCCGAGTGTATTCGCCGCAGCGGCCCGGTAGATTTGCGGCGCCGCAACAGGCGTTAAAGTTCAGGCCGCGTCGCCACGAACAGCACCCGCGTGAAGGCGTAGTACACCCGCTCGCCGGGAAACTCGGCCTTCAGTTTGCTCCGGTAGGCGTCCAAGAACCGCGCTCCGTCCGCCTCCGACAGCCGGGAGAGGTAGGGGACCAGCGCGGTGCCCTTCGTCCATTCGATTAATCCCTCCGCCCCGCCGAGCACCACGGGATACACCCGGCTGAGGGCCGTCACGTCCGCCGCCCCCAGCCCGTCGAGCACCTCGGCATAGGCGGCGGGCGTCAGCACCGGCGAAGCCCCGTGCGCCGTGCCGAAGCGGGTAAAGCCGCCCAGTTCGGCCTCAAACTCACCCGCCGTCTCGGTCAGCAGCCGGTGCGAGGCGTGGTCGTGGTTGGCCGGAACCTGCACCGCCAGCACCCCGCCGGGGTTCAGGTGTTCCCACAGCCGCGCCAGCAGCCGGGGATGGTCGGGCAGCCACTGCAAGGCGGCGTTGGAATACAGCAGGTCGAAGCTGCCGCTCAGGTTCTGAATCTCGCCCTGTTCAAAACGCAGGTTAGGAAGCTTTGCCGCCGCCCTTGCCAGCATGTCCGCGCTGCTGTCTAGCCCCAGCACTTCCGCCTGGGCGAACCGTTTCGCAAGTTGCGCCGTCTGCTCGCCGGTCCCGCAGCCGAGGTCCACGACCCGCGCATAGGGCAGGTCGGGAAGCATCGCCTGCAGGTCCCGTGCCGGGGCGCTGCGGGCGGCCTTGAACTGGTGGTACTGGTCGGGGTTCCAGGTCATGCCGGCAGCATAGGGGACGCGCGGCTAGAGTGTACGTACCAGAGTGGTGACACTAGACCTATCAGCAAAAAGCCCGTCCACCACGGAACGGGCCAGGATTTTGCGAAAGGGGCGCTGGGATCAGAACAGCCGCGACAACGCGCCGCCAAGCAGGGTCAGCAGCCCCAGGTTGACCATTGCCCAGCCGAGGTGCGGGGCATCGGGCAGCCGGGCAGGAGAGACGCGGGCCGCCATGACCGGTTCGGTGACGGAGGGGGCCGCCCCCCCGCGCAGCTCGGCGGATGTCAGGCTGCGGGTCATGCGGCCCTCCCGCCCTGCACCGGGCCGGTCGGCACGGGACCTGTCGGCACCGGGTGAATGCTACCGAGCGCGGCCTTGAGGTGCTTGTAGACCTCGCGTTGCAGGTCCAGGTCCTCGGGCAGTTCGTAGCGCAGCTGCTCCATCGCCTGCACCAGGTGGGCGCCGCCGGGCGAACGTTCGTGGTCGGGCCGCGCCCACTCGGGCAGCTCGGGCAGTTGCCTGGGGCCGCGCCGCGCGTCGTCCCAGTCGGCCCACTGCTTGGGCAGGTCGTAGAGGTAACGCCCGATGCCGAACTGCACCGCGCAGCGCTTCAGGGCGTCGCTCGCCGCCGCCTTGTACGCGGCGCTGCTGCCCTCGGGCGCCTCGCCGATATCCTCGCGGGTCACGCCGAGGACGGTCAGGCGGCCCTTGACGGTGGGGCTGGGCGCCCCCTGCACGACCTCCATTTCGAAACTCCACTCGTCGGGGCAAATGGCGTCCAGCCGGTCCTGGACCGTGCGGGCATCCACATGCGCCAGCAGCAGGGCGCGGGTGCGCTCGGCGTTGAACGCGGCGGGTTTCCAACTCACGGTGTGAGCGGGAAACGGGGCTTGAAGTCGTTTCTGGACATCGCTCAGCTTCATGCGTTTAGTTTATAACAGAATCGAATTACGGTCAAGGCGTAATGGGTGGAGGGCAGATGGCAGATGGCAGATGGCCCACGGCAAAGAGCAAGAGCAGCATTTTGACGGTTTGACCTTTCGACGGTTAGACCATCACCTGCCATGCAGATGTTTGGCGGCCTCCGGCGGCTCCGGCTCCTAGACTCCTGGCATGTCCCGCGCCGCCACCGTTCATCGCCGCACCAGCGAAACGGACCTCACCGTCCGCCTCGACCTCGACGCCCCGGCTTACGACCCCCCGGCCACCGGACACGGGTTTTTCGACCACATGCTCGACGCGCTTGCCCGGCACAGTCGCCTCGGCCTGAGCGTGTCGGGCACGGGCGACCTGCACATCGAGCCGCATCACCTCATCGAGGATGCCGGCATCACGCTGGGGCAGGCGCTCACGCAGGCGCTCGGGGACCGCCGGGGCATCGAGCGCTACGGGTCGGCGTTCGTGCCGATGGACGAAACTTTGGCGCATGTCGTGGTGGACCTCTCGGGCCGGGCGCACCTCGAATTTCACCCGGAACAGCTCGACGTGTACGGCTCTGCGGGCGGCATGACCCACTACCACCTGCGCGAGTTTCTGCGCGGCTTTTGCAACCACGGCGGGGTCACGCTGCATGTGCGACTGCTCGCAGGCCGCGAGGCGCACCACGTCATCGAGGCGGTCATGAAGGCCTTTGCCCGCGCCCTGCGCGACGCGGTGGCGGTGACTTCGGACGCCCTGCCAAGTACCAAGGGGAGCCTGTAATACGGTTTTAAGGAGATGGACGGGCATCCGGCGCCTTTCCGGATGTTCGGGAATCGGATTAAGACCGTATTTTTTCCATGCGCTCCGCGCAAAATTGCGCCCGGACATGTCCGGGACTCAATTTGAAACCGTATAAGGCCAGCCTCTCACGTCCGGTCAGCGACACCCTGTCAGTCTCCGCTTATGCTCAGACCCCTGTTCACCCTGGCCCTCGCTGGCGTTTCCCTCGCTTCCGCCGTCTCCGGTCCCTCGGAATCCCGCGTGCCCCGCGCCCAGGAAGCCGACGCGGTGATTCGGGCGGTGTGCAGCGGAAAAGTAGACCTGGGGCGGCTCAACGGGTGCAAGCAGATGGTTTATGGGGGCCGCGCCAGCGAGAGCATCGGCAACGCTAAGTTTGGTGGTGTGCTGAGTGCTGTCTTGGAAGGAGCTTTCACCGCACCGGGTCAACGGGAAATGCTGGCGACCTTCTGCCCGGAGACGGAGGGCTGCCCCGGTGAAACGGTGCTGCTGCGGCAGGTGCGTGGGCAGTGGCAGCCGGTCAGCCTCGTGCCGAACTTCCTGCCGTTTCAGTGCCTGACCTATCCGCGCAAAAACGGCACCCAGGCGGCGGTCTGCCTGGGCGACAGTGGTCGGAGGGACGCCATCGGCAGCGCCCTTGAAATCGCTTCCTGGACGGGCGGCAAGTTGAAGGTGGAGACGGTGGCACTGTTTCCCTACCTCTCCTACGCCAACCCGAAATCGGAGCAGTGTCGGGGCCGCTGGGACTACCAGCCCCACGCCTGGAGTGACCGTGACCGTAACGCTGACCGCGTGCCCGACCTCTCCATCATCGCGACGCTGGACATTTATAAAGGCGGCCCCGAACTCTGCTCCCCAGCTACCCCGGAGCGTCTCAGCGTGGGTGGAGGACGCCGCGACCTCACTTTCGTCTGGACAGGTGAAACTTTGCGGCCCACAGGCACGACTGCCGCCACACTGGAGAAGTACGCTGGGGGGCGATGAGCGCCGCCCCGGTTCGTGCAGCCCCCGAAGTCCTTCTCCTCGATTACGGCGCGGGCAATGTCCGCAGCGCCGCCCGCGCCCTGGAACGCGCCGGAATGACCGTGCGGGTGTCGGACAATCCCGCCGACGTGCCGCATGCCCCGGCGCTGGTGGTGCCCGGCCAGGGCCACTTCCGGCAGGTGATGGAAACCTTCGACCGGCACGGCTTTCATGCCCCGGTGATGGACGCCGCCCGCGCCGGGGTGCCGCTGCTCGGCATCTGCGTGGGGATGCAACTGCTGTTCGACGGCTCGGAGGAAGCGCCCGGCGTGCCCGGCTTGGGATTGATTGCGGGGCAGGTCAAAAAGTTTGGGGCGGCCCCCGAGCGCAAGGTGCCGCAGATGGGCTGGAACGCCCTGCAAGCCCGGGGCGACTCGCCGCTGCTGCGCGGGCTGGGGCCGGACGCCTACGCCTACTTCGTCCACTCGTACTACGTGCCGCTGGACACTGCGGTGGAACACGGCGCCGTGACGAACTACGGGGTGCCCTTCTGGTCGGCCATCAGCCGGGGCAACCTGCACGCCGCGCAGTTTCACCCCGAAAAGAGCGGCGCGGTGGGGCTGGCGCTGCTCTCGAACTTCCGGCGCGAGGTGGCGGGCGGCGGTTCCCTGTAAGGGGCGCCGTCTGCTACACTGTCACGGTTGCACGTCTGCCCCCGCCCCCGGCAGCTTCCCCGGTACTGCCTGCCGATGCGTGGCGCACCCCGGACAGACGGCGAAATCGCAAGGAGACACCGCCACTATGGAACTGAACGCCCAACCCCGTACCCCCAAGCAGAAGCTGGCCGAAGGCATGATCGCCGCCGTCGCCTACAACAAGGAAAAGAACGTTTCCTTCGCCATCGACCGCAAGGCCTTCGACCGCGCCTTCCGCCGTCAGAGCACCACCGGCCTGTTCGACATCACCGTCGAAGGCGGCGAAACCTTCCCCGCGCTCGTCAAGACCGTGCAGATGGACAAGCGCAAGCGCACCCCCATCCACGTGGACTTCTACATGGTGACCTACGGCGAGCCGATTGAAGTCGGCGTGCCCGTCCACACCACGGGCCGCAGCCAGGGCGAAGTCCAGGGCGGTCTGGTGGACATCGTCGTCCACAACCTGCAGATCGTGGCCCCCGGCCCCCGCCGCATTCCACAGGAACTCGTGGTGGACGTGACCAAGCTCGGTATCGGTGACCACGTGACCGCCGGCGAGATCAAGCTGCCCCAGGGCTGCACCCTGGCCGTGGACCCCGAACTGACCGTCATCAGCGTGCTGCCGCCCCGCCTGACGAGCGAAGAACTGGAAGCCGAAACCCAGGCGGCTCAGGTGGCCGGTCTGGTGGCTGCGGGCGAACTGTCCGAGGAAGCTGCCGCTGCCGTGCTCGAAGGCGAAGCCAGCGTGGAAGAGGCCAAGGCCGAAACCGCTGCCGAGGGCACCGAAGGCACCGAGGGCCGCAACCTCGACAAGGACGACCACGCCGCCGAGGAAAACCGCAGCGAGAGCGGTCAGCAAAACGGCTGAGCCGGAGTCCCGCACTGGCCGCGCCTTCCCGCTGAGGGGGGCGCGGCTTTCTGCTGCCCGTAAAAGGGCGGGAGGCGTCAAAGGGTCGGGGGCCTCGCCGGTCACCGGCCCTACAATCGTCCCTGTGGACCTCCGCACCGGCACCCCCTTCTGGCCGCTCAAGAGTGGCCTCATGCACACCTACCCGCCGCTGACCGCCGACCTGGAAGCCGACGTGCTGGTCATCGGTGCGGGCATCACGGGGGCACTGCTGGTCGATGCCCTCTCGGCGGCGGGGCTGAGCGTGGTGGCGCTCGACCGCCGGGACGCCGCGTTCGGCAGCACCAGCGTCAGCACGGCGCTGCTGCAATACGAAATCGACACCAACCTGCGCGACCTGATTCCGATGATGGGGCAGGACCGGGCGGAGCGGGCCTACTGGCTGTGCCACGAGGCCATAGACCTGATTGGGCGGCTGTGCGCCGAGCTGCCCGACGACTGCGGCTTTTGGCGGCGCGGCAGCCTCTACTCCGCATCCAGCCGCAGCGACGCCCGGATGCTGCGCGACGAACATGCCGCCCGCACCCGCGCCGGCTTCGAGGTGGAGTGGCTGGACAGCCGTGACCTGAAGTCGCGCTTCGGCATTTCGGCGCCTGCCGCACTGCTCAGCCGTCAGGGGGGAGAGGTGGACCCCTATAGACTGGCCCAGCACCTGCTGCAGCGTTCGCAGGCACGCGGCGCCCAGGTCTTCGACCGCACCGAGGTCCGGCAGCTCGACGAGGAGCGCGGCGGTTTCGTGGCCCACACCGACCGGGGGCCGAAAGTGCGGGCACGGCACACGGTCGTGGCGAGTGGCTACGAGGCCGAGCAGTTCCTGGGGCGGCGGCTGGCGTCCCTCAAAAACAGTTACGCGCTGGCAAGCGAGCCGCTGGCCCACGACCCCTGGCCCGAGGGGTGCCTCATCTGGGAAACGGCCCGGCCCTACCTCTATGCCCGCACCACCTCCGACGGGCGCGTGGTGGTGGGCGGAGAGGACGACGATTTTCACAGCCCGGCCCGTCGTCAGCGGGCGCTGGAACGCAAAAAGCGGCGACTGGAGCGCAAAATGGGTCGGCTGCTCGGCCACGAACTCGAAACGGCCTTCGCCTGGGCCGGCACCTTCGGGGAGACGAAGGACGGCCTCGCCTACATCGGCCCCCAGCCCGGTTCCAGGCTGCTGTTCGCGCTGGGGTACGGCGGCAACGGCATCACCTACAGCGTGCAGGCGGCGCGGCTGCTCACGGCCCACATCCTGGGGGAGCCGACGCCGGACCTGGAGCTTTTCCGGCTGGACCGATAAAGCGGCTAGACTCGCGGGCACATGACCGGGACTGCGCCTTCCCCTTCCGACCTGCGTCAGCGCGTGCTGGCGCTGGTGGCCCGCATTCCGCCGGGCCGGGTGATGACCTACGGCCAACTGGCGTTGCTGGCCGGGCAGCCCGGCGCGGCGCGGCAGGTGGGTTTCATCATGAACGGGGTGCTCAAGGAGGGAGAGGTGCCCTGGCAGCGCGTCATCAATGCCCAGGGCCGGGTCAGCACGCACAAGCTGGGCCTCGGTGAACTTCAGGAGGAACTGCTGCGGGCCGAGGGCGTCGAATTCGACGACACGGGCCGCTGTGACCTGGCCCGGCGGCAGTGGTGGCCCGAAGATGAGGACGCGGCCCCGCCCGAGCGTCTGCTGTGACCTGCGGGACAGCCTGACCATGCGGTAGGCCGTATGCTGTACCCCATGAAGATGAGCCAGAACCGTTGGACGGCGGGCAATGCCCTGTCCTGGGCCTTGGGTGTGATGCTCGGCCTGATTGTCGGCGTCGCCCTCCTGATCGCCATTCCGCGCATGATGTTCACCCCGACGGTCTCGGGCGACTCCACCCAGCCGCCCACCGCCGCCGCCCAGACCGGCGACAGCAGCGGCGCGGCCACCACCACCGAGCAGCCCGGCGCCACCGACGAAACCGGCATGGCGTCGGGTCAGACGAGCGGCAACGCGGCCCAGGGCACTGCGGCACAAGGTACTGGGGCAGAAGGCACTGGGGCAGAAGGCACTGAGGGGGCTGCGGCGGCAGGTGCCGGGGCAATGGCTGGTGCAGGCGAGCAGAGTGGCAGCACTGCGGGCAGCGAGGGCGCTGAGGGCACTGCGGGCGGCTCGGCAGAGGCCGGACAGCAGTTCTTCGGGGGCAGCTGCGCGGGTTGTCACGGGGCCGAAGGTCAGGGCGGCGTGGGTCCGGCCCTGAACCAGGCGGCGACCTGGAGCGACGCCGAGTTCACCACGGCGCTGCGTGAAGGCCGCACCCCGGAAAAGGAACTCAGCCCCGTCATGCCCCGTTTCACCGAGGCGCAGCTCAGCGCCCAGCAGGTGGCCGACGTGCATGCCTACGTCAAGAGCCTGTACTGATACGAGGCGGAATTCTTCTTCGGAGATGGCGGAAAATCACCGTCATCTCCTTCGTTCTATTCCCGCGCATTTTTCTTTGATGCGCCCTGATCGGAACAAGAGATACGTGCCCTCTCTCCTGTTCAAAGTGGGATGATACGGATTCCGATTGAATCCAGCAGATTTCTGGATTCAATCCGACTGAAAGGAGTAGGAAAAGATACGGATTTCGCGATATGGATGCACAGGCGGTGTAGTTCCGACTGTGCAGGAATTTAGCGGAATCCGTATGAGCACTCTCCTTTTTGCCTGCCCCCGCCGCGTGGTGGGGGCCTTTTTTGGTCGGCTCTAGGCTGTTTGCCCCCGCTGTCCCTGCGCCACTTGGCCGATGCAGGGGCCGCACGCTCTAAAGGAAAATGCAACGCCGTGGGGTGGCCGGAGGCGGTCCGGACAGGCAACATCAGGCATTCGCACGTCCTGCGTCCAATGCCCTAGAGCGTTTGGCCCATCGCTCAGTCTGAGCGATTCGACCACAAGAGGTATCATACGGATTCCGATTGAATCTGGTCGTTTCAGATTCAATCCGACTTGCAAAGCTGCGCAGCAGAGCGGATGCGAGTAGGAAAAAATACGGATTCCGCGATATGGATGCACAGGCGGCGCTTTCCCGACTGTGCAGGAATTAAGCGGAATCCGTATCAGCCGACCGGAGAAGCCGGAAAAGGCACAGCCACATCACAAAAGCGAGACGACATGAACGGCAAACACATCACCAAACTCGGTTTTGAAGGCAAAGCGGTGGGCCTCGCCCTCACGGCGGCGAAGTTGCGCGAGGACGCGGGGGTCAGCCGTGGGGACATCCTCGACGAGCTGCAAAGTGTGCAGAATTATCCCGAACAGTACCGGGGGGGCGGGGTCTACGCCGACCTCGCCGCGCATCTGCTCGAGCAGCAAGCGGCGCAGCAGTCGCGCCAGAGCGCCAAACTTCGCGCCGCGCCGCTGCCCTACCGCACCTGGGGAGCGGACCTGATCGACCCCGGCGCCCATGCCCAGATGGACGTGGCGATGCAGCTTCCCGTCTCGCGCGCGGGCGCCCTGATGCCCGACGCGCACGTGGGCTACGGCCTGCCCATCGGCGGGGTGCTGGCGACCGAGAACGCGGTCATTCCCTACGGCGTGGGCGTGGATATCGGCTGCTCCATGATGCTGAGTGTCTTTCCGGTGGGTGCGGGGAACGTGAGCACCGACGAAGCCCGCTCGCTGCTGCTCAAGCACACCCGCTTCGGCGCGGGCGTCGCCTTCGACAAGCGTGACCGGCTCGACCACCCGGTGCTGCACGAAGCGACCTGGAAGGAGCAGCCCCTGCTGCGTCACCTGTTCGACAAGGCGGCGACCCAGATCGGCACCTCGGGCAGTGGCAACCACTTCGTCGAGTTCGGGACCTTCACGCTCGCGCAGGCCGACCCGCAGCTGGAAGGGCTGGACCCCGGCGAGTATCTGGCGGTGCTCTCGCACTCCGGCTCGCGCGGTTTCGGGGCGCAGGTCGCGGGGCACTTCACCGGCGTGGCGCAAAAGCTCTGGCCGCAGCTTGACCGCGAAGCGCAGAAGCTCGCCTGGCTGCCGCTGGACGGCGAGCCGGGGCAGGCCTACTGGCAGGCGATGAATCTCGCGGGCCGCTACGCGCTCGCCAACCACGAGCAGATTCACGCCCGCCTCGCCCGCGCCCTGGGTGAAAAGCCTCTGCTCCAGGCGCAAAACAGCCACAACCTCGCCTGGAAACAGGTGGTGAACGGCCAGGAACTCATCGTTCACCGCAAGGGGGCCACCCCCGCTGAGGCCGGGCGACTGGGGCTGATTCCCGGCAGCATGGCCGACCCCGGCTACCTCGTGCGCGGCAAGGGCCACCCCGAAGCCCTGGCGAGTGCCAGTCACGGCGCGGGCCGGCAGCTCGGGCGCAAGGCCGCCGAACGCTCGCTGGCGAAAAAGGACGTGCAGGCGTACCTCAAAGACCGGGGCGTGACCCTGATCGGCGGCGGCATCGACGAGGCGCCCCAGGCCTACAAGCGCATCGAGGACGTGATCGCCCGCCAGCGCGACCTCGTGGACGTGCTCGGCGAGTTCCGCCCCCGCGTGGTGCGGATGGACACCGGCAGCGAGGACGTGTAGGGCAGAGGGGGAAGAGGGGAGGGCAGAGAGAGGAGGGACAGTCGGCGCGGGCCGCTTCTTTCCTCGCCACCATCTGTAGGGCCTGCCTCCTTGTGCCCCACCCGCACGCCGTAGACTCGGCCCATGATTCGAGTCCTGCTCGCCGACGACCACGCCCTCTTTCGCCAGGGCCTGCGCAGCCTGCTGGAATCGGAGGGGATGCGCGTCATCGGTGAGGCCGCCAACGGGCGCGAGGCCGTGCGCTACGCCGCCGACACCCAGCCCGACGTGATTCTCATGGACATCCAGATGCCCGAACTCGACGGGGTCAAGGCCACCCAGAGCATCCTCGAAATCAACCCGCACTCGCGCGTCATCATGATCACCATGTACCGCCAGGACCGCTACGTGTTCGAGGCGGTCAAGGCCGGGGCGCGGGGCTACATCCTCAAGGACGCCGACGCGGGCACCCTGATCGACGCGATCACGCGGGTGGCGGCGGGCGAGGCGCTGCTCGACGCGGACATGGCCCAGAACGTCCTCGACGATTTCCGCGACAAGCGCGAGGAACTGCCCAGCGAGAAGCACGCCGACCTCAACGAGCGCGAGACGATGATTCTCAAGCTGCTGGCCCAGGGCTTTTCCAACCAGGACATCGCCCTGCGACTCGACATCTCGGAAAAGACGGTCCGCAACCGCCTGTCCGAGATTTTCACCAAGCTGCAACTCAACAACCGCACCCAGGCCGCGCTGTACGCCATTCGCGAGGGCATCGCCAACCTTGAGTAAGCGCCGGGCACCCCAGACGACGGTGGTTCGCGCCGCGCCCGCCCAGCCCTACCGCGCCGGCTGCGGGCGCGAGTGGGACGTCGCCAGCAGCGAGCCCGACCTCGCCTACACCGAGCAGGCGTTTCCCGAGTGCCCGACCTGCCCGCACCGGGTGGAGCCGGAAGGAACACGGCCCTTTTGCACGTTGCGCCCGGTGGGAACGGCCCACCCCTTCGCCGCGCTCGCCGGATTGCAGTTGCCGGACTGATGCCCGACTTCCAGGCTGAACTGCGCCGCGCCGACTATACCGGAGAGGTGGGGCTGCTCGTCACCGACTTCGGGGGCCGCGAACTGTATGCCTGCGCCGCCAACGCGCCCTTTCCCTCAGCCAGCACCATCAAGCTGCCACTGCTGCTCATGGCGCTGGAACAGGCTGGGCGCGGCGACCTCGACCTGGCGGAGCGGGTGACCCTCCGTGCCGAGGACCGCGTGCCGGGCGCCGGGGTGCTGCATGAACTTTCGCCGGGGCTGACGCTGACCTGGCAGGACGTGCTGACGCTGATGATTGTCGTCAGCGACAACACCGCGACCAACCTGCTGATCGAGCGTCTCGGTCAGGACGACTTCAACGCCTGGCTGACGGCACGCGGCCTGAACAGCACCCGGTTGATTGGCCTCCTGCAACAGCCGCCCGAGCGCCAGAACGCCGCCCAGCGTCGGGGCGAACGCAACCGCACGTCGGCGCGGGATCAGGTGGCGCTGCTGCTGTCCCTGTTGCGCGGCGATGGGCTGACGCCCCAGATGCAACAACTCGGCCTCGACATCCTGGGCCGTCAGCAGGTGCGCGACCTCATTGGGCGCGGCATTCCAGCTGGGCCGGACGGCGCGCCGCGCTACCGGGTGGCCTCCAAATCGGGCGAACTGCGCGGCGTTCACCACGACGTCGGCCTGCTCTGGACCCCGCGCCCGCTGGTGGTGGCGCTGCTGTCTCAAGGTGGGGAAGACCCGCGTGAGCATCCGGCCAACCGGGACGTGACCCGGCTCGCGGCGGCGCTGTGGCCCCTGCTCGCCGGGCTGGGCAGGGCGGAGCAGGAACCGTAGGCTGGCACCATTTTTCTCACGTTGGGGGACATTTAACCGCGCGGTCAGGGCGGAAGATGTCACTTGCCGAAGTGTCGCTGCTGTGGGTACGGAAATGCCGCTGGGAGCGCGTTTGGCGCGTGCTATGCTGGTTTGCGAGACTCAGGCCGCAAGGAAAACAGCAGCGCAGCTCAGCCGAGCCGAGCGGGCCAACCCCGAGGCCACTTCACGAGGGAGAAGGAAAAGTGGAAAGAAACGATGCGGTAATGCCAGGAGTCGCCATCTTCTGCGCGGCGGTGATGTGGATCGTCCTGCTCTTCCTTTTCAACAAGGAAACGGCGCCCGAACCGGTGGTGGTGGACCCGGCGGTGGTCGCGAGCATCAGCAAGGACTACCCCACTATCGGCAAGCAGATCTATGCCGAGGGCGCGGGCGGTGGCCCCGGTTGCCAGGGCTGTCACGGCGCCAACGGCGAAGGGGGCGTCGGTCCCAAACTCGCGGGCAACGAGAAGTTGATCAAAGATCCGGTGTACGTACACACCATTCTGGTCAACGGCAAGGGCGGGATGCCGGCCTACGGCGACTCGCTCGACGACAAGCAGCTCTACGCCGTCGCCAACTACGTGCTGCATGAGTGGGGCAACGACATCGAGGAGCCTCTGACCCCCGCCAAGGTGGCCGAGGGCCAGAGCAAGGTGGACCCCGAGGCGCTGAAAAACCGCTCGCGCTTCGTGCCCGATCACATCAAGCTGCCGGAAATCTGGCTGACCACCTTCATCATCGTGCTGCTCACCTACGGCCTGATCGGCCTGTACAGCCACTGGGCCGAAGGTCAGGAACTGCGCCCCGGCATTCACAAGGTGCGCTCTACGCCCGTCGCCACGCTGGGCATGGTGCTGAGTATCCTCTCGACCCTGCTGTTCAGCGTGCTGTTCGTGCGCCAGATGAACATCGACTATGCGGGCTGGGCCGCCAAGGATCAGGTGATGCCCAACGTGACCGCCGAGGGCTTCTACGCCGCAATGATCGTGCTGAGCCTCGCGGCTTCGCTGGCGCTGTACAAGAAGTACTTCATGGACGGCGAAGTGCTGGTGGAAGACGCCTCGGGCGAGTTTCCCTGGTAAGCCGCCTTTTTCCCTCATCTCTGGAGAGGTTTGACTCATGACCCGTTACAAGAAGCAAGATCCCGAAATCACGCGCCGCCGCTTTATCAACACGGCGCTCGGTGCCTCGGCCGCCGTCGGTGGCCTGAGCCTGATCAGCACGCTGGGCAGTGCCAACCCGGTGTTTCGCCTGACCCCGAAGAAGGCGCCTCCCCTCAAGGGCGACATTCTGGTGCATGCCGACCCCGCCAAGTTCGGTCAGCCGGTGCGCGTCGACGAACTCAGTGCCGACAAGCTGGTCCGTGCCTGGCCGCAGGGCAAGGACGAGAACGGCGCGCCTGTCATACGGGACGGCGATCCCACCAGCATCCTGGCGATCTACCGTTTTCCCAAGGGCGAACTCAAGGCGCCGACCAATCTCGAAGCCACCGTGGACGGCGAGATTGTGGCCTACGGCGACCGCTGCACCCACGCGGGCTGCAACGTTGACGACGGTCAGGGTCCGGGGGGCCGCAGCATCATGAACTGCCCCTGCCACTCGGGGCAGTACGAGCCGCGCGAGGGGTGCCGCGTCATCGGTGGTCCTCCCGGGCACCCCCTGCCGCAGCTTCCGATCAAACTGGAAGGGGACCGGCTGGTCGCCACGGAAACGTTCCTGTCGGTGCCCTACGGCTACAACAAGGAAGAAGACTGGGAGAAATACGTCCAGAAGGTGGAGGAACTGCTGTCATGAACCAGTGGCTCGACGAACGTCTGCACCTCTCGCGCCTGAACGACAAGTTTCTGCGCAAGGCCTTCCCCGTTCACCACAGCTTTTTCCTGGGTGAAATCACGCTGTTCTCGCTCGTGATCCTCATTTTGACGGGCATTCTGCTGGCGCTCTCCTACGAGCCGAGCAACACGCTGGTGATCAACTCGTTCGATCCCGGCACCTCCGACAAGCCCAACCTGGTCCCCGCGGCGTATCACTCGGCGCTCAAGATCAACGCGATGCCGTTCGGTGACATGCTGCGCCGTATCCACCACTGGTGCGCCAACATCATGGTGGCCGCCGCCGTGATTCACATGATGCGCATCTACTTCACGGGGGCCTTCAAAAAGCCGCGTGAAATCAACTGGTGGATCGGCCTGCTGCTGCTGATCTTCTCGGCGCTGACCGCCGTGACCGGCTACATCCTCCCCTACGACAACTACGCCTATCAGACCCTGGGTGTGGTGTACGCCATCACCAAGTCGGTGCCCTGGGTCGGTGACTGGCTGGCGCAGGCCGCTTTCGCCGGTGCTTTCCCCGGTGAGCAGGTCATTCCGCGTATCTACGGCTACCACATCATGCTGCTGCCGATGATTCTGGTGGCGACCACCGGTGCCCACATGCTGCTGATGATCAAGCAGAAGCACACGCAGCCGCAGTACGCCAAGCGCGTCGCCTACAAGAAGATCGTCGGTGTGCCGCTCAGCACCCAGCAGACCCCGATCATGCTGCTGCTGGCGCTGCTGTTCGCCGGTCTGGTGATTCTGTTCAGCGCCTTTATCCCGGTGCACCCGGTGGAGTATTTCGGTCCGCCCAGTGCCACGCCGATTGCCAACATCAAGCCCGATTGGTACCTGCTGTGGGTCTTCGGTGCGCTGGCGATCATCCCCGGCTTCAGCTTCACGCTGCTGGGCGGCACCATCACCGCCGAGTTCGTGGGGGCCATGGTCTTCCCGGCCATTCCGATTGGTCTGCTGTTCCTGGTGCCGCTGCTGGACCGCAGCAAGGACAACATGTACTACGCCGAGAACCCCACCAACCACCCGGTGCGGCTGGCGGCGGGCGTGGCGTTCATGGTGTTTATGCTGGTGCTGTCGCTGGCGGGGTACAAGCCCGAACTCATCGCCTCGGGCACGCTCACCACGGGCAACGCCAACGCGGTTCTGTGGATCATGACCTTCCTGCTGCCCGCGCTGTCCTACTTCCTGACGATGGCGATCGTGCGCGGCATTCGCACCCTGCGTGAAGCCGACGAGCGCGAGCGTCTCGCCCACGGCGGACATGGCGGTGCGGCCCCCGGTCACTCGCACGACTGACACTGGCACGACTGAGTCTTCTTCGTCCCAACGACGACCCCGAGCAGCCCTGGCCTGAGTGCCGGGGCCGCTTTTTTATCTGCTTCCTGCCCGCTGGCGTAGCCTGAAGCAGTGGACGACTTTGCTGTGCAACTCGCGCGGGAAGCGCGGCGGCTGGGCCTTACCGCTGGAGAAGTTCAGGACGCCGAAGTCCTGCTGGCGTTCGCTGAACTGGTGCTGACCGAACTGGCCGCCCGGGGCCTGGTCCCGGACGCCGCGCCGCAACCAGGCTGCTGGGCCAGGCCGCGTCCGACGGAAAACTGAACACCGCCCCCGGAGGAGCGGTACATTCGACTGATGTTGAGATTCGACTGGCTTTGAGATTCGACTGGCTTTGAGATTCGATTGGCGTTGAGGCTCAGGCCTGGACGCTGCTGGCGCGTTTGGGGGGCGTTTGCACACCCTGCTGACGGCTGCCCGCCGCGTAGCCGACCTGGGCACCCAGCTGCCAGGCGAGCTTGACCATGAACTGAATGGCTTCTTCGTCGCCCTGCTCGATCAGCCCGCGCAGGTGCTCGGGCAGGCCGTCGGGCAGCGGCATGGCCCCGAGCTGTTCGCCGTACTCGCTGCGGAGCTGCTCGAACCACTCGGCGTACGGGTTCGGCGCGGTCTGGTTCGAGGCTGAAGGCTTCGGCATGGCCCCAATCTAACACGGAGGCACTCAAGGAATGTCAGTCACATAGCACTTTGTCGGGGGTCAGCCCAGGTTCAAGACTTGCTCAATGGACGCCCTCCGCTTTGCCGTTTTGCCACTTTTTGCGGCTGCGCCGGGTGTTACCCTTCAGGCATGACTGCGATTCCTACCCCCGGCCGTCAGGAGGCCCTGCCCCTGCCGGACATCACCATCAGCGAGTTCGGGGCCATGAAGGCCCAGACGATCCTGGCGAACAGCGGCAAGGAAAACGCCGGAGTCCGCGTCTTTATCAAGAGTGGCGGGTGCAGCGGTTACCAGTACGGCATGGCCATCGACGACCGCGAACTCGAAGGCGACACCATCGTGGTGGACCGGGGCATCAAGCTGCTGGTCGACCGCATGAGCATCGAACTGCTGCGCGGCAGCGAAGTGGACTTCGTGGAAAATATGATGGGCGGCGGCTTTACCGTCCACAACCCCAACGCCACGAGTTCCTGCGGCTGCGGCCACTCGTTCCGCACCGACGGAGCGCAGTCGCCCGACGGCGAAGGCAGCGGCGGCTGCGGCAGCTGAGCGACGCGAACAGTTCGAGGAGGTGAACCGGGGGCCGAGTGCCTCCGGTTTTGCTTGGTCCGGGTGCCGTCATACGCGTTCCGGTGACAGGCCAGGGGGCACGCTGGGCAGGCACGAGACAGGGGCGCTGGGGGAACACCCGAAATCACATTCTCAAGCCGGGGTAAATCCTGTATCCTTTGCAGTAACCCAAAGCTGACCTCCAGAGACACGCTGTCGTCTCCGGCAGGTGCGTCCCCTCCTTTGGGATTTTCGTGTTCGCTGTCCCGGTCAACCGACCGCTCCTCCGGAGGAACAGATGAAGAAACTGCTCGCCCTGTCCGCCCTGCTGCTCGGAGCCGCTGTCGCCGGCCCGGCCAACAACAGCCTGATTATCGGCACCTCGCAGGAGCCACCGAACATTTACGACCCCTGGTCCACCAACAACCTCGCCATCACCGCCGAAATCAACGGCTGGATGGGCGCGGGCCTGATGTACATGGACAACGGCGGCAAGATGCTGGCCGACATCGCCACCAAGGTGCCCACGGCGGCCAACGGCGGCTACAAGGTGACCCGCAACTCGGCGGGCAAGGTGACGAGCAACAGCCTGACCTTCACCATTCGCCCCGACGCCAAGTGGAGCGACGGCCGCGCCATCACGGCGGCCGACTTCGAGTTCTGGCTCAAGGTCATCAACGACGACCGCGTGCTGGTCCCTGACCGCGACCCCTGGGACAAGGCCAAAATCACGCGCGGCGCCAACGACCGCACCTTCACCATCACCTTCAGCCCCCCCTACCTGTTCGCCGAGAAGGCGGGCGCTCCCGGCCTGGCCCCCGCGCACATCATGCAAAGCGCCTGGAACGCCTTCGACAGCGCCACCAAAGGCCAGAAGGGTGACGCCGTGACCGAGCAGTGGAAGCGGTTTATCGGGCAGTACACCACTTCCAGCAACCTGCCCAAGGTGGTCGCCGGACCCTTCAAGCCCACCGCGTGGCGCCCCGGCAACAGCCTGACGCTGACGCGCAATCCCAACTACTGGCGCAAGCCTGCGGGCGGCGAGAGCAAGTACCTCAAGACCGTCACCTACCGCTTCATCTCCAACACCAACACCCTCAAGGTGAACGTGCTGTCGGGCCAGCTCGACGCGCTTGCCACCGTGGGTCTGTCGTTCGACCAGGCGCTCGACATGCGGGCGCGGCAGGGCAGCAAGTTCCAGACCTACTTCGTGCCCGGCGCCATCTGGGAGCACGTGGACATCAACACCCGGGGCCAGCGTTCACGTGACCTCGGCCTGAACGACGAGCGCGTGCGTCAGGCGCTGCTGCTCGCCACCGACCGCGAAGGGCTGACCAAGGCGCTGTTCCAGGGCCGTCAGCCGGTGTCGCACACCTTCGTCAACCCGCTGTCCGCCGTGTACAACGCCAACGTGACCAAGTACCCCTTCAATCAGGCGCGTGCCCGTCAGCTGCTCGACGCTGCGGGCTGGAAGGTCGGCAGCGACGGCATTCGCGCCAAGGGCGGCAAGAAGATGACGCTGACCTTCAGCACCACCGCCGGCAACGCCGTGCGCGAGCGTGTGCAGCAGATCTTGCAGGCGCAGTGGAAGGCCGTGGGCGTGCAGGTCAACATCCAGAACTACCCCGCCAGCGTGTTCTTCGGCCCCGACATGCTCAGCAAGGGCGAAGACGGCAAGTGGGACCTGGCGATGTACGCCTGGGTGAGCAACCCGCTGTTTGAGGAAGGCTCGCTGTTCAAGGGCGAGGGCATTCCCACCGAGTCGAACGGCTACGCGGGCCAGAACTACTCCGGCTGGAAGAGCGCCGAGTACGACCGCCTGTTCACGGCCTCGCAGACCGAGTTCAATACGACCACCCGCAAGGCCAACCTCGCCAAGATGCAGAGCCTCTGGGCCGCCGACGTGCCCTCGCTGCCGCTGTACTTCCGCTCGAACCCCTACACCGTCGCCAACGGGCTGGTGAACTACACCTTCAGCGCCTACACCCAGTACCCCACCTGGGACGCCTACCGCGTGGGCTGGAGCCAGAAGGGTGCCGTTCGCGCCCACACGCAGAAGGAATAAGGACGTGGGGGAGGGCGGGCGCGACAGGCCAGCCCTCTCCCTTCCGGTCCAACTTGTCTGGACCCGCTGACCCAGCAGGCCACCGCGTGCCTGCTTTTTTTATTGGGCGCACCTGCTTATTGGGCGCACCTGCCGCGCTCCTGAACTTCCCCAGAGAGGACATGCACCCGCTATGGCCAACTACGCCCTCCGGCGCATCCTGCAAATGATTCCGCTGCTGCTGCTCATCAGCGCCGTGATCTACGCGCTGACCGCGCTGCAACCCGGCGACCCGGTCGACCAGCTGATTTTCGGCAACCCCAAAATCACCCCCGAGGACATTGCCCGTCTGCGCGAGGCCTACGGGGTCGACACCCCCTGGTACGAGAAGTACTGGAACTGGCTGATGCAGGCCTTCCGGGGCGAATTCGGGTACTCGCGCGACTTCGGCATTCCGGTCACTGAGTACATCTTCGGCCAGCGCCTGCCCAACACGCTGCTGCTCACCATTCCCGCGCTGGTCATCAGCACCCTCATCGCGGTGCCGCTCGGCATCTTCTCGGCGGTGCGGCAGTACAGCGCCGCCGACTACATTCTGACCTTCCTGAACTTCGTGATTTTCAGCGCCCCCGGCTTCTGGATCGGCGTGATGGCGCTTTACCTCTTTGCCGTGATTTTGCCGCAGGCGACGAACGGGGCCATCGCGCTGCCACCTGGCGGGCTGGGCAGCGGCATCGCGCCGGAAGACGGGCTGCTCCCCTTCTGGCTCGACCGCCTGAAATACCTGATTCTGCCCCTGACCATCCTGATGCTGCGCGAAATCGCGGTCACGACGCGCTACATGCGGGCGAGCTTTCTGGAAGTGCTGGGCCAGGACTTCGTGCGCACCGCCCGCGCCAAGGGACTGCCCCAGAGCCGGGTGCTGTACAAGCACGCCCTGAGAAACTCGCTGATTCCCATCGTGACCATCCTGGGTCTCGCCGTGCCGGGGCTGTTCAGCGGGGCCGTCATCACCGAGCAGGTGTTTTCCTGGCCGGGCATGGGCCGCGCCCTGATCGAGTCGATGGTGTCCAAGGACTTCAACGTGGTGATGTTCTGCCTGATGATGCTGTCGCTGCTGACGGTGGTCTTTCAGCTGCTCACCGACCTGCTCTACGCCGTGGTCGATCCGCGCATCCGGTACTCCTGACCGTGACCTGCCTGCGCTGCGCCGCCCTGCCCCGAGGTACTTCATGACCGTCGCTGCCGTTCCTGTTCAGAAAAGTCCGTCGGCCTTCCAGCTCGCCATGCGCCGCCTGCGCCGCCACAAGGCCGCCATGATCAGCCTCGCGTTTATCCTGGCGATCATCGCCGTGGCGCTGTTCGCGCCGTTCCTGGCCCCCCACGACCCCAACGCCCAGGACCTGGGCGGCATCTACGCCCCGCCGAGTGCGAGCTACCCGCTGGGCCAGGACGAACTCGGGCGCGACCTGCTTTCGCGCATCATCTACGGCAGCCGCGTCAGTCTGCTGGTGGGCTTCGCCGTCGCCCTCATCAGCGTGATGCTCGGCACCCTGATGGGCCTGCTCGCCGGATTTCTGGGGGGGACCACCGACACGCTCATCAGCCGCTTTATCGAGTTCATGTTCAGCATTCCGGTGCTGCCGCTGCAACTGGTCATCTCGGGCCTGTTCGCCAGCAGCGACGCGCCGTTCATCGCCAACCTGCGCGGTGGCCTGGGCACGTCGGCCAGCGTGTTCATCATCATCACCGTCTTTTCGGTCTTCGGCTGGATGGGCACCGCGAGGCTGGTGCGCGGCGAGGTGCTCAAGCTCAAGAACCTGGAATACGTGGACGCCGCCCGTGCGCTGGGCGCGAAAAATGGCCGCATCATGTGGCGGCACCTGTTTCCCAACCTGCTGGGCATCATCATCGTGAGTGCCACCCTGGACGTGGCGGGCGCGATTCTGGGTGAAGCCGGGCTGAGCTTTCTGGGCTTCGGTATTCAGCCGCCCGTTTCCACCTGGGGCAACATGCTCAGCAACGCGCAGGAAGTCGTGCTGACCTACCCCTGGCTGCCGTTTTACCCCGGCCTCGCCATCTTGCTGACCGTGCTGGCCTTCAACTTTCTGGGCGACGGCCTGCGCGACGCTTTCGACCCCAAAGCGCGGCGCTGACCTTCTTCTTCCCCTTGCAACGGGCGCGGGGCCAGTCGGCCTCTGCGCCCTGCTCATTTGCCCCGCTGCTATGCTGCCGCGCATGAGGGTGCCGAGATGAGGGTGCTGGGGAGATGAGGGTGCTGGGGATAGACCCCGGACTGGCGAACCTGGGCCTGGGGCTGGTCGAAGGGGACGTGCGGCGGGCCAAGCACCTGTACCACGTCTGCCTGACCACCGAAAGTGCCTGGCTGATGCCCAGGCGCCTGCAGTACCTGCACGAGGAAGTGACCCGGCTGCTGACCGAGTACCGGCCCGACGCGGTGGCGATCGAGGACCAGATTCTGCGCAAGCAGGCGGACGTGGCCTTCAAGGTGGGGCAGGCGTTCGGGGTGGTGCAGCTCGCCTGCGCCCAGGCGGGGGTGCCGACTTACGCCTACGGCCCCATGCAGGTCAAGAAGTCGCTGGTGGGCACGGGCCGCGCCGACAAGGAGCAGGTCATCTACATGGTCAAGGCGAGCCTGGGCATCCGCGAACTGTTCAACAACCACGCCGCCGACGCGCTGGCGCTGGCGCTGACCCACCTCGCGCACGCGCCGATGCAGGAACGCAGCGTGCAGGCCCGCGCCGCTGCGACGCTGCGCTCCTGACCGCCCGATGCTGCTCTCGCTGCTGGGGTCCATCGCCATCACGCTGGGGTGGCTGTGGTTTTTCGTGCGGCGCGACCGGCACCCGGAACCGCTGTGGCTGCTGACCCGGACCTTCGCCTGGGGCATGTTCGCCTGGTTCGTGGCGGCGGCTTTCGAGGCGAGTCTGGGCAGAATGCTGAGCAGTTCGGCGCCGCTGACCCTGCTGCTGGTGGCGCTGCTGACCGCCGTCATCGAGGAAGTCAGCAAGTTTCTGGCGGCCCACACCGCGGCCTACGAGCCGTCGTTCGACGAGCCGATGGACGGTCTGGTGTACGCGGTCACGGCGGCGCTGGGCTTCGCGCTGGTGGAGAACCTGACCTACACCCTGAGTTTCGGCGCGGGCACGGCCACCGGACACGCCCTGCTCGCCACGCTGGGGCACGCGCTGTTCAGTGCGCCGCAGGGCTACGCGCTCGGCGGGCGCTGGCGGCAGATCGGGCGCTGGTGGCGCCGGCGTGGGCTGGCGCTGAGCATCGCCCTGCACTTCGTCTTCAATGGCGTGCTGACAAGCAGCGCGGGCTGGCCCCTGCTGGTCGCCCTCGCCAGCGTGGTGCTGCTGATGACGCTGCTGGCCGGACGCTTTTATCTCAGCTACGAGGAGCAGGCGCGGGTGCTCGCGCAGGGAGAGCGGCCCCCGAGTTCGCACGTGCACTGGCGCTGGCCGGGCCGCTAATACGGATTCCGCTTAATTCCTGCACAGTCGGGAAAGCGCCGCCTGTGCATCCATATCGCGGAATCCGTATTTTTTCCTACTCGCATCCGCTCTGCTGCGCAGCTTTGCAAGTCGGATTGAATCTGAAACTACCAGATTCAATCGGAATCCGTATAAGCGGTCTTTGCCTGCCCCCTTTCAGGCGTACTGCGCTTTCATCAGCATCAGCTTGAGTTCGTGGGGGCTGGTGGCGGCGGCCATCGCGTCTTCCTGGGTCATGTGGCCCTCCATGACGAGCTGAACGAGGTGCTGGTCGAACGTCCGCATGCCGCGCACGCCGCCTTCCATCAGGGCCTGCTTGATTTCCTCGGTGCGCTCGGGGTCCTTGATGCATTCGCGGATGGTCGGCGTGCCGAGCAGCACTTCCATGCCCATGACCCGGCCCCCGCCACTGCGCGGCAAGAGGCGCTGGCTGACGATGCCGACCACGCTTTCGGACAGGCCCTGGCGAATCTGGGTGCGTTCGTGCGGGGCAAAAAAGTCGATGATGCGGCCCACCGTCCGGATGGCGTCCTGGGTGTGCAGGGTGCTGAGGACGAGGTGTCCGGTCTGCGCGGCGGACAGTGCGGCCTCCACCGTTTCTTTGTCGCGCATTTCGCCGATCAGAATCACGTCGGGGTCCTGCCGCATCGCCGCCCGCAGCCCGTTGGAAAAGCTGAGGGTGTCCAGGCCCAGTTCGCGCTGGTTGACCATCGCCAACTTGTCGCGGTGCAGCACCTCGATGGGGTCTTCGAGCGTCACGATATTGACCGACTGGTGGGTATTGATGTGGTCGATCAGGCTCGCCAGGGTGGTCGTCTTGCCGCTGCCGGTGGGACCGGTGACCAGAATCAGGCCGCGCTCCTGTTCGGCAAATTCGGTAAAGACATCGGTGGGCAAGCCGAGCTGCTCGAAGGTCGGAATCGGTTTGTCCTCGATGACGCGCATGATCAGCCCGATGGAACCGCGCTGAAAGTAGGCGTTGACCCGGAAGCGCCCCACTCCCGCCAGCCCGTAGGCGAAGTCGGCCTCGCGCCGGGCCAGGAAGCTGTCCCACAGGGCGCTGCTGGGCAGCATTTCCTGGGTGAACTGTTGCAGATGCTCGGGCGTGAGACGGCTTTCTCCGAAGCGCCGAATCACCCCATTGATGCGGGCCGCCGGAGCGGTCCCGGCTCGCAGGTGAATGTCGCTGGCCCCTTCCTTGACCAGTGCGGCCAGGAGACTGTTCAGAACGCTCATACCGGGGAAGCTTAGGCCCCGCCGTCTTACAGCTTTAGCTCAGACAAAGTGTCGGAAACGCCGTCCTAGAGCAGTTCTCTGAATTATACGGATTCCGATTGAATCTGGTAGTTTCAGATTCAATCCGAGCGGATGCGAGTAGGAAAAAATACGGATTCTGCGATATGGATGCACAGGCGGCGCTTTCCCGACTGTGCAGGAATTAAGCGGAATCCGTATTACGTGATGCGCGGAACGGCACCCCGCATCACTCCATTCTCTCCTGCGGACTCGCAGAGCTGCCCCGCAGAGCTTTGCAAGTCCGCCCTGCTCCGTGTTTTGCACTCGCTCTCTACGAGCTGTCCCAGTCCGCTCGCCAAAAAGACGTTGCGTCTTTTTGTCAAATGCTGTAGTCCGACTTTTTATCGATGCGGTCCAGAATCAGCGGTTCGGCGGCGGGGGCCTGGGCGCCTATCTCCAACCCGGCCCGCAGCAGTTCCTGGGCGCGTTCCAGGCCGCGCCCGCCCCGGTGGTAGAGCCGCAGCACGGCCTCGCCCGCCCGCACCGCCTCGCCGGGTTTTTTCAGCAGTTCCACGCCCACGCCGTGGTCAATCGCTTCGCCCTTGCGCTCGCGTCCGCCGCCGAGGGCCAGCACCGCCCGCCCCACGCTCAGGGCGTCCACGCGGGTCACGAAGCCGCTCTGGGCGGCCAGCACCTCGGCGCGGTCCAGGGCCACGTCCAGCCGCGCCGGGTCGTCCACAAAGGCCGGGTCGCCGCCCTGCGCCTGCACGAAGGCGCGGAAGCGGGCCAGGGCGCTGCCGTCACGCAGGGTCTGGCGTGCCCGCTGCTCGGCCGCCACAGCGTCCTCGCCGTGGGCGACCAGGGCTTCCACCGCCAGCGCCACGCACAGTTCGGTCAGGTCGTCCGGGCCTTCGCCGCGCAGGGTCGCCAGGGCTTCTTGCACTTCCAGGCTGTTGCCTGCCATGAAGCCCAGCGGAGTGTCCATCTCGGTCAGCACGGCGCGGACGGTGCGCCCGGCGCGCGTGCCGATGTCCACCATCGCCTGCGCGAGTTCGCGCCCCGCCTCCGGGGTGGTCATGAAGGCCCCGGCGCCCACCTTCACGTCCAGCACGATGGTCTGGGCACCCGACGCTAGCTTCTTGGACATGATGGAACTGGCGATGAGGGGCAGGCAGGGCACGGTGGCGGTCACGTCGCGCAGGGCGTAGAGCTTGCCGTCGGCGGGCGCGAGGTCCTTGCTCTGGCCCACCAGCGCGAGGCCGATGTCGCGGGCCTGCGCCAGAAAGCGGTCTTCGGGCAGTTCGGGAGACCAGCCGGGAATGCTCTCCAGTTTGTCGATGGTGCCCCCGGTGTGGGCCAGCCCGCGCCCGCTCATCTTGGCGACGGTCAGGCCCAGCGCGGCGAGCATCGGCGTGAGCACCAGCGAGGTCTTGTCCCCCACGCCGCCGGTGGAGTGCTTGTCCACGGTGTCTTTCAGGCTGCCGAGGTCGAGCTGCTCGCCACTGGCCGCCATCACCCGCGTCAGGTCGGCGGTTTCCTGGGGGGTCATGCCGCGCAGGTAGACCGCCATCAGCCACGCGCTGAGCTGGTAGTCAGGCACCTCGCCCCGGGTAAAGCCCAGGACCAGGGCTTCGAGTTCGGCGTGGGTGTGGGCGGCGCCGTCGCGCTTTTTGGCAATCAGGTCGGGAACGGACAGGGCCGGCTGGGGCGCGGAGTGGGTCATGAGCCGAGTGTGCCAGACGGGGCTGTCAAATGACACCTTCACTTCCAGCGTCTACACTCGCCGTGACTGTGCGTATCGGAATCGTGACCGCCACTTACCTGCCTTCCCGCAACGGGGTGGCGACCAGCACCGCGCTGTTTGTCCAGGGTCTGCGCGACCGGGGCCACGAGGTGCGGGTCTTCGCGCCGCGTCACCCCCAGGCGCCCCGCGACCCGGAGCCGGGCGTGTACCGCCTGAACGCGTCGTTCGCCGGGGCGCAGGCGCTGGGTGCCCCCGCCGATTACCCGGTGATGCTCGCGCCGGGGCCGCTGCTCTCGGCCCGGTTGCCGCTGCGGGGCGTGGACGTGTGGCACACCATGCACCCCTTTCTGGCCGGGCAACTCGCGCTGCGCTGGGGGCGACTGTCGCGCGCGCCCGTCGTGTACACCGCGCACACCCAGTACGACGAATACATCCACTACGCGCCGCTGCCGTCCAAAGTCAGCCGCGCCATGATTCACCCCCACGTTTCGGCGCTGGCCCGGCGCATGGACGCGGTGCTGGCGCCGGGCCGGGCGATGGTGGACATGCTGCGCGGCTACGGCTACGGCGGCGAAATCGAGCTGCTGCCCAACCCCGTCAGCCTCAGCGCGTTCGAGGGGGTAAGCGGCGCCGCCTTCCGCGCCGAGTTCGGATTGCCGCAGGGCGCGCCGCTGGCCGTCTACCTGGGGCGACTGGCACCCGAAAAGAACCTGGACACCATGCTGGCCGCCTTCGCGCAGGCCCGCGCCCGGCGGCCCGAACTGCGGCTGCTGGTGGTGGGCGACGGCCCCAGCCGGGAAGCGGCGCAGGCGGCGGCCCCGGAGGGCGTGACCTTTACGGGCGCGGTGCCTTACGCCCGCGTGCCCGAAGCGCTGAGCGCCGCCGACGCTTTCCTGACCGCCAGCACCAGCGAAGTGCTGCCGATGTCCATGATCGAGGCGCTGGCCGCCGGAGCGCCGCTGGTGGCCGCCCGCAGCCCCGCCGCGCTCGACCTGATTGCCGAGGGGCACAACGGCACGGTGCGCGAAGCCTCGCCCGAGGCGCTGGCGACGGGCCTGCTTCAGGTGCTCGCCCCCGCGGCCCTGCCCCGGATGCAGGAAGAAGCGCGGCGGTCGGCCCGGCAGTACGACCTGCCGGTGCGGGCGGCGGCGCTGGAGGCGGTGTACGAACGGGTCATCGCGGCGCGGCGCGAGCGGGGCGTTCCTCCCCGGTTGTTCCGCTCCGGCAGTCGCTGAGCGCCATTTGGCGGATGCGGCGGCGAGGGGCAGGGCCTACCCTGAGCGCATGAACACCCTTCACCTTTTGAATGCCGGGGGGCCATTCTCACCGGTCCTTGCTGCCGAAGTGCGCGAAGTGACGCAAGAGGCTCTGGCGCGTTTCGCTGCCGAACTGGACCTGAACGGGGTAGACGTGGTGCTGGGCGCCGGCCCCTTCACCATTCCCGAAACGGGCGTCGTCGGCTACGCTCCCAACGCTTTCCGGGTCGACCTGACGGTGACGCCGGACAGTCCGGCTTTCCAGACCCTCTGGCGCACCGAAGTGCCCGCCACCCTCGCCCACGAACTTCACCACGTCCGGCGCTGGCGGGGGCCGGGCTACGGAGAGACACTGCTCGAAGCGCTGGTCAGCGAGGGGTTGGCGCAGCAGTTCGAGGCTGGCTACCGGGGCGAGCCGCCCGTCTACGCGCAGCCGACGATGAACCTGGCGGCGCTGTGGGAGCGGGCCGCGCCGATATTGCACGGAAAGTACGACCACGCGGCATGGTTTTTCGGCTCGGCAGAGCAGGCACTCCCGCGTTGGGGTGGCTACGCGCTCGGCTACGAACTTGTGCGGCGATTTCTGGCCCGCGAGGGAGGAGACGCTGCCGGACACGCAGACACGCCCGCCTCAGCCTTCGAGGGGGCTTGGTGAACGGCCCCGTTTACCTGTCGCTGCTCAGAAAAACTTCGTGGAGTTCCAGCACGGGCCGCCCGGTGAAGGCGTCGTGGGGGAGAGAGCCGCTGCGGGCGTGGCCCTGCTTGAACGCGTCGGACTCGGTCCAGGCACGAAACGAGGCTTCGTCCTGCCAGTAGGTCAGCACGATGTAGGGGTCGCCTGGCTTGGTGGGCCGCAGCACCTCGTTGCGGATAAAGCCGGGCATCCCGTCCACCAGCCCCGCGCGGTTGCGAAAACTTTCCTCGAACTGGGCGGCAAATTCGGGCTTGACGCCGATGCGGTTCATGACGGTCAACATGGTCAAATCTCCCGCAGGGGACGCTCGGCCAGCCAGTCGGGGACTTCGTGCGCGGCGTAGGTGTCGAAGTACAGTTCCCTCAGGCTCATCAGCGGGTAGCCCGCGAGCGGCCCGGTCTGCTGGCGGCGGTCGATGATGCAGCACAGGCCGATGCACTGGCCGCCATGTCCCTCGACGGCTTTGACGGCCCGCAGAAGGCTGCCGCCGGTGGTCAGCACGTCCTCGACGGCCACGAAGGTTTCGCCGGGCCGGATGACGAACGCCTCGCGCAGCTTCATGCCGCCGCTGCCGTCTTTTTCGGCAAAGATGGCCCGCACGTCGGGCAGAGCGTCCGAAAGCTGCCGGGCGACCTCGTAGGCCAGGGTCACGCCGCCCATGGCCGGGCCGACGATGAAGTCGGGTTTGAGGCCCGCCGCCAGAATCTGCTGGCTCATCGCGCCGCCGAGCTGCATCAGCGAGCGCGGGTGCTGAAGCAGCGTGGTGGACTGCATGAAGTAGGGCGACTGCCGCCCGGAGGCGAGCAGAAACCGGCCCTCGTGAAAGGCCCCGGCCTGTTTGTAAAGATCAAGAACGTCGACATCGCTCATGCGGGTAGTATCGCACTCGCTTGTCACCGCGCCGTTTGGAGCGCGCCGGGGAGGTTTTGCCGATGAACCACGCTTTCGTAGACGCCAGCTGGCAGGAACAGCCCGACGGACGCGGCATCGGCGGCTGGGGGCTGGTGCTGCTGACACCAGGGCAGCTTCCCGCCCGGCATCAGGGGCAACTCGACGCGCCCGACAACAACGCCGCCGAACTGCGGGCGGTCCTGGAGGCGGTGCGGGCGGCCCCGGCAGGCGAGGCGCTCACCGTCCACACCGACAACCAGACGGTCATCGCCTGCGTCGCGCGGGGCCGGGGGCCGTTTTTGCTCTCCGAACTCACCCAGGAAGTGCAGAAGGAAGCCGGGGAACGTGGCGTCACCCTGCGGGCCGTGTACGCCCCCCGCACCCGCCGCCACATGCTGACCGCGCACGACCTCGCCAACGGCGCACGCAAGGGCAGTGCACTGCCGGAACTTCTGCTGCCGCATGCCGACGTGCTCATCGAGCAGCGCCCCGCCCTGCCCGAAGCCCGCGTGAGCCTGCGCCGCAGCGGGGAGCGCGTGTCGGCGCTGGTGCCGCTGGACCCCCTGTCCGAAACGCCGCCGAGTGCCCAGGCGCTGCTGGCCGCCGTCACGCTGGCGCGGCCCGGCGAGCGGCTGCTGGTGCGCCGCGCGAGCAAGGTGGCCCAGGCGCTGTGGCTGCGGCCCGAACGCGCCCTGCTGCCCGCCGCCCACGCCCGGCTCGCCCAGGCCCGCGCCCAGGCCGAGGCCCAGGGGGTCGAGGTGGACTTTCTGTAGGGCGGGTCTCTGCGCGGCCCGGCTCCGGCCCGTATGCTGCCCGCGTGACTGCTTCAACTCGCCCCACCCTCCTCGCCATCTTTGCCCACCCCGACGACGAAGCCTTCAGCGTGGGCGGCACCCTGACCCACTACGCCCGCCAAGGGGTGCGGGTGGTGCTGGCCTGCGCGACCCGGGGCGAGGCGGGCAAAATCACCGTGCCCGGCATGACGGTGGACGACCTCGGGGCGCAGCGCGAGCAGGAGCTGCGCGAGGCCTGCCGCGCCCTGGAGATCGAGCCGCCCGTGTTTCTGGACTACCACGACTCGGGCCGCTACGAGCGCACCCGCCACGACGACCCCACCGCCCTGATGAACGTCAACCCGCTGGACGCAGAAGTCAAACTCCGCGCCCTGATCGAGGACGTGCAGCCGCGGGTCATCGTCACCTTCGACCCGCACGGCGGCTACGGGCATGTGGACCACCTTCAGATTCATCGCGCCGCCACCGCCGCCTTTTTCAGCACCGGGCACCTGCCCTCCGGCGGCCCGCAGCGCCTGTACTACACCGCCATGCCCCACCAGGCCGCTGCCCAGATTTCGCGCCTGGGCCACGACCAGTCCCTCGACCCCCTCGTGTACGGCGTCTCCGACTCCACCCTCGCCGTCACGATGGACGTGGGCGCCTACGCCGAGAACAAGAAAGCGGCGCTGGCCGCGCACGGCACCCAGATGGGCGAAACCAGCTTGATGGGCCGCCTGTCCCCCGACGAACGCGCCGCGATGGAAGAGCGGATGCTCGGCAAGGAGAGCTTCAGCATCGGCGGCACCCGCACGGCGATTCGGGAGTATCCGCTGCGGGGGCTGTTCGATGGGGTGGGGGTTGAGGGGTTGGTGTGAGAGTTGGTCTGCACACCCCCCTCCCCTTGCTCCGCAAGGCCCTCCCCCGCAAGGGGAGAGGGTCAAAAGAATGCTTCTGCTTCGCCCTTTTTCTACGCTGCCCCACAGAAAATCGTGCAACGCAGAACGCCAGGGCCGTTGGGCGCTGAAGGCGCACGGGCCTGACACGACTTGTCAAGACGCAAGCATCCAGACCACCCGTTCAACCAAAGGGCGCCGACAGGTCAACGAAACTACCGCCAGGTGCACAGCGCCAGCGTCAACTCCCCTGTCCCCCCTGGGGAGAGGGGGTGGGGGTTGGGGCCAAGAGCTGAAGCCATAGCTCCCGAATCACACCAAATCCAAATACCGCTCCAATTCCCAGGCGTGAACCGCCGAGCTGTACTCGCGCCACTCCGCCCGCTTCGCCGCCACGTAGTGCTCCATGACGTGCTCCCCGAGCGCGGCGGCGATCACCTCGTCCTTTTCCAGCTCGTCCACCGCTTCGCGCAGGTCGGCGGGCAACTCCTTGACCCGGTGGTGGCGCTTTTCGCGCACCGTCATGCGGAAAATGTTGCGCTGAATGGCGGGCGGCGGCTCCAACTGCCGCTCGATGCCGTCCAGCCCGGCAGCGAGCATGGCAGCCAGCGCGAGGTAGGGATTGCAACTGGGGTCGGGCATCCTCAGTTCGGCGCGGGTGGACGGGCCGCGCTTGGCCGGAATGCGGACCAGCGCCGAGCGGTTGGACGTGCTCCAGGCGATGTTGACCGGGGCCTCGAAGCCCGGCACCAGCCGCTTGTAGCTGTTGACCAGCGGATTGGTCACGGCGGTCATGCCCTCGGCGTGGTCGAGCAGCCCGGCGACGAAGTGGTGCGCGGTGGCCGACAGGCCGTGCTCGCCCTCGGAGTCGTCGAATACATTTTGCCCGTCCCGGAACAGGCTGAGGTGACAGTGCATGCCGCTGCCGCTGACCCCGGCCATCGGCTTGGGCAGAAAGCTGGCGAGCAGGCCGTATTCCAGGGCGATGCGCTTGACCACGAACTTGAAGGTGGCGATGCGGTCGGCGGTTTCCAGCGCAGGGGCGTACCGGAAATCGATTTCGTGCTGCCCCGGCGCGACCTCATGGTGCGAGGCCTCGATTTCAAAGCCCATCTCGACCAGTCGGTTGGCGATTTCGCGGCGAATGCGCTCGCCCCGGTCAATCGGCGCGAGGTCGAAATACCCGGCCTTGTCGTGGGTCACGGTGGTGGCCGCGCCGCTCGCGTCCCGCTCGAACAGAAAAAACTCCGGCTCGGTGCCCACGTACATGTCCAGCCCCAGCGCCCGCGCCCGCTCCACCTGCGCCCGCAGCACCCGGCGGGGGTCGCCCGCGAACGGCTCGCCGCCCGGCAGGGTCACGTCGCAAATCAGCCGGGCGACCCGGCCCCGCTCGCGGTCGTCGCGCCCGAACTGCGGGTACACCAGAAAGGTGGACAGGTCCGGCGAGAGGAGCATGTCCGACTCCTCCACCCGGGTGAAGCCCTGCACCGCGCTGCCGTCGAAGGTCACGTCGCCGCTCAGCGCCTTGGCGAACTGGGTGCGCGGCACCTCCACATTCTTGGTGTGTCCCAGAATGTCGGTGAATTGCAGGCGCAGAAACTTGACCTCGGCCTCCTGCAACTGCCGCAGGACATCGTCGGGCGTGGGCGGAGCGGACTTCATACGGACAGGGTAGAGGGTGCGGCGCGGAAAGAGGAGAGGGACAACTTCCCCCTCCTCTCCTTCGTGCCCTGCCGCCTCACCAGTGCCGGGTGTCGCTGTCGGGTTCCTCGGCCAGCAGCCACAGCCTCCGCCCCTGCTCCCTGGCGGCCTGCTGCGCGTCGAGCAGCACGCCTTCGAGTTCGGCGCAGAGGTGGCGGTGGCGGCGCAGACTGTCGTAGTCGCGCAGCACCAGCGCGAAGCGCCCCGACACCTGCTCGGGGTCGGTCAGCACGTCGTACAGGGCGTCCCAGTTGCGCCCGAACGTCTGCGTAAGGCCCAGCCCCGACAGGAAGGCCAGCATCAGCCCGTCCTTGTCGCGCACGCCCGCAAGCGACACCTCGCGCACCGACACCTGATGTCCGGCGGCGAGCATCCGGATTTCGTGGGGGGCCTGCTGCAAGCCTTCCGGCTCGGCGGCAAAAACGTTGATCATGGCCGGATTCTCCTGAAACTGGCGTAGTGGTCGGCGGTGTAGTAGCACTCGGCGGTGCTGGTCACGGGTTGCCCGCCGCACACGATACGCCGCGCTCCCCGGTCGCTCTCGCCGGGCGTCTTGACCGTGTATTCGCGGTAGTACCCCCGCGCCTGCCGGGGCAAGAGGCCCTCACGGTTGCCGAAGGTCACGCCGTCCTTGCTGTAGCGAAAAGGCCCGCCCTTGCCGATCAGGGTCAGCATCTGCTGGCCTTCACGCGGCAACTGCGCGACGTTGACATACGCCAGCCCGCTGACGGGGTCACGGGTCGGCTGCGGGGGCGACTTGCGCGGCGCCGGAACGGGAGCGCTCTGGGTCGGCACGCTCCGGGTCGCCTGACCCTGGGCCTCGGTCTGGGCCGAGCAGGACGGCAGCAGCAGCGAAAGCAGCAGCGCGGGAACGCGAAGGGCAGACATGGGGCGCAGGGTAGACCGCGCCGCCTGATACGAAGCTGACGAAACGCGCCGCCCGGTCACGCCAGCGACCCGTTTTGCATCACGCCCGTCGCCACCAGCGCCAGAATAATGACGCCGACGATGATGCGGTACACCGCGAAGCCCTTGAAGTTGTTGGTGGACACGAAGCGCAGCAGCCAGCCGATGGCGAGGTAGGCCACCACGAAGCTGGTGACGCTGCCGATCAGCACGTTGGTCAGGCCGATTTCCCCGAAAATCAGGTCGCGCGAGTCGTACAGGTTTTTCAGCGCCGCGCCGCCGAGGGTGGGCACGCCGAGGTAAAAGCTGAATTTGGTGGCGGTCTGGCGGTCCAGGCCCAGAATCATGCCGCCCAGAATCGAACTGGCGCTGCGCGAAAAGCCCGGCCACAGCAGCGCGAGGCATTGCAGCGCCCCGATCAGGAAAGATTTGGGCACGCCGATCTGCTCGATGGCGGTCACGCTCGGACGCACGCGCCGCGACTCGATGAGCCACATCAGCACGCCGCCCACGATCAGTGCCCACGCCACCACGCTGGGCCGGAACAGGTTGGCCTTGATGGTGTCGCCGAACAGCAGCCCCAGCACGACGGCGGGAATGGTGGCGACGAGTACGCCCAGCCAGAGATTCTGCTGCGACTTGTCGTGCCCGATGGTCCTGATCTGCAAAAAGTCGCGCCAGTAGTACACCAGCACGCTCAGGATGGCTCCGCCCTGAATCACGACCTCGAAGGCGTCCTTGACCTCCTTGCTCCAGGGCACCCCCATCAGGTTGCCGGTCAGAATCAGGTGGCCGGTGGAACTGATGGGCAAAAATTCGGTGATGCCCTCCACCACCCCGTAAACAATCGCGTAGAGCCAGTCCATATCCTGCGGAGTGTAGAGCCTGCGGGGAGCCGGGCGCCTCCGCGTAAAGTGGGAGGGTGCCTTCTCCCTTCGACCCCTGGCTGGCCCGCTGGTCCCTGACCCCGGACGGCGCGGCCCGGCGCACCCACAGCAGCGACCTGCTCCCGGTGCGGTGGCTGGGCGAAAGCGGGCAGAGGCAGGCGGCGATGCTCAAGCTCGCCCGCAGCGACGAGGAGCGCCGGGGCGCGGGGCTGATGGCCTTCTGGCAGGGCGACGGCGCGGCGCGGGTGCTGGCTGTCAGTAAGGACGGCGCCGCGCTGCTGCTTGAGCGGGTGAGCGGCCCCCGTTCGCTGACCGCGCTGGTCCATGCCGGGCACGACGACGAGGCAACCCGGCTTCTGTGCGCCGTTGCCGCTCGGCTGCACCGTCCGCGTTCCGCTACGTTGCCGCCGCTCCTGCCCCTCTCTGATACGGATTCCGCTTCATTCCTGCACAGTCGGGCCTGTACAGTTGGGAAGGCGCCGCCTGTGCATCCATATCGCAGAATCCGTATTTTTTCCTACTCGCATCCGCTCTGCTGCGCAGCTTTGCAAGTCGGATTGAATCTGAAACGACCAGATTCAATCGGAATCCGTATGAGCGAACGGGCGCGGCGACTTCTGTAACCCGGTGCGCTGTCTTCACCCTTGCCATGTGAAGCCATGCTAAAGGTGAAGGGTGAATGTTCTGGATCTCGCCCGCGCCGCCGGTCCCCTGCTGTGGGTGCTGCTGGCCCTGTCCCTGTACGTCGTCTATCTCGCGGTGGCCCGCTTGCTGGCGCTGATGCGCATGGGCCAGGACGCCTCGGCGCTGATCGAGCGGGCGCGGGCGCTCACCGCCGAAAGTGGCCCGCAAGTGGCGCTGCGTGAGGTGGAACTCTCGGGGCTGGACATCCCGGCGGCGCAGGTGCTGCGTGCGGGCCTGAGCCGCGCCGACCGGGGGCCGGAGGCCGCGCAGGCCGCCATGAACGCCGCGCTGATTCAGGAAGACGGTCGCATGTACGCGGGCCTGAGCGCCCTGGGCACCGCCGCGCAGGTCGCTCCGCTGCTGGGGCTGCTCGGCACCGTCATCGGCATGGTGCGCTCCTTCCTGGTGTTCAGCGGCACCACCAACCCCACCCCCACCGAACTGGCGCAGGGCATCAGTGAGGCGCTCATCAACACCGCCGCCGGACTGATCGTCGCCATCGTGGCGTATGTGGCCCGCAACGCCCTGCGCAACAAGGCCAACGCGGTGGCCGCGCAGGCCGAGCGGGTGCGCGAGGAACTCCCGAGCTGGCTGCTGCGCCCGGTGGCCGCGCCCGCCGCCCCGGTGCGTCCGGTGCCCGCCGCGCCTGAGCGCCCGGTGATGGCCCCGACCGGCGCGAGGCTGTGAGCATGAGCCTGCCGCGCAGAAGGCTGCGGGACGAAGCGGAAGGCGTGACCTTCGACTTCGCGCCGATGGTGGACATCGTGCTGCTGCTGCTGATCTTCTTTTTCCTGACCAGCAACCTGGGCGCCCGGCAAAACGTGTTGCCGCTGGACCTGCCCCGCGCCAGCACCACCGTGCAGGCCACCCCGGACATTCCCATCGTGACCGTGCATGAAAGTGGGCGGCTGTACCTCAACGGCTACGTCACCAACCTGGAGCAGCTGGAAAAGAAACTGCCCGCACTGGTCAAGAAATCCGGCGGCGTGGTGGGCGTGCGTGCCGACGAACGCGGCAACTACGGAACTGTGGTGCAGGTCATGGACGCCGTGAAGAAAGCGGGCGGCGAACGTCTGGCGCTGGGCACCCGTTCCGGAGACCAGTGACCTTTCGCCTCCCTGGAGGACCCTGTCTATGACGCCTTATTCCCGCTCACGCCACTTCGACCTCCACGACCCGGACGTTCGGGAGCGGCTGTGGTCGGCGGCGGCCACCTTCGCCCTGCACGCGGCGCTGGTCGCGGGGCTGACCCTGACCCGGCCCGAACCGCCGGTCAGTGTCGCCCTGCCACCCGACACCCGCCGCGCCCCGCTGGAAGTCGTGGCCCTCGCGCCCGAAGCCCCGAAAGCGGACGCCGCGCCGTCCCCGAGCACCCCCACCGTCACCCTCACAGCCCCGAACACCACATCCCCCGACGTGGCCCGCCCCGACACGCAGCCGCGCCCGGATGAGCAGGCGGCCCCGGAGCCGGAAGCGCCCACCCCGCCCGAACCTGCCCCCACCGAGCCGGACCCCGAACCCTCGCCGCCGGAACCGCCCGAGCCGGAAACGCCAGCACCCGAAACGCCGGAAGCCCAGACGCCGGAAGCTCAGGCCCCGGAAACTCAGCCCACAGAAACTCAAGTTCCAGAGCCACAGGCCCCGGAAAGTGAGGCACCCGCCCCTGAGTCTCCGGTGACCCCCGCGCCCACCCCGCAGCCCGCCGAGGTGCTTCAGCCGCCGGTTGCCCGGCCACAGCCGGTGGAGACGCCGCCCGTCCCCCAGACTGCGGAATCCCAGTCTCAGGAGTCCCAGACTCAGCAATCCCAGACTCAGCAATCCCAGTCTCGGGAACCCCAGGCACAACAGGCCCCAGCCCCCCAAACCCCAGCGGCCCAAACGCCGACCCAGACCCCGGCCTCCCGGTCGCCAGAGGCCCAGGCTCCCACCGGGCAGCCTGCGCGCAGCGCTCCGGCCCAGGCTCAGGCCAACGCCCCCGCCGGGTCGGTGGTGCCCGAACCGACGTTGCCTGAAGCCGCAGCGCCTGAGGCCGCTCCCGAAGCTGCTCCCGAGGCCAGCACCCCGACCGAATCGCCTGCCGTACCGGCCCGCGAAGCCGGGGGAGCACAGCCCGAAGCGGCAGCCGAACCTGCCGCCGCCCGCCCGGAAACGGCGTCGCCCGGTTCACAGGCCGCCGGTCCCGAGGCGGCTTCCCCGGTGGCCGTCACCCCCCGCAACGAGACGCCCGATGCCGCCGCTTCTGCCGGGCGGCCCAGTGCGGGGCGTGTGGTGGCGGCGCCGTCCGACGCGCCCTCCGGAGAGGCTGCGCCCGCCCGCACGTCCGGCTCGCAGGCGCTTCCCATTCCGGCGACCCCGATTCCGGCCACGCCGCAGGGCCGGGAAAGCAGCGGGGAGGCCGGACCAGTCGCAGCAGGACCAGTCGCGGCCCGGCCCGGTGCATCGGTTCCAGGTCCCGCCTCCTCAAGTCCGGCCGCTTCCAGACCGGCCACCGCCAGCCCAGCGTCCTCTGCCGCAGTCAGTGGGGACCGTTCCGACGTGTCGGGCCTGCCCCGGCGTGAGGACACCCTCCCGGAGAGTGCTCCGGTGGCGGCCAGCCCGTCCCGGGGCCAGACGGCGGCGAGCGGCGGCGCGAGTGCCCCCCGCACCGCGCCCGCCGCGCCGCGTGGTGGGGAAAGCGGCGCGGCGACCCCCTCGGCTCCGGCAGCGGCCCGTCCCGGCGCCACCAGTGGGGCGAATGCGGCCCAGTCCAGTCCAGCCCAGTCCAGTCCAGCTCAGTCGAGGCCCGCTCCGTCCGGTGCGTCCGGCGGAGGGGCCAGTGGCGAAGGAACCAGTGGCGAGGGGGTCAGCGCCCGCGCTCCCCAGGGCGGCGCTCCGGCAGCGACTGCGGCCCCGGCCACGTCAGGTCGTCCGGCCACCGGGACAGGCAACGCGGGCGCGGGCAACGGTTCCGGCAACGCCGCCCCCGCCGCTGCCCGACCCGGACAGGGCAGCGGCAGCGCCCCCGTGGACCTCGGCCTGACCGCCACCCGGGGAAATGGCAACAGTGGCCCCGGCAATGCGGGCACCAGTGCTGCGGGCGCGGCCCCGACCCCCTCACGGCCCGGTGCTGGCGGTGCAGGAAACGCGGGCAGCGGCACCGGCAGCGGCGCGGCTCCAGCGGCTGGGCGTGGTCCCGGCACCACGGGAACCGGCGCTTCCGGCAGCGGCCCGGCCCAGGGCACCGGCCCCGGCACGGCGGCGCGGGGCGGCGGCACGTCCCAGGGCGCGGGCACCGAGACCCGCCCGCTGACCTGCACGGTGGTCGTGGACGTGCGCGGTCTGGGCCGACTGGAAAGTGCCATGACCAGCTTCGTGATGGACAGCGCGGGCAATCAGGTCTGGCCCGACGCCGAACTGGTGAGGGGGGTGTCGACCCAGCTCGTGCAGGAAGGCAACCTGCAGCACTACGTGCGCTCCGAAGCGGACCTGGCGCCGTACAAGAATGTCACCCGCGTCAAGGCCAGCCGCCTGCGCCCCACCAAGTTCGCGCCCAACTCCAACTACCTGACCGACGTGGAACTGTCTGCCGACGCGGCCCAGGCGTTCCGCTCGGCGGGCAAGGCGTGCCGGGTCGTGTACCTGCGCGACTGAGCCTTCACTGAGCTGCCCCCGACTGTCTCCGGACTTCTCACCTCGCCATCAGCTCCGCGTCAACATTTTCCTTCCCAATGAGGTTGCTATGCGTAAAAGTCTGTTGCTGACCCTGTCCGTACTGCTCTCGGCCCCCGCTCTGGCCTGGGTGCCCAAGCTCGAGGAAACCACCGCCAAAAACGTCATCGACGGCGCTTATGGCCGCCGCGACCTGGCCCCCACCTACCTGACGGTGGACCTCGGCGTCAAAGACGGCCAGTTCGTCTCCGGCCCCGAGAGCGTTAAGGTGTTCGACGGCGGCGCCCAGTGCGTGACCGACTGGCTGGCCGCGCCCGGCGACTTCAGCCGGGGCAGCCGCGTGGCCTCGGTCACCGCCAGCGGGCAGGCCGACCAGCTCTACTTCCAGGCCACCGACGCCCGTGACAGCTTCAAGAACCTCAGCGCCGCCGACGCCCTGGGCGCGGACCTGAGCCAGGCCCGCCTCGCCGACGGCGAACTGCGCGTGGACCTCGCCGTGCGCGGCCTGCCCAGCGAAAAGGCCCGCGACGCCTACCTCGTGCGGATGCGCGGCGCCGACGGCAAGATGGTGACCCCCGTTCGCCGCAGTTACGTCAACGACTTCAAGCAGGGCGAGGACGGCAAGTGGAGCGGCACCCTGGTCTATTACTTCAAGCCCCTGGATGCGGGTGTCGGCGCCAGTGACCGCGTGGACCTGCTGCTGCGCACCGAGGCCGACACCAACTGCGCCTACAGCGTGGGCCTGAACCTGGCAAGCTTCCAGTAATACGGATTCCGCTTAATTTCTGCACAGTCGGGAAAGCGCCGCCTGTGCATCCATATCGCGTAACCCGTATCTTTTCCTACTCGCATCCGCTCTGCTGAGCAGCTTTGCAAGTCGGATTGAATCTGAAACTACCAGATTCAATCGGAATCCGTATAAGCAGAGGGTGGAGGGGAGAGGGCTGAGGGACAAACCCCTCTGCTCTCTCCCCTCCACCCTCTCCCTACTGGGTCAGGCGCCCCCGCACCGTGTCGAGCGCGTCCGGGTTTTCCAGGCTGGTCAGGTCGCCCGTCACTTCACCTGTCAGCAGCAGGTCGCGCAGGAGCCGCCGCATGATTTTGCCGCTGCGGGTGCGCGGCACGGTGGGCGTCACCACGACCTTGCCGGGGCGGGCAATGGCGCCTACGCCCGCCACCACCGCGTCGGCCAGTTCGTTTTCCAGCCACGTCAGGTCGGTGTCGAAGTTCAGGCCCGCACGCGGCACCACGAAGGCCACCGGCACCGCCCCCTTGATGTCGTCGGGCATCGCGACCACGGCGGCCTCGCTGACGGCGGGGTGGGTGAGCAGCGCCGCTTCCATCTCCATCGTGCCGAGGCGGTGCCCGGCCACGTTCATCACGTCGTCGAGGCGGCCCGTGACCCACAGTTGCCCGTCCGCGTCGAGCAGCGCGGCGTCGGCGGCGGCGTACTTGCCGGGGAACTCCCTCAGGTACGTTTCCACGTAGCGGTCATGGTCGCCCCAGACGGTCCGGGCAAGGCAGGGAAACGACTCGGTCAGCGTCAGCGAGCCGAGTTCGCCGGGGGCGCAGGGCGTGCCGTCCTCATGCACCACTTCGGCGCGGTAGCCGGGCAGCGGGTGGCCGCAGGAACCGGGGCGGGTGGGGGTCAGGCCCACCATGCTGCTCGCCCACGCCGTGCCGGTTTCGGTCTGCCCGTAGGTGTTGTTCACGAACATGGTGCCGCCCCCCAGAATGTCGTGCGTCCACTGCCACGTTTCGGGGTCGAGCGGCTCACCCACCAGCGCCACCAGCCCCATCCGGCTCAGGTCGTACTTTTTCACGGCGTCGTCGCCCGCCCGCCGCAGCATCCGCAGGGCGGTGGGGGCCGTGAACACCTTGTCGGCGCGGTACTTTTCGATGATCTGGTAGGGGCGCTCGGGCGTGGGTGTGTCGATGCTGCCCTCGTAAATCACGTGTGTGGCTCCGTGCGCCAGCCCGCCGACCAGCGCGAAAATCGGGAAGGTGAGCCAGCCCACGTCGGCGGTGCACCAGTACACGTCGTCCTGTTGCAGGTTCAGCGCCCATTTGACGTTGGCATAGGTGCCGGTCAGAAAGCCCAGGCCCGAATGCACCAGCCCCTTGGGTTTGCTGGTGGTGCCGGACGTGTAGAGCAGTTCTCCGAATTACGTGATGCGCGGAACAGCACCCCGCATCACTCCATTCTCTGCTTCGCAGCTTTGCAAGTCCGCCCTGCTCAGTGTTTTGCACTCGCTCCGCTCGCCAAAAAGACGTTACGTCTTTCTGTCAAATGCTCTAGATGATGAAGCCGGGGTCGTTGGCGTCCAGCGAGACGGGTTCGGCGCGGCGGGTGGTTTTTTGCAGCAGCTCGGCAAAATCGAGTTCCTTCTCGCCCAGCGGCAAAAAAGGGTCGATGCGCCGCGCCACGATGACGGTGGGTTTGTCCAGCCCCTCCAGCGCCTCGTCCAGCGTCGCCTTGAGGTGAATGTTGCGCCCGCGCCGCAGCGTGCCGTCGGTGCAGACGATCACTTTGGGCTGCGCGTCCACCAGCCGGTCACGCACCGCCGAGGCCGAGAAGCCCGCGAAAATCACCGAATAGATCGCCCCGATGCGGTAGCAGGCGTGAATGGCGATAAACGCCTCGGGCACGTTGGAGAGGTAAATCGCCACCCGGTCGCCCTTCTCCACGCCGAGGTCTTGCAGCGCGGCGGCGAAGCGGGCGGCAGCGTCGGTCAGGTCGCCGTAGCTCCAGGTTTCCTTCAGGCCATCTTCCCGCTCGTAGTACAGCGCCACGCGGTTTTTGGGGTGGCGGTCGAGGCAGTTCACGCTGACATTGCCCTTCGCGCCGGGAAAATACCGGAAATCCCCGAAGATGCCTTCCAGGGCGGTGGTCGGGGGCACGTCCCAGGTCAGTTCTCTGGCGATATCCAACCAGTAGTCGCTTGCGGGCATCTCGCGCAGGAGCCGCGCCTGCCCGGGCGTGACGGGGGCGGTGCGTTGCAGCGTATCGGTGGGCGGCACGAGGGGAGCCGTCAGAAGTGCGGTGTCCATGAGAGTCCTCCGGGGGGCGGATTGTGCTGTGGACACAGCATAGCGGAGGAACCTAACGAACGTTTGTCCGGTTGTCTGGCACACGGGTGGCCCGGCGCCGCTGCCGCTGCTACCCTCTACAATTCTCCCCGTGCCCGCTTTTCCCCTGCTCGCCGTGGACATCGGCAACACCAGCACCGTCATCGGTCTGGCCGACGCCTCGCACGCCCTGACGCACACCTGGCGGATTCGGACCAACCGCGACGTGTTGCCCGACGACCTCGCGTTGCAGCTGCACGGGCTGTTGACCCTGGCCGGCGCGCCGATTCCCCGCGCCGCCGTGCTGAGCAGCGTGGCCCCCCCGGTGGGCGAAAACTACGCGCTGGCGCTCAGGCGACACTTCATGATCGACGCCTTTGCCGTGAGTGCTGAAACCCTGCCCGACGTGAAGGTGGAACTCGACACCCCGACGGCGGTGGGGGCCGACCGGCTGTGCAACCTGTTCGGGGCCGAAAAGTACCTGGGGGGGCTGGACTACGCGGTGGTGGTGGATTTCGGCACCTCGACCAACTTCGACGTGATCGGGCGCGGGCGGCGCTTTCTGGGCGGCGTGCTGGCGACGGGTGCGCAGGTGAGCGCCGACGCCCTGTTCGCCCGCGCCGCCAAACTGCCGCGCATCACCCTCAGTGCCCCTGAGAATGCCATCGGCAAAAACACCGTCCACGCGCTGCAATCGGGGTTGGTGTTCGGCTACGCCGAGATGGTGGACGGGCTGCTGCGCCGCATCCGCGCCGAGTTGCCGGGGGAAGCCGTCACCATTGCCACCGGGGGCTTCTCGCGCACGGTGCAGGGCATCTGCCAGGAAATCGACTACTACGACGAAACCCTGACCCTGCGCGGTCTGGTGGAGTTGTGGGCGAGCCGGTAAGTGGGGGAATGGTCTAATACGGATTCCGATTGAATCCAGCAGATTTCTGGATTCAATCCGACTGAAAGGAGTAGGAAAAGAGTAACTGCTCAGCAGGGGGACTTGCGAAGCGGAAACGGGTAGAGTAGGGGCATCACGCAAGAGACCTGTCCTAACTGCGAACGACTTGCTGCCGAGGTGACTCGCCTCCAGGCTGAAGTCGCCGCATTGCAAGCCGAGTTGCGGGCTATCAAAACCCTGCTCGGTCTGAATAGCAGCAACTCCAATCAACCACCGAGCAAAGACCCGCCCTGGAAACCCAAGAGCGAGCGTCAGAAGAGCGAACGCTCTTCTGGTGGACAAAAGGGACACCCAGGGAAAACGCTGAAATTCAGTGACCAGCCCGACGAAATCCAAACGCTATCGCTCACCGGAGCCTGCTCTTGTGGGACTGTCTGGGACGAGGTGGATGTCACCGATCATCTTGCTCGACAGGTTCACGATTTGCCAGAACTGCGTCTCCATATCACCGAGTACCAGGCCGAAGTGAAACTCTGCCCGAACTGTGGCTGTCGTGGACAGGCCAATTTCCCCGAGCATGTCCCTGGTCAGGTGCAATACGGTCCGCAACTCCATGCCTTCACGACCTTGCTGAATGTGGGGCATTTCATTCCATTGGAGCGGGTCACCCAGATTACGGACGCGCTTTTTGGCGCGTCCATCAGCGATGGTACGGTGGTTCTCAACATCAACCTGGCTTCAGAACGCCTTGAGCCTTTCGAGGACGAGCTGAAAGCTGGCCTGAGGCAACAAGCCGTACTCCATGCGGATGAAACGGGCACCAAGGTGAATGGGAAGCTGAACTGGTTTCATGTGGCCTGTTTTGCCAGGGGAACGCTCTATACCTTGCACGAGAAGCGCGGCTACGCGGCTCTTGAGGCGGCTGGCGTGTTGACCGACTTTACGGGCGTCGTGGTTCACGACGCTTGGAACACCTATTTCCGTCTCCCTGGAGAACACGCGCTGTGCAATGCTCACCTGCTGCGCGAACTGCGCAAACTGGATGAGCATGACCAGCAGCCCTGGGCCGGTGAACTGCGGCGGGAATTGCAGCAGGTCTACCATGCCCAGAAGACGGGGATATTGACGAATGAGCAAAGAGCGGCGTTCTATACGCGATTTGACGAACTGGTGCTGGCGGGTCTGGAAGCAAATCCGGTGCAGGAACCTGTTCCAAAGCGGCGGGGGAAGCCCAAACAGCTTCCGGGACGCAACCTGGCCTTGCGGTGTCAGCAGCACCGCGCAGCGATGCTGCTTTTCCTGGAGCGTGCTGACGTGCCGTTTGACAACAATCAGGCGGAACGTGACATCAGGATGGCCTGCGTAAAACGCAAGGTTTCGGGTGGGTTTCGCTCGGAGGTCGGAGGTCAGGCGTTCTGCCGGATTCGCAGCTTCATTTCTACCCTTCAGAAGCAGGGCGTATCAGTTTGGACTGGCTTGGTTGACGTTTTTCGTGGCGTCTTACCCAAACTCGACTTCTCGTGCTGAGCAGTTACGGAAAAGATACGGATTTCGCGATATGGATGCACAGGCGGTGTAGTTCCGACTGTGCAGGAATTTAGCGGAATCCGTATAACGTCGAACGGTCAAACCGCTCAAAGCCCCCTGGACCCTCAGCGGTTAGACGGTTAGACAGTCAGCCCTTGACCAGCAAAGCCAAAGGAAAGTCCTCCAGCACCTTCGCCACCGGCACCTTGCCGCCACGGGCGCGCAGTTTTTCGCCGGTCAGGACGTTGGTGTAGGTGCCCGCGTCCAGCGTCAGGGTGCGGTTGCCCCAGCTTTCGGCCAGCGCCCAGGGGGTCTTTTCACGGGTGAGCGAGAGCGTCAGGCGCGGGGCCACCGTGACGGCGCTCTGGCCTGCGTGGTCGCGCGCAAAGGCGACGAGGTATTTGCCCGCTTCCAGCGGGCGGTAACGGCCCTGTCCGAACAGCTCCGGGTGGGCCTGCCGCGCTTGCAGGGCGGCCCAGGTGGTCATCACCTTGACCGCGCCGTCCTCGTAGTGGCCCAGCAGTTTGCGGGCGAGCGCGAGGTCGTGGCCTTTTTCCAGCCGGGTCAGCACCCGCCCCAGCCGGGCGTAGTCCACCGGGCGGCGGTTGTCGGGGTCCACCAGCGACTGGTTCCAGCTCTCGGTGCCCTGGTAGGTGTCGGGCACGCCGGGGGCGGTCAGGCGAATCAGCGTCGCCGAGAGGCCGTTTTGCGCTCCGTAGGGGCTGATGCGGCGGTGCAGCCCGCCCAGCGCCCCCAGAAAATCGTCGTTCGTGAAAAGTTTTTGCACCACGTCACTCAGCGCCGCCTCGTACTCCTCGTCGGGGGAGGCCCAGGAGGTTCGCAGTTTCGCCTCCCGCGCCGCCTTTTGCATGTAGGCGTTCAGGCGGTCCACGAAACCGCCGAGATTGCCGCTGAGGGGATAGGCCCCCAGCGCGTTTTGCAGCAGCACGTACAGGTCGCGGGTGGTGGGGGCGGGGCCGAGGTCGGTCTCGTGCAGTACGGAAAGCAGCAGCGAGGAATGCTCGCGCAGAAAGTCGGCCCAGCCTTGCGGGATTTCGCTCAGGACATGGATGCGGGCGCGGGTGTCCTCGCCGCGCTTGGTGTCGTGGGTGCTGCCGCCGAGCATGGCGTGGGGCCAGTGCTGCGCACGCCGCGCCGCCGCCGCGTGGAAGTCTTTTAGGGGCGTGCCGAAGTGCGCCGGGTCGCCGCCCACCTCGTTCAGAGAGATCAGGCGGGCGAAGCGGTAAAACGCCGTGTCCTCCGCGCCCTTGGCCGTCACCGGGCCGGTGAGCTGCTGAAACTTCAGCGCGAAGTCGGCGTAGGCGGCCCGCGTTCGCTCGTCTGGCGCGTTCAGCGTGAGCACGTTTTGCAGAAAGTCGAACACGCTCGGCGGCACCGGCTGCCCCTCGCGGCGGTTGTGGGCCTTGGCGTCCCGGACCGCCTGCGCGATTTTGGCGTTGTCGCCGGGTTCACGCTCGCCGTTTTCGCGGACATAGGTGCGGTACACCGGAAAACAGGCGATGACTTCCCGAATCGCCCCCCGCACGGCGCTGAGGGTAAAGTCGCGTGAGGTCAGGTCGGCCTCGGCCAGCCGCTCCAGATGCTCGGCCAGCACGTTGACTTCACCGGGCAGGCTCACGCGCTGAATCAGGTGCTTGCCCCGGTAGAGGTGGTCGGGGTAGCGGTCACGGTCGCCGGTAAAGCGGCGGTAGACGGCGCTGAGGTCGTCCTCGTGCGCGGTGTCCACGAACACGCCGCTGAGTTCGGCCAGAAAGTCGTAGCCGGTGGTCCCGTGAACCGCCCAGGCGTCGGGCAGCTTCTCGCCGGGTTCCAGAATCTTTTCGGCCACCACGTACAGCGGCTTACCTTCCCCTTCCTGCCCACTGCCTTCCTGCCCGTCCAGAGGTCGGCCCAGCACCGCGCCCGCTCCGGCCTGCAGCGCCCGGAAGTACCCGGCGGGGTCGTACAGCCCGTCGGTGTGGTCGAGGCGCACGCCCTGAATCAGCCCTTCGCGCAGCAACTCGAACAGCAGCGTGTGCGCCCAGGCAAAGACGCGGGGGTCTTCCATCCGCAGCGCGGCGAGGTCGTTGATGTCGAAAAAGCGGCGGTAGTTGATTTCCTCGGCGGCGACCTGCCACCACGCGAGGCGATAGTTCTGCTCGCTCACGAGCTGGTCGAGTTTCTGCGGGTCGGCGTTCACGCTCTCCAGCACGCTGCTCAGGGCCGCCCGCACGCTGGGCGCGCTGCCGAGCAGGGTAAAGAGGCGGCGCGACGCCACTTCGACTTCCTGCGCCCGGCTGAGCTTGTCGGTGTCGGTGAGCTGCGGGTCGTTGCTGCGCGGCAGGTTCTGGATGCTGCGGGTGATGCTGGCGAGTTCGGCGCTCGCTTCATCCGGCACTTGCCGCCCCAGCGCGCTTGGCACCCACGACAGCAGCAGGGCGACGCTGCGCGGCGACATCGGCAAGCGGCGTTCCCAGTAGCGCAGAAAAAAGCGTCCCGTTCCGTCCTGCTCTTCCCAACTCAGTTGCAACTCGCCGCGCTCCAGCACCCGCCCGTACTGGTCGCCCAGCGTGGGCAGCAGCACCTTGCCTTCCAGCGCCCTTTTCAGCGGCTGCCAGGAAATGTCGAAAAAGTGCGCGTAGCGGCTGCCCTGCCCGTGCCGGAGCACGTCTTCCCAGTAGGGGTTGTGCCCGCCCTGAATGCCCATGTGGTTGGGCACGAAGTCCACGATGACGCTCAGGCCGAGGTCCCGCGCCGCGCTGGAAAACCGCCGCAGGCCTTCCAGCCCGCCGAGTTCGGGGTTGATGCGGGCGTGGTCGGTCACGTCGTAGCCGTGGGTGCTGCCCGGCGTACTGGCCCAGATGGGGGAGAGGTACACGGCGGACACCCCCAGCCGCGCCAGATACGGCAACTGGCGGCGGGCGGCGGCGAACGGAAACCCGGCGTGCAGTTGCAGGCGGTAGGTGGAGGTGGGCAGGGTGACGGGGCGGGCCTGTTCGGTCGGGGAAGGTGTGGTCATGGGGGTCCTTTCAGGCGGGGGAGGGCAGAGGGCTGGGCGCAGATGGCGGATGGCGGATGGCCTGGGGCGGTTAGACGGTTAGACCTTTTGACCGCCCCCGGCTCAGTCTCCCAGCAGCGCTGCTTCTCCCGCGCCCAGGGTCGGTTCTGCCCGCCCCTCGGTGTGCAGCAGCAGCCGGGCAGGCAGCGCGAAGGGAAGGGACAGCTCGGCCACCTGCCGCGCCTGCTCGCCGAGGTTCCACAGCAGCACCCGCTTTCCCGCACTGGTCACGGTCCGCACCCACAGCAGGTCGCCGTCGTGCCCGGTGGTCAGGTTCCCGCGCTGGCGGTTTTGCAGCACGGGGTCGTCGCGCCGCAGCCGCAGCAGGTCGCGGTAGAGCCTCCAGGTCTTGGCGTGTTCGCCCTGCTCGCGCTCGGCCCAGTTGACCTTGGAGTTCAGGAAGGTCTGCTCGGCCTGCGGGTCGGGCACGTTCTCGCCGCTGAAGCCGCTGAAAGAGCCGAATTCCTTCTTGCGGCCCTCGGTCACGGCGCGCCCCAATTCGCCCGCGTGGTCGCTGAAAAACTGGAAGGGCGTGCTGGCGGCCCACTCCTGCCCCTGAAACAGCAGCGGGGTCATGGGCAGCGTGAGCAGCAGCGCGGCGGCCCCCCGGTACTCGGCCAGGGTGACGCCCCCCGACTGGTGCAGCCGCTCACCCAGGGGGCGGTTGCCGATCTGGTCGTGGTTCTGGATGCAGTAGACGAAGTTCGGGGCCTCCAGCCCGTCCGAGGAGTGCCCGCGCCCGTGCTCCTCGCCCCTGACGTCCCAGAATTGTCCCTCGTAGCGCCAGCCCCGGCGAATGGTGTAGGCCAGCGCCTCCGCGCCGCCCCGGTAGCCCGCGTAGTAGCCCTCCTGCTCGCCGGTCAGGGTCACGCGCACCTCGTGATGAAAGTCGTCGGTCCAGATGCCGTCGAGCCTGTTCTCGGTGACCAGGGTAGGCAGGTTGCGGTGGTCTTCGGCCAGCAGCAGGTGGGTGCCGCCGAGGGCATGGATCTCCTGCGCCAGCTCGGTCAGGATGTGGGTTTCGCTGTCGTCGGTCATGTACGGGGTGGCGTCGAGCCGCAGCCCGTCGAAGCGGTAGTCCTGCAGCCACATCCGGGCGTTGCCGGTCACGTACCGGCGCATGTGGGCTTCGGCAAAGTCCAGGCCCATGCCCCACGCGCTCGAAAAGCGGTCGGTGAAGTAGGTGGGCGCGTAGCTGCTCAGGTAGTTCCCGGCGGGGCCGAAGTGGTTGTACACCACGTCCAGAAAGACGCCCATGCCCAGGCCGTGCGCGGCGTCTATGAAAGCCATCAGGTCTTCCGGGCGACCATAGGGCGCAAACGGCGCGTAGAAGGCCACCCCGTCGTAGCCCCAGCCGCGCTGCCCGTCGAAAGCGGCCACCGGCATGATTTGCAGCGCAGTCACGCCGAGTTCCTTGAGATAAGGCAGCTTTTCCAGCGCGGCGTGGTAGGTGCCTTCCGGGGTAAAAGTGCCCACATGCAGCTCGTAGAACACGCACTGCTCCAGCGGCAGCCCGCGCCAGTCGGTGTGCTGCCACGCGTAGGCGCTCAGGTCCACCACCTCGGCCTCGCGGTGAACCCCGTCCGGCAGGAAGCGGGCGTAGGGGTCGGGGGTGGGCACGCCGTCGAGCACGAAGATGTAGCGGCTGCCGGGCTGCACAGGCAAGGTGACTTCGTATACCCCGCCGCCCAGCGAAGGCATCACGTGTTCGGTGCCGCCCACCCGCACGGCCACCGTCTGTGCGCGGGTGGTCCACAGGCGAAAGCGCGTGCCGCTCCCGTCCGGCAAAGGATGAGCGCCCAGGCGGGTTTCGGGGTCGTGGTGCGACCGCGTGCCGGAAGCGGAGGAGCCGGACACGGCAGAGCGGGTGTCAGGGGAACTGGAAGCAGGGGCAGGGTTCGTCATAGGTGGCTTGCACGGGCCGCGTGCCCGCCTACCCTAGCGGGGGCCAGCGCTCGGGCAGTGTGGTCCAGGCCCGGTTTGCGGCGGAGCGGAACCCGGCCCTGAAGGGGAAGGCCGCCCGCAAAGGACGCGCGACCACAACAGGAAGGACCCGGCTTCCCCCCTCACTGGGTCGCCGGGTCCTCGTGTTGTCGCGTGTGTGTTGGCCCCCTCTTCCTGGGCCAACTGGCGCCGGGTCCTCTCCCGTTCCTGCGCCTTACTTCCTGTTGCTTCCTGCTTGCCTCGCCTGTGGCTTGCCCGGCTCAGCGGGTGCCGAAGTCCTGCACCCAGTAGGTGCCGAACTTGCTGCCGGGCTGGTAGAGGTAGCTCATGCCGACTTCCTTCAGCTTGGGGTCCATCAGCGTCTGGCAGTGGTTGGGGCTGTCGAGCCAGCCCTGAATCACGTCGTGGACCGTGTACCCGGCGGCGATGTTCTCGCCCAGTTCCTGCCAGCCGGTGTAGCCCGACTGCTCGGCGCGCTGCTTCATGGTGCTGCCGCTGGGCGAGGTGTGGGCGAAGTAGCCCTGGTCGGCCATGTCTTTGGCGTGGGTCTTGGCGGCGGTGGCCAGGTAGCCGTTCCAGGTCACGGCGGGGGCGGCGGGCATGTAGCGGCTGCCGCAGGTGCGGCCCTGGGCGCGGGCGGCGTTGAGCTGCTCGAAGACGCTCTGCTCCTCGGCGCTGCGGGTCTGGGCGCCGCTGTCGTGGGGGGTCCGCACGGGGCTGTTGGTGGCGCTGGTGCTGCCGACGGCGGTGGGGCCGGAGGGAGCGGAAGGCGCCGAGGTGCCGCCACAGGAAGCGAGCAGGAGGACGGGAGCGAGCAGCAGGGGGAGGAATTTGTGGGTCATGAGGGGCAACTCCTGTGGGCGAGAGGGCGAAGAGGCGGGGGAGACCCGGGAAGACCCGGCGTTCTCAAGTGCCCCCAAGGTAGTCAGAGGCCCCTCTCCGGCCCTTTACAGCTCCGGTTTCTAAATACCCGCGCGCTTTTCCCTGAACCTCGCCACGCTCCGGCCCGCGCCAGGACGCCGTTTCTGTGCTGAACCCTCCGCCCGGACTGGCAACTGCCCGCCCCTTTTTTGTCAGACGGCCCCTATTCGTTGCAGTAAGACTCCTAAAAGCGTGGGGATGTATAAAAGCTTGACTGACATTTATCGGATTTACCGATTTATTTTGGTACAATGTAAATCTGATGTATAAATGAACTAGCCTCTCGGTTTTGTCAGAGTCCTGAATACCGTAGGGGGCGGAGGCTGCCCAGGTGCCCTACCCCCTGCGGCAGAAATCGCCGGGAAGTCCGTCCCTTTTCCGTCGGCTGTCCGCGAAGCGGAGCCGTCATACGGATTCCGCTTCATTCCTGCACAGTCGGGCCTATACAGTTGGGAAGGCGCCGCCTGTGCATCCATATCGCGGAATCCGTATTTTTTCCTACTCGCATCCGCTCTGCTGCGCAGCTTTGCAAGTCGGATTGAATCTGAAACTACCAGATTCAATCGGAATCCGTATCATTCAGCGTCGAACGTCGTTCGGGCACCTTGTCCCGAATCCACGTTTGTTTCGTTGTGGCCCTGGGTCAGGAGGGCTGCGCCGGAGGCGGGTCGGCGTGGCCCGGGGCCGGGTAGCCCCAGTCCGGGCGCAGGCGGTGCTGGCCTTCGGCCACGAGGGCGCGGGACTCGTACACGTCGAGGGCCGGGGAAAACAGGTAGCCCTGCCCCGAGTCGCAGCCCAGGGCGCGCAGGGCCGCGAGTTGCCGGGGCTGCTCGATGCCCTCGCCCACCACCTTCAGGTTGAGGTTTTTCGCCATGGCGACGATGGTGCGGACCAGTTCGGCGTTGCTGTCATTGTTCAGCATGCCCTGCACGAACGAGCGGTCGATCTTGAGCGCGTCGATGGGGTAGCGCTGCAGGTAACTCAGCGAGGAATACCCGGTCCCGAAGTCGTCGAGGTGCAGCCGCACGCCGAGTTCGCGCAGCCGCTCCATGTGGTGCCGCACGTCGCCCGATGGGGACAGCAGGCTGCTCTCGGTGATTTCCAGTTTGAGGTGCCGGGGGTCGAACCCCGTCTGGCGCAGCAACTCGGCCACCCACCCGGACACGTCGGGCAAGGCGAGGTGCTGGCCGCAAAAGTTGACGCTGAGGCTCAGGGGCGGGTCGCTCGGGTAAAGCTCGGCCCAGCGCGTCAAATCACGGCAGGCGCGGCGCAGCACCCAGCGGTCGATTTCGGGCAGCAGCCCGCTGTCTTCGGCAATCGGCGTGAAGTCGTCCGGTCCCAGCAGCCCGCGCTCGGGGTGTTGCCAGCGCACCAGCGCCTCGAAGCCCTCGATGCGGCCGCTGGCGAGGTCGAGGACCGGCTGATACTGCACCCGCAGCTCGTCCCCGGCCAGCGCCCGGCGCAGTTCGTGCTCCATGCGGTTGACGTACAGGATGTGCTCGCGCATTTCGGGGGTAAAGGTCCGGTGCGCGGCCCGCCCGCTGTCCTTGGCGCGGTACATGGCGATGTCGGCGTCGCGCAGCACCGCCATGGCCGAGTCGTACTCGGGGTGGCTGTGGACGATGCCCACGCTGACCGACATGGTGACCTGCTGGCCGCTCGCCGCCCCGCCGAGCTGCATGGGCCGGCGCAGCGCTCCCTGAATACGGCCAGCCACCCGCGCCGCGTGCTCCGCGTCCTGAAGCGGCTCGAGCAGAATGGTGAATTCGTCGCCGCCCAGCCGCGCCACGGTGTCGGTGGCCCGCAGGCAGGCGCGCAGACGCCGGGCCATCTCGACCAGCATGGCGTCGCCGGTGGGGTGGCCCAGGGTGTCGTTGATGCCCTTGAAGCGGTCCACGTCCAGAAACAGCACCGCGTACTGCGGCCCGCCCGGCAGCTTGGAACGGGCGATGGCCTGGGTGAGGCGGTCACTGAACAGCGCCCGGTTGGGCAGCCCGGTCAACGAGTCGTGCAGGGCGTCGTGCTGCGACTGCCGCGACAGGGCCTCCAGCTCGGCGGTCCGGGCCTGCACGCGCTCCTCGAGCTGGGCGTTGAGTTCGCGCAGGGCCTCCTGGGTGCGGCGCAGCTCGGTCACGTCGGTACCGTGGCCCAGGTAGAGCAGCAGTTCGCCGCTGTCGTCGAACAGCGGGGTGTAGTTGCGCAGGTGGTAGACCGTTTCACCGCTGGGGGTCACCATCTGTTCCTCGAACTGCACGGTGCGCCCGGTGCGTGCCGCTTCGTCCAGGTGGCGCTCGCGCTCTTCGGCCAGCGACACCGGAACACCGCGCTGGGCCACGTAGTCGGCGTCGGTGTGGCCCATGATCCACTCGCGAATCTGCGGATTGCCGATGGCCGCCGGGTTGCAAAAGCGGTAGCGCCGGTCAGGACCCAGAATCGCCAGCGAAGCGGGCAGCGCCGTGAGCAGCGACTCGTAAAAGTGCTGCCGGTCGGTCGGCACGCCGCTGTCGGATGGACTGTGGCTCTCGGTGCTGGTCAGCGACACCACCACGTACGCCACCGCGTCCTTCTCGCCACTGGCAGCGTGGACCGGCATCAGCGAGGCTTTGCTGAGGTGGGGTTGGCCCGAGGCGCCGCGCAGCGAGAGCGGCACCTCGTCCAGCCGCTCGCCTTGCCAGACCCGCCGCAGAAGGCTGCTCAGCCGCAACTCTTCCAGCGGGGAACTCAGCAGTTCGGCGAGCGGCTGCTGGGCTGCGCCCGGTTCCCAGCCCAGAAGCTGACACGCCGCGTTGCGGTGAACCACCATTTCCTGACGGTCCACCACGAAAATCGGCATGCCCAGGCCGGTCATCAGGTGCTGCGCCCACCTCGTCGTCTGCGCCGCGTTCCGCCCGCTGTCCAGCGCCCCCCGGACCAGCCGCAGCAGGCTCTGCCACTCGTGCAGGCTGGGGGCCACTTCGGCACGGAGGCCAGCCTGCCGGAGAAGCTGGTCGAGGTCGGGAATCGGCGTGGGCATCAAAGGTACCAGGTGCGGTGTCGCCAGGGCGGCGCGGCTCAGCCCCGGACAGGGCTGCGGAGGAGACTCGGGGGCAAAACGTGCGCCGGGGGACCGGGGACCCGAGGTCGGCGCGGCGCTGAAACTCAGGGCGCCCGGCGCAGGGGGTGGGCCTCGGGAGGTCCGGGTCAACGACGCTGCGAACTCAACATGGGGTCATTATGCACGCTCTGCCGGGGCCGCGCTGCTCCGCGCCGAGCGCTGCCGGGCCACGAAGTCCAGAAACGCCTGGCGCCCCAGCGAGTTGACCACCTGCGCCGGGGTCAGTCCGGCTTTGCGGGCCACCGCCACCCCGTAGCGGGCGTCGCCCAGCCCAGCGGGCACATGCGCGTCGGTGTTGATGGCCCAGGTCAGGCGCCCACGCCAGCGCAGCACCCAGCGCCAGTCGAGGTCGAGGCGGGCGGGGTTGGCGTTGAGTTCGACCACCGTGCCCGCCGCCTCGCACGCGCCCAGCACGGCGTCCACGTCCAGGGCGTACCCGGGGCGGCGCAGCAGCAGGCGGCCCGTGGGGTGTCCCAGCACCGTCACCAGGGGGTGCGAGGCGGCGCGAATCAGGCGCTCGGTCTGCCGCTCGGCGTCCAGCGTGAAACCGCTGTGGACGCTCGCCACCACGTAGTCGAGTTCGGCCAGCACGTCGTCGGGGAAGTCCAGCGAGCCGTCGTCCAGAATGTCCACCTCGCTTCCGGCCACGATGGGCAGCCCGGCCCGCTGCAACTCGCGCACTTCCTTCAGTTGTGCCCGCAGCCGCTCCACGCTCAGGCCGTTCGCGTAGTGCGCGGCGCGGGAATGGTCCGCCGTGCCGAGGTACTCGTGCCCCAGCCGCAGCGTTTCGCGGGCCATTTCCTCGATGCTCGCGCCGCCGTCGGACCACGTGGAATGGGTGTGAATCATGCCGCGCAAGTCGCTGACTTGCAGCAGGTCCTCCGGGGCGGGCAGGGCGCTCCACAGGCCGTCATGTTCGGGTTCGCGGTACTCGGCGGGGCGCAGCGTGACGCCCAGGTGCCGGGCCACGTCCGCTTCGGTGGGGGCGGGGACGACCTGGCCGCCCCGGAGCAGCCCCCGTGACCTCAGTTCCAGGCCCCGTGCCTGCGCCGCGTCAATGAGTTCCTGGCGGTACGCGCCGCTGCCCCCCATGAGCAGGTCCAGCGTGCCGCGCGCTTCCTCTGGCACAAAGGCGACCTCCACCGGCACGCCGTCCAGCCTCCCGGCCAGCACGGGGCGCTCCGGCACGCGTTCCAGTTCCTCCACCACGCCCGAAAGGCGCTCGGTGACGGCCTCCGGCGTGCCCGTCACGGTGACCCGCGCCACGCGCACCGTGTCCAGGCCGCGCCGCACGTCCCCGGACACGCGGGCGTCCAGGTCCGCCAGGCGGGATACGAGCGCCTCCGCCGCGTGCAACCCGGCGTCCAGGCGCTGGCGGGTCCGGGCTTCCAGCAGGAACTCCACGTTTTCCAGAATTCCGGCGGCACTCTTTGCCCCGAAGCCCTTCAGGGCCGCCAGTTCGCCGCCCTGCGCCGCTTCCCGCAGCCGCTCCAGCGAATCTATCCCCGAGAGCCAGAGGGAACGGATCTTCTTCGGCCCCAGCCCGCGCACGTCCAGCAGTTCCAGCAGACCGGGCGGCAACTGCGCGGCTGCCGCGTCCAGCGGGGCAAAGCTGCCCGTGCGGGCGAATTCGCTCAGTTCCGCCGCGATCCCCTTGCCCACGCGGGGAATCCCGGCGAAGTCCTTTGCGAGTAGTTCGGGCGTTTCTTCGGGCAACGTTTCCAGGCTGCGGGCCGCGCCCCGGTAGGCCCTCGACTTGAATTCTTCCTCGCCCAGAATGTCCAGCAGGTCAGCCGTGCGCTCCAGAGCGCGAACGAGGTATTTGCGGGCAGGCAGGGGCGCGGTCATGTGGGCAGTCTACGGGCCAGCACCACGTACCGCTCCTCACGGTAAAGCATCCCCTGTGCCCCTGCCTGCGCGTCCCAGTCGCTTTGCCGGGCTTCCTCTGCCATCCACTCGCAGCGGGTTTGCCAGTCGGCCCAGGTGGGCGCGTGGGCCAGCACCGAGGCCCGCCACTCGCCCAGCACCTCCCAGCCCACCGCCTGGAGCCGCTCGGGCACCTGCGGTACATGCAGGCGCGGCCCCACGTACAGGAACTGGGCGTCGGGGGCGGCCAGTTCAGGCAGGCGCAGAATCACCGAGGTCGGCCCACGCCGCGACACGATGAAGTCGAAGGGACCATTCAGGTCAGAGGGAATGTCCGTTTTGCCGTTCCAGAGGTGGAAATCGGCATGTGGGGCATTGTGTCGGGCCAGCTCCAGCAGTTCCGGCGCGAAATCGTAGGCGGCCCAGCGGGCAGCGAGTGGTCCGAAACGCGCAGCGTCCGGCCCGTGCCCGCAGCCCGCTTCCAGCACCCGCGTCTGCGGCGTCAGCAGGTCAGCCAGCAGCAAGTCGAAGGTGAGTTCGGGGTCGGGGCCGCTCAGCGTGCGCTGCCAGGGATGAAAGTATCCGCCCAGTTCGCGGGCGAGTCGGCCATAGCGTTTCTGCGCCGTTTCGGTGCGTCCCTCAGCCACGCTGCTTCCTCCCTTTGTACGTCACCACTTTTCCCCCCACCTCCCGAATCTCCTTCACCGCGTCGGTAAAACGGTGCCCGACTTCTTCCGGCTTGTGCGCGTCACTGCCCAGCACGAAGGGGATGCCGCGCTCGGCGGCGGCCCGCACGAGGTCGGGGGCCGGGTACGCCTCGGCCACGGGCTTGCGCCAGCCTGCCGTGTTGAAATCCAGCGCCAGCCCCTGCCCGGCCACCACGTCGAGCGCGTGCAGCGCGGCGTAACCTTCTGGGTCGCGGTGCCCGAATTTCTTGGGCAAGTCCAGATGGCCAATGGAGTCGAACAGGCCACTTTTTGCCGCGCCCTCCACCAGCGCGTAATAGTCGCGGTAAAGCTGCGTCAGGTCGCGTGCTTCGTACTCGTCCACGAATTCCGGGTTGTCGAACCCCCACGCGCCGAGGTAATGCACGCTGCCGATGACGTAATCCCAGTCGTGCATGTTCAGCACCTGTTCCACAAACTTCTCCGTGCCGGGGTGCAAGTCGGCCTCTAGGCCCAGCCGCACGTCCAGCCGCCCGGCAAACTCCTGCTGCACCGCCTGAATCTGGGCGATGTACTCCGGCAACTGTTCCAGCCGCATCCGCCAGGGCGCGTCGTACCAGCGCGGCATGGGCATGTGGTCGGTAAAGCACAGGCCCGCGAGTCCGGCGTCCAGCGCCGCCTGCGCGTACTCGCGGGGGGTACCGCTGGCGTGGCCGCACAGGGGCGTATGCAGGTGCGAGTCGCAGAGGCCGGTCATGGGGTTCAGGCTAGCGCTGAGGGGCCAGCGCCGCGTGCCCCCTTGTCTCCCCGGCGCCCGGAGGCGCACCTTGCGGCATGGACAACGGCATTCCGCACGACCAGCTCGACCACATGACCGAAGACGCCTGATACGGATTCCGATTGAATCTGGTCGTTTCAGATTCAATCCGAGCGGATGCGAGTAGGAAAAAATACGGATTCTGCGATATGGATGCACAGGCGGCGCTTTCCCGACTGTGCAGGAATTAAGCGGAATCCGTATGACGGATGTTCCGCGTCCTGGGCGAGTTTTCCATCGGATTCGACCGCATGGCGCATCTCAAGGTGCCGCTGGTCACGGTGTACGGCAGCGCCCGCACCGCGCTCACCGACCGCTTTTACGGCCTGGCGCAGACGCTGGGGCGCGAATTGGTGGGGGCAGGTTTCGGCGTGGTCACGGGCGGCGAACCAGGGCGCCTACGAGGCGGGCGGCGTCAGTGTGGGCCTCAACATCGCCTTGCCGCACGAGCAGCGGCACAATCCCTACCAGACGCTCTCGCTGGAGTTCGAGTATTTCCACGCCCGCAAGGTGATGCTGGCCCGCTATTCCCACGCCTTTGTCGCGTTTCCCGGCGGCTTCGGCACATTGGATGAGATGATGGAGATTCTGACGCTGGTGCAGACCCGCAAGATGCGCCCGGTGCCCATCTATTTCGTCGGCGAGGCGCACTGGCGCGGGCTGGTGGAGTGGTTCCGGGCCTCGCTGGTCGAACAGGGGGCCATTGCCGCCGACGACCTGAAGCTGTTCAAGCTGGTGGACGACGTTTCGCGGATTCCCGCCGACGTGCTGGCCTACCACGACCCCGGCACCGGCGACGGTTTCAAGCGCCCGACCGCTGCCGACACCGAGAAGGCGCGGGGCGAGCAGCCCACCTGAGCCTGCGGGCGACAGTAAGGGCTCGCAAGTGCCCAGTTAAGCTGGGGCCATGTCTTACGCCGTTTACGTGGAAAGGTTCGGTGGCCCCGAGGTGCTGCGCTGGCGCAGTCAGCCAGACCCTTCGCCTGCGCCGCTCGCCGGGCAGGTGCATCTGGAAATCAGCCACACCAGCGTCAATTACGCCGACGTGCTGGCCCGGCAGGGAAGGGGCGACAAGGCGGGAACGCTCCCCTTCATTCCCGGTTTGGACGCGCTCGGGAGCGTCACGGCGCTGGATGAAAATGTCCAGAACCTAACACTCGGCCAGCGGGTCGCCTGCTTTCCGCTGGGCGGCAGCTACGCCGAGGCACTCGTGGCGCCGGCCCACCTCTGTTTTCCGGTGCCGGCGGGCGTGCCGGACGCGGCGGCGGCGAGCCTGACCACGCTGGTGACGGCCTACAACGTCGTCCACCACGCCGGGCGCGTGCAGCCGGGCGAGACCGTGCTGGTTCACGCGGCGGCGGGCGGGGTCGGGCACCTCGCCGTGCAACTCGCGCGGCTTGCGGGGGCGGCCCGCATCGTCGGGGTGGTCAGCGGACCGCAGCGGGCCGACTTCGTGCGCGGCCTCGGTGCCGACGAGGTGGTCGACCGCCGGCAGGCCGACTTCGCCGAGCGGGTCCGGGCCGTGACAGACGGGCGCGGGGCAGACGTGATTCTGGATTCGGTCGGCGGCGAAACGGCGGAGCGCGGCCTGGGCGTGCTCGCTCCCTTCGGACGGCTGGTGCTCTACGGCCACGCGAGCGGCGAGGAAGCGCGCCTGCCGTCCAAACCGCTGCACCGCCAGAGCAAAAGCGTGATCGGCTACAGCAGCGGCCACCACCGCCAGGGCCGCCCGGAAGTCGTGCAGCAGGCGGCGGCGCGGGCCTTTGACCTCGTGGCGGCGGGGCAACTCCGGGTGCAGGTCGGCGCCGAGTTCGCTCTGGCAGACGCGGCGCAGGCCCACGCGCTGGTGGAAGGCGGCGACGTGCTCGGGCGAGTGCTGCTGCGGGCTTAGCCGCCTTCCACTACAGTGGGCCAGATGCCGCGCCGTCCGCCCGCCCTGCTGTTCATTCTGCTCACCGCCCTGATCGACGTGATGGGCATCGGCCTGATCATTCCGGTGCTGCCGGGGCTGGTCAAGGAACTCGCCGGGTCGGAAGTCGCCGGGGCGCGGTTTATCGGCTGGCTGACGGCGGCGTACGCGCTGATGCAGTTCGTGTTTGCCCCCATTCTGGGCACGCTCTCGGACCGCTACGGGCGGCGGCCCGTGCTGCTGCTGTCGCTGCTGGGCATGGCGCTCGATTACCTCGTGCTGTTTTTCGCGCCGAACCTGTGGTGGCTGCTGGTCGGGCGCCTGGTGGCCGGGGTCACGGGGGCCAGCCTGACCGTCGCCAACGCCTACATCGCCGACGTGACGGCCCCCGAGGACCGCGCCAGAAACTTCGGGATGCTGGGGGCCACCTTCGGCCTGGGGTTCATCCTGGGGCCGATGCTGGGCGGGCTGCTGGGCGAGTACGGGCTGCGTGTGCCCTTTCTGGTCGCGGCGGGGCTGACGGCGCTGAACTTCCTCTACGGCCTGCTGGTGCTGCCCGAGTCGCTGCCGCCCGAAAAGCGCGGCGCGGTGCAGGGAGGCACCTTCAACCCCTTGACCCCGCTGCGGGCGCTGGGCGAGTTCCCGATTCTGCGCCGCCTCGCCGCCACCTTCGTGCTGCTGGGGCTGGCCGGGCAGACGATTTTCAGCACCTGGGTGCTGTTCACCGAGAGCACGCTGGACTGGACCCCGAAGCAAAACGGCGTGGCCCTCGCCTTCTACGGTCTGCTGACGGCGGGCGTGCAGGCGGGACTGATCGGCTGGTTTATCGGCACCTTCGGCGAGCGGCGCACCATCATGACCGGGCTGGTCGCGTCCACGCTGGAATTCGTGGTCCTGAGCGTGGCCCGCAGCGGCCCCATGCTTTACCTCTCGCTGGTGGTCGGGGCGCTGGGGGGACTGGCGCAACCCGCGCTGCAAGGCCTGATTTCCCGGCAGGTCAGCGAGCAGGAACAGGGCCGGGCGATGGGCGCCCTGACCAGCCTGAACAGTCTGGTGGGCGTGTTCGGGCCTGTGGTCGCCACCAGCGTCTATGCCTTCGGCACCGCTGCGGGCTTTCCGGGCGCGGCCTTTGCGATGGGCGCCGCCCTCTCGGTGCTGGGCACGCTGCTGATTCTGGGGGTGCTGCGCGGGCTTGATGGTGGACGGGGAGAGGCGGAATCCGTCTGATACGGATTCCGCTTAATTCCTGCACAGTCGGGAAAGCGCCGCCTGTGCATCCATATCGCAGAATCCGTATTTTTTCCTACTCGCATCCGCTCGGATTGAATCTGAAACTACCAGATTCAATCGGAGTCCGTATGAGCGCCCCCCCACCTTCACGCAGGCACGGGGCGGTGTTCCCTGTCCTGGGGCAGAGGCCCAGCGCCGTCTAGATCTGTTCCAGGCCAGGGAACGAAGTTTTTACACCGGGTCCATTGCATTCGCCTGAGGGGAGACCTACTCTAGCGGCGTTCACACAATTTCGCTGCCGGACATGCGGTGCGCTCACCGCCGGTCGGCCCTTTCCCTTTTCTCAGGAGGTTTCATGACGGTCGCCGCCACCTCTGCTCCCCCCGTGCGCAACGCGGCCTACCGCGAACTGATGCGCCAGAAGAACAGTTTCATGATCAGCATGACCATCGCGTTCATGGTGCTGTTTTTCCTGCTGCCGCTGCTGGCCGGGTTCAACAAGCCGCTGATGGCGACCAAGGTGTTCGGTAACGTCAATTTCGGCTACGTGCTGGCGTTCCTCGAATTCATCATGGGGTGGGTCATGGCGCAGATTTATGTGGCCCGCGCCCGCACCTTCGACCGTCTGGCACTGGAGGCCCAGCAATGACCTTTCTGATGGCGGCCATCATCGTCCTGCTGACCCTGGGGATTACCTTCTGGGCCTCGGGGCGCAACACTTCTGCCGGGGACTTCTACGTCGCCGGGGGCAAAATCACCGCCACCCAGAACGGCATCGCCATCGCCGGGGACTACATGTCGGCGGCGTCCTTCCTGGGCATCACGGGCCTGATTGCGCTGAACGGCTACGACGGCTTCATGTACTCGGTGGCGTGGTTCATCGCCTACCTGACGGTGCTGTTCATCGTGGCCGAGCCGCTCAGGAACCTCGGCAAGTACACCCTGGCCGACATGCTGGTCTACCGCCTCAAGGACCAGAAGGTGCGCTTCTACGCGGCGTTTTCGACCATCGTCGTTTCAACCTTCTACATGATTGCCCAGGTGGTGGGCGCGGGCAGCCTGATTTCGCTGCTCTCGGGCGGGGCCATCAGCCCGACGCTCGCCATTCCGCTGGTCGGGGCGCTGATGATCGTCTACGTCGTGGTCGGTGGCATGCTGGCAACGACCTGGGTGCAAATCGTCAAGGCCATGCTGCTGATGTTCGCCACCATCGTGATGACGGTGCTGATTCTCGCCAAGTTCGGCTTCTCGTTCAGCAACCTGCTGGGCGAAGCTGCCCGCGTCAACGGCCAGGAATTCCTGGTGCCCGGTGCCAAATTCAAAAACCCCATCGACCTGATTTCGCTCTGCCTCGCGCTGGTGCTGGGGACGGCGGGGCTGCCGCACATCCTGACCCGCTTTTTCACCGTGCCCACCGCCCAGGACGCCCGCAAGAGCGTGGTCGTGGCGATGTGGCTGATCGGCGGCTTCTATGTCATGACCGCTTTCATGGGCAACGCGGCCAACGTGCTGGTCGGCAAGGACAAAATCATCGAGGCCAACGCCGCAGGCAACATGGCCGCGCCGCTGCTGGCCCAGGCACTCGGCGGGGTGGGAACGTTCACGGGTGAACTGTTCCTTGCCTTCGTGGTCGCCGTCGCCTTCGCCACCATTCTGGCGGTGGTCGCGGGCCTGACCATCAGCGCGAGCACGTCCTTTACCCACGACATCTACAACGGCGTGCTGCGCGGCGGCACCGTCAGCGAGCAGGAGCAGTTCAAGGTGGCGCGGATGGCGACCATCGCGGTCGGCGTCATCTCCATCATCCTGGGCCTGCTCGCCAAAGACCAGAACGTGGCCTTCCTGGTGGCCCTGGCCTTCGCCATCGCGTCGAGTGCCAACCTGCCAGTCATCCTGTTCACGCTGTTCTGGCGGCGCTTCAACGCCACGGGCGCGGTGTGGGGCATCATGGGCGGCCTGATCGTCACGCTGGCGCTGATTGCCGTCAGCCCCAACATCATGGGCATCGACCCCCCCGAAAAGACCAAGGCCCGGCACCCCATCCAGGCCCAGGCGATTTTCCCGTTGGAAAACCCCGGCATCGTCAGCATTCCCGCCGGGTTTGCCCTCGCCGCCATTGGCACCATGCTCGGCAAGCGCCGCCCCGAGGACGACGAGAACTTCGAGGCCATGCAGTACCGCGCCTACACGGGTGCGGGGGTGGACGGCTCGGTGGCGGCCCACGACTGAGCGTAGAGAGAGGAAAGTTCGGCCCCTTCCCACACCTTGTCATTCCCCAAATTGAGGCAGTCTATGTAGGTGACGACCTTTCACCCGCTACAGGCAGAGCAATGGGCACTGAAGCACTTTGGTGCTGTGGATCTTGGAGATCGGCGTAGAAATCAACGAGCAGTACGCATTGCGCAGGGGATGGCTTCCCGATCCGGGAAGTCCATCCCCAAGCTTTTTGACCGTAGAGCAGATGTCAAAGCGGCGTATACCTTCATGTCACGCAAGGAGGCAACCCCTGAGCGCCTTCAAACACCTCACCGCAACCATGTACGCGCAGCACTGGGGCAGGCAGGAACCTTCTTGCTGCTTGAAGACAGCAGCGAATTCATCTGGTCACGACATCAGGAGACTCCCGGCCTTGGGCGGACCGGGGATCTCAGATCCCCGGTTCGGCAGGGGTTTACCCTCCACACGACACTTGCTGTGAAATGGCAAAAACCCCATCAGCAAAGTGGGCAACGGCTTCCCGTTCAGGTTCTGGGCATACTCGATCAGGAGTATTACCTCCGGCAACCCGCACCCACAGCGTCAGAGAGCGACGCTGAGCGACGCCAGCGGGAAAACAAGGAAAGTGCGTTGTGGACAAGAGCAACTGAACGCATCGGAAAAGGGCCGGACGACCAAGACGTTCGATGGGTCAGAGTCTGTGACAGAGGGGCAGATATTGAGGTCTTTATGCGTGGCGTCATCGCTCAAGGACAGGGTTTCGTTGTCAGGGCAGCCCAAAACCGGCGGCTTCTTGATCCGAATGCCCGCACACGGGAGTGCATTGGGCATGTCTTTGAGGCAGCCAGGGCTGCCTCGCCGCTTGGAAGTTACACCATAGACCTTCGAGGGAGAAAAGGTCAGAAAGCACGTGCTGCACACGTTGAAGTGAGTGTTGTTCGTGCGTACCTTTGGCCGACACCAATGGCGGGTGGTCAAGGTAAACCTCGTCAGGAAGGGATACGGGTCAGCATTGTTCGTGTGGCAGAAAAGCCTTCGGATGACGTGAAAGAACCGTTGGAATGGATGCTGCTCACGGATGCCGACATTGAGACCTTTGAGGAAGCGCACGAAGTGGCGCTTCAGTACCAGGCCCGTTGGCTGGTGGAAGAGTTTCATAAAGGGTTGAAGACGGGCCTGGGAGCAGAGCGGCTCCAGTTGGAAGCGGGTCAGCGTCTCAAAGCCATGATTTCGATGATGAGTGTGGTGGCCACAAGGTTACTCGCGCTACGCGAGGATTCACGAGAACGCCCAAATGATCCAGCTCAGAGCGCTGGGTTGAGTGCCGTCGAACTTCAGGTGCTGAGCAAGGTTTTGAAACGGCAACTGAAGACTGTGCAGGACGTCATTTTGGCATTGGGAAGGTTGGGAGGACATATGAACCGAAAAAGCGATGGCCTGCCAGGGTGGCAGGCCTTGTGGGAGGGAATGAATATGCTTCAGGTCTATGTCGAGGGGTATAAGTTAGCTCGCACCTAATTTGGGGAATGACAAGTTCCCACACCGGGAGGGGGTTTTTGCCGTCTCCGTTATGCTGCTGGGCATGTCCAACCCAGCCACAGCCAACCCCATTCCTGCCATGCAAGCCGCCCTCGCGCAGACCGACCTGGGCGGCTGGCTGGTCTATGACTTTCAGGGCCTCAACCCCCACGCCCGCCGGGTGCTGGGCATTCCCGAAGGCGTGTTTTTGACCCGGCGCTTTTTCGTGTGGGTGCCGCGTGAGGGGCAGGCGGTCGTGCTGCACAACCACATCGAGGGCGGCAACTGGGGGCGGGTCACGCGGGACTGGGGCGCGAGGCTGCGGCCTTTCGGGTCACACGCCGAACTCGACGCCGCCCTGCGGGACGTGGTGGCGGGGCAGTCGCTGGCGATGGAATACAGCCCGGACGGAGCGGTGCCCTATGTCAGCCGGGTGGACGCTGGAACCGTAGAACGGGTGCGCCGCGCCGGGGCCGCCCACATCGCCAGCAGCGCCGACCTGCTCCAAGCCTTCCTGGTCTGGATGCCCGACGACCTCGCCGCGCACCGCCGGGCCGCCGCCGTGCTGATGGAAGCCAAGGACGCCGCCTTCCACCTCATCCACGAGCGACTTCAGGCGGGCCAGCCTGTGACCGAATGGGAAGTGCAGCAGCTCATCATGGAGCGCATTCACGCGGCGGGGATGCAGGCGGGGCACGACGTGAACGTGAGTTTCGGGGTCAACGCCGCCGACAGCCACTACGAACCGAGCGCCGAGCGCAGCGCGACGCTGGAGCCGGGGCAGTGCGTCCTGATTGACCTGTGGGCGCAGGAACCGGGCCGCCCCTTTGCCGACGTGACCTGGGTGGGCCACGCGGGCGAACCTTCGGCGGAATATCTGGACGCCTGGGCCGCCGTGCGTGCGGCACGCGACGCGGCAGTGGGACTGTTGCAAAGTCGCGTGCAGGCCGAGGGCTACGGGCGCTTGCAAGGCTGGGAACTCGACCGCGCCGCCCGTGACGCGATGGGGGAGACGTGGAGCCAGTTTTTCCTGCACCGCACCGGACACGACCTGGGCGTGCAGATTCACGGGGCGGGGGCCAACCTCGACGACTATGAAACCCGCGACACCCGCACCCTCACGCCGGGCCTCGCCGTCACCGTCGAACCCGGCACCTATCCCGCTGCTCCTTTTTCTGCGGGTCGGGGGGGCTTCGGCATCCGCTCGGAGGTGGACGTGTACCTCGCGCCGGGTGGCCCCGAAGTCACCACCCACGTGCAGCAGTTTCCCTTCGTGCTGGGCGTGGGCGACTGGGCAACGGTGCGGGCGCGGGGCTACGGCGAAGGGTAAAGAGGGAGAGGGCAGAGGATAGAGAGGAGAGGGTTTTGTCCTTTCCTCTCTATCCTCTGCCCTGTGCGCGCCCTACTGCCGGGGCGGCAGCGTCAGCTCGGGGGGAAGCCAGGGGTTCGTCTCCGGCTGAGCCGGGTCGCTGGGGGCCGGTTCAGCCGGGGCCGCGTCATCCGGTTGCACGTCGGTCGGGAACGCGTCCGTCGGCAAGGCGGGGTCAGTGGGCAGGTCGCCGGGCAGCGTTTCGGTGGGTGGTATTTCGCTCGGTGGCGGGTCGCTGGGAACGGGTTCGCTCGGCAGCGGCTCGGCGGGGTCGGGTTCACTGGAACTCGGCTCAGGCGTGCTGGGCACAGTCCAGGGCAGGGTCGTGTCCGGGGAAGTCGGAGCGGCCTGTTCAGTCTGTGCGGGCGGTGGCAGGGCGGGCTCAGGTGTGGGTTCGGCTTCCGGCTCGGCCTCCCGCTTGCTGCCGTCGTGACCCACTGGGGCTTGGTCGGCTTCCTCGGTGCGGAAGGCCATGTTCAGGCGGTAGTAGGTCCGGTACACGATGCCCTCGGGCGGCACGAAGGTCGCCGCCTCGCGCCCCGCCAGAGCGCCCGCCGTCGCCTGCTGCCAGACCGGGGTGGGAATGTCGCCGCTGTAGGCCCAGTTCGGCATGGCCCCGCCTTCCTGCTTGCCGACCCAGACCGCGCCGCTGGTGAGAGGTGTGACCCCCGCGAACCACAAGTCCTTGATGTCGTTGGTGGTGCCGGTCTTGCCGCCCACCTGCCAGCCCTCGATTCTGGCTTTGGTCGCCAGGCCGCCCTGGTAGGCGCTCAGGTCGTTGACCACACCGCGAATCATGTCCAGGCCCAGCCACGCCACCCGCTTGTCCCACACCCGTTTGCCCACCGGGTCGGGGCGCTGGTAAAGCACTTCCCCCTGGGCCGACTCGACCCGGCGCACTGTGCTGGGCGCGTAGTACAGGCCGCCGTTGGCGAAGGGCGCGTAGGCCGCCGCCAGTTGCAGCGGGCTGGCCTCCAGCGTGCCGATGCTCAGGCTCAGGCCGCCGTCCCTGGGCGGGGTCAGGCCCAGGTCGCGCAGTTTGGCCTCGAAGGTCGGAATGCCGATTTCCTGCGCCATCCGCACGGTGGGCAGGTTCAGGCTGTGGTTCAGGGCGTAGCGCATGGAAACGTACACGCCCGTCCAGGTGCCGGAGTAGTTCTTGGGCTGGTAGTCGCCCGAAATCGGTGAATCCAGAATGGTGTCGCTCTGTTTCCAGCCCTTTTCCAGCGCCAGGGTGTACAGCAGCGGCTTGATGGAACTGCCGACCTGACGGCGGCTCTGGGTGGCGTTGTTCCACTCGTTGGGCCGCCCGCCGGTCAGTTTCTGGCCGACCAGCGCCAGCGCCTCACCGTTCTGCGGGTTGACCAGCGCGATGCCCAGCGTGGCCCCGTCGGGCAACTGGGCGTTGCGGCTGGCCTGCTCGGCGGCCCGCTGCGCCTGAAGGTCCATGCCGGTAAAGATTTTCGCGCCGCCGTAGAGCGTGCCCCGGTCCACCTTGCCCGCCAGTTCGCGCTCGACTTCCTGGAGGTAGTAGAGCGAACGGTACTGCTCCCCCTGCGGCGTCATGCTCGCCAGATTTTCCGCGAGGCGCGAGGGCCGCTCCAGCACGGCGGTCCGCACGGTGCCGTCGGGATTCCAGCCGATGCGCCAGCCCGCCGGATAGATGGGCGTGATCCAGGCCTGTTCGGCCTGCTGCTTGGTGATCTGCCCGTCCTCGACCATGCGCGTCAGCACCGAGCGCATCAGGGGGCGGTAGGCCTTGAAGTCCTTGTAGCGGCGGTTGGGGGCCGGAATGATGGTCGCCAGATACACGCTCTCGGCGAGGTTGAGTTCCCAGGCTTCCTTCTTGAAATAGGCCCGCGCCGCGCCGCCCGCGCCGATGATGTCCTGCGGCCCGCCGTCGCCCCAGTAGATGACGTTGAGGTAGGCGTTCAGAATCTGGTCCTTGTTGAAGCGCTTGTCCACCTGATAGGCCAGCACCGCTTCCTTGAACTTGCGCTCGGCGGTGCGTGCGCCTCCCAGGTCGCGCAGCAGGGTGTTCTTGACGACCTGCTGGGTAATCGAACTGCCGCCTTCGAGGTCGTTGCGTAGCAGCCCCTTGAGCAGCCCGCGTGCCACGCCGATGGGGTCCACGCCGCTGTGCTGATAGAAGCGGCGGTCTTCGCTGGCGACCACGGCCTTTTGCAACCACGAACTGATTTGCTTGGGGCCGAGCAGTTCGCGGTTGACGTTGGTGCCGCTCGCCAGACTGGGCGAGAGCGTGCCGATCAGTTCGCCCCGGCGGTCGAAGACGCGGGTCTGTCCACTGAAATTAATCACGTCCAGGTCGGAAACTTTGGGGAGGTCGCGGCCCCATAGCAGCCACATGCCGCCGAACACCAGTCCAATGGTCAGCAGCACGCCCAGAATGAGGGTGGGCAGGCAGCCGCAGCCCCGCGCCTGTCCCGAAGTGGGTGCCGGAGACGGCGGGACAGGCACAGGAGTGGGCGTGGGGGCCGGGGGTTGGCCCTGGGGCGAGCGCGTCATACGCCCACAGCATAGACGCCCATTCTGAAAGTCGCGTCAACCCTTTGGCGGAGACCACCCATCGGGCGGGAACGGCACGGGCGAGCCGCACCCTTGCTAGCATGTGCCCCACTGCCCGCGCTGGCGCGGAGGCCCAACCTATGACCCTGAATCCGAATACCCTGACCCCACCCGACCTTTCCCGCCTGTTCGCCCCCATCGTGCGCGGCGCAGGGCAGGCCATCGGGGACTACCGCATGATCGAGCAGGGGGACCGGGTCATGGTCTGCCTGTCGGGGGGCAAGGACAGTTACACCCTGCTGGACGTGCTGCTGCACCTGCAAAAAAAGGCTCCCATCGACTTTGAAGTGGTGGCGGTCAACCTCGACCAGGGACAGCCCGGTTTCCCGAAGGACGTGCTGCCGCGCTACCTGCAAGGGCTCGGCGTGCGCCACGACATCCTGACCGAAGACACCTACAGCGTGGTCAAGGAAAAGACGCCCGAAGGCAAGACCACTTGTAGCCTGTGCAGTCGCCTGCGCCGGGGCATCCTGTACGCCCACGCCCGGCAAATCGGCGCGACCAAAATCGCGCTGGGTCACCACCGCGAAGACATCCTCGAAACGCTGTTCATGAACCTGTTTTTCGGGGCGCGGCTCAAGGCCATGCCGCCCAAGTTGCAGTCGGACGACGGCACGAACGTGGTGATTCGCCCGCTCGCCTACGTCGCCGAGGCCGACATCATCCGCTACGCGCAGGCCCGCGCCTTTCCCATCATTCCCTGCAACCTGTGCGGCTCCCAGCCCAACCTGCAACGCAAGGTCGTGGGCGAGATGCTGGCGGGCTGGGAGCGCGAGCATCCGGGGCGGCTGCAAAATATCCTCCGCAGCCTGACCCGCGTGACGCCGAGCCACCTGCTCGACCGCGACCTGTACGACTTCGCGTCCCTGAGCGTGACCCCGGCGGAAGGCGACACCGGCTTCGACGCCGAAAGCTACCCCGAGCGCGAGTTCATGGCGGGCCTGAGCGAGCTGAGTCTGCTGCCGCAGTAATGCTCAGCACGGCGCCCCCCGGCTGGAAGCCCTGAGCCAGCCCCGCTGCGGAGGTAAACCAGAAAGCGGGCCGGGCGGACAGTTCATCCGGCCCGGCCCGTTTCTCTGGCTACCCCCTGACGCGCCACTCCTCTGTCCCGGCCCCGAAGCGTTCGCGTAGAAAGCGGCCCTGGGTGAGCAGGCGGTCGGCGGCGGCGTGGTCACGGCGCAGGGCTTCGTGTACGCCGTTTTCCATCAGGGTGAGCTGTTCGTCGAGCAGTTGCTCGGGGCTTTGGCCCTGGGCGGTGAGCTGCCGCCGGGCGCCTTCGGTCAGGTGCAGGTAGGCCCGCACCGTGTCGGGCAGGTAGCTCTGGCGCGTCTGGGCGAGCAGGTAACGGGTGCGGGTGTCGGCGCTGCTCGTCTCGCTCAGGCCGTCGTGGACGAGGCACAGCAGCGCCCACGCGCGGCGCCGGGCCGGTTCGGGCAATTCGAGCAGCAGGGTCGCCGGGGCCGCTTCCTGCTCGGGCACCGGGTCGGGCAGTGCCGGAAAGGTCGCCCCGGGGGGCAACTCCTGACGCCGCGCCTGATGGTCGCGGTAGGTGACGAACCCGATGACCCCGAACACGACCAACAGAATCAGGAGTGCGGCCATGACGTCATCCTACCGTTCAGGGCTTGGCCGCGCCGTTGCCCGCGCTGGTGCCGGTCTGACCACTCGTCCCCCCTCTCCCCGGGGTCACGCCCAGGTCTTGCAGGTTGAGCAGGAAGTTGCCGTCCGTCGGCAGCATCACGGTCTGGATGCCGGGCGAGAGCTTTTCGGCCACCGTGAGCTGAATCAGTTGCGGGTTCTCGCGCAGGGCCCGCCCGCGCAGCGACAGCGCCTCGGCCTCGCCCCTGGCCGTCGCCACCGCCGCCTTCGCCTTGCCTTCCGCTTCGACCACCGCCTGCTGCGCCGAAATCTGGGCCTGCTGGAGCCGGTTTTTCTGCACCGACACCTGCTGCTCGGCGGTCTGCTTTTCCTCGATGGCCTTGGCGACCGATTCGGGAATCTTGAGTTCGCGCAGCAGCACCGAGTCGAGGATGAGGTGGTTGCGGCTGAATTCCTCGCGCAGGGCGCGGGTCACGCTCGCCTCCACCTGCTTGCGCTGGGTCGAAATCAGCTCGGCGGCGCCAAATTGTCCGATGGCGTCGCGCACCTTGCTTCTGACCTGGGGCCGAATGAGCGTGCGCTGGTAGTCGCGCCCGAGTTCCTTGTGCAGGATGGCCGCCTTGCTCCGGTCGATGCGAAACTGCACCGTCACGTCCGCCGTGATGTTCAGCCCCTCCTGACTGCGGGCGTTGATGGCCCCCTCGTCGCCGTCCTGCACGCCGTTTGCCAGGGTCACTTCCTGCAAGCGGGCGTCGTAGAGGTTGAGTTGCTGCAACCCCGGCACCACGAAATGCACCCCTTCTTGCAGGGTGGACAGCCCGCCGCTGAGCTTGTTGAAGGCCACCCCCACGTACCCCGCCGGCACCACGCGCACGCTCTGAAAGAGCAGCACGGCGGCCAGCGCCAGCCCGCCGAGCAGCAGGGCGCGGTTGGGGGCCAGACCGGGGGCGGGGGGCCGGGGGCGCTTGCTGCGGGCCTGCGGCGGCGTCACGTCACGAGGTGTCACGTTCTCAGGCGTCTGGGTCATGCCTCCAGTACGCGGCTGGGAGGGAAAAAGTTGCGGCTACTCGGCGGCGTCGAGGTACACCCAGCGTCCGTCCCACTGCACGAAGCGGCTGCGTTCGCGCATCCGGTGGGCTTGCCCGCCTGGGCCTTTCATGCTCGCCGTGAATTCCACCTCGCTCTCCTCCGCGCGGTGAATCCGCAGGCCGGTGTACTTCACCCCGTCGTTCAGGTCCAGATCACTGGGCACGGTGTCCGGGTGCCACGTCCGGCGCACGTAGTCGCTGTCGGCCAGCGCGTAGGCGGCGTAGCGCGAGCGCATGAGAAGCTCGGGGGTCGGCGCGTCCCGCTCGCCGGTATGAAACGGCTGGCAGCAGGCGGCGTAGCTGCGCCCACTGCCGCAGGGGCAGGGCTTGAAGGGAGGATGAGGCTGGGGCATAGGTGGATGCTAGCGGGGCCGGAGCCAGTGTTCAGGCGCCGGGGGTCAGACGCGGCAGCCCACCCGCCACAGCAGGTAGGTCCTGTACGCGGCGGGGTCGAACACGTCCTGATGGTCGGCACGGGTGATTTTCTTTTCGCATTCCAGGCCCATCAGGAGGTGCAGGGCATTGGTGGCTTCGTCGTGGTCGCCGCTGAGTTGTCGCTCGTGCAGCCGCCGTTTGAGAAACCAGACCGCCGTCTGGGGCTGCGCGGGAAAGTGGGGGTGGTCCTCGACCAGCACGAGCGCCATCTGCACCCACATGGCCGAGTTGTCGGTGCGCCGCGCCATCTCCAGCGCCCTGGGATAGTCGTGCGAATCGAGGTAAATCCCCATCAGCCAGTCCAGCGCCGTGCCAGCGTCCGGGTCGAGTTTGAGCACTTCTTCCAGAGAGGCGCGGGTCTGCCCGGCACTCGCCTGGAATCCGGGCAGGCGGGGGTCTTCGCGCCCGGGGTCGGTCTGCCGCGCCATCTCCAGCGCGACTTCTGCGCGCAGGTTGCCGCCCGAATGTGCGTAGGCACGCCGCAGATACCGGGCTGCCCGTTCGGGGTTTTTCGGTTGCCCCAGCAGGCTGTACGTGTAGACGTTGAACAGCAGCAGTTCCGCCGTGGCGAACTTGCGGTCGGCGGCCTTCGCGTACCACTTCAGGGCGACTTGGGCGTCCTGCGGGGTGCCCTGGCCCGTCGTGAACAGGTCGTAGGTGCGGGCGTACATGAACTGCGCCAGCGGGTCGCCCGCCTGCGCCCGCCCTGCGAGCCGCTCGCGCCATTCAGGAAGGCGCCGCACGTCCACCTGGCCCAGGCCCACGTCCATGACCCGAGCGAACGCCTGCGCCTCGGCCAGCGTGACCTGGGTGGTCAGTGGATACTGCGCCGCCTGTCCCGGCAGCGGAAACCCGGCCTGCGCCGAGGCCCCTCCAGTCAGGCAGAGCGCCAGCAGCAGCCGTTTCATGGCAGCAGGATAAGGCCACGCGGGGGGAACGCGCACCGGCCCCTCACCCGGCGGCGAGCGCCCGGCAGCCGTATGCTGTTTCCCATGTCTGTCGTCACCCGCATTGCCCCCAGTCCCACCGGCGACCCCCACGTCGGCACCGCTTATATCGGCCTGTTCAACCACACGCTCGCCCAGCAGAGTGGCGGGCGCTTCATCCTGCGCATCGAGGACACCGACCGCAACCGCTACGTGCCCGACAGTGAAAAACGCATTTTCCAGATGATGGCGTGGCTGGGCCTGACCCCCGACGAAAGCCCGCTGCAAGGCGGCCCCAACGGGCCTTACCGCCAGTCCGAGCGCTTTTCACTCTACGGCGACTATGCCCGGCAACTCGTGGCGTCCGGCCACGCCTACTACGCCTTCGAAACGTCCGACGAACTCGCCGCCCTGCGCGAGCAGGCGCAGCAGGAGGGCCACGTCATCGCCATTCCCAGCCGTGATCTGGACCCGGCGCAGGCACAGGCGCGGGTGGACGCGGGCGAGGCGGCCGTCATTCGCCTCAAGGTGGACCGGGACGGGGAAACGGTGGTGAACGACCTGCTGCGCGACCCCATCCACTTCGCCAACACGGAAATAGACGACAAGGTGCTGCTCAAGGCCGACGGGTTCCCCACCTACCACCTCGCCAACGTGGTGGACGACCACCTGATGGAAGTGACCCACGTGGTCCGCGCCGAGGAGTGGATCACGTCCACGCCCATTCACGTGCTGCTCTATCGCGCCTTCGGCTGGGCAGAACCCGTGTTCGCGCACATGCCCCTGCTGCGCAACGCCGACAAGTCCAAGATTTCCAAGCGCAAGAACCCCACCAGCGTGGAGTGGTACCAGCAGCAGGGCTACCTGCCCGAAGCGATGCTCAACTTTCTGGCGACGATGGGCTGGACGCACCCGGAGGGTCAGGAACTCTTCGACCTGGCCGAGTTTCAGCGGGTGTTCCGGCTGGAGGACGTGACGCTGGGCGGCCCGGTGTTCGACCTCGCCAAGCTGCGCTGGTACAACGGCAAGTACCTGCGCGAGGTGCTGAGCGAAGACGAAGTGGCCCGCAGGCTGCACGCTTTCCTGGCGCAGAACAAGGTGGACTTGCCCCTCGACGACTCTTTCCGCGCCGTCACCCGCCTGATGACCCCGCGCATCGACGTGTTTGCCGACTTCATGGACAAGACCGCCTACTTCTGGTCGGACGACTACCCCACCGACGAAAAGGCCCAGAAAGCCATCGACGCGGGCAAGGAATTGCTGCCCGACCTCGCCGCGAAGCTCAAGAACCTGCCGGTGTGGGAAGCGGCGAGCATCAAGCAGATGTTCCACGACTACGCCGAAGAAAAGGGCCTGAAAATGGGCAAGGTGATGCCCCCGGTCCGCGCCGCCGTCGCCGGAACGATGGAAAGCCCCGACCTGCCCGAGATGCTCGAAGCCCTGGGCCGCGAGCGCGTGGCGGCGCGGGTGGAAAAAGCTGCTCGCTGAGGAGGGGAGAGGGTGAAGGGTGGAGAGTCGAGGGAAAAAACCCTTTTCTCTCCACCCTCCTCCCTTCCCCCTCCCCCCTCAGCGAAGCTGCGCCGTGCAGCTCCCGAACTCGCTGCCCGAGAGGAACAGGCGGCCCGACAGACGGGTGGCGTTGGGCGTGGCGTTGTCGATGCGGCAGTTGAAATCGGTGCCGTTTTCGGACCAGTAGAAGTCCAGGCGCTGCGAGAGGCGGCTATAGGACACGGCGGGAAACAGGGTCGCGCCGGCTTCGGCCCGGCCCCGCTGCGCGGCGAGCAGTCCGGCAGGACCCAGGTTGCTGTAGATGCCGGGGGCCGCTTCGAGCACCTCGGCCAGTCGGAAGGTCATGCGCGAGCCGACGGCGAGGCTGCCGCCCTCCACCTCCCAGGTCTGTCCGGCCAGCAGCGGGGCCGAGGGCGCCGGGGCCGGGGTCTGGTTGCGCCCCAGCGCGTCGAGGGTGGGGGCGCACGAGGGCAGCAGCGCGGCGCAGGCGAGCAGGGGCAGCAGTTTGTTCATGCCCTGAACTGTAGCCCAGCCCGCTTGAGGCCGGGTGAATGGCGAGCGGAGGGGGAAGGGAGGAGGGCAGAGGGTGGAGAGTCGAGGAAAAAACCCTTTTCTCTCCACCCTCTCCCCTCCACCTTCTCCCCACTCATACGGATTCCGATTGAATCTGGTCGTTTCAGATTCAATCCGACTTGCAAAGCTGCGCAGCAGAGCGGATGCGAGTAGGAAAAAATACGGATTCCGCGATATGGATGCACAGGCGGCGCTTTCCCGACTGTGCAGGAATTAAGCGGAATCCGTATCAGCGCAAAATCCGCGCCGGTTCCACGCCTGCCGCCCGCCGCGCCGGAATCAGGGATGCGAGCAGCGTGGTGCCCAGGCCCACCAGATTCACCCATAGCAGGTCCTGCCAGCGCACCTGCACCGGCAACGCGGTGATGAAGTACAGGTCGCCCGGCAGCTGAAAAGGCCGCACCGTGAAGTACGCCGCGATGCCCAGCCCCAGCAGGTTGCCGAGCAGCAGCCCCGCCAGCCCCAGTACCATGCCCTCGATGACGAAGGTGCGGACGATCACGCTCCGGGTCGCGCCGATGGCCCGCAGGATGGCGATTTCCTGCGTCTTTTCGAACACGGCGAGGGTCAGCACGTTGGCGATGCCGAATGCCGCCACGATCACGATCAGGAACACCACGAAGGCGATGACGCGCTTTTGCAGCGCGAGCTGGTCGAGCAGCGTGCCGTAGATGTCCTGCCAGGGCAGCGCCGAGTACGGCTGGGTGCGTGTCAGGTCGAGTCCGGCGGCGCGGGCCTGTTCCGGGTCACGCAGCCGGAGCTGGTAGCCGGTGACGTTGCCGGTCTGCTGCAACGCCTGCAACGTGCCCAGACTGGTAAAGGCGTAGGCCGAGTCGATCAGGTAATTGCCGGTGGTAAAGACGCCCGCCACCTTCAGTTCGGTGCGCCGCTGCTGCGAGTTGAGCAGCCGCACCGTGTCCCCGGTAAACGCACCCACCGAGCGGGCGAGGGCCGCGCCGAGAAGCACCTGTCCCGGCCCCAGCGCGGCCAGCGTGCGGCTTTGCTCGGGCGGCAGCTCCAGCACCTGCGCGGCGGCGGGCGTGACCCCGAACAGCGTGGCGAAGTCCACCCCGGCGTCCCGGCCCTGCTCGGCGGGCCGCGTGAGCAGCCCCTTGTCGGCCAGAAAGGGCGTGAACGCCTCCACCCGCCTGTCGGCACGAATCAGCCGCTCGAGTTCGGGGCTGACAGGCCGGGCAGCAAACGAGTTGAGGCTCAGGTGGGGACTGGCCCGCAGGGTGGCGTTCACCAGCGCCCCGGAAAAGCCGTTGGTCAGGCTCAGCGCCGCGATCAGGACCATCACGCCCACCGCGATGCCCAGCACCGTCAGCAGGTTCTGCGTGCGCCGCCGGGCGAGGTGGGCGCGGGCCAGCAGCCAGGAGAAGGCGGCGGGGCGGGGGGAGGGCGTTGAAGCGGACATGCAGGGCCGAGGCTAGCGCAGCCGGGCACCGGGCAAAGCGACAGCGGCAAAAAGGGCCCCGGCCCGCGCAGCTTCGGGAGCTGTGCCGGGCCGGGTGACGGTCATGCGGGTTTGAGCCAGGTGTCCTGATACGGATTTCGCGATATGGATGCACAGGCGGTGTAGTTCCGACTGTGCAGGAACTTAGCGAAATCCGTATCTTTTCCTACTCCTTTCAGTCGGATTGAATCCAGAAATCTGCTGGATTCAATCGGAATCCGTATGACTCTATTTGGTCAAACTCCAGCGGAGAGAAGAGCTGTTCAGCGCAGCGCGGTCACGCGCACGGTGCTGGTGCCGAAGTTGATGGCTTCGCGGTAGGTGGGCATCCAGATGTCCACCTGGTTGGTCTTGCGGGCGTGCATGGTGTCCTCGACGATAAACACGCGGCCCGAGAAGTTGTACCGGCCCGAGAGGTCCTGAATGCTTACGCGGGTGCCGTAGGGAAAGAGCTTGAGCATGTCGCGCGACATGGCGATCACGCCGGGGCGGGTGCGGGTGCCGGTGGCGGTGATGTGCGGGGTGGAGTCGGTCTGGTTGGGCAGGCTGTTGTACGCCGTCGCCTTGAGCACCGCGCTGCGGCCCGCCACGCGCGAAGCGCCGAACAGGTCCCCGGACGTGGCCTGCGCGGAAGCGGGGGAAAGGGCCATCACGCTCAGCAGCCCCAGGGCGGCGACAGACAGCACGGACTTGAGTGGGTACGACATCGGTTCTCCTCTGGGGCTTGCCTCGGCAACGGCCCCGGCCAAACGGCCTTGGTTCTCTTGATGGCAGGGGTTCTCTTGATTGCAGCTTGTCTTGCTGGCCTGATGCTCGTGGTTCAGTAACTCGTGGTTCAAATTCTCCAGGCAGATGTCACGGTCCAGGGGGTCCTGGCGCGGCATCCGGCCCTGTTCCGCCTCTCCGCACCGGGTGCGGGTATTCCGCGTCCGGCGCTTGCCTTTCCGGGGCGACAGGCAGAACCGGGCAGAGAACTGCACCAGATGAGCGTAGAGACTGCAAATAAGTGATTTCTGAGAGAAATACTTTTCCGACACATGTTCGGCAGCTTGCCCTCCCCCCGGCTTCTCAGACTTGTCAAGAAAGTGCGATGGCTGCCTGCTTCGCCAGATGAGGAAGACGACAAGCGGGGTGCCTCCTTCCTCATCTGGACAGCGGTCAGCAGGCCCGGTTTCGGGGGTCAAATGTAGGCGGAGTGGGAGTAGAAAAGTAACGCTGGTTGCAGCTTCGGCCCCTTCGGGGGTCCTGTCCCCGTCCGTGCCCGCAGCGGTGGGGGGGCCATCAGCTTCCCGTCAGTCCCGGATATGAAAAATCACATCTTTCCCATCTGCTCCTGGGCCGGCTCACTTGGGGCAGGCTCATTCTGGAACGCCGTTCTCTCTGCAATCGTTTCCGCCGCCACCCGCACCGCCCGCGTGATTTCGCTCTGCGGCAGGTAGGGCAGGGGCGGGCGGTCAGTCGGGACCGAGAGGGCGACCGCCGCGTTGGCCGGAACGTGCAGAAAGCCGCAGGGCACCGCGCCGCGTCCCTGCTCGTTCAGCCAGTGCAGCGCGTGGTAAAGCACGAAGTTGCACACGTACAGCCCCGCCGAGTTGGAAATGTCCCCCGGAATCTCTGCCCCGCGCCACGCCGCCAGAACCGCCCGCAGCGGCAACGTGGCGAGGTGGGCAGCGGGTGCGTCCGCCCGAATCGGCTGGTCCTGATAGGTCTGCCCGGCGTTGTCGGGAATGCGGAAATCCATGACCCCGACGGCCACCCGCTCCAGGGTCACGTGGGGCCGCCCCGCCGCGAGGCCGGTGAGCAGCACCGCGTCCGGCGCCCGCTCGCCCAGCAGCCGGGTCAGGGTCGCCCCCGCCGCGTGGGGTTCCACCGGCAGCAGTTCCGAGTGAACGTGCCAGCCGCCCGGCAGCTCGGTCCCGTGCAGTTCCCGCGCCGCGTGGGCACTGGGGTTGTCGGGGTGGGTGTGAAACGGCTCGAAACCGGTCAGCAGCAGGGTGGGCATGGCTGAAGATAGGCGAAGGGGCCGCAGCGCAGCCACACGCACCATCCACACGCCAACCGGACCGGGCGTCACTTTATTTTTCACAGTGCTTTGGTTTCACTCGCCGGGAAGGGGGATGGCCTATGCTCTGCCCATGACGACTTCCACTTCTTCTTCCCGGCGCATCCTCGTGGTGATGTCCAGCGCCCAGCAGCTTGCGCTTCAGGGCCACGAGACGCACAACACCGGCTACTTTCTCAACGAGTTCGGCGTGCCCGCAAAGCGCCTGACCGACGCCGGGTACGAACTGGTGATCGCCACTCCACGCGGCAACGTGCCCGCGATGGACCAGAGCAGCGACCACGCCATGTTCTTCAAGAACAAGGAAGAACACGAAGAAATCAAGGCGTTTGTCGGCGACCTGCTCAGCCACGCGAGCATTCAGACCACTGAAGCTGTCGCCGCTGAGGGCACCCAGGGCTACGCCGCGCTGTTCCTGCCCGGCGGTCACGCCCCCATGACCGACCTGATGGTGGACCCCGGGCTGGGCGACATCCTGCGGCAGTTCCACGCCGCTGCCAAACCCACCGCGCTGATTTGCCACGCGCCCACCGCGCTGCTCGCGGCGCAGGCCGACCCCGTCGCCTTCCAGAAGGGTATGGAAGCGGGCGAGCAGCCCAGCGCACAGGACTTCACCTACCAGGGCTACCGCGTGACCGTGTACTCCAACGCGGAGGAGGAGGCCACCGAAAAGACCTTCGAGGCCCCGATGCTCTACTACCCCGCCAACGCACTCGCCCAGGGGGGGGCCGATGTCCACAACGGTGAAGCGATGAAGCCCAATGTGGTCCGTGACCGCGAACTGCTCACCGGCCAGAACCCCTTCAGCGACGAGCCGTTCGTCGGGGAGCTGCTGGACATGCTGGGCGGGGCCAGGGCATGAGTCCGGTCAGCGTTCACGCGGTCCTGACCCCTAAGCCCGAGCACCTGGCCGAGGTCGAGGCCGAACTGCGCGTGATGGCCCGCGCCTCCCGCCAGGAGGAAGGCAACCTGCGCTACGACCTGACCCGCGAGCGCACGGAGAGCGGCGTGCGGCTGCATATCAGCGAGCGTTACCGCGACGAGGCTGCGGTGCAGGCCCACCGCGACTCCGCCCACTATCAGGCCTACCGCGCCAAAGCTGCCGGTTGGCTGGCCGAGCCGCCGCAGGTCAGTGTGATGGAAGAAGTGGACGTGGCCGGGTAAAGCAGCGCTGCGAGGCACAGGCCGCTCCCCGTGTGGGGGCGGTTTTTTCATGCCCTGGACTGCGGTGTTCTGCCCAGCTTTGGCCTATGCTCGCGCCATGCCCGAACTGCCGGAAGTGGAAACGACCCGCCGCAAAATCGAGCCGCTGCTGCGCGGCAAGGTCATCGAGCGGCTGGCCCACGACGCCCCGCACAAATACCCGAACACCCACCTCGCGCACGGCAAGCGGGTGCGTGCCCTGACCCGCCGGGGCAAATACCTGCTGCTGCACCTCGCGGCGGCGGACGCGGCGGAGACGCAGCCGCACGACCTCGAACTCATCGTCCACCTCGGCATGACGGGCGGTTTCCGGCTGGAAGAGGGGCCGCATACCCGCGTCACCTTCGAACTCGAAGGCGGCGAGCGGCTGTACTTCAACGACCCCCGGCGCTTCGGCAAGGTGGCGGCGGTGTCGCCCGGCGAGTACGCCTCCATGCCCACCCTCGCGGCGATGGGGCCGGAGCCGCTTTCGGACGACTTCACCGAGGCCGAGTTCGTGCAGGCGGCGGCGGGGTGCGGCGCGGTCAAGGTCTGGCTGCTCTCGCAAAAGCCCGTGAGCGGCGTGGGCAACATCTACGCCGACGAGAGTTTGTGGCTGTCCAAAATCCATCCCGCGCAGACGAAATTGACTGCCGACGAAGCGTCCCGGCTCTATCACGCGGTGCGCGAAGTGATGCACGAGGCGGTCGAGCGGGGCGGCAGTTCGCTCGGCAACGGCGTCGGCAACTACCGCCAGCACGACGGGGAGGGCGGCGGCTACCAGACCCGGCACCACGCCTACGGCAAGACCGGGCAGCCGTGCGAACGCTGCGGCACCCCCATCGAGAAAATCGTGCTGGGGCAGCGGGGGACGCATTTTTGCCCTGCTTGTCAGCAGGTGAGAAAGGCGGATAGCTGATGGCAGATGGCGAGGGCTGGGCCTCGGCTCTTAGTGAAGGGGGATTTTTCGGCTTTGAGCGGCTGGAGGTGTATCGCCTGTCCGTACGACTGGCTAAGGAGGTCTACTCGCTGACCCGCCGCCTTCCCGCAGACGAGCGCTTCGGGCTGACCAATCAATTGCGCCGGGCCGCCACCTCAGTCACCCTCAACATCGCTGAAGGGCGGGGCCGAGGGACGGACCGTGACTTTGCGCGGTTTCTGATGCAGGCGCGGGGGTCGTTGTACGAAGTGGTCAGCGCTCTTCACCTCACCGCAGAACTGGATTACCTGCCTGCCCAGGATTGTAAGGAGGCGGTCACACTGGCTCAGACGCTCGCATCCAAATTGACCGCTTTCGCGCAAAAATTGAACCCATCATGAGCCATCTGCTTTTTGCTATCTGCCATCCGCCATCGGCTCTCTGCTCTCCCCTGAAGGCGTCACATGACTGATTTAACTTCTATGCGAATCTCCTACACCCGCGCCGAACTGCGCCGGGCTGACCTGAAGGCCGACCCGCTCGCCCAATTTCAGACTTGGTTTGGCGAAGCCCTCGCCGCCGAACTGCCCGAACCCTACGCCATGCAGGTCGCCACGGCGAACGCGGCGGGCCGCCCCAGCCTCCGCACCGTGCTCCTGCGGGGCGCGACCGAAGAGGGGCTGACCTTCTATACCAACTTCGAGAGCCACAAGGGGCTGGATTTGGCGGATAACCCGCAGGCCGAAGTGCTGTTCTACTGGGCCGAGCTGGAGCGGCAGGTGCGGGCTTATGGCCCGGTGGTCAAAGTGCCTGACGCCGAAGCCGACGAGTATTTCCACGTTCGCCCCCGTGAAAGCCAGCTTGCCGCGCACGCCAGCGACCCGCAAAGCGCTCCTCTCCAAAACCGGGAGGCGCTGGAAGCCAAATTCACCGCGCTGCACGGACGGTTTCCCGAAGGCACGACCATTCCGCGCCCCGAGTTCTGGGGCGGCTACCGCCTCCAGGTGCAGGAGTGGGAATTCTGGCAGGGACGGCCCAACCGGATGCACGACCGCTTCCGGTATGCGCGGGAAGGAGACGGGTGGCGTCTGGAACGGCTGATGCCCTGAAGGAAGAGTCACGTGCCCTTGCTCTCCATCCCGGTTGCGGCCCCCCATTCCCGGCACCCACTAAACTTTCCCTTATGACGCTTTACTCCCCCGAACGCCCCCTGCGCGTCGCTGTCATCGGCTCCGGCCCCAGCGGAATCTACGCCGCCGAAGCGCTGCTCAAGCAGACCGAGTTTCCGGTGGAGGTGGACGTGTACGACCGCCTGCCGACCCCCTACGGCCTCGTGCGCTACGGCGTGGCGCCCGACCACCTGACCATCAAGAGCGTGACCAAGGGCTTCGAAAAGACCCTTTCCGACCCCCGCGTGCGCTTCCTCGGCAACGTGGAATTCGGCAAAGACCTGACCGCCGAGGACGCCCGCGCCCACTACGACGCGGTGATGTACACCGTCGGCGCGAGCAGTGACCGCCGCCTGAACATCCCCGGCGAAGACCTGCAAGGCTCCATGAGCGCCACCGAATTTGTCGCGTGGTACAACGGCCACCCCGACGCGGCGACCCGCGACATGCTGCTGGGCGCCGAGGGCGTGGCGGTGGTCGGCGTGGGCAACGTGGCGCTGGACGTGAGCCGCATCCTCGCCAAGACGGTGGGCGAACTGCGCGAGTCCGACATCGCCCCGCACGCGCTGCCCGCGCTGGAACGCAGCAACGTCAAGGACATTTACATCCTCGGGCGGCGCGGCCCGGCGCAGGCGGCGTTTACCACCAAGGAACTGCGCGAATTCGGCGAACTCTCGGGGGCTGAACCCGTCGTCAAGCCTGCCGAGGTACAACTGCGCGAAGAAGAGGAAGCGCAGGTCACCGACAACGTGAAGAAGAAGAACATTGAGGTGTTGCGCGACTTCGCCATCCGCACGCCCGAGGGCAAAGAGCGCCGCGTTCATCTGCGCTTTCTGGTGTCGCCCGTCGAGATTCTGGACGACGGCGAGGGAAATGTGGCGGGCCTCAAAGTGGAGCGCAACCGCCTGGACGAAAACGGGAATGCCGTCGGCACCGGCGAATACGAAACGCTGCCCGTGCAGATGGTGCTGCGTTCGGTGGGCTACCGGGGCGTGGCGCTGCCCGGCGTGCCCTTCGACGAGGGGCGCGGCGTGATTCCCAACGAGGAAGGCCGCGTGACGGGGCAAATCGGCGAGTACACCGCTGGCTGGATCAAGCGCGGCCCCAGTGGGGTGGTCGGCACCAACCGCAAGGACGCGACAGACACCGTGGCGCACCTGCTCAGTGACGCCCGCGACGGCAAACTGCTCTCACCCGCACGGCCCACCCGTGCCGACGTGGACGCACTGCTCGCGCAAAAGGGTGCCGACGTGTTCACCTTCGAGGACTGGCAGGCCCTCGACGCCCACGAACTCGCCCAGGGCAAAGAGCAGGGCCGTCCCCGGCACAAGGTGGCGCTGAAAGAAGAAATGCTGAAGCTGCGTCGGCGCTGAGGGGAAAGCGGAGAGGGTGCAGGGGAGAGAGAAACAGAACCCTCCACCCTCCTCGCTACGCCCTACACTTGTTTCATGTCCCTCCTCGACATGATTGGCCCGGTCATGATCGGCCCGAGCAGTTCCCACACGGCGGGTGCTTGCCGTCTGGGGCTGGTGGCCCATTTCCTCCTCGGTGAGACGCCCGCGAGCGCCCACATCGGCCTGCACGCTTCCTTTGCCAAGACGGGGCGCGGACACGGCACGCACCTCGCCCTCATCGCCGGGATTCTGGGCTACGCGCCGCACGACCCGCGTCTGGCCCGCGCCTTCGGGGAAGCGGAAGCCGCCGGGCTGAAGTTCGAGTTCGAGGACGTGGACCTCGGTGACGTTCACCCCAACACGGCGCACATCGTCCTCAGGGGCAAGACCCAGGAAGTCACCGTGCAGGGCAGCAGCACCGGCGGCGGCGTGATTCTGGTCACGCAGGTGCAGGGCCTGGGCGTGAATTTCAGCGGGGCGAGTCCCACGCTGGTGGTGCGCTACGCCGACGCGGTGGGCATGATCGCCCGCGTGACCAACGTCATCGCGGCGGCAGGCGTCAACATCGCCACGCTGACCTGTACCCGCGCCGCACGCGGGGGGCAGGCGTCAACATCGCCACGCTGACCTGTACCCGCGCCGCACGCGGGGGGCAGGCGCTGCTCGCCATCGAACTCGACGCGCCGCTCTCGCCGGAAGCGGTGGCCTTTCTGGGCAGCTGGCAGGACGTGAACTGGGTGCGGATGCTGCCCAAGTTGATGGACGGCTGAAGGCGGGAGGGTCAGACCGTCGAACCGTCAAAAGGTCTGACCGCCTGATACGGATTCCGATTGAATCTGGTAGTTTCAGATTCAATCCGAGCGGATGCGAGTAGGAAAAAATACGGATTCCGCGATATGGATGCACAGGCGGCGCTTTCCCGACTGTGCAGGAATTAAGCGGAATCCGTATGAGTCGAATCTCAAGCGGTCAGGCTGTTGGGGATGGCAAAAAGAAAACCCCGGCAACTGCCGAGGCTTTTTCTGGTGGGCGGTATAGGACTTGAACCTACGACCCTTCGCGTGTGAAGCGAATGCTCTACCACTGAGCTAACCGCCCGTCTCTCACCAGATGTTGGTGGGCCCTGCCGGATTTGAACCGGCAACCAATCGGTTATGAGCCGACTGCTCTGACCGTTGAGCTAAGAGCCCGCTGTGAACGGTCTTTCGCCCTGCGTCAAGGCGAGAGGAAGTGTAGCAGCGGCCCCCAGGCTTGTCAAACGAGGCCGCGCGGGGGCGGGGCACGCTGGACAACACGGCGAAAAGGAGCCGCAGGACGCCCGGACCGGCGGGGGGCAGAGTACAGTAGCCGCGTGACTGTGCCGCCCGCTGCCCCCGATCCCCATGCGCCGCCCCAGGGTCCAGCCTCGCCCGCTCCCGCACCTGCTCCCGTTCCCAAAAGGTCGCTGCGGGCCAACACCCTGATTGTCATGGCCGGGACGCTCGGCTCGCGGCTGTCGGGCATCGTGCGCCAGCAGGTCATCAACCTGTTCGACACCACGCTCACCGACGCCTTCAACGTGGCGATCAGGGTGCCCAACCTGATGCGCGAACTGCTCGCCGAGGGTGCCCTGGTCAACTCGTTCATTCCGGTGTACAAGACGCTGGACGCCGCCGAGCGCCGCCGACTCGCGCAGAGCTTCAGCGGCCTCTTGATCGCCATCAATCTGATCCTGATGGCCCTGGGCATCTTCGCCGCGCCCTGGGTGGTGGGGCTGCTGACCTCGGCAGACGCCAACATCGACCGGGCGGTCGCCATCTACATGACGCAGCTCGTCATGCCGTTTCTGACCCTCATCAGCCTCTCGGCGGTGGCGATGGGGCTGCTCAACGCCGACGAACATTTCCGCGAAAGCAGCTTCGCGCCCGTCGCCTTCAACATCGCCAGCATCGCCGCGCTGCTGCTGCTGCCCGACAACGCGACCTGGCTGGCGTTCGGCTGGCTGATCGGCGGGGTGGCACAACTGCTCGTGCAGCTTCCGGCGCTGCGGCGCTTCGGCCTGCTGCCCGAGCCGCGTCTGGGGGGACACCCCGCGCTGGGGCGGGTGCTGCGGCAGATGGCTCCCTTTACCCTCACCGCCGGGGCGCGGCAGTTCCTGAACCTGTACGTGACGCGGCTGCTGACCGACGCCTCGCAGTTCAAACCCGGCACCCAGACCGGCTACAGCAATGCCGAGGCCCTGTTCACGATGGCGAACGGCCTGTTCGTGGTGTCGCCCGCGCTCGCCGTGTTTCCCCGCTTCTCGCAGCACGCCGCCGAGGGCAACTGGGCCGAGTTCCGCTCGCTCACGGTACAGACCATTCGCACGAGTACCTTTCTCGCCGCGCCGGTCAGCGCCCTGCTGCTGGTGCTCGCCCCCTACGCCGTCAGCATCTACAACCTCAAGACGGCGTTCGACCCCAACCGCTTCGAGGCCGGGGCGGGCATCCTGGCGGGGTGGGCGCTGGCGCTGATTCCCTGGGCGGTGGTGACCATTCTGCTGCGGACCTTCTACGCCCGCGAACGCACCCGCGAGGCGGTCATCGTCAGCGCCGTCGGGTTCGTGCTGGAAGTGGGGCTGTACCGGCTGCTGGTGCCTGGGCTGGGGCTGTTCGGGTTCGGCCTGAGCACCACCATCAGCGGCCTGCTGATGGCTTTCGCCCTGGCGCTGATGTACCAGCGCTCGCTGGGGTTTCCCTGGCAAGCGGTGGGCGAACACCTGGGCCGCGTGGTGCCGCTGGCGATGCTGGCCGGGCTGGTCGCCTGGGCCGTATCGCGCTTTTTGCCGGCGCCCGGCTTTTTCGTGCCGGGGTTGCTGGGGCTGGCGGTGGCGGGCGGCGCGGGGCTGCTCGTCTACCTGCTGGGCGCCACGCTGCTGAAGATGCCGGAAATGGCCGGGTTGCGGCGGCGACTGCGGCGCTGAGGCGGGGACACACCGGGGGAGAGGGCCAAAACTTTGACCGGGTTCAGTTTTTGACTCCGGCTGCCGTTCAGACACTAGCCTGAAAGGATGGGCACTCTTTCCGCCGCTTCCGCTGCTGACCCGCACGCGGGGAGCGCCACCACCACCGCGTTTCTGGGTCTGGGAGCGATGGGCTATCCGATGGCGGCCCATCTGGCGCGGCAGGCGGCAGCCAGCGGGGGCCGCGCCCTCGTGTGGAACCGCACCGAGGCCAGGGCGCAGAAACACGCCGAGCATTACGGCAGCGAGGCCGTTTCGTTAGCGCAGGCCGCGCGCGCCGACCTGCTGTTCACCTGCCTGCCCACCAGTGCCGAGGTGGACGACCTCATCGCCGCGTTGACCCCGCACCTGCGCCCCGGCACCGTCTGGGTGGACTGCACCAGCGGACACCCCGACGCGGCCCGGCGCCAGCGTGAGCGGCTCGCCGCGCTGGGCGTGAAGTTTCTGGACGCCCCGGTCAGCGGTGGCACGGGCGGCGCCGAGGCCGGCACCCTGACGGTGATGCTCGGCGGCCCGGCAGACGAGGTGGAGGCTGCGCGCCCGCACCTCGCCTTTGCGGGCAAGGTCGTGCGGGTGGGTGAGACCGGCGCAGGCTTCGCGGTCAAGGCCATCAACAACGTGCTGCTCGCCGTCAATCTGTGGGCGGCGGGGGAAGGGCTGGCGGCGCTCGGGCGCGGCGGCGTGGACCTCGGCGCGGCGCTGAGCGTCATCAACGCGAGCAGTGGCCGCTCCAACGCCTCGGAACACCTGATTCCCCAGCGGGTGCTGACCCGCGAGTTTCCGGCGACCTTTGCCCTCGGCCTGCTCGCCAAGGATGCCGGGATTGCGCTGGACGTGGTGCAGAGCGCCGGAGCGAGTGCCCCCACGCTGGCCCAGGTCGCGGGACTTATCCGCGCCGCGTCGCACGTGGTGGGACCCCATGAAGACCACACCGCCGCCCTCAAACTCATTGAGCAGATGAACCGCCAGGAGATCAAATGACCCCGACTGACCCCCGCCCGTTCGCCGTCGTGACCGATGGCGGCATGGACCCGCTGCCCAGCCTGCACAACGACGTGCCGGTGGCACCTTTCTCGGTCAACTTCGGGGAAAAGTCCTACCCGATGACCGAGATCACGTCGCAGTGGCTTTATCAGGAATTGCGGACCAACCCGGTGCATCCCACCAGTTCGCAGCCTTCGCCGCAGCAGTGGGTGGACGCTTTTGCGCGGGCGGGCGAGGGCGACATTCTCGCCATCACCGTCAGCTCGGGGCTGAGCGGCAGCCGCAACGCCGCCGAGCAGGCGCGTGACCTCTCGGGGCGCCGGGTCACCATCCACGACAGCATGACCATCAGCGGGGCGCAGTCGTTTCAGGTCCACGCCGCCCGCGTCGCCGCCGAGCGGGGCGAGAGCCTGGACACCGCCCTGGCCTGGATGCGGCAGGTCCGCGACGAAACCGAGTTCTACTTCACCATCGAAACGCTGGACTACCTGCGTAAGGGCGGGCGCATCGGGCGGGTGGCGGCGGCGATGGGCGGGCTGCTCAATCTCAAGCCCGTCATCACGGTGGACAAGTCCGACGGCACCTACGCCAATGTCGCCCGCGTCCGCAGTTTCAAGGGCAGCATCGAGGCGATGACGCAGCAGGTCACCAAGCGCTACGGCGAAGGCACCCCGCTGCGCGTCGCCCTGATGTACGGCTCGCACCCCGAGGACGCCGACGCCGCGCTGGAGCAGCTCCGGCAGCGTCACCCCATCGTCTGGACGGACCGGGCGGGCGTGAACCCGGTGCTGAGCGTGCACGTCGGCCCCCGGGCGCTGGAAGTCACGGCGGCGCCGGGCGACTGGCCCTGGGAACGGTGACCTACTCCCCGTCCTGAAGGACGGGGCTTCTCAGCCCACGCATAACTTCTACGTTCTGGACTGATGGCAAGGCCCTTGCCAGAATGTTCAGAGCGGCGTTCCAGTCGGCATTTGCCGTATGACCGCAACTCTGACACACAAACCGCGACCTACTGACCCGGCTCTCCCGGCAGGTGTGCCCGCATTTGCTGCACGCCTGACTGGTGTAGCGGGGGTCTACGGCGATAACCGTCCGAGCGGCGCTTGCAGCCTTCTGGGACAGGAGAGAGAAGAACTGACCCCAACCGACATCGTGGATTGACCGGGCCAAGTTGCCCTTGCCCATCCCCGACACGTTCAGGTCTTCGTGTGCCACCAAGTCGTTCTCCCGGATGAGCTTGGCAGCCGTCTTGTGGTGGAAGTCCAGCCGTTGCCGCGCCACTTTGCGGTGCAACTTGGCGACAGCAGCTTTGGCCTTCTTCCGGCGATTGGAACCGCGTTTTCTGCGGCTGAGGGAGCGTTGCCCCACCCGCAGCGCCTTCATGCTGGAGTTGAAGTAGCGCGGGTTCTCCACAAACTCCCCATCGGAGGTGATGCAGAAGTATGTCGTTCCCACGTCCACGCCCACTGAGCTTCCCGTTTCGGGAAGCGGCTGGGATTCCACTTCGCACACGTAGCTGACGTACCATTCCCCGCAGTCCCGCGTGATGGTTGCCGTTTTCAGCTTGCCCTCTAGCGGGCGGTGCAGCCGGATTCGAATGTTCCCAATTTTGGAGAAGAACGCCGTCTTGTCGGACACGCTGAACCCAGACTGTGGGTAGCAGATGGAATCGTACCAACCTGCCCCCTTGAATCTGGGATAACCGGGCGTCTGCCCTGCCCTCACGCGCCTGAAAAACGCCTTGAACGCTTTGTCCAGTCGTTTGAGCACATCCTGAAGCACCTGCGAATAGACCCCGGCGTATTCCGGCAGCGCGGCCTTGATTTCGGTCAGGGACTTCATCTGGTCGTACCCGGTGACCGTCTTCCCGGCTTTCTTGTAGGCGTCCCGACGTTCCTGCAAAGCGGCGTTGTACAGGCTGCGGCAGAGCTGTAGCTGCTCGGTCAACGTCGCTTCCTGCGCTTTGGTAGGGCGAAGCCGATAGCGGAATGCCTTGAGATGCGTGGTAGTTTGGATTTGCGTCACCTCCCTTAAGGTGATTGCCACGGCTCAGGGTGTTGGAAGCACCGCTGGGCCTTTGCTGTTTCAGCATACCACGCTGCAAGGCTTTAGCTCTGGACAGAAGCATCAGTACCGCCCCCTTCGGGGGCCTGGGCTATCCATCTCCGGGTTTCAACCCGGAGCATTCCGCCCAGACCCTTTTCTGTAAGAGGGGAGGGGGGAAGGGTATTACCCCTGCCCCACCACCTCGGCCACGTTGCGCACGCCGTCGCGTTCCAGCAACCGGACCAGCCCGGCGTTGATGTCGCGCACCAGCCCTGGCCCCCGGTAGATGAGGGCCGAGTAGACCTCCACGAGGTCGGCCCCGGCTCTCAGCTTGGCGTAGGCGTCCTCGGCGCTGAAGATGCCGCCCACGCCGACAATCGGCACCCGGCCCCGCGTCAGGCGGTAGGCGCTCCGCACCAGTTCGGTGGAGCGGGCCGTCAGCGGGCGTCCGCTCAGGCCCCCGGCCTGCTCGCGATTGGCGTGGGTCAGGCCGTCACGGGAAAGGGTGGTGTTGGAAATGATGAGGCCACCCGCGCCCGCGTCCAGCACCGCGCCCACGCTCGCCTCGAAGTCGGCGGGGTGCAGGTCGGGGGCCAGTTTGACCAGCACGGGCGGGCGGCGCAGGCGACGCACCCGGCCCGCGTCCACCTCCTCCAGCACGGCCCGCACGAGCTGCGCGAGGTCGTCCGCCGCCTGAAGCGCCCGCAAGCCCGGCGTGTTGGGGCTGCTCACGTTGACCACGAAGGCGTCGGCCACGTCCTGCAGGGCACGCACGCATTTGCGGTAGTCCTCGGCGGCGTCCTCGTTGGGGGTGGCCTTGTTCTTGCCGATGTTGACCCACACGGGCGCAGGCCGCTCCCCCAGCGCGGCGAGGCGGTCATGCAGCGCCTGTGCCCCGGCGTTGTTGAAGCCCATGCGGTTAATCAGGGCTTCGTCGGGGGGCAGTCGAAAGAGGCGGGGCCGCTCGTTGCCACTTTGCGCGAGCGGCGTGACCGTGCCGACCTCGACAAAGCCGAAGCCGAAGGCACTGAAGGCGGGGACGGCCTGACCGTTCTTGTCCAGGCCCGCCGCGAGGCCCACCGGCGAGTCGAAGGTCTGCCCCCACAGCGTGCGCCGCAGCGCCGCGCCGCCCGGCACCGTCAGCGTGCGGGCCAGCCGGGGGAGCAGCGGCAGACCCGAGGCGAGTTCCAGCCCGCGCAGGGTGAGGTGGTGGGCGTCCTCGGCGTCCATGCCGAACAGCAGCGGGCGAACAGTCTGGTACATCGCCTTTCAGGATAACGGGGCGGCGTGACCTATCCTCGCCCACATGACCCGCGCCCTGTACCATGAAGACGGCCTGCACCTTCAGTTTTCTGCCCCCGTGACCGACGTGCAGGGGCAGGAAGTCGCCCTGGCCGCCACGGCCTTTTACCCCGAAAGCGGCGGCCAGAGCAGCGACGTGGGTGCCCTGAGCTGGGCAGGCGGCGCGGCGCGGGTCACGCACGCCCGCAAGGACAAGGCAACAGGCACGATTTGGCACCGTCTGTCGGGGGACTTGCCGCCACTGGGCGCGGAAGTGACCGGCGAAGTCGAAGCCGCCCCCCGCTGGCGGCACACCCAGCGCCACAGCGCCGAGCATCTGCTGGCGCAGGCGTTCCGGCGCGTGAATCCGGTGTTCGAGGTCGCCTCGGTGAGCATAACCGGCCCCGAATGCCACATCGATTTTCTGGGCGACCCTGCCGAAGTCCACATCCAGGCCGCCGAAACGTTGCTGCGCGGGACGCTGGGCAGAGACGACCTGACGCTGGAAACGCCGATTGTCCCCGAAGACGAACTGGCAAATTATCCGCTGCGCCGTGAAAGCAAGGTGGGCGGGCAGGTGCGGCTGGTTATCTTCCGCGACCCGGTGGGCGAATATTTCGACGTGAGTGCGTGCGGCGGCACCCACGTTCCCCGCGCCGCCATGTGCGCCCCGGTGGTCGTGCTGCGTTCCGAGCGGGTGCGCGGCGGTCAGACCCGCGTGGTGTTCATGGCGGGCGAGGAGGCGAGCGAGTACCTCAGCGGCGTCTACCGCGAGGCCCGCGCCCTGGCGCAGAGCTTCAGCGTCCCGGTGGAGCAGCTTCCCGAACGGGTGGACGCGCTGCGGGCCGAGTTGAGTGCCGCCCGCGCCGACGCCGAAACGCTGCGCCGCGAACTGGCGCGGCACCTGCTGGCCTCGGCCCCGGTGCAGGGTGACCTCTCCCTCAAGACGCTGACCCTGAGCGACCCCGCGCTGCTGCTGCCGGTGCTGACGCAGGTGGCGGCAGGTGAAGTGGTCGCCGCCGCCGAACCGGGCGGGCGCTGCGGCGTCGCCAGCGGACGGCCCGACGTGAAAGCAGGTGAGCTGCTGCGCTCGGCCCTGGCGGTCACGGGCGGCAAGGGCGGCGGCAAACCCGACCTCGCGCAGGGAACGACGCCCGACGCGGCAGGCTTTCTGGCGGCGGTGCGGGAGGTGCTGGGGCAGAGCTGACAGTACTTGAAAAAGAGACAAGTCAAGTCCTTTTTCTTCCGGGAAGGGGGAGAAACTCGCCCTTCCATCACCCATCATCCATCACCACTTTCTGACGCTGCCCTGATAAGGCCACCCCTAAACTGAGAGGCGCATGAAAAACAACCTTCTCCTGATTGGTGCCGCCCTGACCCTGAGCAGTTGCTCGATGGTCGCTGGCCCCGCCACCCAAGACGTGACCGTGATTGGCGTCAACGACCTGCACGGCAACCTGCTGCCCACCTCTTTCCGCGTTCCCGACCCCGCCGACCGCAGCAAGACCCTCACCGTCCAGGCGGGCGGCATTGAGGCCATCGGCGGCGTGCTGGACGAAGCCCGCAAAGCCAACCCCAACACCATTTTCGTGGGCGTGGGCGACATGACCGGGGCCAGCCCGCTGGTCAGTGCCCTGCTGCGCGACGAGCCGACCATCAAGGCGCTCAGCGACCTGGGGATGGCGGTCAACGTGGTCGGCAACCACGAATTCGACTATGGCGTGCAGGAACTCGCCCGCTTCCAGAAGGGGGGCTGTAACTCCAACGCCCCCGAGAAAGCCTGTGTGTTCGACAAGACCTTTGCGGGTGCGGGCTTTACCTACCTCGCCGCCAACGTCAAAAACAGCGCGGGTCAGAACGTGCTGCCCGCCTACAAAATCGTGCAGAGCGGCAAGGCCCGCATCGCCTTCGTGGGCGCGGTGCTGCAGGCGACCCCCACCGTCGTTTCGCCTTCCGGTGTGGCGGGCCTGAAGTTCGAGGAAGAAGCGGCTTCCATCAACGCCGTGATTCCCGCCATCAAGGCGCAGAAACCCGACGCCATCATCGCGCTCGTTCACCAGGGCGGCACGGCCAAGGACGCCTTCGACGTGGTGGACTGCAAGACGCTCAGCGGCGACATCGTCAAGATTGCCCAGACCCTCGACCCGGCAGTGGGGGCCATCATGACCGGGCACACCCACCGGGGCTACAACTGCACGGTGGCCGGGCCGGACGGCGCCCCGCGCCCGGTGATTCAGGGCGACGCCTACGGCCACCTGCTGCAACGCCTCGACCTGCAGGTGGACACCCGCGCCCACAAGCTGCTGGCGGTCAAGGCGAGCAACGTCGTGGTGAACGCCGCGACTGGCCCCAAGAACGCCGCCATGACCGCACTCGTGAAGCGGGCGCAGGAAATGACCGACCCCCTCGCCAAGCGTCAGGTCGCCACGCTGGGGGCCGAGCAGATCACCCGCACCGCGAATGCCGCTGGTGAAAGTCCGCTGGGCCGCGTGATTGCCGACGCGCAACTCGCCGCCGCGAGCAGCCCCGACAAGGGCGGAGCCGTCATCGCCTTCATGAACCCCGGCGGCATCCGCGCCGACCTGCCCGTGAACGTGCCCAACGCGAGCAAGGGCGTGACCTACGGCGACGTGTTCACGGTGCAACCTTTTGGCAACGTGATGATGGTGGTGTCTCTGACCGGCGCCCAGGTCAAGGAAGCCCTGGAGCAGCAGTTCGACAACCCCGCGCCCGGCCAGAACCGCATCCTGCAAGTCAGCCGGGGCCTGACCTACACCTGGGACGCCGCCAAGCCCAAGGGTGAGAAGGTCAGCGACCTCAAGCTGGGCGGCGTAGCCCTCGACCCCGCCGCCACCTACCGCGTGACCATGAACAACTTCCTGGCAGACGGCGGCGACGGCTTCACCGTCTTTGCCAAGGGCACCGAGCGCCTCGGCGGGGCGGTGGACCTCGACGCCTTGCAGGAGTACCTGAAGGCCGGGACGGTCACGCCCGACGACGCGGCCCGGATCACCAAGCTGAACTGAAGAAGTTGATGGGGGAGGGCAGAGGGGGAAGGGAAAAGACCTTCGACCCTCTGCTCTTTTTTGCGGCTTTTCTACGGAACCCGGATCAGGCTTCCAGGTCACCCAGCAGCGACTGTATGAAGGCTTCGGCCTCGGCGCGGCTGGGAAAAGAGCGTACGGGCGCAATTTTGTCCTGAAAAAACACGGCGACTTCGTAGGCCCCGGTGAGTTCGTGGCGTTCTTCCAGCGGGTCTTTTTCGCTTTCCCCGACCCGTTGCAGCTGGGGGCGCACCATCACGCCGTCGATGCGGCTGACGTTGATCCAGACACTCTCGCCCTCGACTTTGACAAATTTGGTCATGGTGTTCCTCATACGGGTTCCGCTTAATTCCTGCACAGTCGGGAAAGCGCCGCCTGTGCATCCATATCGCGGAACCCGTATTTTTTCCTACTCGCATCCGCTCGGATTGAATCTGAAACTACCAGATTCAATCGGAATCCGTATCAGGCGTTGGGCTTGAGCAGGTGCCCGAGGCAGTGGCCGTAGCTCACGCCCTGCCGCGCGTCGGTCACGAGGTCCTCGACGCTGAATTCCTGCAGCACGCCGAGCATGGCGTCGCGCATCCGGGTGTAGACGGTGGCGCGGGCATGGCAGCGTCCCTCCTCCACGCACGGCTCGTGCCAGTTGAGGCTGATACACGACAGCGGGGCCACCGGGCCGTCCACCGCCCGCACCACCTCGCACAGCGAAATCAGGGTGGGTTTACGGGCCAGCGCGTAGCCGCCGCCGATGCCTTTTTTGCTCTTGACGATGCCCTTGGTGGACAGCGCCGCCAGAATACGGACGAGGTAAGGACGGTGAACGCCCGTGTTCTCGCTGATTTCTTCGCTCGACACCCAGTGCTCCGGGTTCTGTGTGCCCAGGAATCCCAGAGCCTGAAAGGCGTAGACATCGGTGGCCGACAGGCGCATGACACAGAGTTTACCCCGCGAGTGCGGGCAGAACTGTTCGGCAGGTGGTCAAAAGGGTTCGGGGTAGCGCTTCTGCAGGTACGCCAGCGCCACGGGGTCCACCGCGCCGCCCGCTGCCCAGCGCTCCTCCAGGTTCTCGGTGCCGTAGAGCGCCCAGGCCGCCGCCTCGGTGTCGGGGTCCCAGGGACCGGCGGGCAGCGACGTGGCGTAGTCCTGCCGGATGAGCAGCCCGCGCAGCCACTTCAGTTCGTCCCCGGTCAGCGGGCGGGTCTGCTGCGGGCGCCCGAACAGCAGGTCGTGAAGGTCCAGCAGCCGCGCCAGTTCGCCGCAGGGGTCGGGGTGGTCGTCGGCCCGCAGGTTCACCCAGTCGTCGGTCAGGCCGCCGTAGCCGCGCCCCGGTCCCGCGCACACCAGCGCCGCCGACTGCCGCCCGCGCCGGTCACCGCCCGCGTCCTCTCCCGCCCGCAGCGTGGCGAGCAGGCGGTGGGGCAGGGGCCGCTCGCTGCCCGCTTCCCAGGCCGCCCGCATCGCTTGCACTACCTCCGGCCCGGCGAGGACGTTGCCCTGAATCGCCACGTCCGGCCCGGCCCAGCCGCCCGCCCAGCGGTGACAGTCCGTGCCGGTGAACGTCGCACTTTGCCCGTTTGCCCCCACCAGACCGAACTGGCGCTGCTCTATCTCTGTGTCTCCTTCCCGAAACCGCGTGGCGATGGCCTGCGGGTCAAGCCCCTGGGCCAGCAGGTTCAGCCCGTCGGGACCGAAGTTGGGGTTGACATAGCTCTGGGTCGCCACCGCGCCCACGCCGCCGCGCACGAAGGGCACCAGCGCCCCCACCGCCAGGAACTTGCTCGCCACCGCCACGCCCAGGTCGCCGGTCCGGGGGTCGCGCCCCACGACAGAAAAGGTCATGCCCGGCAGTCTACCGGCCCCGCTCCCCCCTCACAGCCGCCCCTTACACTGGCAGACGATGACTTCCCCCCGCTTTGCCCAGGCCGTCACCGAGCGCACCCTTTCGCTGAACACCCGCCTGTGCGTGGGCCTCGACCCCCGGCTGGGTGAGTACCGGGACGTGGCCGCGCTCCGGCAGCACACGCTGGACGTGCTGGAAGCGAGTGCGCCCTACGCCGCCTGTGTCAAGCCGCAACTCGCCTTTTTCGAGGCGCTGGGGCTGCCCGGTTTTACGCTGCTGGAAGAGGTCTGCGCCGCCGCCCGCACGCTGGGCCTGCCGGTGCTGCTCGACGGCAAGCGCGGCGACATCGGCACCACCGCCGCCGCCTACGCTGCGGGCTGGCTGAGCGGCCCACACGCGGGCGACGCCCTGACCGTGAACCCGTTTCTGGGCTTCCAGACGCTGACGCCCTTCGTGCAGGCCGCGCGGGAAAACGGCGGCGCGATTTTCGTGCTGGTCAAGACCTCCAACCCCGACCAGCAGGACGTGCAGGGCCAGGGTGTCAGCGAGCGTGTGGCCGTCGAGTTGGCCCGGCTGGGGGCCGAGGAAAGCCTGGAGCCGGGCCAGTACGCCAGCGTGGGCGCGGTGGTCGGGGCCACCCATCCCGCCGACCTCGCCACCTTCCGCAACCTGATGCCGCGTGCGCTGCTGCTGCTGCCGGGGCTGGGGGCGCAGGGCGCGAAAGCGGGCGACCTGGCGGGGGCCTTCCATTCTGGCGGCACCGGGGCACTGGCGAGCGCGAGCCGGGCGGTGCAGTACGCGCAGGGGCTGGACGTGGGCGCGGCGCGGGAGGCGGCGAAGGGCCTGCGCGACGAACTGAACGCGGCGCTGGGGGTGTAAGGGCCTCCAAGCCCTCGGCCCTCCACGCTCTGCCCTTTGCCCTTACCCCTCCACCCGCAGCCCCGCGCCCTCGCCCAACTCGTAGTAGGCGTCCCGCGTGCCGCTGCCGAGTCGCCGCAGCATCCCGGCGTTCACCAGCCCGCGCAGCACCCGCCACGCCTGCTGGTTGGTCAGGCCGCAGACTTCGCGCAGGTCGGCGTTGCGGACCCGGCCCCGTTCGCGGGCCAGCGTCAGGGCGATGGCGCGGGTTTCGCCCGCAGACGGTCCGGCAGGATTGGCCGGAGCCGGATCAGGAGCGCGGCGCGGCGCAGCGGGGCCAGCGGGCACAGGCGACGGAGCAGCGGCAGCCGGGGCCAGCAACGTCGGGCGCCCCACGGGTTCGGGCAGGCCGGGGGACACGCTCAGGCCGCGTTGCCGCTCCTGACCGAGGGACTGGGCCACGTCCGGCGCGAGGTGGTAGGCGATGCCGCGCCCGACCCCGGCCCGCACGATCAGCCCGAGGTCTTCCATCTGGCGCAGCAGCCTCGGCGTGCGGTCCTCGGGCAGTTGCAGGGCGCGGGCGAGCTGGGCGCGGGGGGCCTCGCCCTCACGCGAAAGCACACTCAGCACAATCAGCATGTCGAGCGAGAGTTGCGGCAGTTCTTCCTGCTTTTTGGCGACAAAGCGCACGAAATCCGAGTCGAAGGCCGACCCGTGCAGCGTCAGCGTCACCGCGTCGGGGTAGTTGTCGTATTCGGGCGGCTCCTTGCCGTGACGCAGCATCAGGCTGAACATCTTGTCCACGCCCACACCCGCCTGCTCGACCAGCCCCAGCCGCGCCAGAACCCCCGCCAGCAGCGGATTGCGGCGCTTGGGCTGGTGGCGCAGGATGTTGCCGGGCGTGATGCCGCCGGGCAGCCCGCCGGGGTTCATGATTTCCAGTCGGTCGGGGTAGTGGTGGACATGCACCACGTCGCGCAGGGTGTAGTCGCGGTGCGAGAGGGCGTTGAGCAGCGCCTCGCGGTACACCGATTCGTCGTGGTCCCAGACCTCCACCCGGAACAGGCCCACCTGCACGGGTGTAAAGCGGTTGCGGGCCTGAATCAGTTCGGACAGCCGCAGCAGCAGCGCGGGAATCGGGCGGCGCAGGTCCTCGCGGAACTGAAACTCCACGTCGTTGGTGGCGTGGTGGAAATAGCAGACTTCGGCCTGGGGCAGATGCGCCCGCAGCGCCGCGCCCGTGCCCGCCAGCAAAATCGCCGCCAGCGTGGGCCGCAGCGCCCCGCCGCTGGGCACGAGCAGGCCGAGTTCCTGCAAAAAGTCGAGGTCGGGCAGGTGGGCGGCCTCGATGCGCCGTCCCAGCAGCCGCAACCTGCCCACCTCGGCGGGGTCGAGGTCGGCCAGCGAAGCGTCGGGCGGCACGACGGCGGTGTAGTCCTGGTCGGCCACCGGCTCGCCTTCGCCCGGCAGCACGGGGACGAGGTGCGCTCCGTCCCAGGCCATCACCGCGCCGTCGGGGGCGGCCAGCACATACGGCGCTTGCGGCACGAACACCGTCAGCACCCGCGCCCCGCCCGGCACCCGCTGATGCTGCACATTGACCGTGAGCCGCCCGCCCGACAGCTCGAAGATGGCGTGGGTAATCATCAGCGGGTGCAGTTCGCCCGCGTCGCGCTCGGCGTGGGGGTCGCCCACCACGTCCACCCCCACCATGACCGTGCCGCCGCGCGCGTTCGCCAGCCCCACCGCGTAGCGGGCGAGTTCCTGCGGCGTGACGTTCAGCGGCAGGTGCACGCAGGTTGGCCCGGCGGGGGGCAACACCCCGAGGGGGGACAGGGCGTGGGCGGGTTCGGTGGTCACGAGGGAAAAGTATACGGCGAGCCGGGACACCGGGCAGCGGTCACGTGCCGCCCCCGACTCTCCCGGCTCCTGGTCCCTTACTTGCAGCGAACGTCGCGCCCGAAGTACTTCTGCGACAGCTTGAGATAGGTGCCGTCCTCCGTCATCTTCTTCATCTGGGCATTGACCGCCCCTGTCAGCGAGGCGTTGCCCTTCTGAATGGCGAAGCCGACCCGCTCGGTGGTCAGGCGCTGGCCGACCTTCAGCGTCTTGCCGTGGGCGCTGCCTTTCATCTCATACGGATTCCGCTTCATTCCTGCACAGTCGGGCCTATACAGTTGGGAAGGCGCCGCCTGTGCATCCATATCGCAGAATCCGTATTTTTCCTACTCGCATCCGCTCTGCTGCGCAGCTTTGCAAGTCGGATTGAATCTGAAACGACCAGATTCAATCGGAAGCCGTATCATAGGCGAAAAACTGGTCGACCAGAATGGCGTCGACTTTCCGGGCGGTGAGGGCTTGCAGCGCCGCAGTGGTGGACGGAAACGTCTTGACCTGAGCGCCCTGAACCCCGCTGGCAATCTTGCTGTAGGTGGTGCCGACCGCCACGCCGATGGCCTTGCCCTTCAGGGCCGCCGCCGTGGCCGGGCCGTTCGTCGTGGTCAGAATGGTGCCGCCCGAGCAGTAGTCCGGCGCGGAAAAATCGACGGCCCGCAGGCGCTCGGGGGTGATGCCGTGCGAGGCGATGACCATGTCGTAGCGGTTCTGGCCCAGGCCGATGAGCAACGTGTCGAATTTGTTGTACTTCCACTCCACCTTGACGCCGAGGCGGCGGGCAAGTTCTTCGCCCAGTTCGACCTCGAAGCCGGTGAGCTTGCCCCCTTCCTCGTAGAAAAAAGGCTTGTAGGGCGGGTCGGTGGCGATGACGATTTTGCCCGATTTCAGCAGCTCGCTCAGGGGACGGGCCTGGGCCGCCTGGCTCAGCGGCAACAGGGTCAGGCCCAACATGACGGACACTCTGTTCATAGCCAACCTCCTGCAACCTCTGCTGGAATGGTTGGACTATGGCCGCCGGAGAGGGCAAAGTTGATGGCCCTCAGCCTGCCAGCACCCGCTTCAGTTCGCCCACGCTCAGGCCCTTGCTGGGGGCGTCCAGCGCGACCTCGCCGCCGCGCAGCGCGACCACCCGCTGACCCAGGTGCAGCGCCTCGTCGAGCTGGTGCGTCACGAACACCACCGTCACCTTCTGCTGCCACCAGATGCCGAGCAGTTCGTCGGCCAGCGCGGTGCGGGTGGCGTGGTCGAGCGCACTGAACGGTTCGTCCAGCAGCAGCAGTCCCGGACGCACGGCCAGGGCGCGGGCGATGCTCACGCGCTGGCGCTGGCCGCCCGAGAGTTCATGCGGGCGGCGAGACTCGTACCCGCCCAGGCCCACCAGCCGCAGGGCGTCCGTCACCCGCGCCGCCTTCTCCCCGGCGTTCAGCCCCTTCAGTCCGAACGCGACATTCCCGCCCACCGTCAGCCAGGGAAACAGGGCCGCTTCCTGCTGCACCAGCGTCAGCGCGGGGTGCGGGCCGCGCACGACCTCGCCGCCGAGCCGAATCTCGCCCGTCTGGGGCCGCAGGAAGCCCGAGAGCAGCGACAGCAGCGTGCTTTTGCCGCTCCCCGACGGCCCCACGATGCACAGAAACTCGCCGGGTTCGACGTGCAGGTTCAGCGGCCCCACGCCCGCCCCGCCGCGCCCGTAGCGGTAGGTCACGCCGCTCAGGTCGAGGCTCTGTCCCAGTGCGCCGTGGGCCGTCATGCACCGACCTCCAGCCCGTAGTTGCGCCGCACCCGGCCCTCGACCAGCCGCAGCAGCGCGTCGAACACGCCCCCGATGATGCCGATAATCAGGATGGTGGACAGCACCAGCGCCACGTTCGCGGTGTTGCGCCCGACTTCGAGTTGTTCGCCCAGACTCTTGGCTCCGGCAATCAGCAGTTCGCCGCCCACCAGCGCCCGCCACGCGAAACTCCAGGCGGTGCGCAGCCCGCTGAGCACGTTGGGCAGTGCGGCGGGCAGCGACACCCGCAGCAGCAGCCCCAGCCCGCTCGCGCCCAGGGTGCGCCCCGCCGTCCGCAGCGTGGGCGGCACGTTGAGCAGCGCCCCCGACACCGCCAGCGCCACCGGAATGAAGCCTTCCAGAATCACCACGGCCAGCACCGCCCGCTCGTTCAGCCCGAAAAACAGGATGGCGAAGGGCACGAAGGCGATGCTCGGCACGCTTTGCAGCCCCGTCAGGTACGCGCCCAGCGTGGCCCGCAGCGGCCACCACGCGCCCATCAGCAGGCCGACCACGCCGCCGAGCACCACCGCCGCCACGTACCCCGTCAGCACCCGGCGCAGGCTGCCGCCGATGGCCGCGAGCAGCTTGCCGTCCTGCGGCCCGGTGCCCCACAGCCCGTAGGAAATCTCGGTCCACACGGCACTGGGGCCGGGAAACACGTAGGGCGGATAGAGCTGCAATTTGTCGGTCAGCAGCCACCACACGGCCAGAATCAGCGCCAAGCCCAGCAGTTGCCAGCCCAGCACCTGCCAGCGCGAAGGTGCGGCGCCCTTTTCCCGGCGCGAGGAGGGGAGAGAAGCAGTCATTGACCCAAAAGGTACACTATTTTGTTGACCAAAAAGCTCATCTTTGGCGCGGTTGTCTGCAAGGTACGGCTTTGAAAAAGAGTTTGGGGATCTGCTTATCTACCACCCCTGATGTAACGCACGCTGAAGCCAAAACGGAACGCCTGCAAAGGTATGCCGGACTGCGGTGGAGTGTAGTTACAAACCCGTGACTTTATACGGATTCCGCTTCATTCCTGCACAGTCGGGCCTGTACAGTTGGGAAGGCGCCGCCTGTACATCCATATCGCAGAATCCGTATTTTTTCCTACTCGCATCCGCTCTGCTGCGCAGCTTTGCAAGTCGGATTGAATCTGGTAGTTTCAGATTCAATCGGAATCCGTATTAGTCATGGGTAGTTGATAGCTTCATTGCAACGGAATTGGCTCACGCCCACTTGATCAGTCCCGCTTCGAGGTCGTTGCTCAGGCCCTCGATCAGCGGCAGCATCCGCACGCCCACCGAGTACAGGCCGCTGTCGTCCAGCAAGATTTCGGCGCTGTAGCTCTGCCCCTCGCCGTGGGTCAGCGGGAAACGCCGCACCTCGTCGCCGCGCTTGAGGACCGCTTCCACGCGCAGTTCCTCGGGGCGAATCCCGGCGGGGTCGACCTGTGCCGACACCGTGACCTTCTCGCCGGGCCGGGCGGTGGCGGGCAGGTGGGCCTGCGCGGTGATGCTGGTGTGCGGCCACTGCTGCCGGACCCACGCCTTCCACCCGGCGATTTCGCGGGCGCGGGTGCTGCCGTTTTCGCTGAGCCTCGCGCCGCGAAGCGACAGGGGAATGTAGTACTGCCGCACGTAGTCGATGACCTGCCGCTGCATGGAAAAGCGCGGGCTGACCGTTTCGATGGCGTCGCGGACGGTGTGCGCCCAGCTTTCGTCGCCGGTCTTCTTGCCGTAGTAGCGCGGGGCGATGTCGTGTTCAAGGCGCTGGTACAGGTCGAAGGCGTCGGCGTCGTCCTGCACGTTCAGGTCGGCGTATTCGCGCTCCTCGCCGATGGGCCAGCCGTTGGTGCCGTCGTAGCCTTCGCGCCACCAGCCGTCCAGCACGCTGAAGTTGGGCGAGCCGTTGAAACTGGCCTTCATGCCCGAGGTGCCCGAAGCCTCCAGCGGGCGCCGGGGGTTGTTCAGCCAGATGTCCACGCCCTGCACGAGGTGACGGGCCACGTGCATGTCGTAGTTTTCCAGAATCACGATTTTGCCCTTGAACTCCGGCTCCTGACTGACGCGGTAAATCTCCTGAATGAACGCCTTGCCGGGGTTGTCGGCGGGGTGCGCTTTGCCCGCGAACACGAACTGCACCGGGCGCTCGGGGTTGTTGACGATGGCCGCGAGGCGCTTTTTGTCGCGCAGCAGCAGCGTGGCCCGCTTGTAGGTCGCAAAGCGGCGGGCAAAGCCGATGGTGAGGGTGTTCTCGTCGAGCAAGCTGCCCACGTCCGCCACGTCGGCGGCGCTCGCCCCGTTGCGCTGAAGCTGTTCGCGCACCCGGCCCCGGATAAAGGCAATCATCTCGCGCTTCATCTCGCGCTGCACGTCGCTCAGTTGCTCGTCGCTGAGCTTCTCCACGGCCTGCCACATCGCTTCGTCTTCCAGGCGCTCGGTCCAGTCGGCGGGGAGCACGGTGGACAGCAGGTCGCGCATCCGCTGGCTGGTGAAGGTCAGGTTGTGCGCCCCGTTGGTGACGTGACCGATGGGCACTTCACGCTCCTCGGCGCCGGGGTACAGGAAGTTCCACATGCCCCGGCTGACTTCGCCGTGCAGTTCGGACACGCCGTTGGCCGCCCGGCTCATGTTCAGCGCGAACACAGTCATGGAAAAGGCCGGGACCATGTGACCGTCCCACTGCTGGTCGTGCCGAGCCAGCCCGTACAGTTCGTCGCGTCCGGCGTGTAGCAGGCCCGGCCACTCGCCGATGTACTTGTCCATCAGGTCGTAGGCGAAGGCGTCGTTGCCCGCCGCGACGGGGGTGTGGGTGGTAAACAGCGTGCTGCTCGCGGCGGTTTCATGAGCGGTGCGGAAGTCCAGCCCGCCCGCCACGTACTCGCGCATCCGCTCCAGGCTCATCAGGGCGGCGTGCCCCTCGTTCATGTGGTACACCTCCGCCGGCACGTCCAGCGCCCGCAGTGCCCGGATGCCTGCCACGCCCAGCAGGACGTACTGCTGAACGCGGAGTTCCTGATTGCCGCCGTAGAGCCGGGCCGTCAGCTTCTGGTCTTCTTCGCTGTTTTCCGGCAGCTTGGTGTCGAGCAGCAGCACCCGGATGCGCCCGACTTGCAGTGTCCAGACCTTCACGGCAATCTCGCGCCCGGCAATCCTGACCGAGACCCGCACTTCCTCGCCTGCCGCGTTGACAGCGGGGTGAATCGGTAGGGTGGTCAGGTCGAGTTCGTCGTACGCCTCGTTCTGCCAGCCGTCCTTGTCGAACAGTTGCCGGAAGTAGCCCTGGTGAAACAGCATCCCCACGGCGGTAAACGGAATGTCGAGGTCCGACGCGCTCTTGCAGTGGTCGCCCGCCAGCACGCCGAGGCCGCCCGAATAGATGGGCAGCGACTCGTGGAAGGCGTACTCCATGCTGAAGTAGGCCACCGGCTTCATCTGCGCGGCGTTGCTGACCGCCCAGGTGTCTTTTTTGCCCATGTAGGCGTCGAAATCGGCCATCACCTGCGCGTAGCGTTCCAGGTAGGCAGGGTCCTGCGCGGCGGCGTTCAGGCGCTCTTGGTCCACTTCCAGCAGCAGCCGCACCGGGTTGTGCTGGAAGCGCTCCCAAAGTTCCGGCGACAGGTCCTGGTAGAGCCGCTGCGCGTGCGGGGTCCAGGACCAGTACAGGTTGTACGCGAGTTCGGACAGCCGCGCAATTTCGGGCGGGAGCTGCGGCAGCACCGTGACCTTGCCGATGACGTTCATATGTCCGGCAGCTTACACGAGCCTCTCACGGAGTGCGTGAAGGGCAGAGTCAGGCGCCCGCGGCCCCTCTGCCCCCTCCCGTCTTTGCCTCATACGGATTCCGATTGAATCTGGTAGTTTCAGATTCAATCCGAGCGGATGCGAGTAGGAAAAAATACGGATTCTGCGATATGGATGCACAGGCGGCGCTTTCCCGACTGTGCAGGAATTAAGCGGAATCCGTATCAGTTCAGCAGGCTGATGGCGTACTCACCCATCAGGCGCGGAATGTTCACGCCCGTGGTGCTGACCGAGTTCTTGAACTCCATCGTGTGGTTGATTTCGATGACCAGCAGCCCGCCCCACTTGTTCTGGCGCCCCGGGTCTTCCACCAGGTCAATCGCCACGATTTGCCCGTCCACGGCGGCGGCGGCCTTCTCGGCGAGGTCGGCCAGTTCGGGCGTGACCTCGCACTTGCTCGCCTTCGCGCCCCGCGCCGTGTTGGTAATCCAGTGCTCGCTGGTGCGGTAAATCGCGCCGATGCAGCGCCCGCCCACCACGAAGGCGCGGATATCGCGCTCGGGCTTGTTGACCAGTTCCTGCACGTAGAACACGCCGTGCTGCGGTCCGCCCAGCACTTCCTTGTGCTCGATGACGGCTTCGGCGGCGTCGCGGTCGTTGAGCTTGCTGACCATGCGCCCCCACGAACCGACGGTGGGCTTGAGCACCACCGGATACCCCATCTCCTCAATCAGCTTCAGGGCGCTTTCGCCGTCGAAGGCGACGCCCGTGCGCGGGGTGGGCAGCCCAGCGGCGGCGAGGCGCGAATTGGTCGCCAGCTTGTCGCCGCACACTTCGATGACGTGCGCGGGGTTGATGACCTTCACGCCGAAGCCTTCGAGCGCACGGGTCACGGCGTGGCCCCGGCTCTGGCTCACGCAGCGTTCGATGGCGACCTTCCAGGGCACGTTGGCCTGGCCTGCTTCATCGAAGGTGAGGGTGAGCTGCGGCGTGTACACCTTGTCGTAGGGCACGCCGAGGTCGTCGAGGGCCTCGAACAGCATCTTCTCGTCGGGGCGAATACGGTCGTAGAGAACGGCAAGTTCGGCCATAAGGTTGCCTGCGGCAAGTCGAAAGGTCCAAGGGTCTAAGAGTCGGAAAAGACCCTTAGACCCTCGACCCTGCGGCCTTACTCGCCCCAGTCCTCCGCTTCCTGCGGGGCCGCCTCGAGGCGGGGCGGGTCGATGGACACCACTTCGTATTCCACGCCCGTTTCGTCGTCAATCACCAGTTCGCCCAGTTCGGGGTTGGTCAGTTCGATGGTCGCGCCGGTTTCGGGGTTTTCAAATTGAACAGTCGCCATAAGTGCTCCTTACGTTTGAGAGACTAACAGGCTACTGGCTTTTCAATTGAAATTGTCTAGACCCCTTGTGTCTGCCTGAACCCGGCGTGCGTGTCGTGTTCAGAGTCCGGTCGCCACGTCCTCGGTCAGTTCGAGTTCGATGCGGGCGCGGCAGTGCGGGCAGTCCACCAGGCTCACGCTCACGCCGTCCACGCTCTCGATGACCGGCGCGGTCGCCAGCATGTCTTCCGTGACCTCGAATTCCTCGCTGCAGCCGGGGCACACCGTCAGGATGCCCAGCAGCTCGAGGTCGAAGTCCTCGCCGCTGTTGTGCGTCACTTCCATCTCGGCGTTGCACGAGTCGCACACCAGCACGTCACCGACCTGCAATTCGGCGCGGTCGCTGTCGGTGAGTTCGAGCACTTCGCCGCACACGGGGCAATCGATTTCCAGGGTCGCCATATCGCCTGAGTCTAGAGCGAATTACGCTCTGCCTCGCAGCTTTGCAAGTCGGACAGAAACGCTCCGCTTTTTCTGTCAAATGCTCTAGTGGATGACCAAGGGCATGATTGAGGCTATTCGACTTGCTTGTAGTGACGCGCCATTTTGCCTCTTGCTGCCTGGGTCGTGAATTCCCAATTCACTTTGACTGCCCTGGCGTTTCTGTGCCGCTCCCAGGCGGCAACTTCCGTCTCAAGTGCTTCTTTCGCCGCTATACGGCGATCCAGACACTGACGTTGCAGAGCGGCCCATTCCATCTCGGCCATATTCAGCCAGGACGCGTGTTTTGGCGTATAGATCCACTCGAACCGCTTTCTCAAGCGGTTCGCTTCTTCTGCGGGCAATGTGTCGTAGAGCGCTGCTGGTGAATGGGTCGAAAGCTGGTCCTGGATCAGCCGGATTTTCTTCGCCTCTGGGTAGCGTCGATCCAATGCTTGCAAACGAGCTGCGTATTCCTGTGACGTTCGCCGCTCAGTCACCGTCACACTGCGCTGCCCCGTCAGCGGCTCAAATTCGATAAAGAGATTAACTGTCCCACAGCGCTTGTACTCGTGATCGACCCGTGCCGGGTATCCCGGCACGGGTGGGAGCGGCTCACGAACATGATCGAGAAGCTGGACAGATTTTTCATCGAGGCAGACCACTGGATATTCAGGGTCATAGGGCAAAGCGTACGTATCCAGCACTTCCTCCATACGCCAGACAAAGTCTGCCCCTACTTTGGAGACGCACCAGCTCTCGACCTGCCAGGGTTTGAGTGCGTTTTTTTAAGCGTTTTTCGGACGGTCTCATCAGAAATACTGTCTACGACGCCTAAAGCGACAAGACGATCAGCGAGAAGCTGCATCGTCCACTTCGCGTACCCCTCTGGCGCATCCGAGCAGGTTTCTGCGATCAGGATCGCCGTGGCTTTCGGATCAAGTTTTGGGGGCTGCTTGGGGCGCGGTTTTTCGTAAAGAGCAGCAGCTACCCCGTCAGTCGCATATTTTCTGCGGATTTGACCGATCATTCCTTTGCTGACGGCCAGCCGTTCAGCGATCACCTTGTCATGCAGCTGTTCATCTGCCAGGAGAAGGACACGTGCGCGAGTCATGACTCGCGCACTGATCATTCCCTTCTTCGTCATATCGATGAGCTTCTGACGCTCAGCTTCAGGAAGGTTGACGACGAATCGCTTTTGGCGTCCCATGCAGCATTATAAGCCTTCTCATGCCCTTGGTCATCCACTAGAGCATTTGACAAAAAGACGTTATACGGATTCCGATTGAATCTGGTAGTTTCAGATTCAATCCGACTTGCAAAGCTGCGCAGCAGAGCGGATGCGAGTAGGAAAAAATACGGATTCACCTCGGGTGCGGCGCAAGAAGGGGCGAAAAAAGCGAAGCTGGGGTTATGCGAACCAGCCAGCTTCTGGAATATTTTAGCCTGCCCGACCTCTTCACACTGGCCTACGTCCTTGTCGACGACCATCTCCAACTGCTCAGCGCCATGGGAAGCTACCAGCTTCCCATGGCCCGCAACCGTCAGGCCACTCCTTCTGAACTGATCACTATCGCCCTCGTGGGCGACCTTCTTGGTCAGAAGAACAGCGAGACCTGGTTCGCCCTCGTTCGTCAGCTTTACGCCGACCTCTTCCCACACCTCCCCGAACGCAGTCGCTACCACCGCCATTTACTCGCAGCCAGGCATCTCATCGCATCTTTCGGGCTGTCCCTCAGCCCGAAAGATGCAGACATCCTCATTATCGACAGTAAACCCCTCCCCATTGCTCAGGGTGCCCGAATGAAGCGGCCCAGACAGCAGTCAGAAGCAAAAATAGGCCCAGGGAGTATGGGCTGGGTGATGGGCTACAAGCTTCACGGCGTCGTCGACACGCAGGGCTACTTCACGAAGTTTGCCATTGTCGCTGCCAACGAATCCGAGCAGGGCGTGGCCCGTGAGCTGCTCTCTGAATACGAACGCAGCCGCACGCTTGGGGACAAAGGCTACGTCGGGAGTGGCGTGTACGCCAAGTCACGGGAGAACGCGAAGACACCGGTGGCATGGCCACCGGTGCTGGGGAAACTAAGAAAGCGCATAGAATCGGTCTTTTCCAGGTTAGCGAGATGCTGCTCTCTGGGTGAGGTGCAGCTGAATTCCTTCCAGGCCGTCGTAGCCCGCACGTGCCGTGCGGTTGCGGCCCACAACCTGATGCTGCACCTAGAGCGCTACGTGCGTTCAGCAGCTTAGATTCCGCCGCACCCGAGGTGATTCTGCGATATGGATGCACAGGCGGCGCTTTCCCGCCTGTGCAGGAATTAAGCGGAATCCGTATTACGTCTTTTTGGCGAGCGGACTGGGACAGCTTGCAGAGAGCGAGTGCAAAACACGGAGCAGGGCAGACTTGCAAAGCTGCGCAGCAGACTGGTACAGCTCCGCAGGAGAGAATGGAGTGATGCGGGGTGCCGTTCCGCGCATCACGTAATTCGGAGAACTGCTCTAGAGGCACTGCTCTAGAATGCCCGCCGTGTCTGCCGCCCCCCCCGCCCTCGAAGCCCGCCACGTCGTGCAGCGTTACGGCTCCGCGACCATCCTGCACGGCGTGTCGCTGACGGTGGCTCCGGGCGAGGTGGTGGCGGTCAGCGGTCCCTCGGGCAGCGGCAAAAGCACCCTGCTGCACCTGCTCGGCGGCCTCGACGCGCCCACGGAGGGCGAAGTCTGGTGGGCCGGTGAACGGGTGGACACCCTCGACACCCAGACCCGCTCGCGGCGCCGGGCCGGGCGGCTGGGGCTGGTGTTTCAGCACCATTACCTGCTCGAAGACCTGACGCTGCAGCAAAACGTGCTGGTGCCGGGCATGCTCGCAGGAAGTCCCGACGCGGGCCGCGCCCAACAACTGCTCGACCGGGTGGGGCTGGGCCACCGCACCGCTGACTTTCCGGGCGTCCTGAGCGGTGGCGAGCGGCAAAGGGTCGCCCTGGCGCGGGCGCTGGCGGTGCGGCCCGCCGCTGTCCTGGCCGACGAACCCACCGGCAGTCTGGACCGCGCCGGGGCCGAGCGGGTGGCCGAGTTGCTCATCGAACTGGCGCGGGCCGAGGGCGCAGGCGTGCTCCTCGTGACCCACGACGAACGTCTGGCGGCCCGTGCCGACCGGACCTTGCATCTGCTGGACGGACGGCTGGGAGAGGGTTGATACGGATTCCGATTGAATCTGGTAGTTTCAGATTCAATCCGACTTGCAAAGCTGCGCAGCAGAGCGGATGCGAGTAGGAAAAAATACGGGTTACGCGATATGGATGCACAGGCGGCGCTTTCCCGACTGTGCAGGAATTAAGCGGAATCCGTATGAGAGGAGAGGGTGAAGGGGAAGAGTCTTTACCCTCTCCTCTCAACCCTTCACCCTCCCCACCCTCACCACCCGGCGCGGGCGTACTGCTCGGGCAGGGCGGGGCGCAGACCCAGTTCGCGGGCGGCGCGCTGCGTCCAGTGCGGATCACGCAGGAAGGGGCGGCCCAGCGCGATCAGGTCGGCGTCGCCGGATTGCAGCACGGCCTCGGCCTGGGCGCCGGTTTCGATCATGCCGACCGTCATCACCGCGATTTCCGTCTCGGCGCGGCTGACGGCGGCGGCAAACGGCACCTGATAGCCGGGGCCGACCTCGATCTGTTGCGCGGTGGTCAGCCCCCCACTGCTGATGTCGAGCACGTCCACGCCCTCGTACTTCAGCAGGTGCCCCAGCTGCACCGTCTGGTCCACGTCCCAGCCGCCCTCGGCCCAGTCGGTGGCGCTCAGGCGCACGAACAGCGGCAGGTGGTCGGGCCAGACGTGGCGCACGGCGCGAACGACTTCGAGCAGCAGCCGGGTGCGGTTCTCGAAGGAGCCGCCGTAATCGTCGGTGCGGGCATTCGCCAGCGGCGACAGGAACTGGTGCAGCAGGTAGCCGTGCGCGGCGTGAATCTCCACGGCGTCGAACCCCGCCACCTGAGCGCGGCGGGCGGCGGCAGCAAACGCGTCCACCACGCCGCGCAGCTCGCCCGCGCCCATCATCAGCGGGGTCGGGAACAGGTCGTGAAAGCGCTGCTCGTCCGGCCCGATGACCTGCCAGCCGCCCGCTTCCGGGGGCACCGCGCCCTTGCCGCGCCAGGGGGCGTAGGTGCTCGCCTTGCGCCCGGCGTGGGCGAGCTGCACCCCGATGCGCCCGCCGTGCCGGTGAACGAAATCGGTGATGTGCCCCAGCGGCACGATCTGGCGGTCGTCCCACAGCCCCAGGTCCTCGGGGCTGATGCGGCCCTCGGGCGAGACGGCGGTGGCCTCGGCCAGAATCAGTCCGGCCCCCCCGAGCGCGTACTGGCCGAGGTGAACGAGGTGAAACTCGTTGGCGACACCGTCCGTGGCCGAATAGGTGCACATGGGCGAGACGACCACCCGGTTGGGCAGTTCCAGACTGCGGAGTTTGAGGGGTGTGAACAGCAGCGGCGAGGCGGCGCCGGACGGGGAGGGGAGAGAGGGTTCGGTCATGGCCGAAATTTAAGGGGTGCTCCAGCCGTCTGACCAGGGCCGGAGGCGCCGCGTGAGAAAAGGAGCGAGAAACGGCGAAGTCGGGGGCGGCCCCATTCCCAGGTTCAGTGCAGCGCCGCGCTGTCTGTGGCGGGCGTTGCCGGGAGCGCGGCGAGCAGCAGCTCAAGCCGTTCGAGCAGGGTGGGCGCGGCCAGCGCCACGTTGCAGGCAGGCGCGGCCCGGTCGGCGCTCAGGGCGCACAGCAGGCTGGCGGCGTAGCTGGCGAGCAGCAGCGGGTCGGCCGGAGCTTCCTGCCTCAGCACGGCGGCGCGTTCGGGCCAGGAGCGCTGCATCCCGGCGAGCAGGGCGGCGGCACATTGCTCGGTGTATTCGGCGGCACTCTGCGCGGGCCGGGGCAGCGGCCACAGCTCCGCGCTGGCCATCAGGTAAGGCTCGCCGAACGACAGCCCGGCGATCCGGAAGCGCTCGCCGCCGACCACCAGAATCGAACTCGTGCCGTCCTCGTGCTGCTCGGTCTGCATCAGGTGGGCCAGCGTTCCCACCCCTGACACCCGCTCGTGCAGCGGGGCCGCGCTGTCACGGCTGCTGCGCTTGATGTACACCACCCCGAACGGCTCGCCGCTGGCCTGCACCCGCCGCAGCAGGGCGCGGTAGCGCTCCTCGAAGACATACAGCGGCAGCACCTGTCCCGGAAACAGCACCGTGGGCAGGGGAAAGAGAGGAAGAGGGAGGCTCGACATAAAAGGAGACCAGACGGGTTGGTCCTACGTTCTGGGGTGGCCCCCGCCTACGGACACAGCTCACCATTTCGCGCCGTGCCGGGCAATTCTGCCGCCTGTCCCACCTTTCGCCGCCTCCGGGGGGGGCTTTGTGTGAGCAGGCTTACCGAGTGCGCCCCGGAGGCAGCGACCAACCAAAAAAAACCCCCTCACAGGGAGGGAGTTTCTTTGCTGGTCGAGGCGGCGAGATTTGAACTCACGACCCCTACCACCCCAAGATTGACGGCCCTGTCCCATATCTTCCCGGCATTTCGGGAATCGCCCTCCCAGACGCTGCTTTTCCGGGAGCCCTTTCACGGTTCTTCCCGACGTTTCCCAGGTCGTAGCACCGCCGTAGCACAGGCGTAGCACAGAAGGCCGTTTGAAATCCCGCCGCGCTGGACAGTGCTTTTCCCTCCTCAGCTCCAGTTCGGGTGCAACGGGCCCAGGCCGGGGCGATACGTATGCGGTCCTGGTTGCACCTCCTCTTTCTTCTGTCGGGGTCCTGCGACTTTTGAGGAAGGGTTGGCATGCCCCCCGGCCGCTGCATGCCCCAGGCCCCAGCGGCGTGTACGATCAGGGCATCCGCAACTGAATCCAGCGTGCCAGGAGGCCAGCTCATCATGAGTGCACTTCATGCTCTTCCCGCCATCAACCCGGCCCTGGGGGACCTGGGCTTTACCCCACGCGACCGCCTGGTAATTTTCCACGCAGACGACCTGGGCATGTGCGAGGCGAGTGTGTCGGCCTACAGGGACCTGCTGGAGGTGGGGCTCCTGTCGTCTGCCAGCGTGATGATGCCCTGCGCCTGGAGCCCCCTGGCCGCTCAGGTCGCCCTGGCGCACCCGGCGAGTGACGTGGGTGTTCACCTCACCCTGACGAGCGAATGGGCGGGCTGTCGCTGGCGCCCCCTGACCTGCCCGGAAGATTCCAGTCTGGTCGACGAGCATGGCTTCTTCCACGCCACAGTGCAGGGCGCGCGGCGGACGGACGCGGTCACGGTGGGCCGCGAACTCCGGGCGCAACTGGAGACTGCTCTTGCCTGGGGCCTGGACGTCACGCACATGGACGCTCATATGGGCACGGCCGCCGATCCCCGCTACGTGCGGGAGGTCATCGGGCTCTCGGCGCAGTACGGCGTCCCGATGAACTTTCCGCGTCTCCAGGCCGCCGCGTGGCTTGAACTTGGCCTGGACGCGGCGCAGGCTACGCAGGCCGAGGCGCTCGCGGCGGAACTCGAAGCGCAGGGCTTCCTTCTGATTGATCACGTCCGGATGTTGCCCCTGGAAGTGGGCGGCGACCATGCGGCGCTCACCCTGCAGCTGCTCCGTGACCTGCCGCCTGGCATCACGCATTTCATTTTGCATCCCGCGCGGGACACCCCGGAACTTCGCACGCTCTGTCCGGACTTCGCGGGCCGGGTGGCGAACAGGGCGGCTTTTGCCCGCGAGGAGCTGGCGCGTGAAATTCGCAACCTGGGGATTGAAGTCATCGGGTACAGACCGCTGCAGCAGCTGTTGCGCCGCCGGCTGGGAGTCGAGCGGTGACGGCGGCCCTCCCCGAAGTTGCCGTCACCTCTCCCCACGTGCGCTGGCGCTACGCGCTGATGAACCTCGGTCTGGTCATTCCGGCACAGGTCAGCAGTTTCTTCTTCCTGTACTACGTCGATCACCTGAAAGCCGATCCCCTGAAGTTCGCAGCGGTGATGTCCGTCTTCGCGCTGTACAACGCCGTGGACAACCCGGTGATTGGGTATCTGTCCGACCGGACGCGTTCGAGGTGGGGGCGCCGCCTGCCCTACCTGCGCTTCGCCACCCTGCCCTGCATGATCGCCCTGGCGCTGCTGTTCAATGCGCCTTTTGACGGCGTGGAGAGCCCCACGGCCTTGCTGGTCTACTTCGCCGTGCTGTGGGTGCTGTGGGAGACGACGGGGACCATGATAGGGAGTGCCTACCTGAGTCTGCTGCCGGAGATGTTTCGCACCTTCCCCGAGCGAACCGACGTGGCCGTGAAGATGAACGTCGTGCAGGTGGTCGGCTTGCTGATCGGCCTGGCCCTGCCGCCTCTGCTGGCCGCACAGATCGGCTGGGGTCCGATGGCGCTTCTGTTCGCGGTGGTCGCCTGCGTCGCGGTGTACAGCAACCTGGGACAGATGTTCGAGTCGCCGCTTCCCCGCCAGTCTGCACTCCCACTTGTTCATGCCCTGCGGCATACCTTCGCAAACCGCAGTTTCCTCACCGTAGTCACGGCCCAGACGATGCGTTTCGTGGCCACTGGCACGCTGGCCACCGGGATGGGCTTTTTCGTGAAGTACAGCCTGGGCCTGAACAGTGGCCTGTCCACCACGCTGCTGCTCGCCGCGGCCTTCGTCACTGCGGGGCTTTGCCTGTGGCCCTGGCGGGTCATCGTCGCCAACAGGTACGGACCGCGGACCACCCTGCTGCTGGCCTTCGCGCTGTGTGGTCTGGCGGTCTTGCCCCTCTTGGTCATTCAGACCTTTGCGGCGGCTCTCGCAACCACCGTGCTCTTCGGTGTGGGGCTGGCGGGCCTGATCCTGATGGGCGACGTGATTCTTGCGGACGTCATCGACGAGGACGAGCTGCGTACCGGGGAGCGGCGCGAAGGGTCGTACTACGGCTTGGCAGGCCTGATCACCACCCTGAGTTCCGCCATTGTGGCCGCCGTGTTCGGTTGGGTGGCGCACCGCTACGGGTACGACCCGAAACTTGCCGCGCAGCCTGAAAGTGTCGCGCAGGGCTTCCGCTTTTTCATGACCGTGCCTCCCCTGATCGGCTCAGCCCTGGCATTCGTGCTGCTGCTGTTCTATCCGCTCCACGGCTCCAGACTGCGGGAGGTTCGGGAGGCTCTGATGCGGCAGTCGAGATCGGTGGCACGGCCAGCGCAAGACTGACGTGATACGGATTCCGATTGAATCTGGTAGTTTCAGATTCAATCCGACTTGCAAAGCTGCGCAGCAGAGCGGATGCGAGTAGGAAAAAATACGGATTCTGCGATATGGATGCACAGGCGGCGCTTTCCCGACTGTGCAGGAATTAAGCGGAATCCGTATCAGCTACTGCGGGGCCGATCAAGCGAATGGAGGTGGCGGTGCCTACCGGGACCCGCTGGTCGCCTGTTCCCTGCGGGGAAAGGCCAACCCCGATCCCCCGGGACGCCCAAGCACAAACAACTCAAAATGCTGGCGTGGGGGAGTCAAAAAGAGACGACCTCTACTCTGAGCAAGTGGCGTGCTGACTTGGGCGGCGAGGGTTGAAGCCCTGGTCGCAACACCCTGGAGATTGGCGGGGCTTTCGCATAGCCGCCCGAGGTGGACTCCAAAAGACTTAACAAAGAACTCCTAGGCTAAGCTGTCGCTGACAGCATGCCGAAGATCCTCGACAACATTGACCTCAAGCTTATCGATGATTTGCGAAGCTCCATGCAGAGCGCCGTCCGGGCCGACTTCTGCGTCGGATACTTCAACCTGCGCGGCTGGAAGCTTATCGACGACCTTGCGGATCAGTGGTCAGGGCAGGACGGAGCCAAGACTCGACTGATCGTGGGCATGCAAGAGCTTCCCGAGGGCGAGTTGCGCTCCTCCCTCTCCCTACTGGAAAAGAATGACGGCCTGGACAACCAGACGGCCCTGCGCCTCAGGAAGCGGGTGGCTGAAGCTTTCCGACAACAACTGATGCTGGGCGCGCCCTCAAACAGCGATGAGGCTGGCCTGCGTCGCCTGAGTCGTCAGCTGAAGGAAGGCAAGGTGCAGGTCAAGCTGTACCTGCGCTCGCTGCTGCACGCCAAGTTGTACCTTCTCCACCGCAAGGACCACGTCTCCCCCCGCGTCGCATACGTCGGAAGCAGCAACCTGACCTTCGCGGGCCTCAAGCGGCAGGGGGAGCTGAACGTGGACGTGGTGGACGGCGACTCCACCGAGAAGCTCGCGCAGTGGTTCGAGGACCGCTGGAACGACCGCTGGGCGCTGGACATCACCCTCGAACTCGCGCAGATCATCGACGACAGTTGGGCCGGGCAACAGGGGCACACGCCCTACCAGATCTACTTGAAGATGGCTTACCACCTTTCACGGGAAGCGCGGGCGGGTGTGGGCGGATTTCGCATCCCGAAGGACATGGCGCGCATCCTCTTTCCCTATCAGGCGGCGGCGGTCCAGATCGCGGCCCATCACCTCAACAAGCGCGGCGGCGTGATGCTGGGCGACGTGGTGGGCCTCGGCAAGACCCTGATGGCGACAGCCCTGGTCAAGGTGATGCAGGAGGCGCAGGACATCCGCACCCTCATCGTGTGCCCCGTCAACCTGGTGCCGATGTGGCGGGACTATGTTCACCGCTACGGCCTGCTGGCGAAGGTGCTGCCTATCAGCCAAGTCACGGGCACCCTGGCTGATGAAAAGCGCTACCAACTCGTCTTGATCGACGAAAGCCACAACCTGCGTAACCGCGAGGGCAAACGCTACCGGGCCATCCAGGAATACGTGGCCTTCAACGAAAGCAAGGTCATCCTGCTCTCGGCCACCCCCTACAACAAGAGCTACGAAGACCTGGGCGCGCAACTGCGCCTCTTCGTTCCTGAAGACGTCGACCTCGGCATTCGCCCCGAACAACTCATGCGCGAAGTCGGGGAGGCCAACTTCCGGGCCAAGTTCCAGGCCCCGGCGCGCAGCATCGCCGCCTTCGAAAAGAGCGAGTATCCCGACGACTGGCGCGACCTGATGCGGCTGTATCTGGTCCGGCGAACCCGCAGCTTCGTGCAGGCGAACTATGCCGAGGTCGACGAAGCCAGCGGCAGGCGCTACCTGACCTTCGGCGATGGGCGCCGCAACTATTTCCCGGTGCGTCGCCCCCGCACCGTGACTTTCGCGGTCGACGAGAGTAATCCCCAGGACGCCTACGCCCGCTTGTACGCCCAGGACGTGGTGGACACCATCGGCAAGCTGCTGCTGCCCCGCTATGGCCTCGGCAACTATGTCAACGACAAGACCAAGGGCAGCGCGACGCCCACCGAAAAGGAGCAACTGGCCAACCTGGGCCGCGCCGGAAAACGCCTTATCGGCTTCTCGCGCACCAACCTCTTCAAGCGGCTGGAAAGCGGCGGGGCCACCTTCGTGCAGTCGCTGGAGCGGCATGTGCTGCGGAACTACGTCTTCTTGCAGGCGCTTGAGGCCGGGAAGCCGCTGCCGATTGGCCCGCAGAACGCGGAACTCCTCGATGAGCGCGATGACGATGAGGAGACCCTTTTCACGCAAGACGGCGATGAAACCACCCCGGCCGAGAGCGCCGACGAGGTGGTCGGTGACGCCGAGACCGATGAGCTGGCTCTGACCGAAGCCGCCTACCGTGCCCGCGCCCAGAAGGTCTATGGCCTCTACGAAACGACCTACAAGAAACGCTTCAAGTGGGTACGCTCGGAGTTCTTTACCAAGAAGCTGGCCGAAGCCCTCCGCAAGGACGCCCGTGCCCTCCTGGGGGTACTGGCGCAGGCGGGGGAATGGCGGCCCGAGAACGATCCGAAGCTCAATGCTCTGCACGAGCTGCTGACCCAGACCCACCCCAATGAAAAGGTTCTGGTGTTTACCCAGTTCGCCGACACCGTGGACTATCTGGTGAGCGAACTCAGGAAACGGGGCGTGACGCATATTGCGGGCGCCGTCGGCTCCAGCGAAGACCCCACCGCACTCGCCTGGCAGTTCTCGCCACGCAGCAACGACAAGGATTACGCGCCGCAGTCGCAAATCCGGGTGCTGATCGCCACGGACGTGCTCTCGGAGGGACAGAACCTTCAGGACGCCCACATCGTCGTGAACTTCGACCTGCCGTGGGCCATCATCCGCCTGATTCAGCGGGCGGGGCGCGTCGACCGCATCGGGCAGGCGGCCGAAGAAATTGAGGTGTACTCTTTCCTGCCCTCGGAAGGCGTGGAGCGGCTCATCAACCTGCGCTCACGCGTGCGCCAGCGGCTGGCGGAAAACGCGGAGGTGGTCGGTACCGACGAACGCTTCTTCGAGGACGACGAGGCTCAAAAGCTGGTCGACCTGTACAACGAGAAGTCCGGTCTGCTGGACGGCGACGCCGACAACGAGGTGGACCTGGCCAGCTACGCCTTCCAGATCTGGCAAAACGCCCTCAAGGCCGACCCCACCCTCAACGCGAAGATTCCGGCTTTGCCCGACGTCGTCTACAGCACCAAGGCCCATCAAGAGACGCTGGCGACCCCCGACGGCGTGCTGGTCTACATGCGGACGGCCAGCGGGTATGACGCCCTGGCCTGGATGGACGGGCGGGGCGAAAGCGTCACCCAGAGCCAGCTCAAAGTCTTGCAGGCGGCTGAGTGCGCGCCGGATACACCTTCTCTCGAACGCTGGCCGGGGCACCACGAACTGGTCAAGGCCGGCATCGACCACATCAACACGCAGGAGGCCGGGCTCTCGGGCGGCGAACTGGGCAGACCCAACGGGCCCCGTGCGCGAACCTACGAACGCCTCAAAAGGTATGCCAACAGCATCGACGCCACGCTTTACGCTTCGCCGGAGCTGACGCGAGCCATCGACGACATCTACCGTTATCCGCTGCGCTCTACGGCGGCCGACACCCTGGCCCGGCAACTGCGAACCGGGATTGACGACGCGACCCTGGCCGCGCTGGTGCTCAGCCTGCGCGACGATGACCGGCTCAGCCTCAAGAACGAGGACGACGAAGTGGCCCGCGAGCCACAGGTCATCTGTTCCCTCGGGCTGCGCTGCCTGTGACTTTTCGCCCACCGCTCCCTCCCCACATCGCCCTGCCTGGAGACTTCCTATGATCAAAGCCACCCTGAGCGTCACTGAACTCAAGCATCTGCGTCAGAGCCTGCGGGACTTTGACTTCACCGAAACCATGAGCCTTCTCGGCTGGAGCCGGGCCAGCGGCAGCAGCAACGTAACGGTCGGCGAGGAGACGTTCAAGCTCAGGCCCATCGCCCGGCTGGGTGGCGTGCAGGTCATCGAGGTCACGGGCGGCCAGAACCCTGGCACGCTGCCGCTGGAGGGGGTGCGGCACAAGGTCAGCGACGAGGTGGTCAAGACCGCCCACGAGCACGTCCTGGTCTTCGTGAACGAGGGGCGCAACCAGAGTCACTGGTACTGGGTCAAGCGCGGCCTGAACGAGGAAGGCAAGCACAAGGCGCAGCCGCGCACCCACACCTACGTGAGGGGCCAGCCCGACGACCTCTTCGTGAGCAAACTGTCGGGGCTGTTCGTGGACATCGGGGAGCTGAACGAGGACGGTGAGCTGCCGGTGTTGGAAGCCGCGCAGCGCCTGCAAAATGCCCTCGACAGCGAACACGTCGTCAAGAAGTTCTACAACCAGTTCAAGGACGTGCGCGAGGAATTCGCCTCGCAAATTCGGGGCATCAGCGACGACCGTGACCGGGCGTGGTACGCCAGCGTCATCCTCAACCGCCTGATGTTCGTGTACTTCCTGCAAGGCAAGGGCTTCCTGGGCCGCCCCAACAGTGGCAGCGACGGTGACCGCCGCTACCTGCAACAGCACATGGCCGCGAGCCGCAAGCGGGGCGCCGACCGCTACTACAGCGAGTTCCTGCATCACCTCTTTTTCGATGCCTTTGCCAAGCCGGAAGACGGGCGCAGCGACGAGACCAGGACAATGGTGGGGCAGATTCCCTACCTCAACGGCGGCCTGTTTCTCAAGCACAGCATCGAACTGAAGTACCCGGACATCGCCATCCCCGACCACGCCTTCGACATCATCCTGAAGCTGTTCGGGGACTACGAGTGGAATCTCAGCGACGACGATAAGCACGCGGGCGGCCTCGACCCGGACGTGCTGGGCCACATCTTCGAGAAGTACATCAACCAGAAGGGTTTCGGGGCGTACTACACCCGCCCGGAAATCACCGAGTACCTGTGCGAGCAGACGGTACGCAAACTGGTGCTGGACAAAATCAAGGCCTACCGCCCCGACGACAAGCAGCTTCACCTCAACCTCGGCGACGCCCTGACCCGCGCCGACGTGGGGCTGGTGCGCTGGCTGCTGACCGCCGACGACGGCCTGAAGCAACTCAGTCTGCTGGACCCGGCCTGCGGTTCGGGCGCGTTTCTAGTGTCGGCCCTCAAGACCCTGCTCGACATCTACACCGCCCTGATGGGCCGCATCGACGCCTTCAACGACCCCACCCTGAACGCGTGGCGCAGCGACCTGCGCGGCAAGCACGAGAGCGCCAACTACAACCTCAAAAAGAAAATCATCACCGAGAACCTGTACGGCGTCGACCTGATGCCCGAAGCGGGCGAAATCGCCAAGCTGCGCCTTTTCCTCGCGCTGGTCAGCAGTGCCAACAAGCTCGAAGACCTTGAACCGCTGCCCAACATCGATTTCAACATCCTGGCGGGCAACAGCCTCATCGGGCTGCTGGAAGTGGACGAGAAGGCCTACAACGCCCAGCGTGGCGGCAAGGGCGCAGCCGTCACGCCCCTGCTGGGCATCGGCTCGGTGACCTACAGCGACATCGTGAAGGAGCGCCAGCGTCTGCTGCGCGACTACCGCAACGCCAGCAAACTGGGCATCCAGAACCTCACCTCTTTGCGCGAGGACATCCAGCGGCAGAAGGAAACCGCCTACGAAACCCTCAACGCCCTGTTGCACAAGCAGTTCCATGACCTCGGTATCAAGTACGAGCAGGCCACCTGGGACGCTGCCAAGGGCAAGGAAGGCAAAAGCACCAAGCGGGCGCTGACCCTGGCTGACATCACGGCCCTCAAGCCCTTTCACTGGGCCTTCGAGTTTGCCGAGGTGATGGAGCGCGGCGGCTTTGACGGCGTGATTGCCAACCCGCCGTGGGACATCGTGAAGCCCAACGGCAAAGAGTTCTTGCAGTCGCACGCGCCGACCATTCAAAAGAACAAGATGCTGATTAAGGACTTCGAGAAGGAGCAGTCCAAGCTGCTGGCCGACGACGCTATTCGCGCCGAGTGGTTGGCCTACCAGTCGAGCTACCCCCACGTCAGCGCCTACTACCGCGCCGCGCCGCAGTTCACGCATCAGTCCAGCACCGTCAACGGCAAAAAGACGGGCAGCGACCTGAACCTCTACAAGCTGTTTCTGGAGCAGGGCTACCGCTTGCTGCGAGACGGCGGCGAGTGCGGCATCGTGATACCCAGCGGCGTATACACCGACCTGGGCGCGAAGGGATTGCGCGAGATGCTATTCAACAAGACGAGCATCACGTCACTTTTCGGTCTTTCTAATGAAAAATTTCTATTTGAAGATGTACATCACTCATTTAAGTTCTGCATTTTGACTTTTGGTAAGGGTGAGCAAAGTTTTGATTTTCCGGCGGCTTTTAGAATTAATCCTCGGGAAGCTATTGGGAAAGATAAGCTGCGAAATTTCTTGTATGATAGTAACCAGCATATTGTAATGAAAGTTGATTTGATTCGACGCCTCTCGCCCGACAGTCTGAGCGTGATGGAGTTCAAGACCGAACTGGACGCCCACATTGCCCAGAAGATGCTGAAATTTCCGCTGCTGGGCGAGCAGTTGCCGGATGTATGGAACCTGAAACTGACCCGCGAGTTTGACATGACCAACGACAGTCACCTGTTCCGCACCGAGCCGGGGCCGGGGCGCTTGCCGCTGTACGAAGGCAAGATGATTCACCAGTTCCGCCACGACTTCGCCGGGCCACGCTACTGGGTGGACGAGAAGGAGGGGCGACAAGGTGTTCTTGGACGCGGGAGGGACACAGGCAAACAGTTGGCATATCAGACTTACCGTCTTGGCTTCCGAGCCATTGCGAGAAGTACAGATTCCCGAACTTTCATAGTCGGTCCAGTTCCGAAAAATGTCTTTGCAGGTAACTCTATTCTGGTTTCTACTGATACCGAAAACTCTGCAAATGACTTGGAAATCCTTTATGTACAGTCTGTAATGAACAGTTTTGTAGCGGATTACAGCATCCGTCAAGCAGTATCCGCCAACATCAATATGTTTTTTATCTATCAAGTCCCCGTCCCTCGCCTCACCCCATCTGACCCCGACTTCCAACCCATCGTGACGGCGGCGGCGAAGCTCATCTGCACGACCCCAGAGTTTGACGACCTTGCCAAAGCGGCGGGCCTGCGCGGGTCTCAGGACGGCGTGACCGACGAAGCGGGGCGGGCCAGGCTGCGGGCAGAACTGGACGGGCGGGTGGCCCACCTGTACGGCCTGACCGAAGACGAGTTTGAGCACATCCTGGGGACTTTCCCCCTGGTGGCTGGTGACGTGAAGGCGGCGGCGCTGCAAGCCTTCCGCGACCTTGCGCCGCTGGGGGGCGACCCCGAACTGGTGCGGCTGGTGCGCGGGGGCGAGGGACAGCAACTGGAGTTCAAGGAGACGTTTGCCTGGGACGTGCGCGGAGCCAAGCAGGCCGACTACATCAAGGATGAAGTCTTCAAGACGGTGGCCGCTTTCGCCAACGCTTCGGGCGGCACCCTGCTGATTGGCGTGACCGACGAGGGGCGCGGGATGGGGCTGGACGCTGACTTCAAGCTGCGCGGCAAGGCGGAGCGCACCAACGACAAGTTCGAGCTTTACCTGCGCCAGGAGCTGCGGAAGGCCCTGGAACCGGATGTGGGCGAGTGGGTCAGCGTGACTTTCCCGGTGCTGGACGGTCAACAGGTTTGCCGCGTCGACGTGCGGACCTCGCCGGAGGACATCTTTACCAGGGACGGCACCCTGTACGTCCGCCGGGGCAACGAGTCGCGCAAGCTCAAGGGAGCGGAACTGGCGGGCCATATTCGGCGGCGCGTCCAGACCACGGAGCAAGGAGAAATCGCATGACGACATCGTTCACACCGGACAAAAAATCCCTTTCCGACATGATGCGGTCGGTCGCGGAGGGCAAGATTCAGCTTCCTGATTTTCAGCGGGGCTGGGTGTGGACGGATGACCACATCCGCAGCCTGCTCGCCAGCGTATCCATGTCCTATCCCATCGGGGCGGTCATGATGCTCGAAACCGGCAACCCGGATGTGCGCTTCAAGGTGCGCTCGCTTGAGGGAGCGGAACCGGCCTCTACAGTGGCCCCGGACCACTTGCTCCTTGACGGTCAGCAGCGCATGACCAGTCTGTTTCAGGCCATCAGCAGCGGCAAGGTCGTCGAGACACGCGACGCCCGCAACAAGCTCATCAAGCGCTGGTACTACGTGGACATGAAGAAAGCCACCGACCCGAATGCTGATCGGGAAGAGGCGTTTATCAGCCTGCCGGAGGACCGTCAGCTTCGCAATTTCCAGGGGAAGGTCGTGGCCGACTACAGCACCGCCGAACTGGAGCGTGCGGCGGGGCTGTTTCCTCTGGGCCTGATGTTCGATGCGATGGGTCAGAACCAGTGGATGATGGCCCACGTTGGCAGTGACCCAAACCAGATGCAAGCGCGGCTTCTCGAATGGCAGGCGTTTACCGAGGCAGTCCTGCACCCCTTTCAGCAGTATCAGGTGCCTGTTATCACGATGGGCAGGGGCACGCCCAAGGAAGCGGTCTGTCAGGTCTTCGAGAAGGTCAATACGGGCGGTGTGAGCCTGACTGTCTTCGAGCTGTTGACCGCGACCTTTGCCGCCGACAATTACCGCCTGCGCGAGGCGTGGCTGGGCGACACGAGCGGTGAAGTGGGGATCAAGGGGCGACTGCATCAACACCCCGTTCTGACCAATGTCGAGAGCACCGACTTCCTTCAGGCGGTGACGCTGCTGGCGACCCGCGCCCGCCGTCTGGAGCAGCTACAGGGTGGAAAGAGCGAACAGGAGGCGGCGGCAGTCTCGTGCAAGCGCAAAGACATCCTGAGGCTTACCCTGGCCGAGTATCAGGCGCACGCCCCAGCCGTAGAGCAGGGCTTTTTGAAAGCGGCGCAATTCCTGCGAACGCAGAAGATGTTCACCGCCCGCGACTTGCCTTACCGGACGCAACTGACACCCCTGGCGGCGGCACTCGCTGTACTGGGCGATAAGGCCGAAGGGATAGCCGTAAAAGACAAGTTGGCAGAGTGGTACTGGAACGGCGTGTTCGGCGAACTGTACGCCGGCGCGACGGAGACCCGCTTTGCCAAGGACTTCCCGGAACTGCTGGCGTGGATGGCCGGTGGCACTGAGCCGGATACGGTGCGCGAAGCCAACTTCAATGCCCAGCGCCTCGACGAGTTGCGAACCCGCAACAGTGCCGCCTACAAGGGGGTCTACGCTCTGCTGATGCGTGATGGCGCGGAGGACTTCCGCACCGGTGACCCCGCCACCCACCTGGCCTATTTCGAAGAGAACATCGACATTCACCACATCTTTCCGCAAGAATGGTGTATCAGGCAGGGCATAGATAAGCGTGTCTATGACAGTGTCATCAACAAGACTCCGCTCACTTACAAGACTAATCGCAAGATCGGCGGTGTTGCCCCAAGTGTTTATCTTGAAAAGCTGCAATCGGATAGGCAGGCCCCTATCTCTCCAAGCCGGATGGACGACATTCTGCAGACCCATGTCATAGACGTAGAAGCATTGAGAAATGACGATTTTGAGGGCTTCTATAATGCCCGCCGAGCCGCCTTGCTGGAACGCATTTCAGGAGCTATGAAGAAGCGGATTATAAGAGAATAACAACTGCTCTATGCCATTCGGGCGAGCAGGAGGTGGAGGGGATACGTCCCCTCTTTTCACTTATCTGATGACAGAGCCCGACGACTGGCCGGTCTACGACTACATCGTCCGCCACACCCGATGCGACGACAAGGGGCGCTCTCAGGGTAGACGGAAGAGCTGGATACGGGCTTCCCGGATACGGCAAACCGGATTGGGAAAACCCGTCACTACAGGCAGTCACGAACGAACGGAGAGAAGCTGGGTGCGGATACTGCTGGCAAAGATTTCCCCGAGCTGCGCCGGCACCGCATTGCCAAGCTGCTGGATACAGGCGCCCCAGGTCCCGAGGAATTCCCACTCGTCAGGGAAGGTCTGAAGTCGGGCAGCCTCGCGGGTCGTGAAGTAGCGCAGTACGCCCTCGTGCTCAGCATTCAGGACGTTCTCGCCGCCGGGTGTCCCATGACCGTGCATGCCAGCCTTGAGGGCTTTGGCGGGCATGTCAGGAACGCTGCCGATGTGGCGCGGCGGATAAATGCGTGCCCCCGGATGCTGAACGTGATTGATCACCTGTGGTGCCACGCCGCGTGGGACGGGGGCTGGCAGATCTTGGATGGCGTCCCGAACTGTTCGCCAGGGCCTCCGGCCATCAGGTGGCAGCCGCGGCGCCTGCGCCTGGAGAGCGGCCCTGATTGTCCTGTCGCGCTTGCCCAGGGGCTCCACCGGCCTGAGCCCATGACGAAGCCAGGAGTCGCCCGTCACCCACTGGTCATGCATCAAGGCCAGCTTGCTCCGGGTAGGGCCGGGGAAGGCCGGCTCCAGTCCCAGGTCGGCGCGCAGAGCCAGGAAGAACACTCGCTCACGCCGCTGCGGCACACCGTAGTCGGCCGTGTCGATCAGACGCACGGCGAGGGCGTACTTTTCCTCGTCGGCAAAGTCCGCAGGTCTGACCCGCTTCAACACCTCCAGTTGCTCCTGCCAGGAGGCTTCCGGATCAAGCGGGCAGCAGGGAAAACGCAGCCGCAGTTGGATGTACTCCATATACGGCGCGAACTTGGCCTGCGTCAGGCCCTTGACGTTCTCCAGCAAAACGGCGCGGGGCCGGACCTGCTTGACCGCGTCGAGAAAGGTCGGAAACATATTGCGGGGATCGGTCTGACCACCGCCGGCACCGCCAGTCGAGAACGGCTGGCAGGGCGGCCCGCCACTCAACAGATCGACCCGTCCCGCGAAGGCGCTGTAATCGATGCTCTGTGCAGCAGCGTGAATGACCCGCGCTGGATCGGTACCCAGGACCCGCTCACTGTTGAGGCGCAGGGTGGCGACGGCGTACCGCTCCCACTCGATCAACCCGAGGTGCTCGAAGCCGGCCTGATGCACCCCCACAGCCAGGCCCTCCGCTCCAGCGAACAGTTCCAGTGCCGTGAGCGTGTCGTTTCCGCTTTGCTGCTTGACTTGCATGTCGGTATGCCGCCCATCACCCAAAGGCAAGGTGCTCAACTTGCCAGCCCTGCGAGGAGTCGCGTTGTATGCGATGAGATGTTGGGCTGCCGGCAGAGGGCGGTGTCAGCAAAGACCATGCGTCCCGGACTGTACGCGACTGCGGGCGATAAGGCGACTGACCTGCTCTCGTGTCAATCGCCTACGTCAGGGGTGCCAGTTCCCCGCAGGGAACGTTTCAGGGCAGCAGGTAGAGATTGGCCCTGCGGTTGTCCAACGTGTTGCCATTCAGGTGACCGACGCGGTCATCAGGACCAGCCCCGAGCAGCAGGCGGTGAAGCAAAACCGTGCCGGCGCCGGGCATACAGGTCACCACGTACTTGCGCTTCCGGCCCCCCAGATACCAACGGTGCAGCTGCGCTTGCTCCACATCCTGGGGGTCAACCAACGCTTGCGCCACAGCAACCCCGTTGCGGCCTCCAGCGCGTCCATACACAGTCAGAGTCATGCCCTGAGCATCCGTGCTCCCCCGGGCACCGCAGAGGGCGTTAAATTTTGCTCTCAGTGGCAAAGCGGCAAACCACCGCGACCTGTCTCCCCCCGCCAGCTCCCATCCGTAGCGTTCCACCCCCGCCCCCCCCGGGTCGGGATGGGAACCGAGGGGCGCGGCTGAGAGTTGCCGTCCTCCTACCCGCTCGTGCAAAGAACGATGGGCAAGGGCCACACCCGGGCGGTCTCCTAGAACACGAGATCTTCGTCGTCAGAGCGCTCGGTGTCCTCAGGGAGAGCGGCGAGCTCCTCCTCTGTAGGCGAAGCCGTCAGGGTCGGGTCGGGGATGTATTCCAGAACGTCGAGCAGGCTGACCCGCTTGCCGGTGAGCCGGGTCAGCCCATCAAGCACCAACGCAAGCGTCGGGAGGTCGACCCGAGTGGGCTCATTGCCCCGCCGGGCGATACGATAAATGGTATTCATGCGGGTGATACTCATGAGTTGCATTCATGCAGCCTGCCGAGTTTTTTCCGACAGCAATGTCAGTTCAGCAGCATCCAAGCGGGAGAGGGCGGCAAGAAGCAGGTGCCGAATAACATGTGGCATGAGGGTGAGGCGGACTTCCTCCGCTGCTTCACCCAGGGTCAGGCGCCAGGCCGGACGTTGGCCTTGTGTCATCCCTGCTTTGAATTGCGTATAGAGCGCCAGACCAATGCTGAGCCACACGAGAAAGAGCCAATTCTCGATGCCCGTCTCCGTTCGGAGACGGGTTTCCTTCAATCCGAAATCATGCTTGGCTGACTTGAAGAACGACTCGATCAGCCAGCGTCGCTTGTGGCGTCTGGTCAGCGTCCTTGCCTCTCCCGGTTGTGTGTCCAGCACGTAGAAACGTTTGATCTTTCCGTCGTGGGGCAGTTCGACCCACGACACGTACAGGGGCAGACCGGGCAGCCCACTCAGTTCGATGCGCTCACCACGACGGGCCTCCTTCAGACGGCGACCATCGGACAGCAGAAGATTCGAGCGACCACCGATGCTGACATGCTTAAAGCCCCACCAGCGCAGCAGGTCCATCGCATCTGCACTGTAGAAACCCGAGTCCATCACGAGAAACTGCGGGAGGTCTCCCCAGAAGTAAGGATGAAAGCGCCGAATCAGCTTCAGAGCCAACTGGATCGGTGTTTCGTCATGAGCCGGGTCGTAGATGGCGTGGCCCATCGGAAAGCTGAGCTTTCCGATGCTGACGTGGAGGACAACGAGATGGATGCCGAACACCCCGTTGTAGGTTCGTGTGTACGGGAGGCTCTTTCCCGTTTTCTCGATGCTGGTCAGGTCGACCCGAATCACCAGCCAGGGTTTTTGACCACGTAGGCGGTGGTAAGCAGCCCGGAGAGCTTCCATCTGAAAGCGCAAACGCGCTTTCTCTAGAGCCTGTCAGTCTAGCAATCTGACTTTTTATAAAAAATATGTAAATAGCATAGTAAGGGTGTCACGGCTGGGTGTAGAACTGGGACATGCTGTCAGAGCGAAAACCCTACAAGAGCGACCTGGATGACGAAACTTACCTCTTCATCCTGCCTTACTTTCTGCTCGCTCCAGAAGACGCTCACCAGCGCGTCTACCCGATACGTGAAGTCCTCAATGCCGCTCTGTGGTTTGGCCGCACAGGGAGTCAGTGGGAGTACCTCCCACACGACTTTCCGCCATACAAAATTGTCCATCAGCAACTGATGCGGTGGTTTGAACGAGGTTGCTTCGAGAACCTCGCTCACGACCTGCATTCACTGGTTCGCGAGGACGCCCTCAAGGAGGGCGTTCCTACCGTTGCCATCGTGGATAGCCGCACTCTGCAAAGCACGCCCGAGAGTGGCGGACGTGCTGGATATGACGGTGGAAAGCGTCGTAAGGGCAGCAAAATCCACGCTGCTGTCGACACGATGGGTAATGTCATGACGTTGCTCGTCACCCCTGGCAATGAGCAAGACCGAGAGCAGGTCTATGACTTGTGCCGCGAGGTGCAGCAGGTCACTGGTGACCACATTGATGTCGTTATCGCCGACCAGGGGTACACCGGAGAGCAGCCGCAGATTGATGCTTCCTTGAACGATGTGGAACTTGTTGTGGTGAAACGCCCGACTGGAGCGACGGGCTTTGTGCTGCTTCCGTTGCGATGGGTGGTTGAACGGACATTCGCCTGGACAGCACGTTTTCGCCGTCTATCACGTGATTTGGAGAGGCTGCAAAGCAGTCTCCTCGGCTTTCACTGGCTCGCGGTATCTGTTACGCTCCTAAACAAATTAAAGCCAATTCTTGGCTCGCTAGCCTGACAGCCTCTAGAGTATTTGACAAAAAGACGCAACGTCTTTTTGGCGAGCGGAGCGAGTGCAAAACACTGAGCAGGGCGGAGAATGGAGTGATGCGGGGTGCCGTTCCGCGCATCACGTAATTCGGAGAACTGCTCTAACGGTTTGATGTCCACCGTGTTGAGCAGTCGACTGACGGTGCTGGCCGAGCAGGTCTTGACCTGACGGAGTTGCTTGCGGCCTCCCCCTTCGAGAAACATACCCAAGGTGCCCTCGAACGTGCGCCATGCCGTTGGGGTCAATTCAGCCTCCAGGGCGCGGTAGAGTTCGTGTACGTCTGGGAGCGAGTTTTTCTTTTTGGTCACGCAAGACAGAAAAGCACGTCCCAGACGTGCTTATTGGGAATATTCACCCATTGCAACTCATGAGTATGAGGTGGCTTTGAAAAACAGATTTCGCCTGAAGTCGGTTTTTCCGGGCGCAGGCGAGTCCAAGCGGAGACGAGGTTGGAGCGCCCCTCACCCCGCCGCGTAGATGGGATTTTCAAACTGAATGTCCAGCCCCAGCGCGAGGTCGGCGGCGAGTTCTTCGGGGGTGTCGCCCCAGCTTTCCAGGCTGATGTCCCCGAAGCCCCGGGCGCGGGCCTGGGCGCAGACGCCGAGAAGCAGCGCCTGACGCAGCGAGGTGTGGCGCAGGTCGGCGCGCACGCCGGGGGCGTCGATGCGCACGTACCCTTCCTCCTCCGCGGCGCGGCAGATGCCGCAGGCCCGGCCCTCCCCGTCCAGCGCGATGAGGCTCAGGGCGCTGTCGTAGCCCCCGGCCCCGTCCTCGGCGGCGGCAGGCAACACGGCGTGGTGGCCGATGCGGTCCTCGTAACTGGCAAGGGCGTCCAGCCGCGCCGCGAGGTCGGGCACCTCGGCCAGCGGGCGCAGGGTCAGCCCGTCGGGGGCAGGCACCGTTTCCTGCGGCGTCGGCCCGGCGAGCAGGCGGTAGGCGCCGACCTCCTGAAACCCGGCGCGGGCCAGCGACACGGCGCCGAACAGGTGGCCGTCGGCGAAGGCATAGACCTTCCCGGCGTCCCGGTGCGCGGCCTGGGCGAGCGCGGTCTGCACGGCTTCCTCCTCGGCGGGTTCTCCGGCCAGCGCCCCGCCCATCAGTTCCAGGCCATGCGCGGGACTCGGCCTGACCCCGGCGGCGCCGCGCACGTTGTTTTCCTCGTCCAGCACCACCCAGGCAGCCTGGAGGGTGTCGGCCAGCCAGGCCATGTCCTCGGCGGCAGCGCCGTACAGGGCGGCGAACACGGGCAGCAGTTCGGCGGGCGGGGCAGGGACGACGCGGAGGGTGGGGGTCACGCCCCCAGGGTAACGTGAGGGTAACGCGGAGGCGAGTGTGAGCGTTTCCGACACGTTGCCCTGTGCCGTGCCGCTCTACCCTGACCAGATGACCTCCAACGAAACGGCCCGCACCGGAGCCACCCCTGCGACCCCCAAGCCCCGCACCGCCGTTCTGCTCCACGCTTATCCCCTCGCCGCCGACATGTGGCGCGAGCAGCGTGCCGCCCTGGAAGGGGCCGGGCTGACGGTCCTGACGCCCGACCTGCCGGGATTCGGCGGGCGCGAGGGGGCGATGGAGACGCTCCCCCAGGCAGTCGAGGCGCTGCTGGCCGAGTTGCCGCAGGAACCGCTGAGCGTGGTGGGCCTGAGCATGGGCGGGTATCTGGCCCTCGAACTGCTGCGTCAGGCCCCGGAGCGTGTGGGGCGGCTGGTGCTGGCCGACACCTCCAGCCGCGCCGACAGCCCCGAAAAGCAGAAGGACCGCCGCCAGCAGGCCAGCCGCGTGCTGGTCGAGGGCCGCGACTTCATCATCGACGCGGCCCGCGAGGAACATTCCGCCGCCACCTTCGGAAAGGTCCTGCCGCTGATTGAGCGTGCTTCCCGTGAGGGCATCGCCGGGGCGCTGGGCGCGATGGCCGCCCGAGAGGAAGGCCGCACTACCCTGCAAGGGGCGCAGGTGCCTCTGCTGGTCATCGTGGGCCGCGAGGACACCCTGACCCCGGTGGACATGGCGCAGGAAATCGCCGACGCCGGGCGCGGAGAACTCGTCGTTCTCGAGGGCGCCGCGCACCTGTCCAACCTCGACCAACCGGAAGCGTTTAACGCCGAGCTGCTGAAGTTCCTGGCCTGAGGGCCGGGGTTCAGGTCTGCGGGTGGGCCGTCCCCAGCAGACTCTCGTACAGCGCCAGATATTTGTGCGCCGGACCGTCCCACGAAAAGTCCAGCGACATGGCGAGCGCGGCGCGGGCCTGCCACTGCGCCGGGTCCTGGTAGGCGGCGTGGGCTTCGCGGCTGGCCTGCGTCAGCGCCTGCGCGGTCGCCTCGGCAAAGCGGAAGCCGACTTCATGCGGCACGGTGTCCACCAGTCCGCCGGTTTCGCGCACCACCGGCAAGGTGCCGTAGCGCATGGCGATGAGCTGCGACAGGCCGCACGGCTCGAAGCGGCTGGGCATGGCAAAGGCGTCGGCCCCGGCGTAGATGCGGTGCGCCAGCGGCTCGTTCATGCCCTGAGCGAAGGCCACGCGCGGGTGGTGCGCCCAGCCGGTGAAGGCCGAGGTGAGCAGCGGGTCGCCGCCGCCGAGGACCACCACGTTCCAGTCGCGCACCAGTTCGGGCAGGGCGGTGAGCAGCAGGTCCATGCCCTTCTGGTCGGCCAGACGGCTGACGGCAGCGAGAACGGGTGCGTCGTCCAGGCCGAATTCCTGGCGCAGGTCGGCCCCCGCCCCTGCCTTGCCCGCCGGGTCGCCGTAGGCGGCGATGTCGGGGTCGGTGCGCGGGTTCCAGCGGTCCTGGTCCAGCCCGTTGAGGATGCCCGAGAGGCGGCCCTGGTGGGTCAGTCGCGTGAGCAGGCCGTCCAGCCCCTCGCCGTACTGCGGCGTGGTGATTTCCTGCGCGTAGGTCGGGCTGACGGTGGTGACGTGGTCGGCAAAGCTCAGCCCCGCCTTCATCAGGTTCAGGTCTCCGAAAAACTCCACCCCCTCGGGGCCGAAAGCCCAGTCCGGCAGCCCGGTCCAGCCCGCCGCCTCGTGCAGGTTCCAGCGGCCCTGGTACTGGAGGTTGTGAACCGAAAAGACGGTTCTCAGCCCACGCAGGTGGGCGTGCGCGACCACCAGACCCGCCTGCCAGTCGTGCCCGTGCAGTACGTCGGGCGTCACGCCGGTGGCGTCCAGGGCCGGAAGCGCCGCTCGCCCGAAGGCGCAGAAGCGCTCCACGTCGTCGGGGTGGTACAGACCGGGCCGCTGAAAGGCGCTCAGCCCCAGAAACAGAAAGCGCACGCCGCCCTGCCGGAGTTCACCCAGCCACGTCTCCTGCCCCCCGAGTTCGCCGCGCCAGAGTTCCTGCGGCTCGCCGTCCAGCGAGGCGTACCAGGGCGAAAGCACCGTAACTTCTGTTTCCTGCTCCAGCCGCGCCTGCACAGCGGGCAGGGCGCCCAGCACGTCGCCCAGACCACCGGACCGGGAAAAGGGAAACACCTCGGAAGCGACATGCAGCACGCGCATGGCTTTACTGTACGCCGCGGCCCGCACTCTGCCGTCCCCCCTCGTCAAAGGCGCGGAGGTGTGCTACACTCCCGCTTGCCCGAGTGACGGGCAGGCCGTGTGGAGAGGTGGCAGAGTGGTTGAATGCGTCGCTCTCGAAAAGCGGAGTACTCGCAAGGGTACCGTGGGTTCGAATCCCACCCTCTTCGCCAAAAGAAAATCCCCCGTCCGGATGAAGGACGGGGGATTTCTTGTGTACCTCAGTTCGGAAAGCTCAGTTCAGAAAAAGGCCGCTGCCGTCCTCCGCGCCGCCCACAGGCAGCCCCAGATGGTCGTAGGCGTGCGCCGTCGCCACGCGGCCACGCGGCGTGCGCTTGATGAAGCCGAGCTGAATCAGGTACGGCTCGTACACGTCTTCCAGCGTCAGGGCGTCCTCGCTGATGGCGGTGGCGAGGGTGTCCACGCCCACCGGCCCCCCGGCGAAGCGGTGAATCAGCGTTTCGAGGTACTTCTTGTCGCGGTCGTCCAGCCCCGCCGAGTCCAGGCCGAGCTTGTCGAGCGCGCTGTGCGCCCGGTCGATGCCGATGGTGGTTTCGCCCGCCACGTCGGCGTAGTCGCGCACGCGCCGCAGCAGCCGCTTGGCGATGCGCATGGTGCCGCGTGACCGGGCGCCGATTTCCAGCCCCGCTTCTTCTTCCAGCCCGAAGCCCAGCAGCCGGGCGTCGCGCAGCAGGTTGGCAGCGATTTCCTCGGCGGTGTAGTACTCCAGATGCTCGATGATGCCGAAGCGCGAGCGCATGGGCGCGGTGATCAGGCCGGGCCGGGTGGTCGCGCCCACCAGCGTGAAGCGCGGCAGCGGCAGTTCGATGGTCCGCGCCGCAGGCCCCTGCCCCAGCACGATGTCGAGCTTGAAATCTTCCATCGCCGGGTAGAGGTGCTCCTCGGCCACGCGGCCCAGACGGTGAATCTCGTCGATGAACAGCACGTCGCCTTCTTCCAGCGAGTTGGTCAGGATGGCGGCGAGGTCGCCCGGCTTCTCGATGGCAGGCCCGGAGGTCACGCGGATATTCACGCCGAGTTCGTAGGCGATGATGTGCGCCAGCGTGGTCTTGCCGAGGCCCGGAGGCCCGAACAGCAGCGTGTGGTCCAGCGCCTCACGGCGGCCCCGGGCGGCCTGAAGGTAAACGCCGAGCTTGTCCTTGAGCCGTTCTTGCCCGACATACTCGGCCAGGGTCTTGGGACGCAGCGCGGCGTCGAGATTCTCGGGGGCAGTCATGGCTCCTATATTATGCTATTTGCGAAATGAGGGAAAGCCGGTTGGGTGATTTGCGGCTCTGCTCCGGTTTCAGCTGCCCGCGTACTGCCGCACGAGCGCGGGCAGGTCGCGTTCCAGGGTGCCGTCCATCACCTCGGTGTTGGTGTAGACCCGCACGAACTGACCGCCGGGGTCCAGCACCCGCACCTCGTCGCCGTGGATGCGGGCGGCTTCGGCGGCGGTGACGGCGGGCGCACTGCTCGCCCCGTCCGTCTGCAGGTGGGCGCTGTGGTCGGTGGCGGGGGGCGGGGCCACATTGTTCACGAACAGGGCCCTGGCCGCCGCGTTGATGGTTTCGGGCTTGCCGGTCAGGCCGGTGAAGGCCGGGTCGAACCTGTTCAGGTACTCGCGCAGCACCGGCGGCGTGTCGTTCACGGGGTCCACCGTCACCAGTTGCACCTGCACGCGGCGCCGCTGCTCGTCTTCAAGCGTCTTGTAGGTGCGGGCGAGGCTGGCGAGGGTGATGGGGCACACGTCGGGGCAGCGGGCGAAGCCGAAAAACACCAGCCGCAGCCGCCCGTCCGACGCGGCGAGGGTGGTTGGGCGGCCCTGGTCGTCGGTCAGGGCCAGCGCCGGAACTGCCAGCGGCGTCTCCAGCGCGGTACCCCCCGACAGCCCGCCTGCTCCGGGCAAAAGCCCAGGGTTGAGGGCGCGAATGATCAGCAGCCCGGCCAGCACAGCAGCGACGGACAGCAGGGCGGCGGTGAGCCATTTCATACGGGAGTCAGAGTAGGCGGCCCGGCGCGGGCGCGTGTCCCCGCTGCCGCTTCCCTGGTGCCTGCCGCCTGGTGCCTGCTTCCTGGTGATCGCCGCGCCGCCCGACTGCAACTTTTGCCGGATTCCTCCCCGCCCCGCCCGCGCCATGCTGACCGGATGCGGCCTTTCGGCACCCTGGTCTTCGTGGCCTTCCTGGTTTTTCTGGCGTGGCTGTTCTGGCCCCTGCTGCGGCCCTCGGTGGAGCAGGCGCGGCGCTCGGGCGCTCTGCTCTCGGCTCCGGCACCCAGCGCCCTGCCCCACCCGCTGCCGGGCCGGGGCCTGACCGACACCTGGGGGGGTGCCCGCAGTGGAGGTCGAAAGCACGAAGGCATCGACATTTTCGCCCCGCGTGACACCCCGATTCGGGCCACCACCGAGGGCATCGTCCTCAACGTCGGCCCCAACACGCTCGGCGGGCGCACCGTCATGCTTCTGGGTCCGGGCGGGCAGCGGCACTACTACGCGCACCTCGAGCGCTATCCCGACCTGTCCGAAGGCGACTGGGTCAACGCGGGCGACGTGGTGGGCTACGTGGGCGACAGCGGCAACGCCAGGGGAACCCCGCCCCACCTGCACTACGGCATCTACACGGCGGCGGGGGCCATCAACCCTTATCCGCTGCTGCGGGCAGGGCAGAAGTAGTGCGCCAGAGCTTCACCGCGAAATCGACCAGCTCGCGCTGCGACATCAGCCGCGCCTGCGCCGAGCCGACCTGACCGCGCACCACCCCGCCCGCCGCCTCGAACGCCGCCTTGACCGGCGCGAAGGTTTCGGCGTCGTAAGCGGCCTCGTCGAAGGTGAGCCACTGCCGCTCGCCATTCACCATGACCGGCCCGCTGACGGCCACGGTGGGCCGCACCCCGGCGCGGATTTCGGCGAGGTGCAGGCTGGTGTTGCTCTCGGTGCCGAGGAGCAGCACCCGGCCCCCGAGGTCATAGACGCGGGCGAGCGGCGAGCCTTCCCCGAGTGAGAAGGCCAGCGTGTGCCCGGCCGTTACGACCTCTGCGTGCCGCCCCCACGCGGCGAAGGAGTTGTGCGGGTGGTCGCTGCGGCGCACGCCGGGCCAGCGGCGAAACAGTTCGGGAATGCGGCCCATCCCGCGCGTGGGCGTGAGCGCCGGGTCGAAGGCCGGAAGCTCGGCCCGGATGACCTCCCACCAGGCCTCCGGCACCGGCGGATGGAGCCAGCCGGCGGGGTCGGTCAGGTCGCTGCTGTGGGTGGGCATGACCAGCGTGCCCTGCGGCGTCAGTACGTCCTGAAGCGCCTGGATAACCGCCACCGCGCCGCCCGCCACCCACCCGAGGCGGCTGAGGCTGGAATGCACCAGCAGCACGTCCCCCGCCTGCACGCCCAGCGAGCGCAGGTCGGCGGCGAGGCTGGCGCGGGTGCGGGGCGCGTTGGCGTAGGCGACGGCGGTTTCTTCGGACATGGCACCAGCGTAGGCCACCCGGCGCGACGGGGCATCTGCCGGGTGGCCTGTCTCTGACGGTTCTTATACGGTTTTAAGGAGATGGACGGGCATCCGGCGCCTTTCCGGATGTTCGGGAATCGGATTAAAACCGTATCTTTCCATGCGCTCCGCGCAAAATTGCGCCCGGACATGTCCGGGACTCAATTTGAAACCGTATTATCTGGCTTTTCTTATCTGGCTTTACGCCGCCTGCTCCAGGCTCAGCCGCCGTTCGAGGTCGTCGAGCGCTTCCTGATACAGCGAGTCGGGCAGTTGGGACAGCACCGCCAGAAAGGTGGCCGCTTCGTGCAGCCCGGGGTGGGTGCTTTCGTGGGACCAGCCCGGCCCCTCCGCCACCAGTCGCACACGGCCCTGGGTGATGAGAAACCGGACGCGGCCCTCCCCCGTCCGCGTATCGCTGAAATGACGAATCACGTTCATGTCCTCAGCGTAACGCGCCAGGCTGACCCTTGCATCAGCCGAAATGATGAGACCTTGAGACAGGGGAGGGGAGGGCCGGGGGAAGCGGCGCCTCTGGAACCTTTCAGAAACAGTTGCGGCGGCGGGCGGGCGGCAGAGTGGTGGCCCGGATTCTCAGCCGCCGACCGCCCCTTGGCTCTAAACTCGAGGTCTGCCCGGCGAGCGGTCCGGCGGGGGAGGTGAGGTCACATGGGAACGAAGGAAGATGTCCGCGCACGGCTGAATATTGCCGATGTGGTGGGCGAATATGTGCGCCTGACCCCCGCCGGGAAAGGGCGCATGAAGGGCCTGTGCCCCTTTCACAAGGAAAAGACCCCCAGTTTTCAGGTGGACACCGAAAAGGGCTACTACCACTGCTTCGGGTGCAAGGCGAGCGGCGACGTGTTCGGCTTCGTGCAGCAGGTCGAGTCGCTCAGCTTCGGCGACGCGCTTCGCAAGCTGGCCGACCGCGCCGGGATTCAGATCGACGCCAAGTACGGCGAAAAGACCAGCCGCGACCTGTACGAGGTCAACGCCTTCGCGCTCGCCTATTTCCGCTCGCACCTGCCGGGACCGGCGCTGGACTACCTGCGCGGACGCGGCCTGAGCGACGAGACGATTGCCGCCTTCGAGTTGGGCTACGCGCCCGACGGCTGGGACGGGCTGCTGAAACTCGCCCGCACCAAAGGCTTGACCGAAAGGCAACTGCTCGAAGCCGGGCTGCTCACCGAGAATCCGGAAAACGGGCGCATCTACGACCGCTTCCGGGGCCGCGTCATGTTTCCCATTCGTGACCACCTCGGGCGGCTGGTCGGCTTCGGTGGGCGCGTGCTGGACGACTCCAAACCCAAATACCTGAACACGCCGGAAACGGCGGCCTTTAAAAAGGGCGAACTGCTCTACGGGCTGGACCGGGCACGCACCGGCCTGGGCAGCGGCACCGAACTGGTGGTGGTCGAGGGGTATATGGACGTGATTTCCATGCACCAGCACGGGTTTACCGGGGCCGTCGCCTCGCTGGGCACTGCCCTGACCGCCGAACACGCGCAGCTCCTTGAGAGGCTGGGCGCCCAGAGCATCGTCCTCATGTTCGACCAGGACGGCGCGGGCCTCAAGGCGACGCTGGCGGGACTCGACCAGACCATCGGCGCCAGGTTCCGCGTGCGGGCCACCTCCGTGCCCAGCGGCAAGGACCCCGCCGACGCGCTGTTTTCGGGAGATGAAGCGGGCATCCGGCAGGCGCTCGCCGGGGGGCTGGACGAGGTGAAATACCGCGTGCAGGCCGCCACCGAGAAGTACGGCGTGGACACCAACGAGGGCAAGCGCGGCGTCCTGATGGAGCTGCTGCCCCGGATGCAGAACCTCGACCCGCTGGACAGCATCGCGCAGGACATGCGAACGGCGGCGTGCGAACTGCTCGGCATCCGGCCAGGGGCGCTGCTCGACTGGATCGGTTCCAAGGCCAAACGCCGCACCTTGACCGACACCCACCTGGCGGGCATGAGCCAGAGCGGGGGCGAGGAGGAGCACGAGCTGGCGCTGCTGCGGCAACTGCTGGTGGACCCCTCGCTCCTGGCCAAGCTCGACGGCTCGATGCCCTGGCGCAACGAGGCGGTGCGCAAGGTGATGCTCGCCGCCCGGGGCGCCCAGAGTTCCGACGACATTCTGGACCTCTTCCGGGGGCAGCCCGAGGAGCAGCTCCTCATCCGCCTGATGTTCGAGGGCCGCGATTCGGGCAGCCTGTCACGGGCGTCCTCGCAGGAATACGAGCAGAAGGTCACGGCCTACGCCGCTGCCGCCGTGGACGACATTCAGGTCACGCTGAACATCGACGCGCTGAAAAATGAGGTGGAGCTGCTGAAAAAGCAGATTGCGGTGGTGCCGCCCGCCGAGCAGACCGCCCTCCTGGGCCAGATCAGCGAGTTGCAGCGGGCCATCGAGGCGGAAAAGCGGGCGCGGCGGGGAAACTGAATCATACGGATTCCGCTTAATTCCTGCACAGTCGGGAAGGCGCCGCCTGTGCATCCATATCGCAGAATCCGTATTTTTTCCTACTCGCATCCGCTCTGCTGCGCAGCTTTGCAAGTCGGATTGAATCTGAAACTACCAGATTCAATCGGAATCGGTATCACTCCGCCAGATGCGGCCCCAGATTCACGCCCGTCAGCAGCACCGTCTGGGAGGTGCGGCTCAGCCGAAGGTTCGCAAAGCGGGTGTCCTCGAAGGCGAACCAACCGTGCTGTACGCCCATCAGCTCACGCAGCACCGTGTTGAGCAGGCCGCCGTGCGACACCACCAGGACATTCTCCCCGCCGCCCTGCCAAATCATACGGATTCCGCTTAATTCCTGCACAGTCGGGAAAGCGCCGCCTGTGCATCCATATCGCAGAATCCGTATTTTTTCCTACTCGCATCCGCTCGGATTGAATCTGAAACTACCAGATTCAATCGGAATCCGTATCAGTTCCAGCGCTTGCAGGGCGCGGGCGCGGATGGCGGCCTGTGACTCGCCGCCGTCGCGGGTGAGGGGGTCGAGGTCGTGCCGGAAGGCGGGAATCGGGTATTTTTCCAGCGCTTCCTCACGTCCCATGCCCGCCAGCGGGCCGTTGTCCCACTCGCGCAGCAGGTCGGTGGGGGTCAGCGGCAGCCCCAGGGCGTCGGTCACGATGTGCGCGGTTTCGTGCGCCCGCAGCAGCGTGGAGCAGTACGCCCGGTCAAAGTTCGGGGGCTGCGTCGCCCAGTACGCCGCCAGAGCCTGCGCCTGGGCGCGGCCCACGTCGGTCAGCGGCGAATCGTAACGGCCTTCATGCACGCCCTCGTCGTCGGCGCGGGAGCGGCCATGTCGCAGCAGGGTGAGATTCATGCGGGCCTCCGGGTCGCCAGAATGACCCGTTCCTTGCGCGTCACCTGAAGCTCGCTGCACACCAGCTGGGGATGGGCGAACAGGGCGTCCCGCTCGGCGTCGCCGCCGTGTAAGCCGTCAGGCAGATACATCGGCGGCGAGAAGTTGTCCAGAACCAGCGAGCCGCCGGGACGGAGCGCGCCTACCAGACTGTTCAAGGCGGCGGGTGTTTTGGCGGTTCCCACATCGGCAAAGATAAGGTCGAACGGCCCGTCCTCCAAAGCGTCGGCCCAGTCCGTTGTCAGCACCCGCGCCCGTTCGTCGGTACGCAGCAGTTCTGCCGCCTGCGCCGCCCGCTCCGGGTCGTTTTCTATCGTGAGCAGCGTGGCCCCGGCGTCCATGCCCGCCAGCAGCCACGCCGTGCCTGCGCCCAGCCCGCTGCCGAGTTCCAGCACCCGCCCGCCCGGTTTGCTCGCCGCCAGGGTTCGCAGCAGCCGCCCGGTTTCCTCGCTGCACGAGCGGTCAAAGCCGGAGGCACGCGCCAGTTCGTCAGCACGGGCGACGAGCGGCGGCGCTTGCAGGTGCGGCGGCGTCTGCCCCCGCGCGGCGAGCACCTGCCGCAGTTGCACGTCGTCGGCCCAGGGCAGCGCGTGGGGGTTGACCCAGATGAGGGGGCGGCCCTCGGGACTGCTTTCGAGCGTCAGCACCCGCAGCGGCACGCACACCGAATCCGAGCCGTCGGTCAGGGTCCAGCCTGCGCCGGCCACCTCGCAGCGGGCGCCGGCTTCTTCCCAGGCCTCGCGTACGGCGGCCTGCTCGGGCGTTTCGCCTCTCTCGATGCCGCCGCCGGGCAGCGTCCAGCCGGCCCGCGCCCCGGTCATCAGGACGAAGCCGTCCTCACGCTCAATCCAGGCGCAGGCCCGCCCGGTGCGTTCCAGGCCGGGCGAGAGGTCGAGGGCGAAAGTGACGTGCCGGGCCGGGGACAGGTCGGCCAGAAGGTCCAGCCAGTCCAGCGGCAACGCGCCGCCCAGCAGTTCGGTCAGCGCGTCTTGCAGCCCGGCCCCGCCCGAGCGCAGGCGCGAGAGGGTGCCGGAAACGTGGAGTTCGCGGGCGGCCCTGAAATCGGCCTTGTGGGACGCGAAACTTTGCAGGAAACGGTCTTCGGGCCGGTGGCCTTCTTCCAGAAACCCCACCAGCGTCAGGCGCAGCGCCGCCCGTTGCAGGGGTTCGGGGGCGCGGCCCACCCGCATGCCTTTGCTGCTCACGTAGGGGTCGTCGGTCAGCAGCCGGGCGCAGCCGCCCCAGGGGTCGGGGGCCGCGTAGCTCACCCCGCGAATGCCACTCATGGCAACCGCTCCGGCGCACTGCGGGCAGGGTTCCACGGTGGTGAGCACCGTCCACGACAGGCACTCGGGGCGGCGGATATCGGGCACGCTCAGCAGCGCGTTGATTTCGGCGTGCGCGAGGTCGTGGCCGCCAATCACGCCCGCGTGTGCCCGGCGCGGCTCGCCCAGACGGTTGCGCCCGCGCCCGACCACGTTCCCTTCGGCGTCCACGATGCACGCGCCGATGGGGTAGGAGCCGTAGAGATAGCCGTCCCACGCCTCACTCATGGCGGTCAGCCAGCCGGGGAGGAAAGGGTCGGTCATGCGCTTGCCCCGTTGACGTGGCTCTCAGTGTCGTGGCTCTCAGTGTCCTGGCTCTCGGTGTCCTGGCTGAAGACATTGACCCAGGTTTCCCCCCGCTGCTGCCAGATGGAGGTCACCAGCACGCGGTGAAGGTCAGGCGAATCCGGCGCGGTGAACTCGGCCCGGTAACTCAGCAGCAGCAGCCCTGGCGCCAGCGTCCTGACCTGCTCCGCGCTCAGGGTGTAGGTCGCCACGCTCGGCCCGGCCCCCAGTTGCGCGGCGTGTGCCTCGCGCCCCGCACGTCCCGCCGCGTAGACGCCCAGAAAATCCTCGGAAAGCAGGCGCCGGTCAGCCTCCGCGTCGCCATTTTTCAGGGCTTCCCAGACCTGTTTTTCCAGGTCCAGAACCGTTTGGAGGGGATCGGGCCGGGCCTCACCCGACAGCCGCGCCCCTACCTCCGGCCACTCCGAACGCGTGACCGAGTACATCACCGTGTCGCGCATCGTGCCGTCGGCGCGGCGCATGTGCGAGCGCAACACGCCTTCCCGGACCGCGCCTAGCCCCTCAATCGCTCGCTGAGAGCGCGTATTCAGGAGGTCGGTCTTGAGTTGCACCCGCTCCATCCCCATCTCCTCGAAGGCGTGGCGGAGCATCAGAAGCTTCATGCGGCGGTTTGTTCCGGTGCGCCAGTGCTCCGGCGTAAGCCACGTCCAGCCGATTTCCAGCCCCGAATGCGCGGCGCGGATGTCGCCGTAGCGCGTGCTGCCTGCCAGTTTCCCGCCGACCTCGACCACGAAGGCCATCTGCGCTGGGTCGGTCAGTGCGCCCCGGTAATAGTCGGGCGTGTTCGGCGGCGTGCCCATCAGCCGCAGCGCCTCGGCGTGGGCGCTGGCGAGGTCGCACAGCGGCTGAATATCGGCCTCGGTCAGCGGGCGCAGGGTGAGGGCGCCGCCTTGCAGGGTCAGGTCGTGCTTCACAGTTCTCCCCGGTGCCGTTCAATCAGGTCGTCGAGCGCCTCACGCAGCAGGCTGGCCTCGGTGCGGCCCAGGGCGCCGGAGAGTTTGGCGAGGCGTTCGAGCTGGCTTTTGGGGTAGTAGTTCGACTTGAGGACCATCTTGGATTCCACGTAGATGCACACGCGGCTCCGGCCCTCGCGCTTGGCCCGCAGCAGGGCTTCGTCGGCGGCGCGGTACAGCTCGGCGTACTCGCTGGCGTGGGCAGGCCGGGCGGCGAGGCCAACACTCAGGCCCAGGCTCCGGGGCCACTGCGGGTCGCGGTGGATGTGAAAGTGCTTGATGACCTCGTCGAACAGAATCAGCGCGGTTTCGGCGGCGGTCTCGGGCAAAATCGCCGCGTATTCGTCGCCGCCGATGCGCCCGATGACGCTCCCGCTCGGCAGGCTGCCCGAAAGCAGCCGCTCGACGACCTTCAGCACCCGGTCGCCTTCGGTGTGCCCGAGCGAGTCGTTCAGCAGCTTGAAATGGTCGAGGTCCAGCACCGCCAGCGTCAGCGGCGCCGGACCGAGCTTCTCGAAGGCCTCCTCGAAAGGGGCGCGTGACAAAATCGCGGGTCTTGCCATGATGGGGAAACCTCCGGGGCAGAGCGGGATAAACAGGGGCCGACCGACGCCTCGCAGCGTCAGTTTATGATCATCTGTATTTGTCCCTTACATATATATGTTCTAAGTAGTATCTAGCAAGTGGCTACGCCTATTTCGCGTGCTGGTGCACCTTGAGCGTCCTAGACTCAGATTGTCAGATTCAGTTGGTTGACATTTTTCTTACTGCCGCTCTACCATCCGAGGCGGATTGAAGGTGCTGCGCAGGAAAACGCCCGCCAGCACGACCTTCCGCCATCATCTCACCCACAGGAGGACCCCACATGCTGAAACCACTTGGTGACCGCGTTCTGGTTGAAATTATCGAAGAAGCCGAGCAGAAGACTGCCGGCGGTCTGTACGTTCCCGATTCCGCCAAGGAAAAGAGCCAGCGCGGCAAAGTCGTTGCCGTCGGCACGGGTAAGACCCTGGACAACGGCACCAAGGTGCCCATGGAAGTCAAGGAAGGCGACACCGTTTACTTCGCCAAGTACGGCGGCACCGAAGTCAGCCTCGAAGGCAAGAACTACAGCCTGCTGAGCGAGCGCGACCTGCTCGCCATTGTCGAGTAAGGCTCCGGGTCAGGTTCTGAGCCTGTTCGTTTCCTGTTTTTCTTCCTCATTTCACTTTTCAAGGAGCAATCACAATGGCTAAACAGCTCGTGTTTGATGAATCCGCCCGCCGCAGCCTCGAGCGCGGTGTCAATGCCGTCGCCAACGCCGTCAAGGTGACCCTCGGGCCGCGTGGCCGCAACGTGGTCATCGAGAAGAAGTTCGGCAGCCCCACCATCACCAAGGACGGCGTGACCGTCGCCAAGGAAGTGGAGCTGGAGGACAAGCTGGAGAACATCGGCGCCCAGCTTCTCAAGGAAGTCGCCAGCAAGACCAACGACATCACGGGTGACGGCACCACCACCGCCACCGTGCTGGGCCAGGCCATCGTGAAGGAAGGTCTGCGTAACGTGGCCGCCGGCGCCAACCCCCTCGCCCTGAAGCGCGGCATTGACAAGGCCGTGGCTGTCGCCATCGAGGAAATCAAGAAGCTGGCCGTGCCCGTCGAGGACAGCGAAGCCATCAAGAAGGTCGCGGGCATTTCGGCCAACGACGAAACTGTCGGCCAGGAAATCGCTTCTGCGATGGACAAGGTGGGCAAGGAAGGCGTCATCACCATCGAAGAGTCCAAGGGCTTCGACACCGAAGTGGACGTCGTGGAAGGGATGCAGTTCGACAAGGGCTTTATCAACCCCTACTTCATCACCAACCCCGAGAAGATGGAAGCCGTCCTCGAAGACGCCTACATCCTGATCAACGAGAAGAAGATCAGCAACCTCAAGGACATGCTGCCGATTCTCGAAAAGGTCGTGCAGACCGGCAAGCCCCTGCTCATCATCGCCGAGGACGTGGAAGGCGAAGCCCTCGCCACCCTGGTCGTCAACAAGCTGCGCGGCAGCCTGAACATCGCTGCGGTCAAGGCCCCCGGCTTCGGTGACCGCCGCAAGGAGATGCTGCGCGACATCGCTGCCGTCACGGGCGGCGAAGTGGTCAGCGAAGACCTCGGCCACAAGCTGGAAAATGTCGGCATGGAAATGCTGGGCCGCGCCGCCCGCATCCGCATCACCAAGGACGAAACCACCATCGTGGACGGCAAAGGTGAGCAGTCGGCCATTGACGCCCGCGTCAACGCCATCAAGGGCGAACTCGACAGCACCGACTCCGACTACGCCCGCGAGAAGCTCCAGGAGCGCCTCGCCAAGCTGAGCGGCGGCGTCGCCGTCATCCGCGTGGGTGCCGCGACCGAAACCGAACTCAAGGAAAAGAAGCACCGCTACGAAGACGCCCTGTCCACCGCCCGCTCGGCTGTGGAAGAAGGCATCGTGGCGGGCGGCGGCACCACCCTGCTGCGCGTGATTCCCGCCGTCAAGCAGGCTGCCGAAGGCCTCAGCGGTGACGAAGCGACGGGTGCCCGCATCCTGATTCGCGCCCTGGAAGAACCCGCCCGCCAGATCGCCGCGAACGCCGGCGAAGAAGGCAGCGTCATCGTCAACGCCGTGATCAACAGCGACAAGGCCCGTTACGGCTTCAACGCCGCGACCGGCGAGTACGTGGAGGACATGGTGGCCGCCGGGATCGTGGACCCCGCCAAGGTGACCCGCACCGCGCTGCAGAACGCCGCGAGCATCGGCGCCCTGATCCTGACCACCGAAGCCATCGTCAGCGACAAGCCCGAGAAGGCTGCGCCTGCGATGCCTCAGGGTGGCGGCGACATGGGCGGCATGGGCGGCATGGACTTCTAAAACAGTTGATGGTCAATGGTTGACCGTTGATAGAAAAAGAGCCGGGGCCAAGTGCCTCGGCTTTTTTTTGCGTTAGTGAGCGGCGGGCGCAGTCAACCAGTCGAACCGCGCGACGAACTCACCGCAGGTGTCCTGGCGCTTCACGCTGATGAACTGTCCCTCAAAGGTTGGCTGCCCAAACGCATCGTAAAAGCCCTGTGCCTCACCGCAATTTGGGCGAGTCGGAGGGTCAAAATGAATGGGTGTGACGCTCAGCTTGGGCCGCAGCGTCACGCGCTGGAAGTTCAGCCCATCTTCTACTTGCGGAACACGGCTTGACGCCTGCGTGAAAAGCATGGCGTGGGCGGCAGGTTGGGCAAAGAGTGGGTGACCACCGACCCAAGTGACTCCGCCGAGATCAGAAGAAATCAGTGCCGTTTTGCTCGCAAGGATGGCCCCGGCTCCGTTGTTAGTCGTTTCTACCACCAGCACCCCATCCACTGCATGGACACCGACGATGACCGCAAGCTTTTCGCGCTTCTGCCACAGCACGCGCCCAGCGTTATTGTAGGCAGTCAGGTCGGTGGTGTAATCCTCCCTTTTTGGCCTCCCCGGCACTGGCGAAAGCGCCCCCGTCCGCGCAAGAGTTCCAATACCGGGGCGCAGCAGGTGTGGGCCAATGTTTCGTCTGCCTGTATAGTGAGGGGCTATGTCTGTTCCGTCCTCTGTCTCCTTTCAAACCCTGTCCGGTGATTTTGGCCCCGTGCTGGGTGAAGTGGCCCGCCTGCGCCTGAGCCTGTTCCGCGAGTTTCCCTACCTCTACGACGGCACCGAGGAAGCCGAGGCCGCCCATCTCCAGACCTACGTGCAGGCGCCGGGGGCGCTGCTGGTGCTGGCCCGCGACGAGACCGCCGGGGGGCGCGTGGTGGGAGCCTGCACCGCTGTCCCGCTGGTGGCCGAGGACGCCGACTTTTTGCGGCCCTTCGCAGCGGCAGGGATTGACCCCGCCACGGTGCTGTACCTGGGCGAGGCGTTGCTGGAAGACGAGTATCAGAGTCGGGGGCTGGGCGGTGAACTGCTCAGCCAAGTCGAGGCCCACGCGCAGGCCCTCGGCTTGCCCATCGTGGCGGCGGCGATGGTGGTGCGCTCCGAAGACCACCCGCAAAGGCCACGGGGCTGGCGCTCGCCGAGTCACCTGCTGGAGCGGCGCGGCTACGTCATGCACCCTGAACTCGAGATCACGCTGAGCTGGCAGGAAATCGGCGAAAGCGCCCCCAGCTCCAAGCCGATGCGCTTTTGGGTCAAGGGACTGGAAGGCCAGAGCAGGATGGAGAATGGAGCAGGTGGCGGCGCCGTCAGGGCGCCTGCGTAATTCGGAGAACTGCTCTTCGTTTTTTTTGTAGTTATTCCAGTGACCGTGCTTTTTCGGCCAGAAACCGCTGCTGCGCCTCCCAGTCGCGCTCCCTGGCGTCGGCGTAGGCCAGGGCAATGCTGCGAATGCCGTTTAAGGCCGTTAGAAAGGCGGGGTCATGGGCGTGGCCCAGGCGGGCGCCGTGCAACTGCACCGTTTCGGGCAGGTAGTCCAGCAGCGCGGCCCTGGCGTGGTCGTGCCAGGAGGGGTCGACTCCCTGCTCGGCGCGGGCAAGATTTTCGCGCAGGTCGGCGAGCAGGGCCTGAACTGTTGCCGACGCCAGGAGTTCGGCCTGCCTTCCCTGCGGCGCGGCGTCGTGCGCCTTTTGGATGACGTACCCTCCCCCCATGCTTCTCGTCCTCTCCGGCATCCCCGGCACCGGCAAAAGCACCCTCGCCCGTGAGCTTTCGCGGCGGCTAGGAGCCGTTTATCTGCGGGTGGATACGGTAGAAGCCGCGCTGCTCAACGCCGGACACGCTGGAATCACGGTGGAAGGCTACGCGACGGCCTACGCTATTGCCGCCGATAACCTCGCGCTGGGGCTGAACGTGGTGGCCGACTGCGTGAACCCGGTAGCCGAAACGCGGGAGGCGTGGGCCGAAGTGGCGCGGGAAGCAGGCGCACGGCTGGTCAACGTGGAAGTGGTTTGCTCGGACGGGGCCGAACACCGCCGCCGGGTGGAATCTCGCCACGCCGATGCTACGGCCCACGCGGGCCACTGGTCGCCGCCCGACTGGGAAGCGGTAGCAAAGTGGCCTTATCAGCCCTGGCAAACGCCGGTGCTGCGGGTGGATACGGCGCGGGACTCGGTAACGGAGCTGGCCGACCGACTGCTGACCGAACCCAAAAGTATATAAACTAAACCGCTTTATTTTATAAACCAAAGACGCTATGCTTTCCCCATGAAGAAGATCGGCTTTCTCTCCTTCGGTCACTGGAACCCTCACCCGCAGTCCCGGACGCGCTCGGCGGGCGACGTGCTGCGGCAATCCATCGACCTCGCGGTGGCGGCGGAGGAACTGGGCGCGGACGGCGCTTATTTCCGGGTGCACCATTTCGCGCAGCAGCTCGCCTCGCCGTTTCCGCTGCTCGCGGCAGTCGGCGCGAAGACGAGCAACATCGAAATCGGCACCGGCGTCATCGACATGCGCTACGAAAACCCCTTCTCCATGGCCGAGAACGCGGGCGCGGCCGACCTGATCGCGGGCGGGCGGCTGCAACTCGGCCTCAGCCGGGGGTCGCCGGAACAGGTGATCGACGGCTGGCGGCACTTCGGCTTTCAGCCGGCGCCGGGTGAAACCGAACAGGACATGGCCCGGCGACACACCGAGGTGTTTCTGGACCTGCTCAGGGGCGAAGGCTTCGCGCAGCCCAACCCGCGGCCGATGTTTCCCAACCCGCCTGGGCTGCTGCGGCTCGAACCCCACTCCGAGGGCCTGCGCGAGCGCATCTGGTGGGGCGCGGCGTCTAACGCGACGGCGGTGTGGGCGGCCAGGATGGGCATGAACCTGCAAAGCTCCACCCTGAAAACCGACGAGACGGGGCAGCCGTTCCACGTTCAGCAGGCTGAGCAACTGCGGGCCTTCAAGGCGGCCTGGCAGGAAGCGGGCCATGCCCACACGCCGCGCACGTCGGTCAGCCGCTCCATTTTTGCGATCACCAGTGACCTTGACCGCGCCTATTTCGGTCGCCAGCAAGGCAGCGACCAGTTCGGGCACATCGACAATTTCCGCGCCGTGTTCGGACGCAGCTACGCCGCCGAGCCGGACAAACTGATTGACCAGCTCCGGCAGGACGAAGCGATTGCCGAGGCCGATACGCTGCTGCTCACCGTGCCCAACCAGCTCGGGGTGGAGTACAACGCGCACGTCATCGAGAACATCCTGAAACACGTGGCCCCGGCGCTCGGCTGGCGCTGACGGCTTTTCCTGGCAAGCAGGCCGGGTGATACCACTCTGAAAAATAGTTTGCATACGCAAACTATTTTTCCGAACGGAGTGAGTCAGAGAAAATACGGGTCTGGACGGCGCGTAGCGCATTCGGGCGTTTTTCCCGAATGCGCGAAGTAGAGTTCAGACCCGTATGACCTGCCCTCCTGTTGTAGGGAGGGGCAGGTCACCCTATGCTGGCAGGCATGATTGTATCCAATATCCAAACACCCTCGGCCCGTGAGGTGACGCTCGAACTGGTGCGGGCGGCGAGCGTGACGAATACGGCGGGCGAGCAGGCGTTCCCCGATACCCTGCTGCGGGTGCTTGGACGCCTGCCTTATTTTCAGGACCACCCGGAGGACCTGTGGGCGGAAGTCATCGAAAACGATCCCTACGGGCGGTGCAACGTGTACGCGCTGGTGCGCGGCGGCAGCCCGGCGACGGTGGTGCTGACCGGGCATTACGACGTGGTGTCGGTCTCCAACTACGGCCCCCACGCGGACGTGGCCTTCGACCCCGAGGCGCTGCTGCCCCGCCTGATTGAAGACCTGCGCGTGAACGCCCGCAGCGAGGCCGAGCACCGCGCCCTGAAGGACCTGGAAAGCGGCGATTTCCTGCCCGGACGCGGGGTGCTCGACATGAAATCGGGACTGGCGGCGGGCATCGCGGCGCTGGCCGAATTTGCCGGGCAGACGGAGCGCAGCGGCAACGTGCTGTTTCTGGCGGTGGCCGACGAGGAAGTCAGTTCGCACGGCGCACGCTGGGCCGCGCCGCAGCTTCCGGCGTGGGCGGAGCGCGAGGGGCTGGACCTGCGGCTGGTCATCAACCTCGACGCGACGAGCGACAACGGCGACGGCAGCGCGGGGCAGGCCGTGTACGTGGGCACGGTGGGCAAGCTGCTGGTGTCGGCCTTCGTGGTCGGCGTGGACACCCATGCGGGCTACTCGCTCGACGGCGTGAACGTCAATTTCCTGGCGAGCGAACTGACGCGGGCCTTCGAACTCAACCCCGACCTGACCGACCGCAGCGCCGGAATCACGGGCACGCCGCCCACGCTGCTGCGGCAGCAGGACCTCAAGACCTACTACGACGTGACCACCCCGGCGCGGGCCTGGCTGTGTGTCAATGCCCCCACGCACGGGATGGACGCGGGCGCGGTGCTGGAGCGCTTCGTGGACGTGGCGAGGACCGCCCTGGCCGATGCCCTGGACACCCTGCGCCGCCGCGCCGAGGTTCTCGGGGAGGCGGGCAGCGCCGCGCACGGGGCCACCCCGCTGGTGCTGACCTCCGCCGAACTGCTGGCCCAGGCGCGGCAGAACGTGCCTGACCTGGACGCGGCGTTTGCCGCCTACGACGCCGAACTGGACCCGCACCTCGACTTTCCCACCCGCAGCGCCTGCCTGACCGGCTGGCTGTGGGACGCGGCGGGGCTGCTCGGCCCGGCGGCGGTGCTGGGCTTCGCGTCGCTGCACTACCCCAACACCACGCTCGACGCCCGCAAACCCGCCGAGGCGCAGGCCCTCGACCTCGTCCGCGCCACCCTGCGCGAGAAGGGCGCGGAACTCGGCGTGAGTATCAGCGAGCGGCCCATCTTCACCGGCATCAGCGACATGAGCTGGTTCGGGTCCGCCGACCCCGCCGACATCGAAGTCGTCAACGCCAACACGCCCGCCCGCGCCGCCCATATCCACGCGCCGCCCGCGGGCCTGCCCTGCATCAACCTCGGGCCGTGGGGCCGCGACTACCACCAGTGGCTCGAGCGGGCCTACGCGCCCTACTGCTTCGGCACCCTGCCCCGGCTGGTGTCGGCGCTGACAGAAGCGTTCTTGCGCTGAGGAGAGGGGGCCGCGCCGCCCCCTTTTCTCCTGCTCTTGAGAACGTGCAAAGTTGGTCTCAAGCCTCCTGTGCCGACTGGCTCATGGCCCGTAGCTCATGGCAAGGGGAATATGGCTTCTCGGCAAATGATACGGACATAGCGCGTTATCAGTAATTCCCCTGCCAGCTCCCTTGACAGCAAAAAAAAGAACCCCGCGTGGGGGTTCCGGATGGTGCGTTTTGACGGGGTTTTCCCGCTCCAACACTCGCACGTCCGTTTTTATTTCTCGGAGGTGGACGTCTCCCTCGGTGCATCTTCTGTCTGCGTTCCTGTCATGACTTGGGCCGGGCAACAGCACAGAAGGCGTACAGGGCGGAATGTACCGCACGGCGCCCGGAGGCGGCCAGAAGGATAATCTTAATCGAGTTATCAAGAAATGTCAAGGACAGCGAGAGGATGTCCCGCCGTCCTGTTCGGCTGCGTCTACTCGGCGCGTGTGCCCGCCGGAATCACGAAGTAGTCGATGGGCTTGAAGGTGCCGTTGTTGCTGCCTTCTGCCGAGCACGCTGTGAGGCCCACGATCAGGTCCATCTCGGCGCGCAGTTCGAGCCGTTGCCCCGGCTGCGAGATGGGCGGGCCGATGTTGACCTTGCCCTTTTCGTCCACCAGCACGTTCATGAAGATGTTGAGGGTGGTGGGAATCTGGTCGGGCTGAATCCCGAATGGTGCGAACGCCTTGACCAGGTTGCCGAAGCAGCTCGGGTGCCCCTCGGCGGTGCCGGGCGGGTACAGAATCTCGAAGGTTTCCGTCGAGCAGGGCGTGAGCAGAAAGTCGTGGCGGCCCACGTCGTCGCGCAGCAGCGTGAACATCACCCGCGAGCGGTTGGAGTACAGCCGGTGCCCGGTGGTGAGGTAAATCGTCTCGTTGTAGTCGAAGGTGCGGCCCGAGGACAGCCATTCATCCTGGTTGTCAGCGGCGAAGGCCATCAGATCGGACACCTGCTCGCCCATCGGGTCGATGACGACGAGTACGTCGCCCTTTTGCAGGCAAAAGCCGGTGCCGGTCTGCGGCGCGATGCGGTAGGGCCGCGCTTCCGTCGGGGCCTCGGTGGAAGTGGGGGGCTGGGTCATATGCCTCAGTCTGCCCCGTCGCCGAAGCCGAAGGGACAGCGGCCCCCTGTGGGAGTGTTGGGAAACGGGGCCACCCAGCCGGGCTCCACCGCGCGGCCCGAGTACTGCCGGGCTTCGGGCGCTTCGCCGTAGTTGGCGAGATTGGGGTTGAGGCTGCCCTGCAACTTCAGCTCGCGGCTGCGGATGGTCTGCTGCATCCGCTCGAAGCGCCCGGTGTCGCGCAGCTGCTGAAACTGGCGGTGGGCGTTGAACACCAGTGCAGGCACCGGAAACGCCCGCGCCACGCGGCTGCTGCCGGGGTGGAGGCCGATGATGAAAAACCCGCGTCCGGCAAACGAAAACCCGAACTTGTTGCTGTGCGGGTCGGCGCTGACTTCCTCGCTGTAGGGCGCCGTATCGAGCTGGTGCAGAGCGCGAAGCTGCTGCCACAGCCGGTCCTCGAACTCGTGCTCGGTCATGCCCTCCGGCGCGCCGAAGGTGGCGATGAAGGACGTGAAATCGCTGCCGAGGTCGTCCTGGTCCTGCACGAAGCGGGCGAGGTCGTGTGCGAGGCCGAGGGTGGCGCCCAGGCTGCCAAGTTCGCCGTACACGCCGAGCGCGTAGGCGCTGGTGTTCATGGACGCCTTGGCCGCCACGCAGGAAAAGTCGGGGGCCAGGATTTTTTCGCGAAAGGCCGCGTTCAGTTCCTGGGCACGCGCCGACACCGGGCCACGGGTGGGCCGCAGTTCGCCCGCGTGGGTCAGGTGGTACTCGCCGGGCACGCCGGGGGGCGCGAAGGTTTGGGGAAGGGTCGAGAGGGTCATGAAAAAAGCGCTCCTGTGAGGGCAAGACGTGGGAACATCAACCAAAACGCCCCCACCCTATCCGCCTGCCGGCTTCTGGCAATGTACGAATGGCCTCGGAAACTTCATGCTCTAACGAACCGTCAAGCCCAGATGAGTGGCTGGGGGCCGGGAGACATGGGGCCGCGCTGGGAAGCGTCATAGGGACTGCAAGCGAAGCCCTATGTTCGGGGAAGGGACTCCAACCAGCGGGAACAAGGGGAAGTTGTCAAATGCTCTAAGCTGCGCGGCAATGGAACTGCGACACCTGCGCCACTTCGTCGCCCTGGCCGAGGAAGAACACTTCGGGCGGGCCGCCGAGCGCGTGTTCGTGGTGCAGCAGGCGCTGAGCAGCTCGATTCGCAACCTCGAAGAAGAAGTGGGCGTGCAGCTCGTGACCCGCACCACCCGGCGCGTGCAGCTCACCCCGGCGGGCGAGGAATTTCTGGTCGGGGCGCGGGCGACTTTGGCGCAGGCGGCGCAGACGGTGGAGCGGGCGCGCCGGGCCGCCCAGGGCGAGGTGGGGCGGCTGACCGTGGGCTTTGTCAGCGGGCTGGCCTTCGGGGGGCTGCCGGAAATCGTGCGGCGCTTTCGCGAGCTGTACCCGGCGGTCAGCGTGGACCTGCGCGAACTGACCGCCGGGGAACAGGAAGCGGCGCTGCGCGGCGGTCAGATCGACGTGGGGCTGCTGCTGCTGCCGGTGCGTGACCCGGCGCTGGCGTCCCGGGCGCTGTGGCGGCAACGGCTGGTGGCGGCCCTGCCCGCCGCACACCCACTCGCGCAGCGGGAACGGCTCCGGATTGCCGACCTCGCCGACGAAGCGTTCGTCTTTTTTCCGCGCTACCTGCGGGCCAGCTATTTCGACCAGGTCATGCACTGGTGCGCGGATGCGGGCTTTACCCCCCGGGTGGTGCAGGAGGCCATTGAGATTCCCACCCTGCTCTCGCTGGTGGCGGCGGGCGTGGGCGTGTTTCTGCCCATCGAATTTTTCTCGCGGCTGGCGCTTCCCGGCGTGGTCTACCGTCCGCTGGAGGGTGCTCCGGTCATCGAGATCGTGGCGGTGTGGCGCCGGGACACGGCGGGCGAGCAGCCCACCCGCCCCACCGTGCAGGCGTTCTTGCAGGTCGCCGAGCGGGTGCTGCACGACGCCTCCGAGCCGCTGCCAGCAGCGGGGGCGGAGTAAAACCCAGCTTGGTAACGTACGGAATCACCTCGGGTGCGGCGCAAGAAGGGGCGAAAAAAGCGAAGCTGGGGTTATGCGAACCAGCCAGCTTCTGGAATATTTTAGCCTGCCCGACCTCTTCACACTGGCCTACGTCCTTGTCGACGACCATCTCCAACTGCTCAGCGCCATGGGAAGCTACCAGCTTCCCATGGCCCGCAACCGTCAGGCCACTCCTTCTGAACTGATCACTATCGCCCTCGTGGGCGACCTTCTTGGTCAGAAGAACAGCGAGACCTGGTTCGCCCTCGTTCGTCAGCTTTACGCCGACCTCTTCCCACACCTCCCCGAACGCAGTCGCTACCACCGCCATTTACTCGCAGCCAGGCATCTCATCGCATCTTTCGGGCTGTCCCTCAGCCCGAAAGATGCAGACATCCTCATTATCGACAGTAAACCCCTCCCCATTGCTCAGGGTGCCCGAATGAAGCGGCCCAGACAGCAGTCAGAAGCAAAAATAGGCCCAGGGAGTATGGGCTGGGTGATGGGCTACAAGCTTCACGGCGTCGTCGACACGCAGGGCTACTTCACGAAGTTTGCCATTGTCGCTGCCAACGAATCCGAGCAGGGCGTGGCCCGTGAGCTGCTCTCTGAATACGAACGCAGCCGCACGCTTGGGGACAAAGGCTACGTCGGGAGTGGCGTGTACGCCAAGTCACGGGAGAACGCGAAGACACCGGTGGCATGGCCACCGGTGCTGGGGAAACTAAGAAAGCGCATAGAATCGGTCTTTTCCAGGTTAGCGAGATGCTGCTCTCTGGGTGAGGTGCAGCTGAATTCCTTCCAGGCCGTCGTAGCCCGCACGTGCCGTGCGGTTGCGGCCCACAACCTGATGCTGCACCTAGAGCGCTACGTGCGTTCAGCAGCTTAGATTCCGCCGCACCCGAGGTGAATCCGTCTCTTTATCCTTCCTCATCCGGTCGGCTTTCATCCTGTTGGCCACAGGATTCGGTCGGAGTCGGGATCAGGGCACGGGCGGGAACTGGACAGCCGATCCGTTCTCGCCTTATACGAATTCCGATTGAATCCAGCAGATTTCTGGATTCAATCCGACTGAAAGGAGTAGGAAAAGATACGGATTTTGCGATATGGATGCACAGGCGGTGTAGTTCCGACTGTGCAGGAATTTAGCGGAATCCGTATTACTTTTTGACTGGCCGTGCTTCCTGGTCCGCAGCGTCCGGTCCGGGCTTGTTATGGTCTTGATAGACGAAAAGGTGTCTAGTCACTCTGGAAGACGGCGGCGAAACGCTGCTTCGCGACTGGGTTACCTATCTTCGCTCCCCGTCCACGGCCCAAGGAGGCACCCCTTATGACCATGCTGAGCAAACCTGAACGACTGAAGTCCATCCTGCAAAACCTGCGTATGTCGCTGCCCGAACTGCGCGGCGCGATGGTGGCGACCACCGACGGTCTGCCCATCGCCCAGGCGTTCAGCGACAACACCGACGCCAACCGCGTGGCCGCCATGGCCGCCACGGCGCTGGGCCTGGGCAAGCGCATCAACGACACGCTGGGCACGGGCAGCCTGAACGAAATGTCGGTGAGTGGAATGGACGGTCAGGTCTTCATCTACTCGGTGGGGGCCAAGGGCGTGCTGGCCGTGGTGGCGCCGTCGGGCACCAACCTTGGCCTGCTGCATATGGAAGCCCGTGAAGCGGCCCAGGCCGTCGCCAGCGTGCTCTGAGCCGCAGTTAACAACCGCAGCTGAACTCAGCCGCAGTCAGGCCGCCGGGTGTTTTCGCCCGGCGCTATTCTTTGGCCCATGACTGCCATCAAATCTCCGCTCCCCGGTGTGGGAGAGACACTGGGCCGTTACACCGTCGAGCGCGTCGAAACCCTGCCCGAGATGTCGGGCCAGCTCGTGCTGCTGCGCCACGAAAACGGCGCCCGGCACGCCCACGTCGCCCGCGAGGACGACAACCTCGTGTTCGGCGTGACCTTTCCCACCGTGCCCAAAGACAGCACGGGCGTGGCGCACATCCTGGAACACAACGTGCTGATGGGGTCGCAGAAATACCCCGTCCCCGACCCCTTTTTCTCCATGATTCCGCGCTCGCTGAACACCTTCATGAACGCGATGACGGCGGGCGACTGGACGACCTACCCCTTTTCCACCCGCAACGTGCAGGACTATTTCAACCTGCTGTCGGTGTATCTGGACGCGACCTTTTTCCCGCTGCTGCGCTACGAGAGCTTCCGGCAAGACGGGCACCGCTTCGAGTTCGAGACGCCCGACGACCCGACCAGCACCCTGAAACTGCAGGGCGTGGTCTACAACGAGATGAAAGGCGCGATGGCCTCGCCCGGCAGCGTGATGTGGCGCTCGTTCGGCAAGGCGCTCTACCCCGACCTGACCTACGCCAACAACTCCGGCGGGTCGCCCGAGAACATTCCGGAGCTGACCTACGAGGACCTGCGGGCCTTCCACGCGGCGCACTACCACCCGTCCAACGCCTACTTCTACAGCTACGGCAATCAGGACCTGGGGCGCGTGCTGGACGCCATCGAGCAGCATGTGATGACCCGTTTCCAGAAGCAGGAACTGGACGTGAGCATTCCCGACCAGCCCAGTTTCAGCGAGCCGCGCCGCGTGGACGTGAGCTACCCCGGTTCGGACACCGAGCGCGGCGGTCAGGTGCTGCTGGGCTGGAAACTGGGCTACGCCAGCGACCCCGACGCGAGCCTGCGCTGGGGCGTGCTGAGCGACGTGCTGCTGGGCAACGCGGCGGCCCCGCTGACCCGGCCCCTGATCGAGTCGGGCCTGGGCGCACAGCTCGCTGACCTGACGGGCTACCGCGACGACTTCCGCGAGGCGGCTTTCGCGGTGGGCCTCAAGGGACTGAGCACCGATAAGGCCGACGCCGTGCAGGAACTGGTGCTGTCCACCCTGCGCCAGATTGCCGAGGAGGGCATCGACCCCGCACTCATTGAAGCCAGCCTGCACCAGTTCGAAATCAGCCAGAAGGAAGTCAGCAACGCGGGCTACCCCTACGGCCTGGGCGTGATGTTCCGGCTGCTGGGACCGTGGCTCAGCGGCGGCGACCCGGTGACGGGCCTGCGCCTGGACGCCGAACTGGGGCGGCTGCGCGACGACCTGAAGCGGGGCCGGGTCTTTGAACCCATGATTGAAAAGTGGCTGCTGCAAAACCCCCACCGCGTGACCCTGGTCGTCCGCCCTGACCCCGCGCTGGCCGAGCGCACCGAGCAGGCCGAGCGCGAACTGGTCGAGCGGCTGAGCAAGGACTTCACCGACGAGGACCGCGCCCGCATCGTCCGCGAGAGCCTCAACCTGAAAAACCTTCAGGGCCAGGAATCCGACCCGAACGTGCTGCCGACCCTCACGCTGGCCGACGTGCCCGCGCAGGTGCCGCGCCCGGCGTACGAGACCGAGCGCTCCGGGCGGGCGCTGGTGGGGCGCGTGCCGCAGCCGACCGGCGGACTGACCTATCTCGACGTGAAGGTCCGGCTGCCTGAGCTGCCGCGTGACCTGCTGCCGGTGCTGCCGCTCTACACCTTCGCCGTGACGCGCAGCGGAGCCGCCGGGCAGGACTACGTGTCGCTCGCCCGCCGCATCGAGGCCGTGACCGGCGGCATCGGCGCGAGCGCGGGGGTCGGCAACGGCCCGGACACGGTGGACGACCTGCGGCTTTCGGTGTCGTTCAGCGGCAAGGCGCTGGCCCGCAACGCGGGGGAACTGGTGGCGGTGCTGCGCGACGTGATTGCGGCGCCCGAGTTTGACCGCGAGCGGCTGCGTCAACTGCTCGAGCAGCGTCTGGCGGGCATGAAAGCCAGTGTGGTCAGCGCGGGCAACGCCTACGCCGAGCGGCTGGCGAGCGCCCAGGTCAGCCCCGGCGCGGCACTCGGCGAGCAGTTCAGCGGCCTCACCGCGCTGGCGACCCTCAAGGCCATCGTGGAAGGCGCAGAAGGGCAGGCCGACGACCTCGAAGGCCGACTGGACGCGCTGCTCGCGCAGTTCGGGCGCCTGACCACCCTCATCACGCAGGGCGAGCCGCTGGTCTGCCTGACCGCGCTGCCGGAGGACGTGGGGCTGGACCTCACGCCCGTCACCACGCTGTTTCAGGGCGACGCGCCCGTCGGCCACCCCCGCCCGCAACTCGCGGCGCAGGTGCCGCAGGCCCGCACCACCGACTCGCCCGTCGCGTTCAACGCGGTGGCCTTTTCCACGGTGCCGTATACCCACGCCGACAGCCCGGCGCTGCTGGTGCTCTCGCGGCTTCTCAGAAGTGAGTACCTGCTCGCCGAAATCCGCGAGAAGGGCGGGGCCTACGGCGGCGGCGCCAGCTTCGACGCCCGCAGCGGCGTGTTCGCCATGAGCAGCTACCGCGACCCCAACATCGCCCGCACCTATGGGGTGTTCCGTGACGCCCGGCAGTTCCTGGACACCGACCTGGGCGAGCGCGAACTCACCGAGGCGATTCTGGGCGCGAGCAAGACCCTCGACCCCCTCACCAGCCCCGATACGGTGGGCCGCCTGCGCTTCTACGGCGACCAGTCGGGCTTTACCCCTGAGGTGCAGGAGGCGTACAAGGCGCGGTTGCTCCGGGTCACGCTGGACGACCTGCGCCGCGTGATGGATACCCACCTGACCCCCGAGCGGGCCGCATACGCGCTGGTGGCGGGCAAGGACCCCAGCGAGGACACGGCTGAGCTGGGCCTGAAGTGGGACGTACAGGGGATTTGAGGGTGGGTGATGGTTGATAGTTGATGGTTCCGGCCTGTCGGCCTGATGGATGATGGAAGAAAGACCGCTGAGGCGAAGGCTTCGGCGGTTTTTCTTCCATCATCCATCAGCGCAGCGGAACCATCAACACCTCGTCAGGTTTCCGACCTATCCTGCGCCCATGCCGCGCCCCTTCCTGCTGCCTCTGCGGGCCCTCTCGCTCAGCGGTTGCCAACTGCTGCCCGCTGCGGCCCAGCTTCCCGTGCGGGTAGGGCAGGCATGCGGCGACATCGTGGAATTTTCGCTGCTCGGCAACCTCAGCCGCTGCGACCTTGTGGAAGTGCGGGTGACGCTGGCCCGCCCCGCCGTCCCCGAGACGGTGAGCGGGGAACTCGTCAACCTGAACACCGGGGCCGTCATCGCGTTGCGACTCGGACACGCCGACCTCCAGAGTGGCGAGGTGTCGCTCTCGCCCGCACGGGGGCAGGACTGGCAGAAAATTTTCGCTTATGACACTGACTACGAACTGCGCGTCACGGCGCTGGACGGGGAGGGGCGCAAGCTGGCGCGGCAGGTCAGACTGCACACCGAAAAAGCCCCCTACGCGCTGGCGTGGGTGAAAACGGCACTCCCACAACCCGGCGACAAAGTCGTGACGGCGACCATCGCCAACCGCGCCCCGGAACCCATTCCAGCGGGGGCGCTGCGGCTAAGCGTGGTGTGTGACCAACGGCGCGGAACCGAGCACCAGACGGTCTATTTCGGCTCCGATACGCAAAGTTTCGCCGCCAATGAAACGCGTCAGGTGCGTCTGCCCCTGCTCACGCAGCGCGACTTTCAGCCTCAGCCCTGGGCCGACGTTCCCTTTACCGAGTGCCGCAACGAATATGTGGAGGGGTTGCGGGGCCGCCGGGTCATCCCCTCGCGGACTCCGTAAGCGCGTTTAGCCCCGGTGATAAGGCTCACCCGCCGAAATCGTGGCGGCGCGGTACAGCGCCTCGACCAGCACCAGCATGGCGAGGTCGTGCGGCAGCGTCAGCTCGCCCAGGCTCCAGAGCAGGTGCGCCCGCGAGCGCAGTTCGTCGGTGTGTCCGTCGGGCCCGCCGATGGCGAAGGCCAGTTCGCCGTGACCGCCCAGCGCCTGCGCGTCCAGATATTCACTCAGGTTCTCACTGGAAAACTGCTTGCCGCGTGGGTCGAGCAAAATCAGCAAGCTCTTGCCTGCCGCTTTCAGCACGGCTTCGCTCTCGGCCTGCTGGGTCTTGCCGCTCACCCGGCTCACCTGAACCTTGTGGTAGCGCCGCAGCCGCTTTTCGTATTCGTCCCAGCCGCTGCGGGCGTAGGCGAGTTTGGGTTCTCCGACGGTAATCAGGTGCAGGCGCATGGGGGCAGGGTAGGGCAGGGTAGAGGGTGAGGGGTCAGGTCCGCTCGGTTCGCCGCACCTGCCTCACCAGCGCCTGAAGCTGCCGCAGCTCCTCCGGGGACGCCTGGGGGCCGTAGCGCAGGGCGTTGAAGCGGCGGGCGATATCGCGCAGGAGGGGAGCTTGCTGCGGCGAGTGGGCGGCGGCCCGCTCCGCGTAGGCGGTCGGCGTCTCGCCGGGGCCGCGCGGCAGCCGCAGCCGGGTGCTGAGGTCGTGCAGGGCGAGCAGCGCCGGGTCACGCGGCAGGGCGCGGCGGCGCACGAAGGCCAGCGCGGGCAGCAGCGTGAGCGCCGCTGCGCCGAGCAGGGCCAGCAGGTACAGCGGCGACCCCGTCCCCGACACGCCCAGCCGCGAGAGCAGCGAGCGTTGCTGCGCCCCGTCGTAGCTCACCACCCAGGTGTTCCACTGGTTCTGCAGGGCGTCGAGCCGCAGTTTGGCCCGTTCCAGCGTGGTCCGCTCGCGCGGCGCGGTGGCCTGCGGCTGCGTCAGGGCCGTGCCCAGGTCCGCCTGCACGCGGGCCGGGGCGACGGCGGCGGTGGGGTCCACCCGCACCCAGCCCTGGCCCTGAAGCCACACCTCGGTCCAGGCATGGGCGTTTTGCTGCCGCACGATGAGGTAGCCGCCGTCCGGGTTGACCTCGCCGCCCTGGTAGCCGCCGACAATCCGCGCCGGGACGCCCGCCACCCGCATCAGGAAAGCGAAGGCGCTGGAGTAGTGCTCGCAAAAGCCGCGCTTGCTGCCAAACAGGAAAGCGTCGATGCGGTTCGCGCTGGGCAGCTTGGGGGGGGTGAGGGTATACGCGAAGCCCCCCTTGCGAAACACGTCCAGCCCCGCCTGCACCCGCTGCTCCGGCGCCAGCGTGCGCCACGACGCGGCGAGGGCGCGGGACTGCGGGTTGGCGGCGTCCGGCGTCTCGGGCAGGGTCAGGTTGAGGCCGAGCCGCTCCTGGCTTTCTTGCCGTCCCAGCACCGCCGCCTGACTGTTCCACTCGTAGCGCGTGCGCAGCGAGGCCGGGCGCAGGGTGGCGGCCTGAAACGCGCCGGTCAGCAGGGCGCTTTGTGGCAATGTGGTGGGCAGGTCCAGCGCCAGCAGCCAGGGCTTGCCGCTCGGTTCCAGGGTGATGGAATAGCTCCAGACCGGCGCCCCCGGACGCGCTTCGGCAGACGGCGCGGCGAAGCGGCCCCGCACCTGTTGCCAGCCCTGACCGTCGAACAGTTCGTAGACCGGACCGCGCCAGTAGCGCTCGTCGGGCGGGGGCAGCGGCCCGCCAAAGTCGGCACGGAAGGCCACCGCGTCACTCTGCGCGAGGTTGCTGTATTCCCCGGCGCTGATCTGGTCGGCCAGCCCGGTCCTGGCCCCCTGATTGATGGGCAACTGCCACAGCGGACCGTCCGGACGCGGGAAAAACACGAACAGCAGCGCCGCCAGCGGCAGGGAAAGCAGCAGCAGCCGGGCGCTCAGCCCCAGCAGCGGGCGGGGAACGGTCGGGCTGAGCGCCGCCTGCGCCGCCGGGTCGCCCCTGTCGCCCATCCAGCGGGCCGCCGCTGCCAGCAGCAGCACGCTGGCGAGCAGGCTGTGCAGCGCCGTCAGCGGTCCCTGGTCATGGAAGAAATGGGTGCTGGTCACGAACAGCCCCAGCAGTGTGAGCAGCCGGGCGTCACGCACCGTGCGCGTCTCGGCGGCCTTGAGCGCGAGCAGCGCGGCCAGCAGCGCCGTGCCCCCGTCCTGTCCCAGCAGCGTGCCGTAGGTCGCGTTCAGCCCGAAGGCGGCCACCCCCACCAGCACCAGCAGCAGCGGCGGCGGCAGGGTGCGGAGCCTGCGCCCCGGCTCGGCCTGCAGGCCCCGGTAGGTCAGCAGCCACAGCACCAGCGCACTCGCCCACAGCGGCCAGCGCAGCAGCCCCGGCAGCAGCGCCACCCCGAGGGCCAGCAGCGAGAATTGCAGCGGCGCGGCAGGCAGCGGCGCGCTCGGCGCCTCGGTGGTGTTCGGTCCCCCCAGCCACGCCGGGCGGCTCAGGAACTCGTTCCCGGCCTTCTGCTCAGGTGGGGCCGGAAAAGGCGGGTGCAGCGCCAGCGCCCGCAGTGCCCGGCCCGCGTGCGCGTCTCCGCTCCCGACGGGCAGGCTCTGCCCCGGCAACGTCAGCCGGAACGGCAGGCCCGCCGCCCGCGCCGCTGTCACCCAGGCCGCCAGCCGCGAGAGCCGCGCCTCCTGCTCACCCTGAGCCGCGTTCCAGTTCAGGTCGAGCGCCTGTCCCAGCGGCGCGTCGAACTCGCGGGTCACGAGCTGCCCGCTGCGGGCCGCGTGCCGCCAGGAAATCAGCCGGGGCGCGTCGCCCGCCGCGTAGGGCCGCAGTCCGGCGAAGTCCTCCTGTCCGGCGGTGCGCCGCCCGGCCTCGCCGCTGCCCGCCGCCGTGAGCGTGGGCGGCGCGGGCGCGTCGGCTTCCGGCGCGGGCAGGACGGCGGTTTGGGCCTGTGCCGTCACGGTTCGGGTCGCCTGCCACAGCCCGAAGGGGTCGTGTGCGACGAGCTGCACGCCCGTCAGCCGCAGCGGGCCGCGCACCGGGTCGGAAAGCCGCAGCGCGGCGGTCTGTGTGTGCCCGGCACCGACGAAAAGGGCGGCGCTCAGCGGCACCCGCTGGCCGTTTTGCTCGGCCCAGCCCCGCAGCGTGACCGGACTCGCCGCGCCGCTCTGCCGGACCTGCGCCGTAAACGCCGTTTCGTGCCCGGCCACCGCCTCGGCGGGCGGCTGCACGGTCAGGTCAAGGGTGGCCGCCGCCCGCCGCGCCTGCGCCGCCGTGACGATCCACACGCCGACCAGCAGGAAAGTCAGGCCGTAGCCCAGGCTCAGCGCGTAGTTGATGCAGCCGATGAGGGTCAGCAGCACCAGTCCCAGAAACGCCCAGCCGAAGCGGGTCGGCCACAGCGCCGGCCGCCTCACGGAATGGGCGTCTCGTCCAGCAGGCGCCGGAGCACGTCGCCGGGCCGCGCCGCCGGGTCACGCAGCGCCAGCCGGTGCGAGGCGAGCGCGGGGAAAACCGCCTGCACGTCTTCGGGCAGCACCATGTCGCGTCCGTCGAGATACGCCCAGGCCCGCGCCGCCGCCAGCAGGGCGAGCAGGGCGCGGGGACTCAGGCCCGCAGCGATGGCCGGATGCTCACGGCTGGCGCGGGCCAGCAGTTGCAGGTAATCGAGCAGCGCGGGCGCGGCGTACACGGCGTCCACTTCCGCCTGTGCCCGCAGCAGCGTCGGCGCGTCCAGCACGGCGGGCAGGTCGCGCACGCTCTGGCCTCGCCCGCCGGTTTCGAGCAGGGTGCGTTCGGCGCGGGCGTCGGGGTAGCCCAGCGTGACGGTCATCAAAAAGCGGTCGAGTTGCGCTTCGGGCAGCGGAGAAGTGCCCACGAACGCCGCCGGGTTCTGGGTGGCGATCACGAAAAAGGGGTCGGGCAGCGGTCTGGTCACGCCGCCCTCACTCACCTGCCGCTCCTCCATCGCCTCCAGCAGGGCGCCCTGGGTGCGCGGGGTGGCCCGGTTGATCTCGTCGGCCAGCAGCAGCTCGGAGAAAATCGGCCCCGGCTGGTGGCGAAAGCTGCCGCTCGCCGCGTCCCAGATACTGACCCCCAGCAGGTCGGCGGGCAGCAGGTCGGACGTGAACTGCACCCGCCGGAACCCCAGCCCCAGCGTGCGGGCCAGGGCCTGCGCCAGCGTCGTTTTGCCCACGCCGGGCTGGTCCTCGATCAGCAGGTGCCCCCGCGCCAGCAGGCAGGCCAGTGCCAGCCGCAGCTGCGTGGGCTTGCCCAGAATCACCCGGTCGAGCTGCTCGAGTGCCCGGTGAATGGCCTGATTCGCGGCGCTGCCGGAAACGGCGGGAGAGGACGGAAGGGCGGTCGCCATGCCCTCACCCTACGGGGCAGGCTCTGACAGAACTGGGACTTGCAGCAGGGAAATGCGGAAAAAGACGCACGGCACGCTGCCTTCATCTGCTTATACGGATTCCGATTGAATCTGGTCGTTTCAGATTCAATCCGAGCGGATGCAAGTAGGAAAAAATACGAATTCTGCGATATGGATGCACAGGCGGCGCTTTCCCGACTGTGCAGGAATTAAGCGGAATCCGTATTAGGACTTCATCTATGCATCAGGCGCGAAGCTACCCCGAAAACCCCCGTTTCCGACGCGAGGAAGCGGGCTGCATAAAAAGCCTCACCCTTCTCTGACACCTTTTCGGGCGATTCGGGCGAGTGTGCGGGGGTGCCGGAAGCCCGGTTCAAGCTGTCCAGGCCGCGCCGCAGTGGGCCTCCCAGCCTTTAGGAAGCAGGCTGTCAAGGCGCCGACAGAACCCGGCTTCTACTCTGGGCGCACTTCGGCTTCTCCGGCGCACGGCGCGGGGAAAACAGGCGTGCCCACCGCCGAAGACCCAGCGGCACGCCCAGGTGTGAGTTTCGGACTGGACGGCCCAGTGAGGGGGGACGTCCAGTCCTTTTTTGTGGCCTGTTGCTTTCCTGCTGCCCTCCCCAAACAGTCATGCCCAGAAGAGGGGGTGGGCAAGACGCCCAGGTCGGGCCAGCGGTTCTCAGCCCCCGATCTGCCGGGGCGGTTAAGCTGCCCCCCATGTCCTCACGCCTGTTGCCGGGCCTCCTGGCCTGCCTGTTTGCCGGTTCCCTTTCTGCCGCCTGCGCCCAGGGAGGGGACCGGCCGCTGTTCGTCCAGCCTCCGCAAATCCAGGAGGCGCCGGTGTCTCCTTCTGCCGGTGGCGTTCCGCTGCCCCCGGCTCCGGTCCCTGCGCCCGTGCAGGCGGCACCCGTCAAGCCCGCACCTGACAGGCCCGCACCCGCCAAGCCTGCACCCGTGAGGCTCGCACCGGGGCAAACCGCTCCCGCCGTTCCGGTGCGCCGCGCTCCGGGGGTCGTGCCGTCGCCCGCTTCGGGGGTGCGTCCGGCGCCCGCCTGGGTGCGGCCCGCCGCGTCCGTCAAGCTCCGGCTGATGCCCGCCTGGACCGGGCAGTTTCTGGTCAGGCCGCGCGAAGTCGCTCCCTTCAATCCGCTGGGGCTGCCGCTGAGTACGGCGCCCGTGTGGTGAGGTCTGCCCTTTACAGTGGGCTGTTCTAGAGCATTTGACAAAAGAATGTTTGCCTCGTTTGACCCTCTCCCCTTGTGGGGGACTTGTAAAGCTCCGCAGGAGAGGGCGTTGCGAAGCGACGGGTGGGGGGGCGTCCAGACCAGCTTTTTTTTGTCAACTGCTCTAGGGGTGCGGCCCGCCTGGCCCGCGCCGCCCCTTTAGCCTGACCGCATGGCCTCGCCCTTTCGCCTGTCCGCCCGCGCCCAGAGCCTCAAGCCGTCCGCGACGGTGGCGGTCACGTCCCGCGCCCTCGAACTGCGCAGGCAGGGCGCGGACATCATTTCCATGAGCGTGGGCGAGCCGGATTTCGACACGCCGCCGCACGTCCGGGCCGCCGCCATCGCCGCCATCGAAGCCGGGCACACCAGATACACCCCGGTGGGCGGCATTCCCGAACTGCGCAGCGCCGTCAGTGCCAAGTTCCGCCGGGAAAACGGACTGGCCTACGCCCCCGACGCCGTGACCGTGACCAGCGGCGGCAAACAGGCGCTGTTCAACGCCCTGTTCGCGCTGCTCGGCTCCGGCGACGAGGTGCTGATTCCGGCGCCCTACTGGGTCAGCTACCCCGAAATGGTCGCCCTGACCGGCGCGGTGCCGGTGGCGGTGCCCACCACGCCGGAAAGCGGCTTTCAGCTCGACCCCGAGCGCCTCGCCGCCGCCGTCACGCCGCGCACCCGCATGGTGATTCTCAACAGCCCCGGCAACCCCACCGGCGCGGTGTTTCCCCCGGAGACGCTGCGGGCGGTGGCCGAACTCGCGCAGCGCTGCGGGCTTGTCGTCGTGACCGACGAAATCTACGAGCACCTCGTCTACGACGCCGAGCAGGTCAGCATCGGCACCTACGCGCCCGAGCACACCCTGACCATCAACGGCGCGAGCAAGGCCTACGCCATGACCGGCTGGCGCATCGGCTACGCGGGCGGGCCGAAACACGTCATCGCCGCCATGAACGCCCTGCAGTCCCAGAGCACCAGCAACGCCAGCAGCGTCAGCCAGTACGCCGCCCTCGCCGCGCTGGAAGGGCACGAGGACACCGCCCGCTTTATCGCCATAGCCCGCGCCGCCTACCGCGAGCGCCGCGACCGCATCGTGGCGGGCCTCAATGCTCTGGGGCTGCCCACGCCCACGCCACAGGGCGCCTTTTACGTGATGGCCGACACCCGCGCCGTTCACCCCGACGAACTTCAGGCCGCCCGCATCATTCTGGACGAGGCGCAGGTGGCCGCCGTGCCCGGCACCGATTTCGCCGCGCCGGGGCAGGTCCGACTGAGCTACGCGACGAGCATGGAGAACATCGAGGAAGTGCTGCGGCGGCTGGACCGGGTGGTCGGGCGGTAAGCGGTGGGGATGGCCGGGAACCTTTTGCCGCCCGCTCCCGTATGCTTTTCCGAAATGACCAACATGCACCCCGCCAACATGCAACCCGGCAGTGACGGCACCTACTCCCTGCGTGACTTTCTGGCCCAGACCGCCGAGCGCGACAACCCCGGCGAGGTCTTCGAACTCGAATCGAGCAAGATGCTCGAAGTCAAGGTCAACGGCCGCGTCTGGAGCAAACTCGGCGCGATGGTGGCCTACAAGGGCCAGCTTTCCTTCAAGCGCGAAGGCACCCTGGAAGGCGGCCTGATGAAGGCCCTCAAGCGGGCGGTCAGCCAGGAAATGTCGCCGCTCGCCAAAATCGAGGGCTGGGGCGTGGCGTACCTCGCCGACCAGGGCAAGGAAATCCAGATTCTGCGCCTCGCGGGCGAGAGCCTGAACGTCAACGGCAACGACCTGCTCGCCTTCGAAGACAGCGTGCAGTACGACATCACCATGCAGCGCCGGGTGGCGGGCATGGCGGCGGGCGGGCTGTTCAGCGTGCGGGTGCAGGGGCACGGCATGGTCGCCGTCCTCAGCCACGGCAAGCCGCTGACCCTGCGTGTGACCCCGCACGAGCCGATTTTCACTGACCCCAACGCCACCATCGCCTGGAGCGGCAACTTGCAGCCGCAACTCGTGATGGACACCAGCCTGCGCTCCATCTTCGGGCGCGGCGGCGGCGAAAGCTACCAGATGGTCTTCCAGGGTGACGGCTTCGTGGTCGTGCAGCCCTACGAGGAGTTCGACGCGGGCATGCTCGGCGGCGGCGACAGCGGGCACAGCGGCGGCCTCGGGCGCACGCTGGGCGACCTGTTCGACTGAGGACAGAGAGCAGAGGGTGGATGGCAGATGGCTCTGAGCTATCCGCTATCCGCCCTCTGCTCTGCGTCCCCCGCTGCTACACTCACTCCCGATGAGTCTGGTGGTCATGGCAACAGGGGGGACGGGTGGACACATTTACCCCGCCGTCGCCACCGCACACGAGCTTCGGGAGCGCGGCTACGACGTAGCGTTGATGGGTCAAAAGGGCGGCATGGAAGAGCGCATCGCCGAGCGCGAGGGGCTGACCTTCTACGGCGTGGACGCGGGCAAACTCGCCCGCAGCGGGCAGGGCCGCCCCGACCCCCGGCAACTGCTCAGGGCGGCGCAGGGCCTCGCGCAGGCGCGGCGCACCCTGGCGGGCCTGACCCCGGCGGCGGTGGTGGGCTACGGCGGCTTCGCCAGCCTGCCTGGTGTGCTCGCGGCGCAGAGCCTCGGGATTCCTACCGTCCTGCACGAGCAAAACGCCCGGCTGGGCCTCACGCAGCGCCTCGCCGTGCGCCGGGCGCAGGCCGTGGGCACCGCCTACGAACAGGTCATCGGCCTCGACTCCCGCAAGGCCACCCTGGTCGGCATGCCGGTGCGCGAGGACCGTCTGCCCCGCGCCGAGGCCCTGGCCACGCTCGGCCTGCGCGACGGCCCGGTCACCGTGATGGTGATGGGCGGCTCGCAGGGGTCGCTGTTCCTCAACGAGCGGGTGCCGGGCATCCTGTGGCGGCTGTTCGGCAAGGTCGGCAAGCTGCGCGGCAAGGGCGATGGGGTGCCGCCCATCGACCTCGACCTGCGCGGCCCGCACCTCATCGAAAACGAGCGCAGCCGCGAGGTGCAGGTCATCCACGCGACCGGCCCGCGCTGGCTGGAATCGGTGCAGCCCAAGGTGGAGAACCTGCCCTGGTACCACGTCACCGGCTACGTGGACGCGGTGGCGGCGTGGTCGGCGGCGGACCTTGCCATCACCCGCGCCGGAACCGGCACCCTGGCCGAAGCGGCCTTTCACGGCGTGCCGCTGATTATGGTGCCGCTGCCCGAGTCGGCCGAAAACCACCAGTACCACAACGCGGTGGCGGTGGAGAGAGCCGGGGCGGGCCGGGTGGTGGAGCAGAAGGACTTGGAAGGGACTCTGGAAAAGGTGGTGTTAGAGTGTGCCGCACCGGGCAAGCGCAGCGCCATGCGCGACGCCGCCCAGAAACGCGCCCGACCCGGCGCCGCCGCCCGCTTCGCCGACCTCATCGAGGTGCATCTGCGCCGGGCTTCCCCTACCTCCCATGACTGACTCTGCCCCCCTTTCTGAACCGGCTTCCTCCTCGTCCTCTCTCCATTACCACCTGCTCGGCATCGGCGGCATCGGCATGAGTGCCTTTGCGCGGCTGCTCGCGGCGCGGGGCCACCGGGTCAGCGGTTGCGACCAGAGTCTCGGCGCCCAGACGGCGGGCCTGGAAGCCCAGGGAATTCCCGTCGCGGCGGGCCACGACGCCAGCCACGTCACCGCGCAGCCTTTCGGCCCCATCGACGTGCTCGTCGCGTCCGAAGCGGTGCCCAAGTCGCACCCCGAACTCGTCGCGGCGCGGGCGGCGGGCGTGGTGGTGCGTCCCCGCATGGCGCTGCTCGGTGAACTGCTCGCGGGCGGCCCCGGCGTGGGCGTCATCGGCACGCACGGCAAGACCACGACCACCAGCATGATTGCGGTGGCGATGTACGGCGCGGGCCTGGACCCCTCCGCCTTCGTGGGCGGCAACGTGCCCGAGTTCGGCGGCAACGCCCGCACCGGCAGCGGTCCCTTCGTGGCCGAGGTGGACGAGTCCGACCGGGGCTTTGCGCTGCTCGGCTGCGAAACCGCCGTCTTTACCAACGCCGAGGACGACCACGTGGGCGGCGATCTGGCGACCTACTGGGCGACGGTGGAGGAGCAGCACGCCGCCTTCGCCCGCTTCGTGGCGCAGTCGGGCCGGGTGCTGTACTGCGCCGACTGGGAAGGACTGGACGCGCTGTGTGCAGGCGCCAGGGAAACGCTGACCTACGGCCAGAGCGAGGGCGCCGACTACCGCGCCGTGCAGGTGCGCCCCGACGAGAGCGGCACCACCTTCGATGTGGCGTACCGGGGCGAGCGGCTGGGCGAGGCCCGCGTGAGTCTGCCCGGCACCCACAATGTCCTCAACGGACTGGCGGCGCTGGCGGTCACGCACCTCTACGGCGGCGACTTTGCCCGTGCAGCTCAGGCCCTGGCCGACTTTCACGGCCCCGGTCGCCGCTGGGAAATCAAGGGCGAGCGCGGCGGCGCCCTGGTGGTGGACGATTACGCCCACAACGCGACCAAGGTGGCCTCGGCGGTGCAGGCGGCGCGGCAGACCGGGCGCCGGGTCCGTGTGGTGTTTCAGCCCCACCGTTACCTGCGCACCCAGCAGAGCTGGCCCCGCCTCGCCGACGCGCTGATGGACGCCGACGAGGTGCTGGTGCTCGATATCGCCGCCGCGTCCGAAACCCCTATCGAGGGCATTCACGCGACCCTGATTACTGGGCGCATGGCGCAGGGGGGACATACCAACGTGCGCTACTGCCCCGACCGCGCCGCCGTCGTGCGCGAGCTGCGCGAGTCGGCGCGGCCCGGCGACATCATCGTGACGATGGGCGCGGGCGACGTGTACCGCATCGCCGAAGAGGTCGTGGGGGAAGGAGCATGAGCCGCACCGGAGCGCGGGTGGAGAGACAGCCGCTGGCCCGCTACACCACCCTGGGTGTGGGCGGCGAGTCCGAAGTGTGGTTCGTGGAGACCCACGAGCAGCTCGCCGAGGCGATGGAGGCCCCTTACCGCATCCTCGGCGGCGGCAGCAACCTCGTCGTTTCGGATGCGGGCGTGCCCGAGCGGGTCATCCGCCTCAGCGGGCCGCTGGCCGAGCGCGACCTGACGCCCGACCCCGCGCTGTCCACGCCTGACCTCATCGTGACCGGCTGGGTCGGCGGGGGCGCGCCGCTGCCCGGCCTGCTCCGCGCGCTGCAAAAGCTCGGCTGGAGCGGACTGGAAGGCACGGTGGGCATCCCCGGACAGGTGGGCGGCTCGGTGTGGATGAACGCAGGCACCCGCTTCGGCGAGATGTTCGACGGGCTGCACACCATCGAAATCGCCACGCCGGACGGGGTGCGGCAGGTCACGCCGGATGATCTCGATTGGGGCTACCGTCAGAGCGGGATTCCGCGTAACCACATCGTCACGCGGGTGCGCCTGAAGCTGCGGCCCTCCACCCCCGAAGCGGTGCTGGAAAAGATGGACCAGGCCGACCAGGCCCGCAAAGGCCAGCCCAAGAACAAGACGCCCGGCTGCGCCTTCAAAAACCCCGGCGGTGTGAGCGCAGGCAAACTGATCGACGAGGCGGGGCTGAAGGGCACCCAGGTCGGCAACGCCCGGATTGCACCCGAGCACGGCAACTTCATCGTCAACCTCGGCGGAGCGACGGCATCTGACGTTCACGCGCTGCTCGACCTCATCCGCGAGCGGGTGGGTGTGCCGCTCGAACTCGAATACGAGCTGTGGCCCGAACACCTCGGCAGCTGAAGGCGTCAACGCAACGCAGCGGAGCAGTGAGAGGGAGCGGCCCGGACAGGTGCCCTCCCTTTTCTCTGTTCTCTGCGGCACAATGTCGGCGTGAACCGACCGATGAGGGCCTGCCCGTGAAGGACGACCCGCGCCCCGCCCCCCCGCCGCCCGCCGACGCCCGTTCGCCGCGCCCCCCACGTCTGGACTTCGACCTGAACGACTTTTCCGCGCCGCGCCCGGCCGGTCAGGAGCCGCCGGTGTCTCGCCCGGAACCGGCCTCTGCTGCGGCTGGGGCCGCGCCGGGGGCCAGGGGAGCCGACGTGCCGCCCCCCGGCGCCGCTCCCGCCACGAAGCCGCCGCCGGTGCCCGCGCGCCCCTCTCCGCGCCGCCCCCGCCGCGCCCTCAAGCCGGGATGGTGGGTGCTGGGCGCGGCGCTGCTCGCCGGGCTGCTCTACCTGAGCTGGACGCAGGTGCCGGTGCGTCAGGTGGTGGTGAGCGGCAATACCCGCCTCACGGCGGAGCAGGTGCGGCGCCTGGCCGGGCTGCCGGTGGGGGAAGCCCCTTTCGGCTGGCTGTACTACGGGCGCTGGAAGGCGAAGGGGCTGCTCGACTCGCCCTGGGTCGCGTCGGCGGAAGTCGTCCGGCAGTTTCCCGACACTGTCCGCATTCAGGTGAACGAGCGCCGTCCCCTGGCCCGCTGGAACCGCCCCGGCAAGCCGCCGCTGCTGCTCGCCGAGGACGGCACCGCGCTTCCGGTGGGGCCTGGGGTGACGCCGGGCAACGTGGCGGCGCTGCCGGTCATCAGCGGCTGGGGTCCCGAGCGGCTGACCGAGGCCCTGCGGCTGACCCGCGCCCTGTCGCGCTACACTGTGCAATCGGTGACGTATACCCCGTCGGGCCTGAGTGCGCAGACCGCCACTGGGACGGCGTGGGGCGGCGACCTGAAAACCTTCGTCAAGTATGCTGGGAGTATCGGCATGTATCCAAATAAGAAAATCCATATTTACCCCTGGGGGGTGAGCGTCCAGGAATGAGAGAAAACAGCATCATCGTGGGCCTGGACATCGGTACCACCAAGATCACCACCGTGATCGGCGAGGTCGCGCCCGACGGGACCATCGACATCATCGGTGAGGGCAGCGTGCCGAGCGAGGGCATGAAGCGCGGCAGCGTCGTCAATCTGGAACGGGCGACCCAGGCCATCAAGCAGTCGCTTCACGCCGCCGAGCGCGTCAGCGGGGTGCGGGCCTGGAACGTCTTCGTCAGTGTAGGCGGCAACCACACCAAGGCCATGACCAGCCACGGCCTCGCCGCCATTCGCCGTCAGCAGGAAATCAGTCCGCCCGACGTGGAACGCGCCATCGAGAACGCCCGCGCCGTGCCGCTCGACCCCAGCCTGGAAGTCCTGCACACCATTCCTCAGGAATACGTGGTGGACGGTCAGGAGGGCATCAAGAACCCGGTGGGGATGCACGGCGTGCGCCTTGAGGTGGACGTGCACATCGTCGCCGGGTCGGCTGGTCCCCTGCTCAACCTGCGCCGCTGCGTACAGGAAGCGGGACTGCAGATCGAGGGCTTCGTGCTGCACTCGCTCGCCTCGGGGCTGGCGACGCTCGACCAGAGCGAGCAGAACCAGACCACCGTCGTGGTGGACATGGGCGGCGGCACCACCGACATCGGGGTGTTCAAGCGCGGCAACCTCGCCCACTCGGCGAGCATTCCCATCGGCGGCGACCACGTGACCGCCGACCTCGCGCAGATTCTCAAGATTCCGATGGAAGAAGCGGAAAAGGTCAAGCGGCACTACGGCGCGGCCATTCCCGAACTTGCCGACCAGGAACTGACGCTGGAAATCACCACCGCGTCGGGCGCCACCCACGCCATCAGCGCCTACGAACTGTCGCGGGTGATTCGTCCCCGCGTGAGCGAGATCTACGGCCTGATTCGTGACGAAATCGACCAGGCGCTCGGTCCGGTCGAACTCGTCGCGCAGTCGGTGGTCCTGACCGGCGGCGGCGCCCAGTTGCCCGGCGCGGTGGACCTCGCCCGCGAGCGTTTCCGGCTGCCCACCCGCCTCGGGCGGCCCCGGGGCATCCACGGCCTGAGCGACATCGTGGGCGACCCGGCGCACGCATGCAGCGTGGGCATGGTGCTCTACGGCATCACCCAGGACGGGCGGGTGCCCAGCGGCCTCGACGACAGCGACCCCGCCGCCTACGCCGAGTACCCTGGCCGACATGACCAGGGTTACCCCCAGGGCGGCTCCCCGGTGCCGGGCTACCTCACCGCTCCTACGGGTGGCGTGCATGGGGGCGGAGCGCCGGTCTCGCTGTCTGGCTCGCCGCAGGGCGCTTCCGGTGCCTACCCGGCCTCCGGGTACGTCATCGGGCAGCCCCAGGGTCAGTACCCGGCCACCCCCGGCTACCAGGGGTCGGCCTATCCAGGGGCAGGCCACCAGGGACCGGCTGGCCCAGTCGGCGGGCAGCTGGTCGGCGGGCAAGTGGTCGGCGGGCAAGTGGTCGGGGTGGACCCGCACGCCCAGGTGCTGGTGGACGGCCAGCCCCAGAAGCCCCCGAGCGGCCCCAAGGTCAGTCTGATGGACAAGGTCAAGGCCCTGTTCCGCGACTGGTTCTGAAGCGTTTTTCCAGTTTGACCCCCAGCGTGACACCCCCGCAGGCGACCCGACAGGGCGGGCGGGCGAAGAAATAAGGAGAACACCATGCAAGCGGCCAGAATTCGCGTAATTGGCTTGGGCGGGGCCGGCAACAATGCCGTCAACCGCATGATCGAATCGGGACTCGAAGGCGTCGAGTTCATCGCCGGGAACACCGACGCGCAGGTGCTCGCCAAGAGCCACGCCGAAGTGCGGATTCAGCTCGGTGACCGCCTGACCCGTGGTCTGGGGGCGGGCGCGGACCCCAAGGTGGGCGAGGAAGCCGCCGTCGAGGACCGTGACCGCATCAAGGAATATCTCGACGACACCGACATGCTCTTTATCACGGCGGGCATGGGCGGCGGCACCGGCACCGGCTCGGCGCCCGTGGTGGCCGAGATCGCCCGCGAAATGGGCATCCTGACGGTCGGCATCGTGACCCGTCCCTTCAAGTTCGAAGGCCCCAAGCGCATGCGCGTGGCGGAAGAAGGCATGAGCAAGCTGGCCGACCGGGTGGACGGCATGATTGTCGTCAACAACGAAAAGCTGCTGACCGCCGTGGACAAGAAGGTGTCGTTCCGCGAAGCCTTCCTGATTGCCGACCGCGTGCTGTACTACGGCGTCAAGGGCATCAGCGACGTGATCAACGTCGAGGGCATGATCAACCTCGACTTTGCCGACGTGCGCAACCTGCTCGCCAACTCCGGCACCGTCCTGATGGGCATCGGCGCGGGCCGGGGCGACAAGATGGCCGAGGAAGCGGCCCTGAGCGCCATTCACTCGCCGCTGCTCGAACGCGGCATTCAGGGCGCCCGCCGCATTCTGGTCAACGTGACCGGCGGCTACGACCTGTCCATGACCGACGCCAACGAAATCGTGGAGAAAATCCGCGAGGCCACCGAGATCGAGGACCCCGACATCCTCTTCGGCATCACCCCCGACGAAGCGGCGGGCGACGAAGTGCGCGTGACCGTCATCGCCACCGGCTTCGGCGACAGTGGCTACACCGCGCCCCTGGGCGGCGTGGTCAGCGGCGGACGCGGCGGCTACGACCAGAACTACGGCAGCGGCCTGGTGCGCCCCGTGCGTGGCGGCCCCAGCGGCCTGAGTGGCGGCAGCAACTACGACCCCAAGGACTACGACATCCCCGCCTTCTTGCGGAACGTGGGCGGCCAGTAAAACCGAAGGGAAACAGAGCCGGGGCCAGTGGGTCCCGGTTTTTGCTGTCGGGGTGCCGGAGGCTGCGGCACATCTGCCCAAACCCGTCTCATACGGATTCCGATTGAATCTGGTAGTTTCAGATTCAATCCGAGCGGATGCGAGTAGGAAAAAATACGGATTCCGCGATATGGATGCACAGGCGGCGCTTTCCCGACTGTGCAGGAATTAAGCGGAATCCGTATCAGGCTTTACCTTGAGGCGCAGATGACTTTTTCCACTTCTTTTTGGCAGGGCTTCCGGGCGCTGGTGCCGGTCTGGTTGGGCACCGTGCCCTTTGCGCTGGCCTACGCCGTGACAGCGCGGGGCGCGGGGCTGAGCGTCTGGGAGACCTGCCTGATGAGCCTGACCACCTTCGCCGGGGCCTCACAGTTTGCGGCGGCGGGGATGTTCGGTGCGCACGCCGGCGGGCTGAGCATCGTCCTGACCACCTTTTTGCTCAATGCCCGGCATATGCTCTACGGCCTGAGTCTGGCCCAGCAGATGCCACTGACGCCACTTCAGCGCCTGACCGCCGCGCAGTTTCTGACCGACGAAGCGTATGGCGTGGCGGTCGTGAACGGTGCCCGGCAGCCCGGCAGTCTGAATTTTGCCTTCCTGCTGGGGGCCGAACTCAGCCTCTACCTGTCGTGGAACGTCAGCACCCTGCTGGGGGCGCTGGCCGGGTCGGTGCTGCCCCCGCCCGAACAGCTCGGGGTGGGCGTGGTGTTTCCCCTCGCTTTCCTGGGGCTGCTGGTGCCGCTGATCTCCGACCGGCTCGGCCTGCTGGTGGCGCTGGTGGCCGGTCTGGGCGCCTGGGGCCTCTCGCGGGTGCTGCCGGGCGGACTGGTGATTCTGGCAGCCGGCGTCGGTGGGGCGCTGCTGGGCGCGGTCCTGATGACGCGGCGGGAGCAGCGGGCAGGAGCGCAGCCATGAGCACGACCGTCATCCTGCTGCTGATGTGGGCCGTGACCTATCCCATGCGGCTGCTCGGCCTGTCGCTCGGCGGCGTGCGGCTGCCCCCCTTCTGGCTCAACTTTCTGAAGTTCGTGCCGGTCAGCGTGTTCGCGGCCCTGGTCGTCCCGGACGTGCTCGGCAGTCCCGAATGGACCTGGCGCCTGCCCGCTGCCCTGGTCGCGGGCCTGCTGATCTGGCGCACCAGAAACCTCGGGGCGGGCATCCTGGCAGGCTTCGCGGCCTACTGGCTGGTGCGGGGGGCCGGGCTGTAGAACAGCTTCAGGGCCGCGTTCCCGTGTTCAGGGCGTGGCCCCAGCTCCTTCGTTCCTTCCTTGCTTTGACTCACCCTGCTTTGAACCAGAGATGACTTGCCTTATACGGATTCCGATTGAATCTGGTAGTTTCAGATTCAATCCGAGCGGATGCGAGTAGGAAAAAATACGGATTCCGCGATATGGATGCACAGGCGGCGCTTTCCCGACTGTGCAGGAATTAAGCGGAATCCGTATTAGCTCTGGTTCGAAGTCGTATCAGATGCTCAGCATCTTGGCGCAGCGGTAAAGGTCGCGGCTCACGTCCTTGCGCTTTTCCCAGGTTTCGTGCAGGGGGGTGTAGGTGATGCCGCCAGCGGTGCGGCCCACCATCACGCCTTTTTTGCCGTCCATCAGGGCGTAGACGGCGGCTTCACCCAGGCGGCTCGCCAGGATGCGGTCGGAGCTGACCGGGGTGCCGCCGCGCTGGATGTGGCCCAGGATGCTGACGCGGGTTTCCAGGCCGGTGCCTTCCTGAATCGCTTCGGCAACCGCCTCGGCGCCGCCCTGATAGCCCTCGGCCACGATGATGATGCTGCCGCGCTTGCCCTTGGCGACACTGTCCTTGACGATGGCCACCACGTCGCCGATGGGTTTTTTGTCCTCGGGAATAAACACTTCCTCGGCGCCGCCCGCCACCGCCACGTCCAGCGCGATGTGCCCGGCGTGGCGGCCCATGACCTCGATCACGAAGATGCGCTCGTGGCTCGCCCCGGTGTCGCGCAGCTTGTCCACCGCCGAGAGCGCCGTTTCCACCGCCGTGAAGTAGCCGATGGTGTGGTCGGTGCCGTACAGGTCGTTGTCGATGGTGCCCGGCACGCCGATGACCGGAATGCCGTGCTCCTCCTGCAGGAAGTGGCCCCCGTGAAAGGAGCCGTCGCCCCCGATCACGATCAGGCCGTCCACGCCCCACTCGCGCAGCACGGCGGCGCCTTTGGCCCGGCCCTCCGGCGTGCGCCAGGTGTGGCTGCGGGCCGTGAGCAGAATCGTGCCGCCGCGCTGAATGGTGTTGGCGACGTCACGCGGCCCGAGCCGTTGCAGCTCCCCCCGGTGCAGGCCCGAAAAGCCCCGGCGCACACCGACGACCTCGATGCCCTGCTGGGCGCCGGTGCGGACCACGGCGCGAATGGCGGCGTTCATGCCGGGTGCGTCGCCGCCGCTGGTCAGGACGGCCACGCGCTTGATCCCGGCGAGATTGGGGTGGGCAATGTCAGGTTGGGTCATAGGCATCCTCTCCTCACAGGGTATCCGAGGCAATCGCCGGCCCGCCCGCTTGCAGCGCCAGGGCATAGGCCTCGTTTTTGCGCAGGCCCGCCGCCATCAGCCGGGCGCGGAGGTCGCGCACGCTCAGGCCCTCGGCGGCGAGCTGGGCGGCGAGGGCGGCGTAGTCGGGCGCCCCGGCCTGCGCTTCCTCGTCACTGCGCCCCGAGACGACCACCACGATTTCGCCGCGCACGCCCCCGGCAAAATGCTCCGCCAGCTCGCTCAGCGGGCCGCGCCGCGTTTCCTCGAAGCGTTTGGACAGTTCGCGGGTCACGCTCGCCGCCCGTCCGTCGCCGCAGTGCAGCGCGAGGTCCAGCAGCGTGGCGTGCAGGCGGTGGGGGCTTTCGTACAGCAGGGTCGTTTCCGCGCGGGACGCGATGGCCGAGAGCCGCTCCTTGCGCTCGCGCCCGCTGCGGGGCAAGAAGCCCTCGAAGGTAAAGCGGGCGGTGGGCAGCCCCGAGAGCACCAGCGCAGGCACGAAGGCGGTGGCGCCGGGCAACACCTCCACCGGCAAATCGAGGTCGAGGGCCGCCTGCACCAGTTCCGCGCCCGGGTCGCTGATGCCGGGCGTACCCGCGTCGGACACGTAGGCGAGCCGGGGGTACTTTTCGAGCACCTGTGCGGCGCGGTGCATGGTGTGGGCGTCGAGCCTCACCAGCGGGCGGCGAATGTCCAGGTGGGACAGCAGCGCCCCCGTGCGGCGGGTGTCCTCGCAGGCCACCGCGTCGGCGCCGCGCAGCACCTCCAGCGCCCGCAGCGTCAGGTCCCCGAGGTTGCCGACCGGGGTGGGCACCAGCCAGACGCGGCCTCCCTCCGCCGGGTCAGGGCTGGCGGGCCGGTCCCAGCCGAACCCGTCGTGCTCAGCCCCATCGTGCTCGGCCCCGTCGTTCTGGGCTGCGTCGTCCTCAGTCCGCATCCGGCTCCGGGGGGCACTGCTCCAGCGCCAGGCGCGGGCTTTGCGGCTTGAGACGGATTTTGACCTTGGGGGCGCGGCGAATCACGTTGCTGATGCGGGCGCGGAGCAGCTCGGTTTCGCCGACGGTGACGGTCACGGCGGTGCCTTCGGGCAGCCGGGCGCCGATCACCACGACCACGCCGTTCTCGACGATGCCCGGGTAGGCTCTCACGCGGCGCTCCGCAAGGGGGAAAAGTCGGTCATGGTGCTTCCATTGTGCCGCCTCGGGGCCGGGGGGACACGGGGGCGGCTCACGCTTGCTCCCGCTGTGCCCGGCGCTGCCGCCGCTCGGCCTGGCTGAGCGCCTCGCGCAGCGCCACGATTTCCGACTCGCGGGCGCCACCCAGACGCGAGTAGCGGTCGATCACTTCGGCGGCTTCCCGGCGGCGGCCCAGCGCCAGCAGCATCCGCCCCAGATGTTCGCCCTGCACGAAGTAGGCGCGGGGGTCGTCGGGGTCGGCGGCCACCTGGGCGCGGGCCTCGGTCAGCCGCGAGAGCCGCAGCGAGTGCCGCCCCACCTGCCAGCGCACCAGATACGCGGTGATGCCGAACACCAGCGCCGCGCCCAGCACCGACGCCCCCAGCGCCTCGGGAATGCCCAGGGCCACCCCCAGCCGCACCGTGATGGGAAAGCAGAACGCCAGAATCACCAGCACGGCCAGCGTCGCGGCGTAGTTCACAGGGAAGGGCCTCGCAAAAGCATCGGGCACAGTTTAGCGTCCCAGAGGAGGGGACGGGAACACAAAAAAACTCCCCCGTGATGGAGGAGTCGTCGTTGGAGCGGGATCACGGATTCGAACCGAGGCCAGAAGCTTGGAAGGCTGCTGTGCTACCACTACACCAATCCCGCATGTGCACGCTCAATCTGGTCGGGAAGACAGGATTCGAACCTGCGACCCCCTGGTCCCAAACCAGGTGCGCTACCGGCCTGCGCTACTTCCCGGATGCGTGCGCCAAAAAACTATAGCAGAACCGGCGGACGAGGTGGCAAGGGGCAGCTGTCCGCTTTTCCCGGCTCCGGCGGTGCGTCATACTGTCGGGGTTGCCTCAGGCCACGCGGTCTGGGCACGCGGCGACGGGGAATTCTGGGCGACATCCCTCTCCAGGCCGTTCTGTGAGACGCTGCCCCGCGCCCAAGGAGACCCTATGAGCCAGTTGACCGTGCGCAAGTTCTACACCTCGGAATCGGTGTCCGAAGGGCACCCCGACAAACTTTCCGACTTCATCTCGGACAGCATCCTCGACGAGTTTCTGCGTCAGGAGGCGACCAGCCGCGTGGCGGTCGAGACGCTGGTGACGACCGGCATGGCGGTGGTGGCGGGCGAGGTGCGTGCCCACACCGCCCATGTGGACATCCAGAAAACGGTGCGCGAGGCCGTGATGAAGGTCGGCTACACCCGCGCCAACTACGGCTTCGACGCCGAATACAGCGCGGTGCTGGTTGCCATCCACGAGCAGTCGCCCGAAATCGCCAGCGGGGTGGACCACTCCGAGGAATGGCGCGAGATGAGCGACGAGGAACGCCAGAAGCCGGAAAACGCCTACAGCCGGGTCGGCGCGGGTGACCAGGGCCTGATGTTCGGCTACGCCACCGACGAAACGCCCGAGCTGATGCCGCTGCCGATCAGCCTCGCGCACGGCCTGACCCGCAAACTGGCCGAACTGCGCAAGGACGGCACCCTGCCCTACCTGCGCCCCGACGCCAAGGCCCAGGTCACGGTCGTTCGCAACGGCGAGCCACACAGCGCCACTGAAACGGCGGTGGACACCATCGTCATTTCCACCCAGCACTCCGAAGACGTGACCCAGGAGCAGATTCGTGCCGACATGCTCGCGCACGTCATTCCGGCGGTCATTCCGGCTGAGCTGCTCACGCCGGACACCCGTTACTTCATCAACCCCAGCGGGCGCTTCGTCATCGGCGGGCCGCACGGCGACACCGGCCTGACCGGACGCAAGATCATCGTGGACACCTACGGCGGCGCGGTGCCGCACGGCGGCGGGGCGTTTTCCGGCAAGGACCCGACCAAGGTGGACCGCTCGGCGGCCTACTACGCCCGCTACGTCGCCAAGAACATCGTCGCGGCGGGGCTGGCGCGGCGGGCACTGGTCGAAATCGCTTACGCGATTGGCCGCGCCCACCCGGTGTCGCTGCGCGTGGACACCTACGGCACCGGCACCGTCAGCGACGAAAAACTGGCCGAACTGGTCAGCGCGCACTTCGACGCCCGTCCGCAGGCCATCATCGCGCAGCTCGACCTGCAACGCCCCATCTACGCGCAGACCGCCGCCTACGGCCACTTCGGGCGCCCCGAGTTCCCCTGGGAGCAGACCGACAAGGCGCAGGCGCTGAGGGCTGCGGCACAGGGCTGAAGCGACCACACAGAGGGCCGGAAGGGGGAGAACCTTTCCGGCCCTTTTTTCGTCTTGGCGTCAGGGCGTGACGGTCACGGGAAGGTCGAACACGCCGGAGAGGGGGTATCCAACCCATTCCCCTTGTGCCGGGCCTCAGCCCGCTTCGCCCGCCTTCGTCGCGTACATCTCGGCAAACTTGCGCCGCAGCGCCGCTTCGCTGGCGGGGGGCACCATCTCGTGAATCTGGCCGCCGTAGCTGGCGATTTCCTTGACCATGCTGCTGCTGACGAAGCTCCACTGCGTCGCCGCCATGATGAACACCGTTTCGACCTCGCCGATCTGGCGGTTGAGGTGGGCGATCTGGAGTTCGTACTCGTAGTCGCTGACCGCCCGCAGGCCGCGCACGATGACGCTCCTCTCCTGCTGCGCCACGTAGTCCACCAGCAGCCCACCGAAGCTGTCCACCCGGACGTTGGGCAGCCCGGCGGTGGCCTCGCGCAAAATCTCCAGCCGCTCTTCCAGGGTGAAGAGGTGGTGGCCCTGCTTGCGGGCGTTGTGCATGACGGTGACGGTGACTTGCTCGAACATGTGGCTGGCACGCGTCAGCACGTCCATGTGCCCGGAGGTCACGGGATCAAAGGAACCGGGGAAAACGGCGTTCATCGTCTTTCACCTTACTCTGCCGGCTCGGCACTTGCTGACTCGGCCCCTGCTGACTCGGACCCGTCGCGCCAGTAAAACGTCAGCACGTTGCTGCCCTGACGCCGCACGTCGCGCGTGTATCCGGCGTGTTCAGGCAGCGAGACCTGCGTGGGATGCTGGCAGATCACCACGCCGCCGGGCCGCACCGCGCCGCTGTCCAGCACTGCCCGCGCCACGCCGGGGATATCGGCCTGATACGGCGGGTCGCTGAAAATGATGTCGGCCTGCCCGACGCGGGGGAGCTGCCCGAGCGCGTCGCCGCGCAGAACCCGCGCGTTCAGTCCCAGGGCGCGGGCGTTTTTCTCCAGTGCCCCCACCGCCCGGCTGTCTTTTTCGATCAGGGTCACGCGCCATCCCCGGCTGGCCGCTTCCAGGCCGATGGCGCCGCTGCCGCCGTGCAGGTCGAGAAAATCGGGAAAGCGTCCGGCAGGGGCGCGGGCCGCCAGCAGGTCGAACAGGCTTTTGCGAATGCGGGCGCCGCTGGGCCGCGCCGAGTCGGGCACCCGCAGTTCGCGCCCCTTGGCGACGCCGCCCAGAATACGAATGCTCAAGAAGGCCACCTCATGTCTGCGAGGATAGCCCCTGCGCCCTGCCCGGTCCCCCGCACCGACGTGCTGGCGGTCCAAAAAAACTGACCCCCACGGGGGAGGTCAGGATGAAGGACTGAAGAGAAAGGCTCAGCGCACCGTGACGGGCGTGCAGATCACGCCGCTGTCGGCGAGGGCGCCGCTGAAGTCGCGCCCGTGGTGAACGTTGATGTACGCCGCGTCGCGGATCAGGGCGGTGGGCACCATCCCCTGAAGCGTGACCTTGCCGTCGGCCGAGGCCTGCGCGATCATGCGGCTTTCCATGATGGCCGGGCCGTTGGTGCTGCACACGTTGGCGCCGGACATGTCGGACATGGGGGTCATTGTCGTCGTGCTGGTCGTGGCCGCCGCGTCAGTGCCGGTGCTCGCCTGCGTGGTGGTTGCGGCGGGGGTGGCCGCCGCAGGAGCTGCGCCGGCCTTGTGGTAGTGCGCCACGTAGATGGCGTAGGGGGCCATGCCGGTCAGGGTGAGGGTGGTGCGGGTCACGCCCAGCGCTTCTTGCACCTGCGCGGTGCCCGCCGGGGCGTAGGTCGGGCCGACCGGCTTCACGACCGCCTGGGGCGCGAAGGTGTAGTTGTCTTCGGTGGGGCCTGCCAGGGTGCAAGAAGCGAGGACCAGCGGCAGGGCGATCAGGGCCAGTTTCTTCATCGGTATTCCTCCTGTGGCTTGAGCGCTTGATGCTCTCCGCTGGCTTCCCCAGCGAGCGTAAGACATGACACACTGTGAGAAACAGCTCAAAGGGAAGGGGGCGCGGGCGGGTTTGCGCCCTGCCCTGGGCCAGCCGTCACAATGGCGACGTGCTGCCCGTCGATGTATTGCCCGCCACTGCCGCCATCACCGCCGGGGGCCAGTCGAGCCGCTTCGGAAGCGACAAGGCGCTGGCCTGCTGGCAGGGGCGGACGCTGCTGGACCACGTGGCGGCGGGGCTGGCCGGGTGTGAGCGGCGCCTGCTGCTTGCTCCGCGTGGCCGCTACTGCTTGCCCGGTTGGGAAACCTGGCCCGATGCCCGGCCCGGTGAGGGACCGCTGGCCGGCCTCGAAACGGCCCTGACCCACGCCTCCCCCGGCTGGGTGGCCTTTACAGGTGTGGACAACCCGGCGCTGTCTCCCGAGTATTGGCACGCCCTGCTCGCCGCCCGGCGCCCGAACGCCCGGAGTGTGCAGGCCGTGCACCCGGAGCGCGGGCCGCAGCCGCTCGGGGCGCTGTACCACACCGACCTGTTGCCCCACGTCACGGCGCTGCTCGACGCCGGGGAACGCCGCCTGCGCCTCGCCGCACCCGCCGGGCAGACCGTTCTGGTGCCCGGCCTTCCCACTGGCTTTTTTCAGAACGTGAACCGCCCAGCCGACCTCGCGGGGCTGAGCGGTGGGAAACAGGGCAGCGAAGCGAACTGAGCTTTGCTCCGAGAGTTCGGGTTGAAGCGGAATGCGAAACGCTGTTCAAGGCACGTCCAGCACGACGCCTTTTCCATCATCCATCAGCGAAGCGGAACCATCATCCATCACCAGACGGGCATTCGGGCGTCTTGACCCGAATGCCCGTCTTATACGGATTCCGATTGAATCTGGTAGTTTCAGATTCAATCCGACTTGCAAAGCTGCGCAGCAGAGCGGATGCGAGTAGGAAAAAATACGGATTCCGCGATATGGATGCACAGGCGGCGCTTTCCCGACTGTGCAGGAATTAAGCGGAATCCGTATTACTCGTAGCCCAGTTCGCGCAGGGCCTCTTCGTCCTCGCGCCAGCCGGGAATGACGATCACTTCGAGGCCGAGAAACACCTTGGTGTTCAGGAACACCTCCAGCTGCTTCCTGGCCGCCTGCCCGATTTCGCGCAGTTGCTTGCCGCCCGCGCCGATGACCATGCCCTTGTGGGCGTTTTTCTCGACGACGATTTCGCCCTCGATGCGTTGCAGGCCGTCCTCGCGCTCGGTCCAGCGGTTCACACGGGTGGCGACGGCGTAGGGCAGCTCGTCGCGCAGCTTTTTCATCGCTTCCTCGCGGATGATTTCGGCGGCCCACATCTCGCGGCTCTGGTCGCTGGCGGCGCCCTGCGGGAAGAAGAAGGGGTTTTCGGGCAGCACCTCCAGCAGTTGCTCGCGCAGGGTCGCCACGGCATTCACGTTGTTCTGCGCCGAGAGCATCGTCTCGCTGACCGGCAGGTCTTGGCCCCGGCCTTCGAGCAGCGCCCCGTAGAGCTTCATCGCCTCGTCGGGGTACTTGGCGGCGTCGGTCTTGTTGCCGACCAGAAACAGCGGCTTGGGCAGGTCACGTACCGAGTTGGCGACCAGACGGTCCTCGTCGGTGGGCGGGTGGCGCAGGTCCACGACCCACACCACGGCGTCCACGTCGGAAAGCGCCGAGTGAACCTCGTTGTTCATGTATTTGCCCAGCGCGTCCTTGGGTTTGTGCATCCCCGGCGTGTCCACGAAAATCAGCTGGCGGCCTTCAAAGGTGTGGATGCCGCGCACGCCCCGGCGGGTGGTCTGCGGGCGGGGGCTGGTCGGGGCGACCTTGGTGCCCAGAAAAGCGTTGAGCAGCGTGGATTTGCCCACGTTGGGCTTGCCGACAATCGCCACGAACCCGGCGCGGGTCTGGGCCTCGCCGCTGGCAGGGGTGGTGGGGTCGGGGAACTCTGGAAGCTCAGTCATTGCCTTCATTGTCTCACGCCCCTGTACTCCGCAAAGGAAGATGGGACGCCAGATGAAGACGGGCGCCCAGATGAAGACATGAACAGCGCGGCGGGGCGGGCGCGGGCGGTAGAACGGCAGGCGTGACCCACCCGCTTGCCGCAGACAGCGCCCCCGGCCTTTCCTGGCGCGGCCTCGAAACCCGCGTGGGCCTGGACGCCTTGCCCGCCTTTCACCGCGCTTTCCTGCGCTGGCGCGGCGTGGAGGGCACGGAAAGCATGCCCCTGCGCCGGGTGCAGCAGCGGGTGGAAGCCGAACTCAACCGCATGGTGCAGGCGGGCCTCGCCGTGCGGGAGGGCGACGACTGGCACTTGACGCCCGGCGCTCTGGAAGGCTTTGAGGACGCGGCGCCCTATCTGCCGGGGGAGCCGGACAGCTTACCGATGTAAGGGAGTCGAGAAGTCAAAACGTCGAGGAGTCGAGAAGGGATTCTCCTCGACTCCTCAACCTCTCGGCTTTTCCTGAACTTACAGAATACGCTGTCCCAGCAGGCTCGCCGCCATGCCCACCATCACCTCGGCGGTCTGGTTGCGGGTGTCGAGAATCGGGTTGACCTCCACGATGTCCATGCTGGTCACGCGGCCCGACTCGGACAGCAGTTCCATCAGGAGGTGCCCCTCGCGGTAGCTCAGCCCACCGGGGATCGGGGTGCCCACGCCGGGGCACACGCCGGGGTCGAGGGCGTCGGCGTCGAAGGAGACGTGCAGGCGCTCCACGTCGCTCAGGCGCTCCTGCGTTTCTTCGTGAATGCGGGTGATGCCGAGCTGGTCCACGTCCTTCATGGTGTAGGCCTTGATGCCCGCTTCGCGCAGCAGCTCGCGCTCGCGGGCGTCCACGCTGCGAATGCCGATCATCACCACGTCCTCGGGGCGGATGGCCCAGTCTCCGCTGACCAGACCGTCCAGCCGGGTCAGCCGCTCGTCGCCGCGCCCGGTCAGGTGCGCCACCGGCATGCCGTGAATGTTCCCGCTGGGGCTGCTCTCGGGGGTGTTGTAGTCGGTGTGGGCGTCCACCCAGACCACCCCGGTGCGCTGCGGGCGCCCGCGCAGGCCGTTGCCGGTCACGGTGCCCATGCTCACCGAGTGGTCGCCGCCCAGGGTGAGCGGAAACACGTCTTCCGGCAGCGCCATCACGCGCTCGGCGGCGGTGCGGCAGGCGGCCAGGATGGGGTCGAGAAAGACCAGCCCCGCCGCCGCGTGCTTGTCGAGGGTTTCGGGAATCGCCACGTCGATGTCGCCCAGGTCGCTGACGTGGTGGCCGAGGTCGCGCAGCGCGTGGGCGAGGTGGGCGTTGCGCAGCGCCGACGGCCCCATGTCCACGCCCCGCCGCCCCGCGCCGAGGTCCATCGGGATGCCCAGAATCGAGATGTTCATGGACTTCAGCGTAAGGGACGAAAGAGGCTATGCCTCAGCCCTGCAACTTTATGTGCGCGGGCGGTGAGGGCAGGCGGGTCCCGGCGCGTCCCCTGAATATTCATGCTGTCCTCAGCCCTCCACCTTCAGCTCTCGACCGCCCAGAGGGTCACGGCGCCGTCTTCCTCGTCCCAGCGGCGGTCCATGCGGGCAAACCCGACCTTTTCCAGCACCCGTTCGCTGGCGCGGTTGCCCAGCACCGTCCGCGCCGTCACGGTTCTGACGCGGGGCTGCGTGAGCAGATGCACCGTCAGGGCGTGGACGGCCTCGGTCGCGTAGCCCTGGCCCCAGACGCCGGGGTTGAACCCGTAGCCGATTTCCAGCTCGCCGCCCACGCTCACGCTGCCCTTGCTGCCGAGCATGCCGACGGCGGTGGGGGCATCACGGGTCACACCTTCACGGGTTACAGCCACGAAGCTGCCTTCCTTCTCATCACCGGGCAGCGAGGCCAGCCACAGCGGAAAGAGCGGCAGCGGGTCGCCGGGCCACTCGGCGGGAAACTGCACGTCCTGCCGCCCTTCGCCCGGCCAGGGCAGGGACAGGGTAAACGAGTCCGCCTCGCTGCGGCGCTCCAGCACGGCGCGGGACAGGGGCAGCAGAACGAGACGCGGGGTTTCGAGCATCGGCATCGGTTCCCTTATACGCGAATTTCACGGGGGGGCACACGCGGTAGACTCAGGCCGTTTTGTCCGTGCCTGCCCCCAAACGGCTGCTGCTGCTCGCCGACCATGTTCACCCCTACGTCTACCGCCAGGGATTTCCGCAGGGACTCGGGCCGCTCGATCTGGTCCTCGCGGCGGGCGACCTGCCGGGCGACTACCTGGAATTCGTCGCCACCAAACTGCCCGTGCCGCTGGTCTACGTGCCGGGCAACCACGAGAACGAGTATGTCCACGAGGAAGGCCAGGGCCGCGTGCCGCCGCGCGGCGTCATCAATGCCCACGGGCGGCTGGTCAGGGTCGCCGGGTTGACCGTCGCCGGGTGGGGCGGCGTGCCGCGTTACCGGGAGGGCGCGGGGCAGTACGACCCGGGCGAGGCCCGCCGGGGACTGGGGCGCGTCGGCTGGCGGCTCGCCTGGGCACGGCGCCCGCTCGATATTCTGCTCACCCACGCCCCGCCGCTCGGTCCCCACGCGGGCAGTGACTACGCCCACCGGGGCTGCGAGGAACTCACGCGCTTCATGCGGGCGCGGCGCCCCGGACTGCTGGTGCACGGCCACGTCCACGAGTACGAGGGCAAAAAGGTCGAGTACACCGACCCCCTCTCCGGCACCCGCGTGGTCAACGCCTACGGCTACCGGGTGCTGGAGGTGCCCGCCCGGAGCTAGCGGGTCAGGGCCTCGTCAAGGGCGCCAGCAAAGGCGTCCTCGTCGTCCAGCCAGGGGTAATGGCCGGTGTCGAGCACCGTGAGGTCGCCCCCGGCGAGGTCCACCACCCAGTCGGTCTGCTCGGGATAGCTGGTGCGGTCGTGGACCCCGGCAATCACGAACACCGGGCGGCGAATTTCTCCCATGAACGCCGGGTACTCGAACTCCCACAGGCCCTGGTTGACGAGCGCCTGCTGCATTTCGCCGCCGCCGAGAAGCTGGCTTTCCACGTCCAGAAACTCCAGTCGCATCCGGCTGGGGGCGTCCACGAACTGCAGCGCGTTGAGCAGGTCGCGGGCATTGAGCAGCCCGAACGCCGCTTCCACCCGCGCCGCGCCGATGGGGGGGTGCTGGCCTTCGGGCGTCTGTGCCCGCAGTTTGGGGGCCGGGTCCTCGAACTGCCCGCCGGTGATGCCCGCCGCCTCGCGCAGCAGCGTCAGCGCCAGCGCCGGGTAATGCACCCAGGGGTTGACGACGACCACGCGGGCGGTCCGGGTGGGGTAGCGCCGGGCGTACTCCAGCGCAATCAGCGCCCCGAAGCCGTGCCCCAGCGGCACGATCTGCTCGGCCCCCAGAAACTCGCGCAGTTCCTCCACGTCGGCCACCAGCGTGTCGAGGTCGAGGGTCTCGGCGTGCCCGGCGGCCTGCGCCTGTTCGGTGTCTTCGAGCGCCCCCGAACGTCCCGCGCCGCGCTGGTCGAGGTAAACCACCCGCCGCCCCGACGCTTCGAGGTGGTCGCCCATCAGCTCACGAAACGAATAGGCGTTGTAGCCGGGGCCGCCGTGCAGATACACCAGGGGCGGCACGCCCGCTTGCCCCTCACCCACGACCTCGAAATACAGGTCGGCGCCGTTCAGGTGCGCTTCGTAGATGCCGGCGGGCAGGGGTTCGGGAGACGGCTGGGAAGTCATGCGGGGCATTGTAAGGCGAGCTGACGGACTGCGCCCCTGTACGTCGCCAAGCTGACCCAGGTGGACGACGCCGCCAGCGCCAACGGCAAGAGCCTGAACGTGAGCTGGATCAAGCTCGGCCACGGCACCGACGCCGAAATCGGCGCAGCCATCCGCCGCCTGGACTGAGCCGCAAGGGAAGAAGGCCGCCCCCGAAAAATGGGGTGGCCTTCTCCTTTTTGCGGTGTGCCGCCTGTGCCGGGGTCGAGCGAAGGTCCGTATTACCGCCGCCGCGTCAGCAGCCACAGGGCGCCCGCTGCCCCCACCGCGCCGAGCACATAGCCGCGCATGGGGTCGGGGCGTCCGGCCTGCGGCTGGCCCTGTGGCACCGGGTGCGAGAGATACCAGCCGCGTCCGGGTCGCCCGTTGGGGTCGTGGTCGAAGTCTTGGGCGAGGCGCCCCAGGGTCGCCGCCAACTCTTGTCCCGCCAGCGGGTGCCCGTGCCCGGTCACGACCAGCCGGGGCCGGAGCGCGGCCAGGGTGCGCACCGAGTCGCTGGCCGCGTCCCAGTTGGGCGTGTAGTACGCGGGCGGGCGGCGCAGCACCGTCGGCGTGGACGCCAGCGCCCCCGGCACCGTTTCCTGCGGCGTGGTCACCACCGCGTCGCCCGCAATCAGCAGGCCGCCTTGCTCCCGCCACAGCGAGACGTGCCCCTCGGTGTGGCCGGGCGTATGAATCCAGCGCCAGCCGGGGCATCCGGGCACCGCACCGTCGGCGGGCAGCGGGCGAACACTGGCCCCGAAGTCGAACGGCCCCGGCAGAAACAGCGGCGAGGTCAGGCTCATGGCGCCGCCCACCGTCGGGTCGGGGAAGGGGTAGGCCACCTTCCCGGTCAGGTGCGGCAGTTCGAAGGGGTGGGCGTAGACGGGCACGTTCCATTCCGCCAGCAGCGGGCGCAGCGCCCCCACATGGTCGAAGTGCCCGTGCGTGAGCACGATGGCTTGCGGCGGGCGGCTGCCGTACACCTGCGCCGCCGCCTGCCGAATCAGGCCCGCCGTGCCGGGCAGCCCCGCGTCCACCAGCACCCAGTCGCCGCCGGGCGCCCCCAGAAAAAACACGTTGACCATCGGCAGGCGCACGCGCACCACGTCGGGCGCAAGGCGCTGCACGCCGCCGAGAAGGGAAGGGTTGGGGGGCAGAAGTGTGTCGGACATGCCCCACGCTACCCGCTGCCGCCCGCGCTCGGGTGTCCGGCACCCTGAGCTGAACTTCAGGCAGTTCGGTGGGCTGGGCCTCCGCGCTCGCTGCCTGCGCGTACCCCTCGGGCGGGCAACCCCTCCATCACCCATCAGGCCGCAAGGCCGAACCCATCATCGCGCCCCAGCCCCTACCCCCACAGAGACACAGCACAGAGTCAAGAGGAATCTCAACGACACTCCTGTATGCAAGATAGTATGCACTTATGACATACCGTAATGCTCAACGAATCACCGCCAGCTTGCCGCCCAACCTGGCCACCTTCATTGACGAGTACCAGAAGCAGACAGGCACCAGCAAAAGCGAAATCATCGCCCTTGGCCTGAGAGCGCTGCAAGAAAAACTGCTGGCCGAGCAGTACGCCGCCCTGGCCGCCGAGAACGACCCGGAACGCGCCCTGTTCCTTGAAGGCAACGTTGACGGTCTTGAACCCAGTGACGGCAGCGAATGGCTGTAAGCCTCATCCGGCGCGGCGATATTTTCCTGACGCACTTCGGCCCAGCCCGCGCTGGTGAGCCGGACTTCAAACGCCCCGCTGTGGTCATCACCAACAACGTCGCCAACGCCAAAGCGGATGCCCTGACGGTGGTTCCACTCACGAGCAACCTGAACACCGTATATGACTTTCAGCTTCTGCTGCCCACCGAGCGCACCGGTCTAAATCTGGACAGCAAAGCCCAGACGGAACTCATCACCTGCATTGCCGTCAGCCGAATCGGCAAGCGCCTGGGGCAAGTTCCTGAAGAGCTGATGACCGAACTGGACGCCAGAATCCGCCTGCACCTGGCCTTATAAAGGGGCGGGGAGTCGGGCCACCCCGTCCCCCACCTTCCTCCTCTGCCCGCTTCCCCTGCCCCTGCTGCCCCGCCAAAGCAGAGGCTTGGGCTAAAAATATGTATCTTAAATAGTATGGCTTGGCCTGCCCACTACCCGGAAGGATGTCCACCAGAAGAGTGCATTGCTCCTGCTGGCCGCTTTTACCGGGTTGTGATGGAGATACCGCCCACGCAATTTGATTTCCAATCACATTATGAGCGTGATCCAGAGCATGTATGGCCTGATCCATGCCGAGCCAGAGGCTTGTCGATTTATCCAGAAGTTAGACATGCTAGGAAGACCATACGATCATCGGCTGCGTTGCGAGGTCTAGCCGCAGGAGTTGTTGAGCTTAATCTGGATGGAGCTGCTGGGGCGTTACTCAGAACTCCTCCACCTGGCGCTGCCCCCACCCATCCTCACCATACGTGGTGGGTATCTCTAGATTTTGATCCATTTTCAACGATCGTTACGACTCATCAGGTGGTTGGCAATGCAAACTAAAGACACGCCACTTGGGAATTTAACTCTCGTTACAGTGTTTGAATTCAATGATTTCCCAATTTTATTCTCGTGCAAGAATGACACCGACCAAATCTTTATCGCTAATTGGATAGCCTCATCTACAACTATTGACGAGTGGCTGTTTTGTCCCGTTTCTCCTTTAAGGCACTCACAAGTCGTCCGTGGTGAAATGGACTACTATTCTATATTCAAAAACTCCGAGACGAAGCATTCAATGGTCATCCGATACAATAAGTTGGGATCTGTTGAAGCATTTGAATGGGTAGAGTCTGCTAGTATCCCTGACGACAAACTGCCACTGCCTGGCGACTTTGCTGAGATTGAGCCATTAGAGGTAGCAGACCAACTCCGACCTGCTAGTGAAGACATTGTAGCCAGAGCAATTGAACTGAGATCAACGGTTGGTCATCTTCACTTCGATGAGCGCGATGTACGAGGACACAAGGCCTCTACTCACCTAGTTGGTAAAGGACTGGTGGAGTTTCAAGCTGTACTTGATGCAGTAGGGCAAGCCGTAGAGGGACAACCTACATATCGTGGAAGTATCAGTAGAGAAATTCTAGGCCAGACACACACGTATGTTGTAGCTTTTAACAGTGGCAGCTTAGATGTAGAGATTGCTGCCGACGATACGGCGACCCTCTACGATAATTCGTTAACTGTCAACGCATTTTACAAAGCTGCGCAGATTATTGCTGACAGCGGGGATTATCAGAAACTTCAAGCTATTATGCCTCAGATGGGGCCACGTGTTGCGGCGAGATACAAAAGATTCCTGTCTACTTTGAAAGATTACAGAGCAGATGTAGTATTTGAATTTTCTGGCGCGGCGGGCGTTGTGGGCGGCAGAAGCGGAGTTACCTATGAACAAGCAGTTGTTGCTTTTGAAAATATTACGCGCCTACAAGAGGATATTGCAGAAAAAATTACCGTCATTGGCACTTTAATAGGTTTGGACAAATCCAACAACCATTTCACTATTAGGGATACTGAAATGAAAGTGTATTCCGGAAAATTCAATGAAGATGACGGCGATTACGCAAGTGGGGCTGTTATTGATGCTAGCTACTCAGCTCAACTAGTGAGAATGGTTGAGATAGACACAGTTTCAGGCAAAGAGACATCGCGCTGGATCTTAAAGGGCTTAACCCTAATCTCTTTGCCTGAATGAACTGATTAAAAGCTATTTCGCGTTAACCCACTCCTGCAATCCCTTCACTCCCAGCTCCGCGCCCACGGCGGCCTGAATCGCCCGTGCCGTCCACTCCGCGCCTTCTCGTGTGCTGACAATCGGCACGCCGCGTTCCAGGGCGGTTCGCAGCAGCGCCGAGCCGGTCACGTCGATCAGCAGGTCAGGCAACTCTTCGCCGTTCTGCTCCCGGATGACCTTCAATCCGGCTCCTTGCAGCATTCCGGCCACGTCGTCCAGCCCGTCCCCGATGAGCAGGGCGGTTCCCTCCAGCGGCAGGTAGTTTTTCGCGCCGAGTTGCGCCCGGTAGAACGCCAGGTACGGGTCGGCGTCGATGCCCATGCTTTCGCCGGTGCTTTTCATTTCCGGCCCCAGCACGGGCAGCACGTCCTTGAACTTCAGGAACGGCAGGTGCACTTCCTTCACCGAGTACATGCGCGGCGTGGGGGTTTCCAGCAGGCCAATCTGCTCCAGCGTTTGCCCGGCGGCAATGCGGGCGGCACTCTTGGCGAGCGGGTGGTTCACGGCCTTGGATACGAACGGCACGGTACGGCTGGCGCGGGGGTTCGCTTCCAGGATGTACGCCACGCCGTCCTTCACGGCCCACTGCACGTTCATCAGGCCCTTGACGCCCAGGGCGAGCGCGAGGCGTTCCGTGTCGGCCTTCACGCGCTGGGTGAGTTCGGGCGACAGGTTCACGGGCGGCAGGACGCACGCGCTGTCCCCGCTGTGCACCCCGGCGGCTTCGACGTGTTCCATGATGCCCGCGACCACCGCACGTTCCCCGTCGCAGAGGGTGTCCACGTCCAGTTCCAGTGCGCCTTCCAGAAACTGATCGAGGAGGATGCTGGGCTGCCCTTCCACGGCGGCGTACACCTCGTCCAGATAGGTGGTCAGCTCGTCCATGCTACGCACGGTGCGCATGGCCCGCCCGCCGAGGACGTAGCTGGGCCGCGCCATCAGCGGGAAACCGAGTTCGGCGGCGAGTTCCCGCGCCTGGGCGGGCGTCTGCGCCACTTTGCCCCTCGGCTGCGGCAGGCCCAGGCGTTCGCACAGAGCGTTGAAGGAGGCGCGGTCTTCGGCCTCGTGGATGGTCTCGGGGCTGGTGCCGATGATGGGCGCACCCGCATCCGCGAGTTTGCGGGCCAGTTTCAGCGGCGTCTGCCCGCCGAGTTGCACGATCACGCCCACGGGCTTCTCGTGCTCGACGATGTTCATCACGTCCTCGAAGGTGAGCGGCTCGAAGTACAGGCGGTCGGCGGTGTCGTAGTCGGTGCTGACCGTCTCGGGGTTGGAGTTGACCATGATGGTCTCATACCCCGCTTCCTGAAGCGCCCAGACCGCGTGAACGGTGGCGTAATCGAACTCCACCCCCTGCCCGATGCGGTTGGGGCCGCTGCCCAGGATCACCACTTTGGGTTTGTCGGTGGGGGCCACCTCGTCTTCCCACTCGTAGGTGGAGTAGTGGTACGGCGTGTGCGCCTCGAACTCGGCGGCGCAGGTGTCCACGGTCTTGTAGACGGGCGTGGCCTTGGCTTTTTTGCGGAGGGCGCGGACTTCGAGTTCGGTCATCGGGGTGGATGGTGCTTGCCCATCCCGAGCGGAGCGAGTGCCCCCTGTGGGAGCGTCGGTAGCTGGAGAGGCTGACTCTGGTGGTGTTCCAGAGGCGGACTCGGAAGCGGACGGCGCGACCTGGCCGACGATCTCGCCGATTCTCGCGTCACTGAAGCCCAGCCGCTTGATTTCACGCCAGATTTCGTACTTCCATTCCGCGATGGGGCCGAGGTCGAGGATTTCCTTCTCGGCGTCCATGATCTCCTTGAGCTGCGAGAGGAACCAGCGGTCGATCTTGGTGGCGTCGAAGAGGCTCTCCACGCTCTCGCCCCGGCGCAGCAGTTCGATCACGGCCTCGATGCGGCGCGGGTTGGGGTACAGCAGCGCCCGCAGTCCGGCCTCGTCCATCTCGGCGTACACGCCCCGGATGTCGCCCTCGGTCGAGCGCAGCGCCTTTTGCAACGACTCCTTGAAGGTGCGGCCAATCGCCATGACCTCGCCCACGCTGCGCATCTGCGTGCCCAGGTGGTCGGAGGTGCCCGGAAACTTCTCGAAGGCGAAGCGCGGAATCTTGGTCACCACGTAGTCGATGCTCGGCTCGAAGCTCGCGGGCGTCACGCGGGTGATGTCGTTGGGCAGCTCGTCGAGGTGGTACCCCACCGCCAGCAGCGCGGCGATCTTGGCAATCGGGAAGCCGGTGGCCTTGCTCGCCAGCGCCGAGGAACGGCTCACGCGCGGGTTCATCTCGATCACGATCACGCGCCCGTTGTCGGGGTTCACGGCAAACTGAATGTTGCTGCCGCCCGTCGCCACGCCGATTTCGCGGATGATGGCGAGGCTCTGGTCGCGCAGGCGCTGGTATTCCACGTCGCTGAGGGTCTGGGCCGGGGCCACCGTGATGGAGTCGCCGGTGTGGACGCCCATCGGGTCGAAGTTCTCGATGGAGGTGATGATGATGACGGTGTCCGCCGTGTCGCGCATCACTTCCAGCTCGTATTCCTTCCAGCCCAGGATGCTTTCTTCGAGCAGCACGCTCGTCACGGGGCTGTCGCGCAGGCCGCCTTCCGTAATCGCCAGGAACTCCTCGTAGGTGTGCGCGATGCCGCCGCCCGTGCCGCCGAGGGTAAAGCTGGGCCGGATGACGATGGGCAGGCCGATTTCCTTCTGGTACTCCACGGCTTCTTCCATCGAATGCACCATCTTGCCGCGTGCGGTTTCCACGCCGATCTTCTTCATGGCGGCCTGGAACAGCTCGCGGTCTTCGCCCTTCTTGATGGCCTCCACGCCCGCGCCGATGAGTTCCACGCCGTATTTTTCCAGCGTGCCGCGCTCGTGCAGTTCCATCGCCAGGTTCAGCGCCGTCTGCCCACCCAGCGTGGGCAAAATCGCGTCCGGCTTTTCCTTCTCGATGATCTTCTCCACGAACTCCGGCGTCAGCGGCTCCAGATACGTCGCGTCGGCCAGTTCCGGGTCGGTCATGATGGTCGCCGGGTTCGAGTTGACCAGCACCACCCGGTAGCCCTCGCTTTTCAGCGCCTTGAGCGCCTGCGTGCCGGAATAATCGAACTCGGCGGCCTGCCCGATCTGAATGGGGCCGCTGCCGAGAATCAGGATGGTCTGGAGGTCTGTACGCTTAGGCATTCCAGACAATGAGTATGACAGGTAGAGGGGGGAGGGGGGCGGATGGATATGCACAGGTCTGCTGGTACCTGCGCTGGCCCAGCGGTTCCCGGGCACCCTGATCGGATGTTCAGGGCATGAGGGCTGCATTAAGCCTCTCTGACCTCGATTCATCTACACTTCTCTCATGAAGAAGCTTGCCCTTTCACTGCTTGCCCTCACCGCCCTTTCTTCCGCCAGCGCCGCCGAGCGCTTCGGGTTCTACCTCCTCGGTGCCCAGTATGAGCGCGACACCAACGCCACCGACGCCTTCCGCGTGGGCCTGGGCCTGCCGGTGGCCGGGGTGTTCGAAGGCACCGGCGTGGTGGGCGTGACCGGCAACGTGGGCTGGCTGCGCCACACCCGCGCCCTGAACGGCGACGGCACCGGCGTGCAGCCCTACTACGGCGCGGGCCTGGGGCTGAGCACCGTTTTCGCCAGCAACAGCCAAGCCAGCGTCGGCGGCGTCGTGGTCTACCCCCACGTCCTGGGCGGCGCCAACTTCGGCCTGAATGACCGCTGGGCGCTGTTCGCCGAAGCCTCGGCGGGCGTCAACGTCTACGCGGTGGGTGCCAGCAGCTCCTACAGCTCCGACTCGACCAGCGGCGTAGGCCCCGGCTTCGGGCTGCGCGTGGGCGCGAGCTACCGCATCCGCTGAGCTTCATCTTCACCAACGGCGTCGTGAGCCTGTCTCCGGCGCTGTTTCTTGCTCCTTTGGGCGCGCCCCTGCCATGTTCCTCAAGCGCTTCACATGTGGCCCATCGGAACAGATTTAGAGTGCCGGGCTATGAAGACTTCTCTTTTCCAAGGCGCGGCCCTGGCTCTGATTCTCGGGACTCCGACGGCGCAGGCGGCCTCGGTCGGCGGGTTTGTCGGCAGTGACGCGGGTGTGTACTACCAGAGCAACCAGCCGGGGTCTTCCACCCGCTACGGCCTGACCGGGCTGGGCCTGTTCTCGCAGCAGGTGACGGTGGCCGGTGAGGTGTCCTCGCTGCGCGACTTCGCCTCCACTTCTTCCACCACTTTCGGCGGTCTGGTGCCCTACTACGGCTTCGGCCTGGGCGCCGGGGTCAGCCTGGGGGGCAGCAACAACGTCACGGTCTACCCCCACGCCCTGCTGGGCCTGCGCTCCAACACCCGCTCGCCGCTGAGCGTGTTCGGTGAAGTCAACGCCGGACCCAAGGCCAGCTTCGGCAACGGCAGCACCAACGTGACCTTCGGCGGCGGCGCCCGCGTGGGTGTGAACCTCAACGTCGCCAACTAATACGGATTCCGCTTAATTCCTGCACAGTCGGGAAAGCGCCGCCTGTGCATCCATATCGCGGAATCCGTATTTTTTCCTACTCACATCCGCTCTGCTGCGCAGCTTTGCAAGTCGGATTGAATCTGAAACGACCAGATTCAATCGGAATCCGTATAAGTTCTTTGCCTTCCCTTCCCCGGCCATACCCAGAGCGCCGGGGAGTTTTTATGCCCTGCGGTTGACCCTCCCGGCGTCCGCTGCTACCCTGGGTGTATAGCTATGCGAGATATTGCATAGTCATACAGCATATGCAGACCCTGACCTCCCGACGCTGAAGCCTCCGCCTGTTCCTCTGTGGACACGGGCGGACGTTTCACGTCTGGGGGGCTTGCGTTGCCTTCACGAAAACGCGGGAGAATACCGACATGAGTAAAGAAAAGATTGTGCTGGCGTACAGCGGCGGCCTCGACACCTCCATCATCCTCAAGTGGCTCCAGACCGAGAAAAATTACGACGTGGTGTGCTTCACCGCCGACCTCGGGCAGGGCGACGAGGTGGAAGAAGCCCGCGTCAAGGCGCTCAACACCGGCGCGGTGGCCGCCTACGCGCTGGACCTGCGCGAGGAATTCGTGCGCGACTACGTGTTCCCGATGATGCGCTCCTCCGCGCTGTACGAGGGCTATTACCTGCTGGGCACGTCCATCGCCCGGCCCCTGATTGCCAAGAAGATGGTCGAGATTGCCGAGAAGGAAGGCGCAGTCGCCATCTCGCACGGCGCGACCGGCAAGGGCAACGACCAGGTGCGCTTCGAGATGAGCGCGTATGCCCTCAAGCCCGACATCGTGACGGTGGCCCCCTGGCGCGACTGGGATTTCCAGGGCCGCGCCGACCTCGAGGCTTTTGCCCGTGAGCACGGCATTCCGGTGCCCACCACCAAGAAAGACCCCTGGAGCATGGACGCCAACATGCTGCACATTTCCTACGAGGGCGGCCCGCTGGAAGACCCCTGGCAGGAGCCCCCCACCCACATGTTCAAGCTGACGGTGAACCCCGAGGACGCGCCGAACGAGGCCGAGTACGTCGAAATCGAGTACGTGAACGGCGACCCGGTGGCGATTGACGGTGAGCAGCTCTCACCCGCCGCGCTGCTGACGAAGGCGAACGAAATCGCCGGGCGGCACGGCGTGGGCCGCATCGACCTCGTGGAAAACCGCTTCGTGGGCATGAAGTCGCGCGGCGTGTACGAAACCCCCGGCGGCACGCTGCTGTACCACGGCCGCCGCGCCGTCGAAAGCCTGACCCTGGACCGCGAAGTGCTGCACCAGCGCGACGCCCTGGGGCCGAAGTACGCCGAACTCGTCTACAACGGCTTCTGGTTCGCCCCCGAGCGCGAAGCCTTGCAGGTCTATATGGACCATGTGGCGCAGTCGGTCACGGGCACGGCCCGCCTGAAGCTGTACAAGGGCAACGCGACGGTGGTGGGCCGCAAGGCGCCGAAGAGCCTGTACGACAAGGACCTCGTGAGCTTCGAGGCGGGCGGCGACTACAACCAGCACGACGCGGGCGCCTTCATCAAGCTGAACGCCCTGCGGATGCGCGTGCAGGCGCGGGTCGAGGCCAAAGCCGGGAAGTGACCTTGCTGCTGCGCCCCGCCACTCCTGCGGACGCCGACGCCATCGCCGCGCATCGGTATCCGGACGGAGAAGATGCGGCGGCTCGACCGGCCTATGCCACGTGGGTGCGGGAAGCGCTGGTCAGCGGCGATTATCTGGGCCTTCTGGCCGAAATGGATTTCGAGGTCGTGGCGGGCGCGGGCCTGGTGCTGCTGAACTGGGGGCCGGGTCGCCATGATCCCAGCCCCATCCGGGCGCGGCTGGTCAACGTCTGGACGCACGAACACCACAGGCGGAAGGGGCTGGCGCGGCAGCTGACCGGGGAATTACTGGCTCAGGCCAGGGCGCGGGGCATCGGGACCGTCTCGCTGGCCCATACCGGGATGAGCCGCCCGCTTTACGAGAGTCTGGGGTTTCGGGCGTATCCACAGGAGATGCTTTTGAAGTTGGAGGCCACATGAAGATCTGTCCTGCACTGCCTGACACCGCCCTGATCTTTGCCGGGCAGCGCGGCCTGCTGCTCCGCGCCAGAACGCCCTGGCTGAGTGCCGGGCAACGGGGCCGGAACATGGACGCGCTTCTGGGTGTAGTGGTGGCAGCTTCCCCTGAGCTGCGCTTGACACTGGGCGGCTCCGCATGACCTGGACGTTCCATTACCCCGACGGCTTCGCTTACCGCCGCGTGACCCCGGCCGACCTGCCCGCTTTCCTGGCGGTCATGCAGGGGGCGGGCATGGACGCGCGCTCGGCGTGGCACCAGACGACCATTTCCGACCTGGAGCAGTCGCTGTTCGGCGGGCCGCACTCCGGCGGCTTTCTGGCGCTGAGCAGCGGGGGAGAGGCCGTGGGCTGCGTCGGATTTCGCCCCGACCTGCACGACCCGCACACCCTGACCCTGAACAAGCTGGCGACCTTGCCGCAAGTGCGCGGGCACGGCGTGGCGCGGCATCTGGTGGGCGAGGTCGAAGGTGTGGCGGCGCGGGAAGGCTTTCGCCGGGTGCTGCTGGCGGTCAGTCAGGTGAACCTGAGCGTGCAGCCTTTCTACGAGGGGCTGGGCTACCGGCCCGTGGACGAAACCTACGCCTTCAGCAGCGGCAAGAACGGGCGGCCCGTGGTGCTGGCGAAAGCCGTCACCCCTGCGGCGGCGCGGCCCCACAAGGAGGCTCAACCATGACTCAAAAACAGGAAACAAAACTCTGGGGCGGGCGCTTTGCGGAAGCCACCGCCGAACTCGTGGAACTGTTCAACGCTTCTGTCGGCTTCGACCAGAGATTGGCCGAGCAGGATATTCGCGGCTCGCTCGCGCACGTGGCGATGCTGGGCCAGCAGGGCATCCTGACCGCCGAGGAAGTGACGCAGATTCAAGGCGGCCTGAACGCCGTGCTGGCCGACATCCGCGCCGGAAATTTCGAGTGGCGGCTCGACCGTGAGGATGTCCACATGAACGTGGAAGCCGCGCTGCGTGACCGGATTGGCCCGGTGGCGGGCAAGTTGCACACGGCCCGTTCCAGAAACGACCAGGTGGCGGTGGATTTTCGCCTGTTCACCAAGGAAGCCGCGCTGGATTTGGCCGACCTGACCCGCCAGCTCCGTGCCGTGATGCTGGCCGAGGCCGAAAAGCATTTGCAGGACGAAGTCATTCTCCCCGGCTACACCCACCTGCAAGTCGCGCAGCCCATCCTGCTCTCGCACTGGTTCATGGCGTATGTGGCGATGCTGGAACGCGACGAGGGCCGTTTCCGCGACGCCGCCACCCGCATGGACGAAAGCCCGCTCGGGTCGTCGGCGCTGGCGGGCACGCCCTGGCCGCTCGATAGACATGCCACTGCTTCCGCTCTGGGCTTTGCACGGCCCACCGCCAATAGCCTGGATGGGGTGGGCAGCCGCGACTTTGCGCTGGAATTTCTGAGCGCCTGCGCGATTCTCGCCGCGCACCTCTCGCGCCTGTCGGAAGAACTGATTCTGTATTCCACCTTCGAGTTCGGCTTCATCACGCTGCCCGACTCGCACACCACCGGCTCCAGCATCATGCCGCAGAAGAAAAACCCCGACGTGTCCGAACTCGCACGCGGCAAGGCGGGGCGCGTCTTCGGCAACCTGATGGGCCTCTTGACGGTGGTCAAGGGCACGCCGCTGGCCTACAACAAGGACTTGCAGGAGGACAAGGAAGGCGTGTTCGACTCCTACGACACCCTGAGCATCGTCCTGCGCCTGTACGCCGAGATGATGCCCAAAACGGTCTGGCACGCTGAGGTCACGAAGGCAGCGGCGGCACGGGGCTACAGCACCGCCACCGATGTCGCGGATTACCTGGCGCGGGGCGGCCTGCCCTTCCGCGAGGCGCATGAGGTCGTGGGCGGTCTGGTGGGGCTGGCGAGCCGCTCTGGTCGGCAACTCTGGGAACTGACCGACGAGGAGTTGCGCTCGGCCCATCCACTCCTTTCCGCCGAAGTCGCGCAGAAACTCACCGTGGAAGAAAGCGTCCGCAGCCGCCAGAGCTACGGGGGTACTGCGCCGGAGCGGGTGAAAGAGGCGATTGAGGCGGCGAAGCGGCAGATGGCCGAAGGCTGAAAGCGGATGGCGGAGGCGCTCGCCTCCACCTTCCAATATCAGTTTCACATCGCCGCCACCCCCGCCGATGCTCCCGCTCCGGCCGCGTACATCAACTGTCTGGGAGGCACCGCATGAAATTTGAAGTCCAACTGGGCGGCACGCTGCTGCAAAAGCGCGAGCAGGAGTGGGCGCATTACCTCGCCCAGCCGCAGGAAAATCCACTGATTCCCGACAAGGCTGGCCGCCTGCGGGGCGAAAATCAACGCTTCACTTTGCAAAATGACCTCTGCGTCTACAGCCAGCTTGAGCCGCAATACGCCGAGGGCTTACTTCACTCCGGCGTGATCGTCACCAGGCGGCCCTGTGAAACGGTTTTCGACCTGACGCCCGAGGAAGCCGCCGCCGTTCACGCCCTGCTGCACGAAGTCCGTGCCCATCTGGACGCCACCGTTCGGCCCGACGGCTACACGGTGGGCTGGAATGTCTACCCGGCGGGCGGGCAGCACATCCCGCACGTTCACCTGCACGTCGTTCCGCGCTGGAATACGGACGCGGCGGCAGGTGCGGGCCTGCGGTATTTCCTGAAAACCGTCGCCCAGGCCAGCGAACGACCAAGTTAAGCCATCCGCCCTCTGCCTTCTGCCACATCCGCCCCAAAGGAGTCCCCTTGACCCTCTCCGACAAACACATCCGCCTTCTTCAGGCTGGCCCGGACGACTTTTCCACCATCACGGCGCTGCTGGAAGCGTCCGGCCTATACACCAGCAGCGTGACCTCAGAAGGTTCGACCTACTGGATTGCTTTTCTCGACGGCCACCCCGGCGGCTGCATCGGTCTGGAACATGGACGCGGCGCGTCGCTGATTCGCTCGACGGCGGTGCTGCCCGAGTTCCGCAGCCACGGCCTGGGGCGGGCGCTGGTGCTCTCGGCCCTGACGCACGCGTCGCTGCGCGGCGACCACACCGTCTACCTGTTTTCCTCGGAAGCAGGCGATTACTGGAAACGCTTCGGCTTCGTGCCCAGCACGGCGGCAGAAATCGAAGCGGCCATTCCCGAGGCCCCGCAGGTCAAAAGCGGCATGTGCAAGGGCTGGATTCAGGAAGAACAGGTCTGGAAACGCGAGCTGCTTCAGGTGGGGGCGCAGGGGTGAACTGGGGGGGAAAAGAGCAGACAGGCCCTCCTGTCGCGCGCCCGCTGCGCTATGCTGCGGCCACAGCACAATTCGTCATACCTGCACGGCGCGGCTTACGGGCCGCTGTCCTTGCCACAGGAGGGAAGCATCATGTCCGATACCACCCTGACCACCCGTCTCGCCACTGCCCAGGACAAGCCCAACGTGACCCGCGTATTTTCCGAAGCGGGACTGGACACCGACGCCACGCTGGAAGGCGGCACGACCTACTGGATCATGGAGCGCAACGGCGAAGCGGTCGGTGCGGTGGGCCTGGAACATGGCGACGGGGTGAGCCTGCTGCGCGGCGCGGCGGTGGCGCCCTCGGCGCGGGGGCTGGGCCTCGGGCGGCAACTGGTCATCAGCGCGGTGGAGTATGCGCGGGGGCGCGGCGACCGGGCCATCTACATGTTTTCCAAGGGGGGCAAATGGGAATCTTTCGGCTTCACCCAGATTCCGCTGGCGGTGGTCATGGGCGACATCCCCGACGCGCCGCAGATTCAGGCGTACCGGGCGCGGGGCGAGCGGCCCGGCGGCAGCACCTGGATGCGCGACCTGACCCAGTAGAGCGTCTGGGCCTGCGGGCGTGGGGAGGGTCGCCGTGACCTTCCTCGCGCTCGATTCCATTGCCATTCCTGACATTCACCCGCAGGCGCCGCTGTCCGAGCGCAAGGCCAGACTGTCGGACATCGACGCCATCCACGAACTCATCGGGTACTGGGCCGCCCGGGGGCTGATGCTGGTGCGCTCCAAGACCCTGCTGGCCGAAACCATCCGTGACTTTCATCTGGTGCTGGCCGGGGCGCATGAGGGACACCCCGGCGGCCTGGCGGGGGTGTGCGGCCTGCATCTGCTGGCACCCGACCTCGCCGAAGTTCGCGGCCTCGCCATTCACCCCGCCATGCAGGGGCGCGGCCTGGGCAAGCGGCTCGTAGAGGCGTGTGAGGCCGAGGCGCGGGCCATCGATCTGCCCGCCCTGTTCGCCTGGACCTACCAGCAGGGTTTTTTCGAGAAGTGCGGCTTCCGGCGCATCGAAAAGACCAGCCTGCACCCCAAGGTGTGGTCCGAATGCCAGCGTTGCGCTTTTTTCGAGAACTGCAACGAAATCGCCATGTACCGGGAGCTGACGCCCTGAGACGTACGTGTGGGGCAGGGGCCTGTGCGGTGGGCGCAAACGCAGTACCATCTGCCCTCGGCGTGCGTTCTTCGGCGCCGCGCCTGTGTCCAAGCCCTATTAACCGCGTCCCGTGAGGCGCGAATGGAGGTCTCTATGATTCGCAAAGAACGCGCCATCCTGGCTCTGGAAGACGGCACCGTGTACCGTGGCTACGCTTTCGGCTACCGGGGCGAGACCGTCGGTGAAGTGGTGTTCAACACCTCCATGACCGGCTACCAGGAAATCATGACCGATCCCTCGTACAACGGGCAGATCGTGACCATCACCTACCCCCATGTCGGCAACTACGGCGTCGCCATCTACGACATGGAAAGCAACAAGCCCTACGTGCGCGGCTTCATTTCCCGCGAGTTCAGCGGCGAATACTCCAATTTCCGGGCGCAGCAGTCGCTCGAAGCGTTCATGCAGCAGTACGGCGTCGTGTCCATTCAGGGCATCGACACCCGCGCCCTGGTGCGGCGCTTGCGTTCAGGCGGCGTGGTCAAGGGCGTGATCGCCCACCGCAGCTTCACCCACCCCGAGGACGCTTACGGCGAGTTCACCCCCGCCGAGGAGCAGATCTACGTCCAGCGTGCCCGCGACCACCAGGACATCGACGGGCACGACATGACCAAAGAAGTCACCACCGCGCTTCCTTACGCCTTTCCGACCTTGCGCCAGGGCAAGCGCGTGGTGCTGATGGATTTCGGCATCAAGCACACCATCATCGAGCGGCTGGCCGAAGTGGGCATCGAACCCATCGTGGTGCCTGCGCATACCACCCCGGCGCAGATCATGGCGCTGCAACCGCACGGCCTCTTCCTCAGCAACGGCCCCGGCGACCCCGCCCCCCTGGAGTACGCCCACAAGACCGCGTGGGAGATGATGGGCCTGCTGCCCACGTTCGGCATCTGCCTGGGCCACCAGATTCTGGGCCTCGCGGCGGGCGGTCAGACCTTCAAGATGAAGTTCGGGCACCGGGGCGGCAACCAGCCGGTCAAGAACCTGCTGACCGGCAACGTGGAAATCACCAGCCAGAACCACGGCTACGCGGTGGACCTCGAAAGCATTCCAGGCGGCGCTTTCGTCGCCACCCACGTCAACCTCAACGACGGCACCCTGGAAGGCATGGCGCACAGCCGCTACCCGGTGTTCAGCGTGCAGTACCACCCCGAGGCCAGCCCCGGTCCCCACGACAGCCGTTACCTGTTCGACCGCTTCATTGAGGAAATCGACGCCTTCGATGGAGGCAACGGTACCCCCATTATTAAGGCCAATTCTGGGCGTTTGGGGGTTTGACAAGCCCCTGTCGGTCCAGAATGATGGTGTTCGTCTTAGGAGAGTTTCTTCACAGGCAGCAGGCCTAACCCGGCAATTTGAACCTGGTTCATGCATTGTGAAAAATCTCATATAAGGCCGGCTCTTTTGAGCCATCATGTATGGGTCATTGCTCTCTCATGCCTGGCCGTATGAGGAGTGTGTACGACGAAGTGGTTTTGAAGCAAAGAAACATCTGACGCATTCGGGCGCCTTGTCAGATGTGGAGCGAGTGGCGCGACCGGCAAAGCTGTGGCAACACACCTTGCCGGTCTTTTCGTTGTTTTTGTCGGTCTACGGTTTCGCGTTCTCATCTCTCTGTATCCTCATCTCTCTGTATCAAGGAGTCGCACATGCGCAAGCTCTCTTCTTTCTTCTCCGTCGTCGCTGCACTCGCGCTGGGTGCCGCTGGTGCTCAGTCCAGCACCACTCCCAGCACCGCCGTGACCCCCGCCGGCACCGAGATCATCAACAAGGCGGAAATCACCTTCACGCCCGAACCCACCCCGGCCAACCCCAACCCCCCCAGTGAGACGGTTGAAACGCCCCCCGTCGTCACGGTGGTCAACCCGGTTCCCAGCTTCACCATTACGCCCAACGACGGCAGCGCGGACCCCACCCAGCCTGACTACACCCAGCCCGGTCAGACCAAGGAAGTCAAGCCCTGCGACAAGAACGTGACCTTCGTCTACACGCTGATCAACACCGGCAACGTCAACGGCGAGTCCTACACCCTGACCAACACCCCTGATCCCACCGGCGCGGTCAAGACCCCCGAGAACGTCCGGTTCTACCGGGACACCAACGGCAACGGTCAGCTCGAGCAGGCCGAAATCGACGCGGGCACCACCACCACCATCACGGGCGTGGCCATCGGCCAGTCGGTCCAGTTCTTCCAGGTCTACGACGTGCCCTGCACCGCGACCAGCACCGACAAGTTCGGTGGCGATCCCACCGGCACCCGCAACGACAACCCCAACTTCAGCAACGATCCCACCCTGCCGCGTGACGCCAACAACTCCAACACCGTGACTGTCAACCGTCAGGACGGCGTCGTGATCGGGCCTAAGGCTGACCCGGACGGCAACGGCAACCCCGTGACCCCCGCTTACACCAGCCCCGAAGGCGTGGCGATCTCGCCCACCGCCAACGACAGCCAGATTGCCACCGTGACCACGCTGCCCGCGAGCGGCATCACCGTGACCTTCACCAACACGCTCCAGAACACCGGCAACCGCACGGATACCTTCGAGCTGACCCAGACCAACACCTTCCCGGCTGGCAGCACCATCACCTTCCGTGACGCGAACGGCAACGCTCTGCCCGATGCCGACGGCGACGGCAACCCCGAAGTGCCGAACGTGCCCGCCGGTCAGACCGCCGACATTCAGGTGATCGTGACCCTGCCTGCTGGCGTGACCCCCACCCAGCTCGCCGGTCAGCCCGCTGTGGTTATCACCACCACCAGCCAGAACGACCCGAGCAAGAGTGACAAGACCACCGATATCATCCACGTCAAGGTGCCCGGTCTGTCGTTCGGTAACCCCACCCCCACCCCCGGTGGTGACCCCGCCCCCGTCGGCACGCCCCCTGCTGGCGTTCCCGGTAACCCCAACACCCCCCTGGTCCCCGGCAACCCCGAGACCTGCACCGCGCCCATCCGCACCTACCTGCCGATGGAAATCGCCAACCTGGGCAGCCAGGACGACGCCTTCGTGGTCAGCGGCACCGCGCCTGTGACCGTCCTCAACCCCGACGGCACCGTCAACCCCACCCCCGTGATCGTGCCCGTGGTGTACTACCGCGACGTGAACGGCGACGGCAGGCTCGACGCCGGCGACACCGCGCTCCAGGGCGGCAACACCGGCACCATCAAGCCCGGTGAAGAAGTCAAGCTGATCGCTGTGGTCGACGTGCCCTGCGCGGCTGCCAAGCAGACCATCACCCTCAACCAGGAAGCCAAGTCGCCCACCACCGGCGTGTCGGTCAAGGACCCCAACGACACCATCACCGTCGGCGACAACGGCGGCAAGCCCACCGTGACCAAGACGGTCGACAAGCCCACCGCCAACCCCGGCGAGACGCTGACCTACACCATCATCGGCAAGAACTCCTCGAACGCCAACGTGACCAAGGCCCTGGTGTGCGACACCGTGCCCACCAACACTACGTTCGTGAGCTTCACCGCCACCACCACCGCCAGCGGCACCGTCGTGTACTCGAACGATGGCGGCAAAACTTGGAGCGCCAGCGCCAGTGCGCCCGCTGCGGGCAGCAAGGTGTGCGCGGGTGTGGACACCAACAACGGTGGAGGTGTCACCGAGACCGACCTCCTCAAGCCCGGCGAGTCCATCAACGTGACCTACCAGGTCAAGGTGAACTGAGGTTTCTCGTGAGGCGGCGCACGCACCCTGCCTGCGGGCGGGGGTGGCGCCGCCTCTTTCTTCTTCCACCTTTTGTTCCGCTACAACATGAGAAGCCTATTTTTAAGCAAGCAGAGTCGTTCCTGATCTGGGAGGCACCGTGCAACAATCCCTTGGACTGAAAGAGTCTCGCCCGAACCTTGTCGGGCCGTTGCTGGCCCTGACCCTCGCGCTGGGCACGCCCGCGCTGGCCGCAGGTACGCCTGCCGGGACCATCATTCGCAACCAGGCCACCCTGGAATACCGTTCGGTCGGTGGCACTCCCGAAGTGGTACTCAGCCCACCCGTCGAAACCGTGGTCAACCCGATCTGTAGCGCCAGCGTGCTGCCCAACGGCACGGTCAGTGCGCCCGGTCAGAGCCTGACGCTGGACCCGGGTGCGAGTGGCCTGCTGCGCTACACCCTGTTCAACGCGGGCAACACCACCAACACCTACGGCCTGAGCGCCGTGAACGAAGCCGGGTCGGAGTTTGCGCCGCAACTCGCCGTCTATCAGGACCTCAACGGCAACGGCAGGGTCGATGCGGGCGAAGGCCCCCTGAGCAGCGTGGCGGTGCGTGCCGACCAGACCGTCAATCTGCTGGTGCAGGTGGCGACGACCAGCGCGTCGCGGGGCACGGCCTTCCCGAACCTGATCGCCAGTTGCGGTGGGGCCACCGGGGGAGCCGGACGCGACGGCGACAACGTCTCGCAGGTGATTCTGACCACTCCGCCCGTGCTGGCGCTGCAAAAGACGTTTACGCCCGACACGGTCCGTCCGGGTGCCGAAACCACGGTCAACCTCACCCTGACCAACACGGGCGGCGACTCGCAGCCCGCGGTGCTGACCGACCTGCTCAACACGCCCGAGCTGCGTGACTTCGTGTTCGTGAGCGGCAGCGCCCGCATCGGCGGCAGCGCGGCAGCCGGGGCGGCCCTGGAATACACCGCCGACGGCGGCACCTGGAACACGGCGCAGCCTGGGACGGTCGCGGGCATCCGTGTGCGGACCGCCTCGGTGCCTGCCGGTGGCACCCTGCAACTGACCTTTACACTGCGGGCGCCGCGCGTGGCGGCCACCACCCGGCGCAACGTCGCCACGCTGGTGAGCGGCGCTCAGACCATAGAGGCGACCGCGCCCGTCACGATTCGCCCGGTGGCAGAAATCGCTCTGGGACCGCAGGGCAACCCCCGCGCTCTGCCGGGCGGCGAAATGAGTCCCGACGACCGCCAGGTGCGCGACAGCGTCGTGGGCGGCCAGGAAGTGTGCTTTACCCACACCGTGCAGAACCTGGGCGACCTGCCCGACACCATCACCACCGGGGTCGCCAGGCTCAGTGAGGGCGCTTCGGTGCGACTGCGCGACGCGGCAGGAACCCCCCTGAACGGTGAGTTCGTGGTGACCCTGGATCCGCAGCAGACCGCCGACTTCCAGGCGTGCTACACCTACCCGTCGCCCGAGCAGACCACCTTCGAGGCCGTGCTGGTCAGCCGCAGCTCGCAGGGCGCCGCCGAAAACCGCACGGTGGACCAGATCACCACCGTCTACCCCAACACCATCGGCCTGACCAAGACGAGTGACCGGGGCCAGAATGCCCTGGTCGGCCCTGGTGACGAGCTGACCTACACCCTGTCCTTCACCAACACCCTTCCGGTGCCGCTGATCGACGTGGTCGTGCGCGACCCCCTGGGCGTGCTTTACCCGCCCGGTACCCCCGCACCCGTGATTCAGCCGACGGCCATTTCGCGTCCCGGCGCCGCAGGGCAGACGGTCAGCCAGCCGGGGAGCAAGGTGGCGTCTACCGCTACAGGCAGTGTGACCACGACCGGTCGGCCCCTGTCTTCTCAGGCCACCAGCATCGGCGCCCTCGAGTTTGTGCGGGCCGATCAGGGTGGAGTGCTGGAAAACGGGGAAGTCGTGTGGCGTCTGGGGACCGTGCAGCCGGGACAGACCGTGACGCTGCGCCTGACGGTGCGGGTGCCCGAGACGGCGACCGACGGAACCGTGATCCACAACATCTACACCCTGACCAGCCGGGAGCTGCCCACCCCGCTGGTGTCGCCCCCCGCCACCAACACGGTGTTCAACCCCAGCAATTTCGAACTCTCGAAAACCAGCAACCCCACCACGGTGGTCTTCGGTGAGGCGATCACCTACATCTTCACCGTCACCAACAAGAGCACGGTGGTGCCGCTCAAGAATGTCGAGATTCAGGACACCCTGCCCGCCGGTCTGAACTACGTCCCCGGAAGCAGCGGCTACCGCGCCGGGCTGTCGGGCGAGTTCGTGCCGATTCAGCCTGTCGTCCGTGACCGCACCTACGTGTGGACGATTCCCGAGGTGGCGCCGGGCGCGAGTGCCCAGGTCAGCTTCCGTGCCATCGTGACGCCTGATGCCGGGACGCAACTGCGCAACAACGCCATCGGCCGCGCCATCGCCAGTGAGCGCGAGACCAACTCGCGGCCGTCCCAGGTCATCAACCGGGTCGAGCCGCTGAGCTTCGGGGTCAACAACGCCGACGTGGTGGGTTACGTCTTCCTGGACCGCAACCGCAACGGGGTGTACGACTACCTGTTCGACCTCCCCTGTCCGAAAGCCCGCGTGATTCTCGCCAACGGCCGCATCGCCCTGACCGACAACGAGGGCCGCTACCACTTCCGCAACGTGCGCGAGCAGACCTGGGGCCTGCGCCTCGATCCCAACTCGGTGGCGCTGCCCGCCCTGCAGGTGCCGCAGGACAGTGGTCGCCCCGGCAGCCGTCAGGTGTACGTGCGCGGCCTGACCAGCGTGGACTTCCCGCTGGCCCCCGACGGCGGTGACATCGCCGTGATTCGTGACACCACGCTGCGCATCACCGGCGGCCCCGAGGGCGCACAGAAGACCATGCAGGTCCAGAAGCAGGTCTTTACCACCGCCGATGCGGGCGTCTACCGCGTGCAGCTCATCCTGGGCAACGGGCAGCCGCTGCCCGGTTTTACCCTGACCGATCCGCTTCCTGCGGGCGCACAGCTCGTGGACGGCGAGAACGTACTCAATTTCGATCCCCTTCCCAGTGGAGAACGTGCGGTGACCTACCGCTTCCGCTGGCAGGGTGATTCCAAGGCCGCCGTCACCGACCCGACGGCAAGCTGGAGGTACTGAGAGTGAAACGCGCCATTACCACCCTGACGGCGGCGCTGCTGGGCGCGGCGACCGCGCAGGAAATCGCCACCTCCCTGCCCCTGACCTCGGTCGGCAACAAGCTGATGTGGACCGTCGGGGACCAGGACCTGAAACTGGTCGTGGGCGTCTCCTCTCGCGTGCAGCTCGACGTGTACGGAGCGCAGTTCGACCCCCAGGACTACCGCAGCCCCGATTACTTCGGCGACGAGAACTACTCGGCCGCCAAGCCCAAAGAGCCGGTGTCCAGCACCTTCATCTTGACCAACGCCAGCGGCGAGGTCGTCAAGGAGTTCGACTACGGCGCCGGAGCGCAGGACTGGCAGACCTTCATCAACGAGGACCTGCCCGCCGGAACCTATACCCTCAAGGTCCGCACCGAGGGCAACGGCAAAAACACCTTCGCCTTCCGCCTGAACTCGATCAGCGCGGCGGTGCAGGCCGATCACCTCAACGTCACGGTTCGCAGCAACGACTGGGTGCCTGCGCTCAACGTCTACAACCCTGGCGGTCCCCTGACCGTCAAGCTGTACGACGGCGACGGTCCCCAGGAACTTGAGGCCGAGCTGCGTGACGCGCAGGGCAACGTCTACCCGATCAAGGTCAGCGGCCAGCTCGAGTGGGACGACATTCAGGTGCCTGAAGCCAAGGGCAACTACACCGTGTTCCTGCGCCAGCCCAAGGACACGTTCCAGTACTCCAACACGGTGGGCTTCCAGCTCACCGGTGCCCCGATCACGGTCGTCAACGCCGACACCACCGGCAAGCTGCAACTGGTGGCCGAACTGGTGCTGCCGGACGAAACGCTGCCCACCCAGGCCACCGTGCAGGTCGGGGAGCAGAGCTACGAAGTGCAGGGGGCGGCGGGTCCGTTTACCCTGCCCGCGCAGGAGTACCCCGTCACCGCTGCCCCCATCAAGGGGGCCGAGGTCACGGTGGACCAGTCGGCGGTCACGGTCGAGAAGGAACAGACCAAGACCGTCAAGGTGCAGGTCCGCCCCGACGTGGCCCTGAGCTTCAGCGCCGACAAGCCCGAGGTGTGCGTGGGCGACGTGGTGAAATTCACCGCCCGCGCCACCACCGAGTTCGAGCGCCAGACGCTGCCCGCGACGATGCAGGTCAAGCTGCCCGGGGGCTTTACCGCTGCCGGCGAAACCACGGTCACCGCCAAGGTGGACGCGAACAACCCCGGCGAGCTGGTCTTCGAGGCCAAAGCGGAGGCGAGCGCGGCTGGAGAGCGCCAAGTCACCGCGACCCTGCTGCCCTGGAACAAGACCCAGGACCTCGGCGTGCGCGTGCTGCCGACGGCCACCCAGATCGAGCTGCGCCGCGCCGACCTCGCCGCCGCCCAGCCGGGCGACACCGTGACGGTCACGCTGACCCTGAAAAACACCAGCGCCGTGTCCGCGCCCTACCAGCTCACCGACAACCCCGGCGAGCGTCTGGAAGCTCTGGACCCCGCGACCTTCAGCGGCGAACTCGCCCCAGGTGAAGAAAAGACCCTGAGCTACCGCGCCCGCGTCCGGGGTGAAGCGGCAGGCCAGAGCGACCTTCAGGCCACCCTGAGCAGCGCCTGCGACAGCCAGCAGACGGTGGCAGGTACGCTCAGCGTCACCCCGCCCCCGCCGCCCCCCGCCAAGACCGTCGTGGCGGTGCAGCGCGAAAGCACGGTGCGCATTCCCTTCGACTCGCCCAAGGCGGCCACCCAGATCGTCATCGCGCACGAGCCGCCGCAGGACGCGGTGTACGTGCCGGGCAGCAGCACCCTGAACGGCAAGGGTGTGGCCGACCCCGAAACCGGTCCCAGCGGCAAACTGTACTGGACCACTCCGGGTGCGCCGCGCGGCGTGCTGACCTACAAGGTGACGCACGAAGGAGCGCTGGGCGCCCTCGCCAGCCCCACCCTGGTCGGCAAATACGCCAAGAACAACCTGGAAGTGCTGGTCGGTGACGGCAACCTCGACGACCTCGGCAGCCTGCGCAAGATCAGCAGCGCGGCGGAGAGCGAGGAAAACCCCGGCGCCGTCAGGCTGCCCCTGGACGGCACTGTCTACCGCGACCGCGACCGCGTGACCGTGGCGGTGCAGGGCACGGTGGACGACGAGGCCGTGCCGACGGTCAACGGCGTGGCGGTGGACGCCGCGACGCTGGGCAAGAAAGTCACCGACCCCGGCAAGGGCACGCTGCGCCGCGAGTATTTCGGGCAACTGCTCAAGCCCGGCGAGAACGTCATTTCCTACGGTGGGCAGCAGGTCAAGGTCTACCTGGCGGGCACGCCGGTCAGCGCCGAACTGACCCCGCTGCAACTCGTGGCCGACGGCGTGACCCCCATCAAGGTCAAGATCAAGCTGCTCGACGCTGCCGGAATCGCCAACGGCACCTCGGTGACGGTGCAGACCTCGCTCGAACCCGAGCGCCGCGACGCGCAGCCGCTGGTGGGCAGCTACCAGATCAACCTCAAGGACGGCGAGGGCGTGCTGGAAATGCAGCCGCTCAACACCCCCACCCGGTTCGACGTGAAGGTGCTGGTGGGCGACACGCCGGTCAGCCGCAGCTTTGAGGCGATTCCGAGCAAGACCCGCGTGGGCATCGGCACGGTCAGCGCCGGAGCGCTGCTTGGCGGTGGCGGCGTGGCGGGCGAGGTGCGGGCCGCCGGGTATCTGGAAACCCCCATCGGTGAAGGCAAGCTGTACGTGGCGGGCGCCGGCGCCCTGAACGCCGAGCCGGACAAGGACGGCCAGATCAAGTTCGCGCAGGACCGTCAGGCCGGACTGCCCACCACCGCCAACCCGCTGGAGCGTTACCCCAACTACGGCGATTCCAGCACCCACGACATTCCCCTCCAGGGCATCGACCCGGTGGCTTTCCGTTACGAGCACCCCGATTTCAACGTGCAGTACCGCCAGTCGGCGCTGCCGGTGGACGTGTTCAACCTTGGCATCAACCCGACGGCGCTCAGCGGCTTTACCCGCACCAACCCGCAGGTTTCGGGCTTCGTGGCCGCGCTGCCCAAGGACGAGGTGCGCGCCGAGTTCCCGGCCAACGGCACCCGCGTCCTGAGCCTGGGGAAAGCCGGACTGCTGGCCGACAGCGAAGTGATCGAACTGGTTTCGGTGGACGCCCGCACGGGGGCCGAGCGCATCACCACGCTCCAGCGCCTGCGCGAGTACACCGTGGACTATGCCAGCGGCGTCGTCTACTTCCAGAAGGCCGTGGGCCTGACCGATGTGGAGGGCAACCCGCAGGTGGTGCGCGTGCGCTACCGCCTCGACGACGCGATGGCCCAGCGCCAGATCGCCTGGGGCGTGCAGGCCAGTTCGCGCCTGATGGACGATCGCCTGACCCTGGGCGCCGCCGCCGTGCAACTCGACGGCGTGACCAGTGTGGGTGTGCGCGCCCGCTACGCCGACGGCATCAGCCGCGCCGACCTGCTGGCGGCCCACAGCGGCGGCCTGCTGGTCAACGGCACTGCCGACGTCAAGACCGAGCGCCTCGAAGCCCGCGCCAGCGTGCGTTACCAGGACCCCGGCTACCAGGGACTCAACCAGGTCGAGGACGTCATCGCCGCCGACGCCCGTGCCCAGTACAAGCTCACCGAGCGTCTGGGTGTGGGGGTGGCGGGCTACTACCGCAAGGACATCGACACCGACGGGAAGCCCGAAGGCGACCGCAACGGCGGCTACGCCGATGTCCGTGCCACCTACGACTTCAAGCCCTTCAGCGTGGGGCTGGGCGTGCGGGCCGGCTTCGGTGACCAGCGCGGCGTCGGTCTGGTGGGAAGCGCCGGTTACAGCCAGGGCGGCTACGTGGTCAAGGTCGAACATGCCCAGCCCATCAGCGGCGAACTGACCCCGACCACCACCCTGACCGCCACCGCGCCTGTGGCCGAGAACGTGACCCTGACCGCCCGCGACGAAGTGCGCTGGGGCGAAGGCAGCCGCGGCTCCATCGGCCTGAACTCGCGCTTCGGCATGACCAACGTGGCGGTCAACTACGACCTGCCCGGCGCCGGTGGCTGGGGCAACCGCGCCCGCTTCGGGGTGGATACCGCCCTGCCGCTGGGCGAGAAGGTTTCGCTGGGCCTCAACGCAGGCTACCTGCTCGATCTGGCGGGCGACGACGACGGCTGGAACGCGGGCGCGAGCGTGCGCTACAAAGACGAGCAACTGGTCGCCACCCTCGGCAGCGACGTGGCCCACAAGAAGGACGGCTTCCGCGTGGCCCTCAAGGGCGGAGCGAGCTACTCGCTCAACGACCGCCTGACCCTGAGCGCCGACGCGACCCACGTGAGGGGGCCGCAGCCCACCGATGCCGGCACCAACGTCGCCCTGAGTGCGGCGCTGCGGGCCAGCCAGTGGCAGGGCCTGGCTTACCTGCGCTACAAGGACGGCGCCCTGGCCGCGCAGAAACCCGAAGTCATCGGGGAAGCGAACCTCGAATACCACATGCCCCGCTACGCCCTGCGCGGCGGCATCGCGGGCCGCATGCTGCTCAAGCAGCCCGAGAGCGCGACCTATCAGGTTTCGGCCAGCGGCACCTATTACGTCACCGACCGCCTGGGCCTGGGTCTCGCCGGACGCGCCCTGCTTCAGCCCGCCACCGGGTACCAGGCGTACAGCTTCGGCGTCGAGGGCAGCGTGCGCGCCCTGCCCGGCACCTGGGTCACGCTGGGGTACAACCCGCTGGGCTTCAGCGGCATCAACTCCAACCTCTACACCCGCCAGGGGGCCTATGTGCGCCTCGACCTGATGCTCGATGATGCGCAGTACGGGGGCGCTGGTCTGCCCGCGCAGCCCGAGCCGCTGCCGCAGGACAGCCCCGCCGCGCCGCAGCCCACCCTGCCCCAGACCGCTCCCACGGTCCCGCAGACCGAACCCGCCGCGCCGCAGGGACGGCAGACCCCCCCGGTCAACCTCAACTTGAAGGGGCAAAGCGGTTTCTGGGAGCTGGCTACCCCCAAACCCGGCATCCCGGATGCGGCGCCCAACGCTGTGGCCGCGCCGATTCTGGCCCCCACGACCGCCCCGACGGAGGGAAACTAAATGAGTGAGCACTTCTCTCGACCAGAAATCTCTGGGTCGGATCTTTCCAGGCCAGGCCAGCGCAAGGGCCGCTCTCTGCTCCGGTCCCTGCTGGTGCTGTCCGCGGCGCTGGGCAGCCTGACGGCCCTGGGAGAAGCGGGCGCAGCGTCCTACACGGACCTCGCGGTGTTCAAGGACGTTGACCTCAGCAACAGCCGTGACCCCCGCATCAGCAAGTTCTATGTGGGCGACACTGTGCGTTACTCGCTTCAGGTCGTCAACAACGGCTCGGTGGCCGTCAGCGGCGCCACGCTGACCGACGTGGCCGAGCCGGGCCTGGAGGGGCTGACCTGGAGCTGCACGGTGGTCAAGGGCGACGCCCAGTGTCCGGCACCGTCCGGCACGGGCCTGCCCAACTTCACCATTCCCAAACTGGGTGCCAACAGCGAACTCCGCATCACCTACAGCGCCAAGGTCGCGGCGGTGGACGCGCAGCTCACGAACACGGCCCAGATTGCTCTGCCTGCGGGCTTTATCGACACCAACCCGGTCAACAACAAAGACAGCGTCTACATCTGCACCTTCGACACCTTTTTGCCGCGCGACACCACGCTGACGCTGGCGAAAAGCAGCAACGGCCCCTGGACGGTCGGACAGAGCGGCGCCCAGTACACGCTGACGGTCGGCAACAACTCCAACTTCGACACGCAGGGTACCGTCACGGTGCGCGACCTGCTGCCCAGCGGCATCACGCCGGTCAGCTCCAGCTTCACGTCGGCGCCGAACTGGAGTTGCACCACCAGCGGGCAGGTCGTGACCTGCACCACCTCGCAGCCCGTGGTCGCCACCAAGACGCTGACCCTGACCATTCCCGTCAAGGTGGGCAGCGCGGCGGTGGGCAATGTCGTCAACCGCGCGGCGGTGGGCGGCAGCGGCGACCCCGACCCCATCCCCGACCCGGCCACCTGCGTGCCGGGCACGACCAACCCCGCCAACCAGTGCGCCCAGACCACCACGCCGGTCACCGCCCCCCCCACCGACCCCAACGTGCCGGTGCCCACCCAGTGCACCACCCTGTACGGCCTGATGATTCCCAGCACGGGGTCGCGCAATGGCCGCACCATCAACGTGATTGACCCCCGGACCAACGCAGTCGGGACGCGGGTGGCGACGCTGCCGACGGTGGGGGGAAGCTATGGCACCGCCCTGACTTCGGCGGCGCTGGCGGTGTCGCCCGACGGGCAGACCTTCTACGTGTCGACCGACGCCTACAGCGGAGGCCCCGCTGCCCTGTGGAGCTACAACGCGGCGACGGCCCGCTGGACGCAGCTCAGCTCCTTCAGTGGGGTGGAAGGCCGCATCGTCCGCATGGCGATGACCCGCAGCGGCGTCGGCTACGCGATGGACGTGGGCGGCAACCTCTGGAGCTTCACGGCGGATGGTCGTGTTCAGTCGCTGGGCAAGTTGACGCCTTCGGGCAACAGCGGCCCCGGGTTTTACGACAACGGTGATTTCTTCGCCACCGCCGACGGCAAGCTCTACCTGCTCAGCGCACAGACCGGGGGCAACGTCAGCCTGTGGTTCGTGGACCCGCGCACCCTCAAGGCCGAGTACCTGGGCAACCTGACCAGCGCCTCGCAGTCCGTGCAGTACAACGGCCTCGCCGCCCTGCCGGGTGCGGTCTATGCCGCGAACTCGGCGGGCGAACTCGCCACCCTCGACCTGACCAACATCTCCCTGACCTCGGTGGGCAGCCGCAACATCGGCTCGACCGACCTCGCGAGCTGTTACTACCCCGACTACACCCCGCGTATCGAGGTCACCAAGAGCGCCAAGAAGGTGGGCGGCGACATGAGCACGCCTGTGGTGCAGCCGGGCGACGTGCTGGAATTCACCATCGTCGTGCGTAACGCGGGCGAGCTGCCTGCCGGTGGCGTGTCCTTCACCGACCCGCTGCCGCAGGGCGTGACCTACGTGGCGGACAGCGCCCGCATCAACGGCGCGACCAGCACCGTGTACCAGGGCAGAGAAATCAACCTCGCCGGGTCCACCTACCCGTTCGCGCAGCCGCTCGGCGTTTGCAGCCTGAGTTCTGGGGCCTGCACCAACCAGGTGCTGCGGGTGGACACCACGCCCGGCACGCTCGACCAGGAAGCGGTCGTCACGTTCCGTGTGCGCGTGGACGACCCGTTCACCAAGTCCGACAGCAAGGTCGTGAACCAGGCCGTGGTGACCTACACCGACGGAGGCACGCCCTCCAAACCGATTCCCAGCAATCCGGTGGAGGTGCCGGTCAACCGTCCGGTCAAGCTCAATGCCGTCAAGACCGTGCAGAACATCACGGCGGGCGGTCCGGTGGGGACCACCGGCAGCGGCAAGCCCGGCGACGTGCTGGAGTACTGCATCACGACCAGCAACGTGGGGAGCGGCGTGGCGACCAACCTGCGCTTCAGTGACGTGGTGCCGACCAACACCATCTTCCAGCTCGGCGGCTACGGCCTGTCGGGTCAGGACGTGCGCTACACGGGGCCGAACGGGGTGCGCCTGCTGAGCGCCGCCGCCGACGGCGACCCCGCTACCCTCAGCGGTGGCCGCGTGCTCGTCAACAGCATTCCGTCGCGTCTGGAACCCGGCCAGCAGTATCAGGTCTGCTTCCGCACGACCATTCGCTGAGACCGCCTCCAAAGCTCAGACCACCTGTTTCGCGGGTGGTCTTTTTTCATGTCTTGAAGAAGTGAGGCGCAGCTCTTTGGTATCTGATACGGATTCCGCTTAATTCCTGCACAGTCGGGAAAGCGCCGCCTGTGCATCCATATTGCAGAATCCGTATTTTTTCCTACTCGCATCCGCTCTGCTGCGCAGCTTTGCAAGTCGGATTGAATCTGAAACTACCAGATTCAATCGGAATCCGTATGACAGAATAGCTGCGTGTCTGTTCAAGTGGTCTGGTTCAAGAAGGACTTGCGGCTGCGCGACCATGCTCCCCTGCACGAAGCGGCGCGGCGCGGGCCGGTGCTGCCGCTGTACGTCTACGAGCCGGAGCAGCTGGAGCACGAGGAATTCGACGGGCACCACCTGAGCTACCTCAACGCCTGTCTGCGCGAACTGGGGGAAGGACTGGCCGGGCTGGGGGCGCCGCTGGTCATCCGGCGCGGCGAGGTCACCGGGGTGCTGGAGCAGCTCAGCCGCGAGGTGGACATCGCGGGCCTGTGGGCGCACGAGGAAACCGGCAACATGGTCAGCTTTCGGCGTGACCTGCGGGTCCATGCCTGGGCACGCTCGCGGGGGGTGCGCTTCGCTGAAGTCCCGCAAAACGGGGTCGTTCGCCGCCTGAAAAGCCGGGGACACGGCGGCCAGGACTCGTGGAACGACCTCTGGGAAGAGCGCATGTCGGCCTCACTGCTCCCGGTGCCGACGGCCCTGGACGGAGTGAGGCTCCCTTCGCTGGGTGTCCTGGGACACGGCGAACTCGGGGTGCCGCTCAGTTCCAAGGTCATCCCGGCAGGGGGGGAACGCGAGGCGCAGGCCACCCTGGACTCGTTTCTCACGGTGCGCGGCGTGAACTACATGCGCGAGATGAGCAGTCCCCTGACCGCCGGAGAAAGCTGCTCGCGGCTCTCGGCGCCGCTGGCCTTCGGGACGGTTTCGCTGCGCGACGTGCTTCAGCGCACCCGGCAGCGGCTCGCGGCGGTCAGGGGCGACCCCGCCGCCGACGAGCGCTGGGTGCGTTCGCTGCGCTCCTACGAGTCGCGGCTGCACTGGCACTGCCACTTCATACAGCGCCTGGAATCCGAGCCGGAAATGGAGTTCAGGAACCTCAACCCGGCTTTCGACGGTCTGCGGCCCGACGTGGGCGAGCCGGGCTGGAACGCGGAGCACTTCGACCGCTGGCGGGCCGGGCAGACGGGCTATCCGCTGGTGGACGCCTGCCTGCGCTCGCTGGAAGCGACCGGCTGGCTCAATTTCCGGATGCGGGCGCTGGTGGTGTCGTTTGCCAGTCAGTTGCTGTGGCTGCACTGGCGGCAGCCGGGCCTGCACCTGGCGCGGCAGTGGCTCGACAACGAACCCGGCATCCACTGGTCGCAGATGCAGATGCAGAGCAGCACCGTCGGCATCAACCGTGTCCGCATCTACAACCCCACCCGGCAGGCGCGCGAGCAGGACCCGCAGGGCGAGTTCATCCGGCGCTGGGTGCCCGAACTCGCCGACGTGCCTGGCGACTTTCTCCACGCCCCCTGGGAATGGAGCGGGGCCGGACGGCTGAACTACCCGCCCCCCGTGGTGGACGCCGAACGCGAGATGCGCCGGGCGCGGGAGCGAATCTTCGCGGTCCGGGCGACGCAAGCGTTCGAGCAGGAGGCCCGGCGGCTGTACCTCAAGCACGGCAGCCGCAAGAAAGCGGCCCTGCGAGCCGAACGAAAAGCGAAAGGCCTGCCGCAAGCATCGCCCTCCCCGAAGCGGCAGACTGCCCGGCGAAGGAGTGCATCCATGACCGACCAACCCGACCTGTTCGGCCTCGCGCCCGAAGCGCCTAAGCCCATCATTCCCGGCAACCTGCCCGCCGACTGGCAGGCGGCGCTGCTCTCCGAGTTTTCGGCGCCCTACTTTCACGAACTCACCGACTTTCTGCGCCAGGAGCGCAAGGAACACACCATCTATCCCCCGGCCCCCGACGTGTTCAATGCCCTGCGCTACACCCCGCTGGGCGACGTCAAGGTGCTGATTCTGGGCCAGGACCCCTACCACGGCCCCGGGCAGGCGCACGGGCTGAGTTTCAGCGTGCGCCCCGGCGTGCGGGTGCCGCCGAGCCTGCGCAACATCTACAAGGAACTCACCGAGGACGTTCCCGGCTTCGTGGCGCCCAAGCACGGCTCCCTGCGCTCCTGGGCCGAACAGGGCGTGCTGCTGCTCAACGCGGTGCTGACCGTGCGGGCAGGGCAGGCGAACAGCCACCAGGGAAAAGGCTGGGAACACTTCACCGACGCGGTCATCCGGGCGGTCAACGCCAAGGAGGAACGGGTCGTCTTTATTCTGTGGGGCAGCTACGCCCGCAAGAAAAAGAAGCTGGTCACCGGCAAAAACCATGTGGTGCTCGAGTCGGGCCATCCCTCGCCGCTGAGCGAGCAGTACTTCTTCGGCACCCGGCCCTTTTCCAGAACCAACGAACTGCTGCAAAAGGCGGGGCGCGACCCGGTCGAGTGGCAGCTTCCGGCGACGGTGGCGGAGGACTGACGCCGAGCATGGGGGGCGTGACCCATTCCGAGGCCGCCCCGAAGCGGAGGCTGAAAAGTGAGCGCACCCTGCGCCCGCGTGGGCGGGCACCCGGCGCCGGAACGCTAAAGTAAGGCATGAAAAAAGCTTCTCTCGTTTTGCCGCTGCTCGCGCTGGGGCTGGGGCTGACGGCCTGTGCGCCCACCACCCAGGGCACGTCGCCTGCGGCCACGACCCAGGGCCAGCCGCTAATTTCGGCCACCGGGCAGCCCATCCGCATGGCGTTGACGCCGGGCTTTGCCGACCAGCCCGGCGACGTGTTCCGGGGCATGGAGCAGGTGGGCGACCCCGGCCTGTGGGTGCTGCGTGGCCGGACCCGCGCCGACGTGGACGGCCTGAAGGTGCAGGGCCGGGCGCTGCGTGAGCCGGTCAACGTGGTCCTCATCGACCTGTTCGCCAAGACGCCTCAGGACGCGCTGCTGCGGGCCACCGCTGCGCTCGACGCCGTGGGCCTCAAGCCGAGTGACCGCTACACGCACGGGTATCAGGCTTACCTGAACGGCACGTTTCAGCCCGAGGTGCCTGCCGGGCAGGCCTTCGCCAGGGGCGTCGGCAGCGCCCGCGAGGAGCGGCTGCGCCTCTTCGGTCCCTGGAAATCCGGCGACGGCTACGTGTTTCTGGCCGGGATCGCCGCGCAGAACGTGACCGGGCAAGGGCGCACCTTCAGCGACTTCATGGTGACGCGCGAAGCCACCGCCGACGCCCTGAACAGCCGCACGGTCTTCAAGAAAAAAGGCTACGTGGACCTGCTGAGCAAGGTGGACACCCCCCGCGAAACCACCGCCGACCACGACGGCTGCGCGGTGATTCTGGTGGCCCGCGAGTAGACCTCCGCCGTCACCCCCGGCAAATGAGCACCCACCCCTCCGAGGCGGTGGGTGTTTCTGTGGACCCCCGAGCCGCTTCGGTGGACCGTTTTTGTAATTTGTCCAGATTTATTTTCACAAATTGCAAAAAAGTATCTACTCTTCTCGGTAAGAGGCTGATAAGTCTGCACAATGTCAGCCAAAAGGGGGAAGGGTATGAAGCTCATCACAGCGGTGGTTCGGCCCGAGCGGGTGCAGCAGGTCAAGGAGGCTCTGTTTCAGGCCGGTATCAGCGGACTCACGCTGGGCCGGGTCAGTGGGCACGGCGGCGAGCAGGAACTGGTCGAGCACTACCGGGGCACGCGGGTCATGATCGAATTTCGTGACAAGGTGGAACTGCGCATGGCGGTCAGCGAGCCGTTCGTGGAGCCGGCCATCGCCGCCATCTGCCGCAGCGCCCGGACCGGGGAGGTCGGCGACGGCAAGATTTTCGTGCAGCCGCTGGAGCGCGTCGTGCGCATCCGCACCGGCGAGGAGGACCACGCGGCGCTCACGCCCGTGACCGAATCCCGCGCCGTTCCCCTGGGAGAAGTCCTGTGACCCGCCGACTCCCTGCACCGCTCTGGCTGCTGGCTGGCATCAGCCTGCTTTCGTCTGCGTCTGCCAGTGCCGCTGCCCCCCGGCTCGACACGGGCGACACCGCCTGGATGCTGATGTCGGCGGCGCTGGTGCTGCTGATGACGCCCGGCCTCGCCTTCTTTTACGGCGGCCTGACCCGCGCCCGCAGCGTTCTGAACACCATGATGATGAGTGTGGTCAGCCTGGGGCTGGTCGGGGTGCTGTGGATGGTGGCCGGTTATTCGCTCGCCTTCGGGAAGGGCGGCGCGTGGTTCGGCGACCTGAGCCATGCCGGACTCGCTGGCCTGGCCGGGCAGCTCACGGGCACCGTGCCCACGTACGTTTTTGCGGCGTTTCAGGCCATGTTCGCCATCATCGCCGTCGCCCTGATTTCGGGCGCGGTGGTCGAGCGGATGCGTTTCGGGGCGTTCGTGCTGTTTGCCGGTCTCTGGAGCCTGCTGATCTATTCGCCGCTGGCCCACTGGGTCTGGAGCGCGGACGGCTGGCTGTTCAAGGACGGCGCCCTGGACTTCGCGGGCGGCACGGTCATTCACATCTCGGCGGGGGTGTCGGCGCTGGTGGCGGCCTGGGTGCTGGGGCCGCGCCTGGGCTACCCGCGCCGCACCCACCTGCCGCACAATGTCCCGCTGGTGCTGCTCGGGGCCGGGCTGCTCTGGTTTGGCTGGATGGGCTTCAACGCCGGGTCCGCGCTGGGGGCCAACCAGACGGCGGCGCTGGCCTTCATGAATACCCTGGTCGCGCCCGCCGCCGCAATGCTGGCGTGGTTGGGCTGGGAAAGCCGCAACGGGGGCAAGCCGACGGCGGTGGGGGCCGCCACCGGGCTGGTGGTGGGACTCGTGGCGATTACCCCGGCGTGCGCCTTCGTGTCGCCCTGGGCCGCCGTGCTGACCGGTCTGCTGGGGGCCAGCGCGAGCTACTGGACCGTGCAGGTCAAGCACCGCCTGCTGCCGGACGACGCCCTCGACGTGTTTGCCTGTCACGGGGTCGCGGGCATCGTGGGGGCGCTGCTGACCGGGCTGCTGGCGTGGACCACCGGCAGCGGCAAACCGGTGCCCGAGCAGTTCATGACCCAGCTCGTCAGCGTCGTCGCAGCCCTGGCGTTTGCCGGAATCGGCAGTTTCGTGCTGCTCAAGCTGGTGTCGCTCGTCGTGCCGCTGAGGGTGTCGGCCCAGTCGGAAGTCTCGGGCATGGACCTCGGCGCCCACAGCGAACAGGGGTACAGCGAACACGAACTGACTCTTGGGGCCCCCGTGTTTCTGGGTGGCGACTGAGGCGGGAGGCCACGCAATGCGGGCGACACAGAAGGCCACCCACCCCACCGGGGGACAGCGGGTGGCCTCCTCAATTTGTGAAAGAAAAATTAAGGCTGTCCTGGGGCGCTGAACGCGGGCGCGACGCGCGGTTGGAGGTCACGAGGCACGTGAGGAGGGCCGCTGCCGGGACTCCTGCCCCACAGAGAGTGAATTAAGCGTGTGTTAGGATGGTGACGAGTCTGACGCAATCATCACAAGGTCGGGCCATCAGGATTCACCGCACCCTACCCGCGCAACCTCATCCACGGATGAGGCTTTCGTCTGGGGTCTGGCTGAAGAGTGAAGGGAAAGGAGGAGGGAGTTGGACGTTTCAAGTCGAGTCTTGAGTGAACTGGCGAGTCGCGAAGCCGCCCTCGATCAGCAGATCGAGCAGGCCCGCGAGGAAGCCCGGCGCGAAGTCGCAGCCGCCGAGCAGGAAGCCCGCCGGATCGTCTCGGAAGCTGAGGCGCGTGCCGGGCAGTTGCAGGCCGAGCACGACCGCACGCTGGAAGCAGAAACCGGTCGCATTCGCGAAGAAGCCCGTGCCCAGGCTCAGGCCCAGGCGCAGGACACCCAGGCCCGCGCTGCCGGGCGCGTGCAGCAGGCCGCCGAGCAGATTCTGAGGGCGGTGCTGCCGTGATTAGCCCCATGCAGCAGGTCGTGATCGCCGTGCGTAAGCGCGACAGCGAAGCGGTCATCACGGCCCTGCAGGACGCTGGGGTGCTGCATCTCAAGCCCATCGCGGAAGGCCCCCTCAGCACCGGCAACCTCGCCGGGCAGGACGCCCACGAACGGCGCGAGGACGAGCGTCTGCTCGCCCGCGTCGAGAGCACCATCGCCGAACTCGGCACCTACCGCCCGGCGCCCGCGCCGCTGCCCGCTCAGAGCGAGTGGGACGCGGTGATCGAGGCCGCCGCGCAGCCGGTGGCGGGGCTGGCCCGGCAGCGTCAGGAGTTGCAGTCGGACCTCGACGTGGACCGCACCTACGGGGACGCGGTGCGTGCGCTGGCGCGGATGGTCGGAACACTCGACCGCAGCCGCCGGGTGGCGCTGCTGCCGTTTCTGGTCGGCCCGACCGAGAACCTGGGCGAGCTTGACGGCGCCCTGCGCGAAGCCCTGGGGGACCGCTATACCCTGGCGAGCGAAACCGTCGGCGCCAACCGCGTGGGCGTGGTCGCCACCCTGCGCGGCGACCGCGACGCGGCCCGCGCAGCGCTGAGCAAAGCCCGCCTGGGCGAGCTGCGTCTGCCCGGACGCTTCGACACCATGCCGCTGAGCGACGCCGCCGCCGAACTCGACCGCGTTCGTCAGGGCGGCGATGGCCTGCAACGTGGCCTGAACGCCGAGCGTGACCGCCTGGCGCAGCAGCACGGCCCGGCGCTGTACGCGGTGCGTGACGCCCTGAAGGACCGGGTCGCTGTCCACGACGTGCGGGCGGTGTCGGCACGCGGCAAGTACAGCCTGGCGATGCAGGGCTACGTACCCGCCGACCGCGTGGCTGGCCTGCAAGCCGCTCTGGGACGCTTCGGCGACGCGGTGAGCTACGAGGTTCACCCCGTAGACGAGCACCACGACCAGGGCGTGCCGGTCGAGCTGCAAAACAGCGGCTACGCGACCCCCTTCCAGAACACGGTGATGGGCATGATGAGCCTGCCCAAGTACGGTTCTTTCGACCCGACCCCGGTGGTCGCGCTGTTCGTGCCCCTGTTTTTCGGGATCATCATGGCCGACATCGGGTACGGCCTGCTGTTTCTCGCGTTCGGGATGTGGCTGCTGGGCAAGGCGCGGCGCGGCGAAGGCTGGAACGTGCCGCTGTTGGGCACCTACCTCGCTCCGCAGGCCCTGCGTGACCTCGGCTTCGTGACCAATGTCATGGCCGCCTGGACCATTCTTTGGGGATTCCTGACGGGTGAGTTCTTCGGCACCCTGCTGGAGCACATGGGCGTGTTCTATATGAACAACGACCTCCTCAACCGCCTCTGGGGCTGGACCGGCGTGCACTTCGGCGGCACGCACGGCGCGGCCGACGCGGCGCATCACGGCACCGGCCTGATTCCTATCGTGTTTCCGCGTCTGGACACCGAGAACTTCGGCAACATCGCCCTGGTGTTCGCGCTGATGTTCGGGGTGTTGCAAGTTCTCTGGGGTTGGGGCATTCGCGTGCAGCAGGGCCTCAAGCACAGGGACCAGGTGCATGTCTGGGAAGGCCTCGCCATGTTCGGCGGCGTCGGCGCCCTGATCCTGCTGGCCTTTATCAGCCGTGGCGCTCAGGACTTCGGTGCACTCGGCAACTTCGCCGATCCCCGCGTGTGGCTGATGGTGCTGGGCTTCCTGATGTTTATCGTCGGGTACCTGCGCGTCGCCAAGCAGTTCCCCATGCTGCCCATCGAACTGATGTCGCAGGGCGGCTCGGTCGTGAGTTACGCCCGTATCTTCGCCGTCGGCCTGGTGTCGGCCATCCTCGCCAAGCTCTGTACGGACCTCGGCTGGGCGATGTACCAGCAGATCGGGTTCCTGGGCATCATCCTCGGCATCGTCGTCGGGGCGCTGCTGCACCTCTTCGTGCTGGCGCTGACCCTGATCGGCCACGTCCTGCAACCCATCCGTCTCCACATGGTCGAGTTCCTGAACCCCACCGGCTTCAACAACGAGACCAGCCCCCGTTACGCCCCCCTTCGCCGCCTCAGCCCCGCCTCCCAGGCCGGGCAGGTCAAATAAACTTTCAGGAGAAACTGCCATGACCAACACCACCAAGATTGCCCTCGCCGCTCTCGTTCTCGCCCTCGCCAGCACCGGTTTCGCTCAGGAAACCGTGGCTGCCAACGCCACCAACAACGAAGGCCTCGCCGCCATCGGCAAGGGCCTGGCCCTGGGCCTGGGCGCTCTGGGCACCGGTATCGCTCAGGCCCGCATCGGTTCGAGCCTGGTCGGCGCCGCCGCCGAAGACCCCAGCAAGCTCGGTCAGCTGCTGCTCGTCTTCCTGCTCCCCGAAACCCTGGTCATCTTCGGCTTCCTGGCCCTGTTCCTGATCTGATATGGCCCTCGACAAGCTCCTCGAAAACGAAGCGCAGAGCGAGATCGAGCGCATTCGCGCCGAAGCTCGGGGACGCGCGGAGCAGATCGTTCAGGACGCTCGTGAACGCGCCCAGACGCTGCTTGACAGCCGTCAGCGCCTGCTGGACACCCAGTACCAGGCTGGTCTGGTGCGGGCGCGTTCGGCGGCCGACCTCGAACTCAACGCCTCGCGCCTGACCGCCAGCGAAAGCGGCGTCACGCAGGTCTACCAGATGGTCGAGGACTACCTGGAGAACGTGACCAGCGCTCCCGAGTACGGCAACATCCTCTCCCGGCTGATTCAGCAGGGGCTGGAAGCGGTGCCCGACGCCGAAGCCATCGAAGTCAATCCCGCCGAGGCCCACATCGCCCGTCACCTGGTGACCGGGGTGGACGTGCGCGAAAACCCCGCCATCCGGGGCGGCGTGCGCGTGGTGGCCCGTGGCGGCAAGAGCGGCGTGACCAACACCCTGAGTGGGCGACTCGAGCGGGTCAAGGCCGACATGGCCCCGCAAATCAGCCGCCTGCTCGCGGAATAAGGGCCCGGAAAGGACTGTATGCCCGACGACTACTCCTACATCAACACGCGCGTTCGCGTCATGCGGACCAAGCTGCTGGACGGGCGTGCCCTGGACGCGGCGCTCGCGTCGGGCAGCTACCAGGAATTCCTGCGTGTCCTGAGCGAGACGGATTTCGCTGCGAACATGCGTGAAACCACCTCCGAGGGCGCGGGTCTGCCCGAACTCGACCGCGCCCTGTCGCAAAACCTCTTCGACACCACGCAGCGGGTGCTGGGCTTTGCCGACGGCGACGCCAAGCGTGAAATCGAGACCCTGCTGATGAAGTGGGACCTCACCAACCTCAAGACCCTGGCGCGCGGCATCGTCAGTGGGCGCGGCACCGAGGCGATCCGGCAAAACCTGATTCCCGGTGGCACCCTCAAGCCCAGCGTGCTGCAAACCGCGTCGCAGGCGACCGACCTCGCCAGCGCGGCGACGGCCCTGAGCGTCGGCGGGCACCCGCTCGCCAAGGCCTTCCGCAGCGCCGTGACCTCGTACACGACCAGCGGGCGCCTGCTCGACCTCGAAGTGATGCTCGACCAGGGCTACTACCGCCACGCGGCCCAGGTGTCCCGCGACACCAGCCTGCGCCGGTACCTCAGCCGCGAAATCGATATCACCAACGCCCTGATCGCCCGCAACTCGCGCGGCGGGGCGCTCGACCCCAACCTGTTCGTGCCGGGCGGCAGTCTCGACGCCGCCGGGTACAGCCGCCTGGGGACGGGGGACGCCGGGGGCAACGCCGACGTCGCCGCCATCCTGGAGGCCCCGAGCATCGAAGAGGCCGAAGTCGCCGCCCGCTCCGCCCTTGACCGGGCCGCCCGCAACAGCGCGGTGTCGGACGTGGAAGGCGTAGGCATCATCCTCGACTTCCTGCGCCGCAAGGAAATCGAGATCGCCAAGCTTCGCCTGATCGGGCGCGGCAAGTACTACGAGCTGCCTGCCGATCAGATCCGCCGGGAGGTGCAGGCATGACCAGAGGCGAAAGCACCATGCAGCGCGTCGCCGTGCTGAGCGACGCCGAAACCGCCACCGGCTACCGTCTGGCAGGCGCCAGCGTGATCGAGGCCAGCCCCGAGAACGCGGTGCAGACGCTGGAGCAGGCGATCACCGAGGGTGGATACGGCCTGATTGCCGTGGACACCGGCCTGATTCCTGACCCGACGACCGCCACCGCCCGCATCATGCGGGGGCGCGACCTGCCGATCCTGCTGCCGATTCCCAGCCTGCGCGACGCTTTTTCGAGCGACACCGTAGACGCCAAGGCGTACATGGGCAAGCTGGTGCGCGACACCATCGGGTTCGACATCAAACTGTAAAAACGTTGATAGTTGATGGTTGGCTGTCGATAGAAAATCGTTCTGTTTACCGTCAACCCTCAACCACCGACTTCTTTGAAGGAGCATCAAATGACGCAACAGAAGCAAGGCGTCGTGCAGAGCATCGCCGGCCCGGCAGTGATTGCCAAGGGTATGTACGGTGCCAAGATGTACGACATCGTGCGCGTGGGCCAGGAGCGCCTCGTGGGCGAGATCATTCGCCTCGACGGCGACACCGCTTTCGTGCAGGTGTACGAAGACACCGCCGGTCTGACCGTGGGTGAACCCGTCGAAACCACCGGCCTGCCCCTCTCGGTCGAACTCGGGCCGGGCATGCTCAACGGCATCTACGACGGCATTCAGCGCCCCCTCGACAAGATCCGCGAAGCCTCCGGCGACTTTATCGCCCGTGGCATCGAAGTCAGCTCGCTCAACCGCGAGCAGAAGTGGGACTTTACCCCCAGCGTGCAGGTCGGCGACACCGTCGTGGGCAGCGGCATCCTGGGCACGGTTCCCGAGTTCAGCTTCACCCACAAGATCCTGACCCCCCCCGACAAGGGCGGCAAAATCCGCTGGATTGCCCCGGCCGGTCAGTACACCATCGACGACACCATCGCCGAACTCGAAGACGGCACCAAGCTGCGCCTGGCACACTACTGGCCGGTGCGTGCGCCGCGTCCGGTGCAGAAGAAGCTCGATCCCAGCCTGCCCTTCCTTACCGGGATGCGCATCCTCGACGTGATGTTCCCGCTGGTGATGGGCGGCGCGGCGGCGATTCCTGGGCCGTTCGGCTCGGGCAAGACCGTGACGCAGCAGTCGGTCGCCAAGTACGGCAACGCCGACATCGTGGTGTACGTGGGCTGCGGCGAGCGCGGCAACGAGATGACCGACGTTCTGGTGGAATTCCCCGAACTGGAAGACCCCAAGACCGGCGGGCCGCTGATGCACCGCACCATCCTGATCGCCAACACCTCCAACATGCCGGTGGCGGCGCGTGAAGCCTCGGTGTACACCGGCGTGACGCTGGCCGAGTACTTCCGCGACCAGGGCTACAGCGTGTCGCTGATGGCCGACAGCACCTCCCGCTGGGCCGAGGCGCTGCGCGAAATCTCCTCGCGCCTCGAAGAAATGCCCGCCGAAGAAGGCTACCCGCCCTACCTGGGCGCCAAACTCGCCGCCTTCTACGAGCGTGCCGGTGCGGTCAAGACCCTGGCCGGTGAAGACGGCGCGGTGTCGGTGATCGGCGCCGTGTCGCCCGCAGGCGGCGACATGTCCGAACCCGTGACCCAGGCCACCCTGCGTATCACCGGCGCCTTCTGGCGTCTGGACGCGGGCCTCGCCCGGCGCCGTCACTTCCCGGCGATCAACTGGAACGGCTCCTACTCGCTGTTTACGCCCATTCTGGACAAGTGGTACCGCGAGAACGTCGGCGCCGACTTCCCCGAACTGCGTCAGCGTATCGGCACGCTGCTTCAGCAGGAAGCCGCGCTGCAGGAAGTCGTGCAGCTCGTCGGCCCCGACGCCCTTCAGGACAACGAGCGCCTCATCATCGAAACGGGCCGCATGCTCAGGCAAGACTTCTTGCAGCAAAACGGCTTCGACCCGGTGGACGCCTCGGCCTCCATGCCCAAGAACTACGGGCTGATGAAGATGTTCCTCAAGTTCTACGACGAAGCCGAAGCGGGCCTGAAAAACGGGCTGACCATCGACGAAATCATTCAAAACCCGGTCATCGAGAAGCTCGCCCGCGCCCGCTACACGCCTGAAAACGAATTCCTGGCGTACGGCGAAGCTGTGATGGACGAACTCGACAAGACCTTCAAGGCGGTGAAAGCGTGACCCTTCTCCAGAAGGAATACAACGATGTCGCGTACATCTCCGGCCCGCTGCTGTTCGTCAACGCGGCCAGCGACCTGCCGAACGGCGCCATCGTCAACATCAAGGACAGCCGGGGCAAGCTTCGCGGCGGCCGCGTCATCAGCGTGTCCGACCAGAACGCCGTGATTCAGGTGTTCGAAGAAACCCGTGGTCTCGACCTCGCGACCGCCAGCGTCAGCCTGGTGGAAGACGTGGCGCGCCTCGGCGTGAGCAAGGAAATGATCGGACGCCGCTTCGACGGCCTGGGCCGCCCCATCGACGGGCTGCCCGCCGTGGTGGCCGAGCAGCGCCTGAGCGTGGACGGTCAGCCGATGAACCCGGCGGCACGCGCCAAGCCCGAGGAGTTCATTCAGACCGGCATCAGCACCATCGACGTGCAGACCAGCCTGATTCGTGGTCAGAAGCTCCCGATCTTCTCGGGCTCGGGCCTCCCGCACAACGAACTTGCCGCCCAGATCGCCCGTCAGGCCAAGGTGCCCGGCCACGAAGGCGACTTCGCGGTGGTGTTCGCCGCGATGGGTCTGACCCAGCGTGAAGTCAGCTTCTTTACCCAGGAGTTCGAGCGCACGGGCGCACTGGCCCGCTCGGTCCTCTTCCTGAACAAGGCCGACGACCCCGCCGTGGAGCGTCTGCTGACCCCCCGCATGGCCCTGACGACCGCCGAGTACCTCGCGTTCGAGCACGGCTACCACGTGCTGGTGATCCTGACCGACCTCACGAACTACTGCGAAGCGCTGCGTGAAATTGGCGGGGCGCGCGAAGAAATCCCCGGTCGCCGCGGCTTCCCCGGTTACATGTACACCGACCTCGCGTCGCTCTACGAACGCGCTGGCGTGATCGAAGGCAAGCCCGGTTCGGTGACCCAGGTGCCGATCCTGTCGATGCCCGACGACGACATCACCCACCCCATTCCCGACCTGACCGGCTACATTACCGAAGGGCAGATCGTGGTGGACCGCACCCTGAACTCCAAGGGCGTGTTTCCGCCGATCAACCCGCTGCCCAGCCTGTCGCGTCTGCAGGGCAACGGCATCGGCAAAGGCAAGACCCGCGCCGACCACAAGAACGTGGCCGACCAGCTGTTCGCCGCCTACGCCAACGGCCTCGACCTGCGTAAGCTCGTGGCGATCACGGGTGAGGACGCGCTGACCGAAACCGACAAGCTGTACCTGAAGTTCTCCGATGATTTCGAAAACTACTTCATCGGCCAGGGCGACCAGGACCGCAGCATCGACGACTCGCTCACCGTCGCCTGGGGCATTCTCTCCAAGTTGCCGCAGAGCCAGCTCACCCGTCTGTCCAAGGACTCCATCGACAAGTACTACGGCACCAAGATGGACGAGATGTGGCGGGGCGGCCGCTCGATGCAGTAAATGGTCGATAGTTGATGGTTGATGGAAAAAGATTTTAGCCATCAACTATCAACCATCGACGATCAACACAACTGACGAAGGAGGTGAATCATGGCAGGACAAATCAGCCCCACCCGCTCCGCACTGCTCGCCAGCAAGGCCAGCCTCAAGACCGCCAACGACGGCGCCGACCTGCTCAAGCGCAAGCGTGACGCCCTGATCGGAGAGTTCTTCGCGCTGGTCAAAGACGCGCTCGCTGCCCGGGAACAGCTTTCAGGCGTGAGCAAGGGCGCGTACACCAGCCTCTTCGGCGCCAAGGCCTGGGACAGCCCCGAGGCCGTCGAGAGCCTGAGCCTCGCCGGAACCGGCGACTACGCCGTGGACATGCAGATCGAGAGCATCTACGGCGTCAAGGTGCCCAAGATCAACATTCCCGAGCGGGCCGCCCAGAGCCACTTCAGCCCGATCAACGTCGGCGCCCGCACCATTCAGGCGTCGAACGACTTCGGCGGGGTCCTCGAAGCCATCGTGAAGGTCGCCGCCACCGAAACCAAGCTGCGCCGCATCGGTGAGGAGATCAAGAAGACCTCGCGCCGCGTGAACGCGCTCGAACAGGTGGTCATCCCCGGCATCCACGACGACATCCGCTTCATCCGCAGCGTGCTCGACCAGCGCGAGCGCGAAGCGGGCTTTACCCAGAAGAAGATCAAGGCCAAGATCGAGGGCAAGAACAAGGCCGCCCGTGAAGCCGCCGCCGCGACCAGCCACGGCAGCGCCGCCGACTGACCTCGGACGCTGCTGGTGCCGCCCTCCGCGTGGGGGCGGCGCTTTTTCGTTGATGCCCCCGCTCCGGAAGAAGCGGGGGGCACGCCGCCACCCCTGTTCAAAGGGGGATCAGGGCTGATTCAGGATCAGTCGGTTCAGACTCCGCTCGGCGAGGTAAGGCACCAGCCCCGCTGCCCGTGCCCGCGCCGCCGCGCTGCTCATCAGGTCGGGCTGATCGGCGTACTCGATGGTGAACACCGGTTTGCCCGCCCGCTGCCACAGCCGGTAGTCGGCCAGCAAGTCGCGCTGGCGCTCGGCTTCGGTGGGCTGGTTGGTGGCGTAGACGTAGGTTTCCTCGTTGCCGCTGGCGTCCACGCAGGCCACGTAACCGGGATCGCGGATCAGCTCGGCGGCGTTCTGGGGGATGATGACGAAATTGGGGTTTTTGGCGCGGGCGTGCGCGGCGATCCGGCAGACCCACTGCACCATCTCGGCGCGGGCGGTCGGGCGGGTATCGTTGCGCTCGTAGGCGTCGATCAGGTCCATGTACACGCCGCCGAAGCCCTGCGCGATCACCCGGTCAAGCTGCGCCAGGGCGATCTTTTGCCACTCGGGGTCCCAGTAGGCCACATCGAAATTGCCCGGCCAGTCGGGGTCCTCGCGCAGCAGCCACGCGGGTGAGCCGACTTTCCAGCCGTCTTGCCAGTAAGGGCGGTAACTCTCGGCGGCGCCCATGCTGAGGTAGGCGACCAGCCAGCGGCCCTGCGCGGCGCTCCTCACCTCGGCGGCGGGCCAGGGCACCCCGTCGTCGTCGAAGGGGTCCACGACGGCCAGTTCGAAGGGCGAGGTGCGCACCGTGTTCAGGCGGGCCTGACCGTAGCCGGTGAGCTGTAAGGCCCAGTGCTGGACGGCGCCCAGGGCAGGTCGCCCGGCAGTGGACGACGTGGGGACGGTGACCGGCGGGGCAGGTGCCCGACCACTGGCAGGGGCCTGGGACGTGGGGGTGTCCCCACAGGCAGAGAGCATCAGCAGGGCGCAGACGAACGGTTTCACAGGAGAGCCTCCAGGGGGGTCGGGCCGACTGGTTCTGGAATCGGCCAGCCGCCGGGCCAGACCAGATCGCGGTCACTGACGAAGGTGCGAAGGCCGAGGGCAGCGGCCCGCGCCCGCGCCGCCGCCGCCAGTTCGGGCCGGTCGGCGTAGTCCAGCGCGTGCACCGGCAGCCCGCTGCGGCGCACCTCGGCCAGCCAGTGAGCCGTGTAGGCGAGGCCCGGCGGGTCGTGGAGAGCGTAGCAGGGCGTGTGGCGGGTGCTCAGCGCCTCGAACAGCACGCCGTGGTCCGGGGCGCCCCGCAGCACTTCGGGCAGCTCGGGCCAGAGGGCAAACCCCCGGTTGGCCCACAGCGCCGCGTCCGGAAAGGCCCCGCGAAGCTGCCGCAGCAGGGCCAGGGTCGCCACCGGGTCTGCACTGTCCAGCGTGTCGAGCAGCAGGCCGTCGGTGTGTTCGAGGATCTGCGCGGCCCGCGTCAGCAGCACGTCTGCCCAGAGCGGGTGCGCGGCGTCCACCACCACACTCGCCCACTCGGTGTTGGGCTGCTGGTGGTACGGCGCCGCGCCCGGCACGCACGCCCAGTCGCCGAGCGGGTGGTCTTCTCCGACGCTGAGGTACGCCAGCACGCGGGTGCCGCCCCGCCGCAGCGCCGCGAGCTGTTCGGGCGAGTACAGCGGCGCCTGCACCGCCACCCGGGGAAAGGTCGCCAGCGTCGCAAGCGCCTGCTCCGTGGCCGGGCCGTAGTACACGGCGAGCGTGGGGGAGGGGGGGTCAGCGCGGGGTGACATTCACGGTGAGCTGGCCGCTGACATCGCCGCTTTGCAGCCGCAGGGCGCCGTAAGGTGTGCCCGCCGCGCCTCCCGTGAGCAGGTAGGGAAGGGGGGCCTTGCTGCTCAGGGTGACCGTATTGCTCGCGCGGTCGTACACGCCGCTCAGGTCGCCCCGGTCCTGGGCCTGGATGGTCCGGGTGCGGCGTTCGAGGTAGGGGCCGAGGTCGTCCCAGCGCAGCGTGGTCAGCGGCAGGGTCGAAACGGAGGAGTAGCGCCGCAGCAGCGCCCGCACCCAGTCGCTCGCCACGCTCTGCCCGGGGGCGTACTCGCGCAGGTTGGCCTGGTGCATGTAGTGCGGGAAAGCGCCGCCGTCGAGCAGGTGACCCAGCGCAAAGCCGCTTTCCTGGTCGAGCAGTTCGGCGTAGCTGAGGTTGTGGTCCCAGTGGGGTGCCGTGCCCTGCGGCCCGTACACGCTGTTGTAGTACCCCGTCACCTCGTCGGGCGTGGTCGAGAAGTAGGCCACGCCGTTGGGCCAGCGCGGAACCAGAAAAACGTTCTGGTTCAGGGGGTGGCGCACGCCGCAGGTCGGGCAGCCCGCGTCCCACTGGCTGGCGACGCTGTGGTTGGAAGCGATATAGCGCGTCCCCGTCTTGTTCATGGCCGTCAGCAGATTGACGTTGCTGCGTTGCAGCCCGAGGTCCTGTTTGGGCTGAAGGTAGGCCGCGTCGTTGCGGGTGCCGTCGTCGCTGGGGTCCATGTAGCCCAGGCCCGACTGCTCGCCGGTCACCAGGGCGCTGCGGCTGAGCTTGAGGCCCAGTTGCGCCCCGATCAGGAGGTTGTCGGCAAGCTGGGTGGTGGCCGTCGCCTCGTCCATCACGTCCATGCGGAGGTGGTCGCGGGTGTGGTTGAACCAGTCGAAGCTGTCGGCCAGGCAGCGCGACGCACTGCTGAGCGGGTCAGGGCTGCCGGGCAGCGACGCACGGGTACACAGCAGCGGCGCGTCGGTGCGGGCGCCCATCCCGTTGAAGGCCAGCGCGTAGCGAAAGTCGCGGGCCACCGGAAAGTCGGCGGCGATGGTCTGCTGCTGGTCGCGCAGGGAGAGCGCGTCGCTGCCGCCGATGCGAAAAGGGTCCGGGTAAAAGCCGCCCGTCGCCGCGTTGTAGTGCGAACCGGGCAAAAACCAGTCGTCGATGTCGATTTGCAGGAAGCGGCGGTGCTCCCCGAGATGCACGCCCCGCGTCAGCCATTCCATCAGGCCGTAGCCGAGGAGCTGGGTGTGCGGCAACGTGGGCGCTTGCATGGTGGTCAGCAGCAGCCGCTCGCGCCCGTCGCTGGTGGTCGAGGCCGCCGCCAGCACCCGCCCGTTCGGGTCGGTCAGCAGCGGCGTGGTACTCGATACCCCACTCACCGCCACCACCTCGGCGGGGTAGGTGTAGGCGTGGAGCACCTGCACGGGCCGGGGGGTCAGGTCCGGGAGCGCCCGCTGTCCCTCGGGGGTCGCCTGGGCGGTGGTGAGGGTAGTGGCGTCGCCTGCGGCCCGCAGGCCGTAGTCCTCGGGCACCGCGCCCGGCCAGCCGAACAGGGCGAGTTGCCGCACCCGGTAGGCCCGCTCGTACTCGAACAGCGTGGCCCACTCCGCACTGTCGAGCGCACTCGGCAGCGGCCCCGGCGTACTTGACGGCATCAGGAGGGCGCTGCTGGTCAAGATGACGCCCTGATAGCGGCCCACGCCGTCCCCCCGCACCAGCGTGTCCATCGTCAGCGGCTGGGTGCTGGCGTCGAACACGTCGTAGGGAATGGCCGATTCCTTGAGCATGCTCACGGCGCTGCTCAGCCCGAAGTCGCCCGCGCCGCTCGACAGCACCAGCACCTTGAGCGCCACCCGGTTCGTCTGAGCACCTGCGGGCAGGGCCTGAGCGTGCAGGCTGGGGCCGCGTGGCACGTAGCCTTCCTGAAGTCGCCGGGCGGCGCTCTGGGCCTCCGGCGAGAGAGGCTGGGGTGCAGGACTGTTCAGGGGCAGGGCCAGAACGTCGGAACCTGTGGCGCTGGCCGGGGCAGTGTTGGGGGCAGGTGATAGCCGCTGTCCCGGTTGGCTTGTTCCCGGTTGACTCTGGCCGCAGGCGGCAAGCAGCAGCGCGGCGGACAGCAGGGCGGGCAGGGGGGCGAGACGTTTCATGAGGGGTCCTCCGGTTCGACAGCATCTCAGGCTGAGGGGGACTGTTTGTGGAGCGGCTTTCTTTCTGCTCGCAGCCCGAACAGATGAAAGGCGCTGTGTCCAGGTGGCTGAAAAAACCCGCCTCTGGCGAACCAGAACGTCGGGTCATGGAAAGGGGTGAGGGTAACCTCAGCGTGGCGTGACGGCCACAGTCAGGGTGCCGCTGACCGTGCCCTTCTGAATGCGCTGAGCGCCGTAGGGGGTGCCGCTGTTGCCGCCGGTGAGGGTGTAGGGCAGCGGCGCCGCGCTTTGCAGGGTGACCGTGTTGCTGGCGCGGTCGTAGACCCCGGTCAGGAGACCGGCGGCCTTGGCCTTTTCTTCCTGGGTGCGGCGCTCGACGTAGGGGCCGAGGTCGTCCCAGCGCAGGGTGCTGAGCGGCAGGGTGGTGTACTTGCTGTACTTGGTCAGCAGCGCCCGAATCCAGTCGCTCGCCAGGCTCTTGCCCCAGCTGTATTCGCGCAGGTTGGGCTGGTGCATGTAGTGCGGGAACGCGCCGCCGTCGAGCACGTGGTTGAGCGCCACGTCGCTCTCGTAGTCGAGGAATTCCGTGTAGGTCAGGTTGCTGGGAAAGTACGGAAAGCGCCCCTGCGGTCCGTAGACGCTGTTGAAAAAGGCGGTGGCCTCGGTGGGGGTGGTCACGTGGTAGGCCACCCCGTTGGGCCAGCGCGGGACCAGGAACACGCCGGCGTTCAGCGGGTGCGGCACGCCGCAGGTGGGGCAACTGGCGTCCCAGTGACTCTTGACGCTGTGGTCGGAGGCCAGATACCGGATGCCGTTGTTGGTGGCGGCGCTCAGGAGATTCACGTTGCTGCGTTCCAGCCCCAGGTCGGTTTTGGGCAGGTTCACGTCCGAGTCGTTGTAGGTGCCGTCGTCGGTGGGGTCCATGTTGCCCAGGCCCGAGTGTTCGCCCGTCACCAGCGAGTTGCGGCTCATGTTCAGGCCCATGCGCGAGCCGATCACGAAGTTGTCGGCCAGCTGGCTGTTGGCGGTGGCGTAGTCCATCACGTCCATCCGCAGGTGGTCTTTGGTGTGGTTGACCCAGTCGAAGGTGTCGTTCAGGCACTTGCTGGCGCTGCTCAGCGAGTCCTTGGCGAAGCCGGTAAACAGGGTGGTGCACAGGGTCGCCACGTCGGTGCGGGCGCCGCCGCCGTTGAAGGCCATCGCGTAGCGGAAGTTGCGGGCCACCGGGAAACTGCTCCGAATCCAGCCTTGCTGGTCGCGCACCGCCAGCGCGTCGTTGCCGCTGATGCGGAAAGGGTCGGCGTAGAGCTGCCCGGTGGAGGCGTTGTAGTGGTCGCCGCCCAGGAACCAGTCGTCGATGTCCACTTGCAGGAAGCGGCGGTGTTCACCCAGCGACACGCCCCGGGTCAGCCAGCCGACCAGACCGTAGCTCAGGAGTTGCGAGTGCCGCAGCGCCGGGTTTTGCGCCATGGTGAGAATCAGGCGCTCGCGGCCGTCGCTGCTGGTGGAGGTGGCCCCCAGCACGCGCCCGCTTGGGTCGGTCAGCAGCGGGGTGGTGCTCACGCCCGGCACGCTCGTGACCGCCGAGGGGTAGGTGTAGGCGTAGCGCACCGGAATCACGGTGCCGGTGAGGTCACTCAGGACGCCCCGGCCCGCCGCAGTCGGCTTCATGGAGGTGGTGGTGGTCTCCGCACCTGCCACGGCCCGCAGGCCGTAGTCCTCGGGCACGGTGCCCGGCGAGCCGTAGAGCGCGAGCTGCCGCACGCGGTAGGCCCGCTCGTACTCGAACAGCGTCTCCCACTCGGCGCTGTCGAGCGCACTCGGCACCAGCCCCGCACTGTCGGGCTGCATCAGCAGGGCGCTGCTGGTCAGGATGACGCCCTGGTAGCGGCCCACGCCGTCCTCACGCACCAGCGCGTCCATCGTCAGCGGCTGGGTGCTGGCGTCGAACACGTCGTAGGGCACGCCCGACTCGCCCAGCATGTTGCGGGCTTCGGGCAGGCCGAAGTCGCCCTCGCCACTCGACAGGACCAGCACCTTGAGCGCCACCCGGTTCGTCTGCGCTCCGGCGGGCAGGGTCTGGGCCGAGAGCCGCTGGCCCTGCGGCACATACGCCGTACCCAGGCGGGCGCGGGCGGCGGGGGCATCGGCACTTTCGGCCTGCAGCAGCGCCGAGCGCCGGGGGTCGGGCAGTGCCGTAGCCTCGGCAGGCGCCCGGACGACCGTCACTTCGTCGATGACGGCGGGCGAGGGGGGAGCGTCGGCGGTGGTGGGGGGTTGCGTTCCCTGACCACAGGCGGTCAGGACAAGGGCGAGCGTGAGGGCAGACAGGGGGGCAGACAGGGGGGCAGACAGGGCGGCGGGGACACGGCGGTGGGTCATCGGGAACTCCTGGGCGGCAGAAATTCCACCCTCAGACGGGGGAGGCGACGGGGGAGGCCCGGTCAGGCGCCGTCCATGCTGGCGGGGGGGGGGTGGAACACTGCCCAAAATGAAGGTGGGCTTCCTTTCCGTTCGGGTGAAGCGGCGCGGCGCCGGTTTTTCCTTCGGGAAAGATGTGAAAAACCTAACTTCCCTCAACATACAACTCACCCAGGGCCAGGGCCAGAGGCACAGTGGGGGTATACCCGCTCATCTTAAGGGCCGTTAAATCCGCCCGCTGGTACGGCACGTCGCCGCTGCGGGGGCTGCCGGGCGCGTCTTCCAGAATCTCGCCGCTGTAGCCCGCAATCCGGGCCAGCTCGGTCACGATGTCGCGCACCGGGCGGGCCTCGCCGCTGCCGAGGTTGAGCACCCCCCGCGCCTGCGCCCCCGCCTGATCGGGCAGAAAGTGCAGGGCGGCCCGGCCCACGTCCCGCGCCGCGATGAAGTCGCGGTAGGCCCCCAGCGGCCCGAAGCGCACGCTGCCCCGCCCCTGTTCGGCGGCGGCCCGCAGCTCCCGCGCCGCCCGGCCCGGCAGCGACCCCGGATTCATGCCCGCGCCCACCGGGTTGGTCAGCCGCAGCGCCAGCGCGTCGGCGCGGCCCGTGCGCACCGCTTCTTGCAGCAGCACGGTGCCCGCCAGCTTGCTGGCCCCGTAGGGCGAGAGCGGCTGCGCCGGGCCGTCCTCGCGGCTCGCCTCGCCTTCCGGGGTGCGTCCGTACTCGGCGGCGGACGCGAGGTGAATCAGGCGCACGTTCGCCGCCTGCGCCGCTTCCAGCACGCCCGCGAGCAGCAGCACGTTGGCGCGGGTCAGTTCGGCGAGGCTGCCGAAGGTGCGCCCGGCGGCGTTGACCACCGCGTCTGCCCCGTCAAGCTCTCTGGCCCAGTCTCCGGGGCCAAGGGCAGTCAGGTCGCCGCTGGTCGTTCGCACGTCCACCCCGGCTTCCCGCAGCTCGCGGGCGATGACGCCGCCCAGAAAGCCGCCCGCGCCGAGCAGCAGCACGCGGCTCATGGTTGCGCCGGACGCGGGGGCACGCCGCCGGGCAGCAGCACCTTCTGCATCTCGCTCCACTGCTCGTTGGCGGTGTCGTAGTCCTCGGGGCGCCCGATGTCGAGCCAGTACCCGCCGAACAGGTCGCTGCGCGGGTGTTCGCCCGCCGCGAGCAGGTCGAGCATCAGTGTGTCGAACCCCAGCACCTGCCCCGGCTGGTAGCGCCCCAGGGTGCTTTTCGTCATGCCGTACACGCCCATGCTGACCTGAAAGGGCACGGCGGGCTTTTCCCGGAAGGCGACAATGTGCTCACCCGAGTCGTCCACGTCGAGCACGCCGAATTCGCTGCGAATCTCGCGGTGGTACGTCGAGACGGTCAGCGGCGCCCCGCTTTGCATGTGGCCGCGCAAAAAAGCGCCGTAGTCGAGGTCGGTGAGCACGTCGCCGTTCATGACCAGAAAATGCTCGGGCAGCCAGGGCAGTACGTTCAGCACCGGGCCGATGGTGCCGAGCGGCGTGTCTTCCTCGGTGTAGTCGATGTCCAGGCCGTACTGCCGTCCGTTGCCGACAAAGGCCCGGATCAGGTGGCTGAGGTGCCCCACCGCCAGCGTGACGCGGGTAAACCCGAACGACTTGAGCTGGTAGAGCACGATTTCCAGAATCGAGAGTTCGCCGCCGATGGGCACGAGCGGCTTGGGAACGCGGGTGGTGTAGGGGCGCAGGCGGGTGCCTTGGCCTCCGGCGAGGATGACAGCGTGCATGGGTTCCTCCTGGGGTGAGGGCGGAGAGTGGAGGGTCGAGGGTTTTTCATCTTTTCCCCTCGCCCCTTCCCCCTCCACTTCAGATGGTGTACTGGTCCACGCGGTAGCGGGCGAGGTTGCCAGCGTCGGTAAACCACTCGGCGGTGCGCTTCAGGCCCTCTTCGAGCGTGACCTGGGGCTGCCAGCCGGTGAGCGACTGCAACTCGCGGTGGTCGGCGAGCAGGCGCATCACCTCGCTGCCTTCGGGGCGCAGGCGCTGGTCGTCCTGCTGGACCTCCACCTCTTTGCCCATGACCTGCGCAATCAGCCGGACCGTGTCGCCCACGCTGATTTCACGCCCCGACCCGGCGTTGAGGGTGCGGCCCAGCACGTCCGGCCCCGCCTCGCCCACCGCACGGAAGGCGCGGGCGGTGTCAGCGACATAGTTGAAGTCGCGGGTGGGGCGCAGGTCCCCGAGCTTGACTTCGCGGCGCCCGGCGGCGAGCTGCGAGATGATGGTGGGAATGACCGCGCGGGCCGACTGGCGCGGGCCGTAGGTGTTGAAGGGCCGCAGCGTGACCACCGGCAGCCCGAAGCTGAGGAAGTAGCTTTCGGCCAGCTTGTCGGCGCCGATTTTGGTGGCCGAGTAGGGCGACTGGCCCTGCAAGGGGTGAGACTCGTGGATGGGCACGCTGCGGGCGGTGCCGTAGACCTCGGAGGTCGAGGTGTGGACCACGCGCCCGGTGCCGAGGTCGCGGGCGGCTTCCAGCACGTTCAGGGTGCCGGTGATGTTCGTTTCCACGTACGAGCGCGGCGCCACGTAGGAATAGGGAATGGCGATCAGTGCGGCGAGGTGGTACACGGTCTGGGCGTCCCGCATCAGCGCCCGCACGCTGCCCGCGTCGCGCACGTCCCCGAGCTGCACTTCGACGTGTTCCATGACCTCGGCGGGCACGGTGTCGAGCCAGCCGGAGCTGCCCTGCGAGTTGTAGATCGCCATCGCCCGCACGCGGTAGCCCGCCCGCACGAGGTCTTCGGTGAGGTGCGAGCCGATAAAGCCGTCGGCGCCGGTCACGGCCACCAGGGGGCGGCCAGCAGAAGGAGCAGCGGGGACGGACAGGTCAGTGTGGTTCATCGGTAACTCCGGAGGTCATACAGGGCGAGAAGGGTGGGCGGAATCAGTGCGAGCGCCGCAAGCAGCGAGAGCCTGGGGGGGGACACCCCCAGCACCAGCAGCCCGCCGAAACCCAGCCAGAAGGCGAGCAGCCAGCGCTCGCGCCGCTGGTTGGCGAGCCAGGTGCTGAGCAGCAGCGCGGCGCCGAAAGCGGGCACGGTGAGCAGCGCGGTGCGGCCAAGCTCCCTGGCGGTGGGCAGGAGGTCAGGCCAGGCCCAGCGCACCCCGGCCACCAGCGCGAACACGGCGAGCAGGCCCAGGGCGTAGGCCAGCGCCGTGCCCAGCACCCGCGCCGCGCCCCGGCGCACCAGCAGGGTGAAGCTGCCCTGCTGCCGGGCCACGTATTGCAGGCCCTGCTGCGCGTTCCACACCCCGGCTTCCAGCACCCCGGCGCTGAGGACCAGCGGCAGCAAGGCCCAGCCGCCCAGCCGCAGGCTCAGTTCGGCAAAGGCGGCGGCGAGCGCCCAGCCGTAGGCCGCCAGCCCCAGGCCGGGGCGCAGGGTGGCCAGGCGGGCGGGCAGGTCGCCCGGCTCGCGCGTCACCCGCAGGGCCAGCAGCGCCGGAAAAAGGGCGAGGGCGGCGAGGGACGCCAGCGCCAGTTCCACGCCCGGCACGACATACAGCATGCCGCCGAGCAGCAGGGCGGGCGCAAAGGCCCCGGCCACCTGAGCACGTTCGCCCAGCGCCAGCATGACCCCGGCGGCGGAACCGGCCAGGGCGACCGCGCCGCCCATTGCCGTGCCCCACAGCCAGTCGGCGGGGCCTTGCCCGGCAAACAGCAGGGCGCTCAGGGCGCCGCCGAGCAGCCCGCAGGCGCCGCCCAGCCACAGGGTCAGCCGCAGCGCCCGCCCCGGCGTGCCGAGCGGCTCGGCGTAGCGCACGCTGGCAATCAGCAGCGAGTAGCCCCAGCCGAAGGCCGCCGCGAACATGAAGGCCCGCCCGGTCACCGGGGGCGTGGCCTGCGCGATGAGCAGCCCGCACAGCCCCGGCAGCAGGTACAGCGGCCCGCGCTGCGCGAGTTCCCAGGGAAAACGCGGCGGCGCTTCCCGGCGGGGCCGCACCAGCGCCCGCCCGGTGCCGCGCTGCGCGTAGAGCCATTCGGCGGCGGCAAACAGGCCCCCCGCGCCGTAGCGGTCACGCAGGCCCTCGTCGTTCAGGCCGTCGGCTTCGAGGTAGGCGGCGAGTTCCAGCGCGTCCACCGCCCGCTCGCGGTCCGGGCGCAGCGTCAGGTCCACTTCGCGCAGCTTGTCGGGCAGCGGCAACTCGGCGAGGTCGTCGGGGTGCGGCGCAGCCGGGTCCGGCATGGCTCGCCCGGCCAGCACGTCGAAGCCGGTCAGGGGTTCGGAGGGCCGACCTTTTACCACAGGTTCCTCGGTGCCAGGTTGCCAGGCAGCAGGTTCCCCGGCAGGTCGGTGTCTCCCGGCAGCCGGGCGGCGCGGGCAACCGGGTAGGCGCGGCGGTAGGCGTCCAGGCAGCCGTCGAGGGTAAAGAGGTCCATGACCCGGGCGCGGGCGGCCTGTCCGAGCTGCCGGCGCAGCGGCGCGTCGCCGAGCAGTTTGGTCAGGGCGTTCGCCACCCCCAGCGCGTCACGCGGGCGCACGATCAGCCCGGCGTCGCCCACCGCTTCGGGCACCCCGCCCACCCGCGTCGCCACCGGGGGGCGGCCCATCGCCATCGCCTCGATGACCGTGTACGGAAAGCCCTCGCTCACGCTGGTCAGGGCGACCACCTGCCCGGCGCGGTAGGCGTCGGTGATGTCGTCCACCCGGCCCTCGAAACTGACGATGCCGTCGAGGTTCAGGCCCCGCGCCACCTGTCGGCAGTGCTGCTCGTAGCCCTCGTTTCCGGCGGGCGTGCCGCCGAACAGCCGCAGCCGGGCGTCGGGGCGGCGGCGGCGCACCAGGTCGAAGGCGCGAATCAGGGTTTCGAGGTCCTTGAGGGGGTCCACCCGGCCCACCCAGCTCACCACCGGCTCTGCGGGTTCCGACTCGGCGGGCGGAAAGATACTGGGGTCGATGCCGTTGTACACGCACTGAATCTTGTCGGGGTCGGCGCCCAGCCGCTCTTCCCAGCGGCGGTTGTAGTGCGAGCCGGGCAGCACCAGCGCCGCGTCCTGATACGCCGCCGAGCACAGCAGGCGGTAAAACCGCAGCAGCATCGTCTTGTAGCCCGGCGCGTGCCCGGCGCGGCGAAACTCGATGTAGCGCTCGCGCAGGTAGATGCCGTGTTCGGTGAGCACGAAGGGGGTGCCGCGCTGCCAGCGTCCGTGCAGCGCCAGCAGCGCCGCGAAGCCGTTGCTGACCGCGTGCCCCACGTCGGCTTCGGGCGGCACGCTGCTCAGGGGGCGCAGGGCGTGTTCCAGCCAGATCTGCACGTCGAGCGCCTCGGCCACCGTGGGGCGCGGCAGCCGGGGGCTGAGGCGGTCACGCCGGGCGGCGAGTGCGCGCGCCTCGCGGTCCCAGAGGTTGAGGGTCAGTTGCGCGGCCCGCGCACTGTCGAGCGCCGGGGTCAGGCTGCCGCGTTGCCCGAGGTCGCTCAGGCGCCGCAGCGCCCCGGCAAAGGCGGACACGTCGAGGCGGCACAGAGCGCTCAAGAGCGCCTCGTAAGCCGCCAGCACCTCACCCTCGAAACTGCGCTGCCGGGCCTGTCGCCACCGCTGCCCGCCGGCGCTGCCCGGAGGCGGCCCCCACAGCGGCACCTGCTCGACCTGCACGTTGCCGGGCACCTCCAGCGCGGTGCGGGTAAACGGCAGCCCCGAAATCGCCTGCAACGCGAACTGGTGGTCGCCCAGGCCGCGCACGAGCTGGTCGACCCACACGCTCACGCCGCCGTGCGCCTGCGGGTAGGTGCCTTCGGTGTACAGCGCGACGCGGGTGCGGAACCCGGACGGTGGAGCAGGAGAAAAGGCAGTCATAGGCAGGCGTAAACAGGAAGAAGAGGAATCGGAGCAACTGCCCGTGTGACAGGGGGAGAAGGCGGCTGTCGGGTACACACCCCCACCTTCGAGGCAGAAATGTGAAAATCCTCACACCATTCTAGGCCAAGTTGACCCTTACCGGGCCGTGACAGGTCGGCACGGCGGGACAGGGCCGCCGGGCAGCGTGGGCGGCCCTGTCCGGGCACGGCCCCGTTTCCCCTGTGGCGGCGGAGGCCGGAGCACGCGGGGCCTGGGGTTGGAACTGGAAGGGGAAGAGGGAAAAACACAGACATACGAACGACCCACGAAGGAGCACAGGCCAGGACGGCCAGCCCAGGGAACGGTGCGGGCGGGAGTGGCCCGGAGAAGTCGGGAGCCGCCGGACAGGGGGGCACCCGCGCCGCCTGTTTTCGCGCAGGGCGTCACTCAGAATTCTTACGGTACTTGTCCGTGAGGTAGTGCCCGTGTGCCGCCAGCGTGCGTTGCTGGGCGGGGGTCCGTTCATGCCGGACCTCGACCATCCTTTGCTCGATCAGCCGCAACTGATCAAGCAGAGCCGCCTCGTTTGCGGTGGGGTCCGGCAGCGCCCGGTACGCCGTGAGCAGGTCCGGCAGGTCTTCCCGCGCCGCCTGCCGCGCGTCGAAAGCGGCGCGGGAGAGCGTGGTGTCTCCGGCGGTGGCCCGCAGCGCGTCGCGGGTGGCGATGACGGTGGCGTGCAGGGCGGGGCGCGTGGCGGGCGGCAGCGCACGCTCGTGCTGGCGCAGCAGCCGCAGCAGGTCGTTTTCCTCGGCACTCGCGGCGGCGGGGGGCAGGGTCAGGGGGGTGCGCAGCAGGCGAGCCGCTTTCCAGCCCGTCCACAGCAGCCCCAGCACGCCCAGCAGCGCGGTTGCCAGCAGCCATCCCGCCGGGGCGCTGCCGTTCGCCACGCCGATGCCCAGCACGAGCAGCACGCCCAGCAGCAGCAGGGTGCCCAGCCCCGCCAGCAGCAGCAGCACGGCGAGGCTGACACCGCGCCGCGCCACCTGCCCGCCGACCTGACGGCCCACCCGTTTGGCGCGTTGCCAGCGGGCCGCGCTGCTTTCGATACTGTCCCACGAATCGTCGCCCGCCCCGGCAGGCGGGGCAGAGGACAGGCCGCGCCCCGCCCGCGTTTCCTCGGGCAGACCCTGAGGCGAATCGGCGACGGTGCGGGGAGAAGGTGAAGTCAGGGGCGGACGCGGTTCCATTGCCTACAGTACGTCCCTTCCCGCCTCCGGGTTCCCGCGCAGCTCGCGCACCCGGTCGGCCAGCGCCTGCCAGGGTTCGATGCGGAAATGGGTGTGCCCCAGCGGACTCGTCGAGGGCAGCACCCACAGTTCGGACCCCCCCGGCCAGCCCAGCGGCGGTATCTGCGGGCCGTAGGGCAGTTTGCCGGTGGGCAGGCCCAGCGTTTCGGAAGCGCCGCGCTTGCTGGTAAACGCCACGATGCGGGGGCGGTAGTGCTCCACCTTGCTCCGCAGTTCGTCGGGGCGCCACGCCTCGCCGGGCAGCGCCGCGTCCACCCCGCTGTGGCGCTTGGCGACGTCGGTCAGGCCCAGGCCGTAGCGCGGCAGGGTCGCGTACTCCTGCGGCGCGAGTTGCCGGGGGGTAAGGCCCACCGCGTGCAGCGTGCGCCAGAACTTGTTTTCGGGGTTGGCGTAGTAGGCCCGCGCCCGCGCACTGATGCCGCTCGGGGCCGTGCCCACCAGCACCAGCGTCAGGCCCGGTTCCAGCACGTCGGGCACGAGGTATTCGCCGCCGCCGGTCAGGTCGGGCACGTTCGGGGGACTGGATTTCGGGGGACTGGATTTCTGGGGACTGGGTTCAGTCATCGTCGTACCGCTGCTCTTTGAAGGGGTCGCCGCGCATGTGGTAGCCGTTTTTTTCCCAGAATCCGGGGGCGTCGCCCGCCATGAATTCGAGTTCGGTGACCCATTTGGCGGATTTCCAGAAATACAGATGTGGAACCACTGTCCGCAGCGGTCCCCCGTGCTCGGGCGTCAGCGGCTCGCCGCCGAAGGTGTGGGCCAGCAGGTTCTCAGGCCGGGCGAAGTCGTCTAGGGACAGGTTGGTGCTGTAGCCGCCCACGCTGCGCTGCATGACGTGGGTGGCGCGCGGGTCGAGGTCGAGCAGCGCCAGCAGGTCGGTCACCCGCACGCCGGTCCAGGTGGTGCCCAGCTTGCTCCAGTGGGTCACGCAGTGGATGTCGCACTCCAGCGTGGTCTGCGGCAGCGCCAGCAACTCGTCCCAGCCGAAGGTGCGCGGCTGCGCCAGTCCGGTGACGCGGAGCTGCACCTCCTCCGGGGCGTAGTGCTGCGCCGGGCCGTAGGTCAGCACCGGAAAACGGGTGGTCAGCGCCTGACCGGGGGGCACGCGCCCGCCCATGTCGTCCGCCGGTTTTTTGAAGAATTTGCCGAGCATCCTGCCACTAGACCGCGCCGGAGCCGGGCCGGGATGAACCGGGGGAGAGCAGAGGGTTAATACGGATTCCGCTTCATTCCTGCACAGTCGGGAAAGCGCCGCCTGTGCATCCATATCGCGGAATCCGTATTTTTTCCTACTCGCATCCGCTCTGCTGCGCAGCTTTGCAAGTCGGATTGAATCTGAAACTACCAGATTCAATCGGAATCCGCATAAGACGGGGCCGCGCCAGAGTTTTGCCAGAGGCCAGAGTCTTGCCACGGGTCAGAGTTTTGCCCCCAGTCAGAGTCTTGATAGGGCCGAAGGTGTACTCTGAACACCAAGCCGGGGCTTTCTTTTCCCCCACACCCAGGCTCGCCCCGTCGAGGAGACGGTCGTCATGAATGCTGCCGACAAACGAGAGCAGGCCAAACAGGAAGTCGAACGCGCCCGCCTGATGAGCGACGTGCGCGGGTTTCTGGCGGTGTTGCGCCGCACGCCCGCCGAGTTGCTGCCCTTCGACTGGGTCAAGTACCTGTCGCCCGAGGGGGAGCATCAGCTCGGTGTGCAGCCCATCGAGGTGGACCGCATCATCGGGTCGGTGGACCGCTACCGCGAGTTCGACCGTCACTATCTGCCGCGTGAAAAGCACCTCGACGAACGCTGGATCGGCGTGCGCTCGGCGCAGCTTCAGGGCAAGGAACTGCCGCCGATTCAGGTCTACGAAGTGGGCGGGCGCTACTTCGTCAAGGACGGCAACCACCGCGTCTCGGTTGCCCGGCGCCAGGGCCAGAAGTACATCGACGCCAGCGTTATCCGCTTGCAGGTGCCGGTGCCCCTGAGCGGCGACGAGGACCTGCGCGACATCATCATCAAGGGCGAGTACGCCCGCTTTCTGCGCGTGACCCGCCTCGGCGAACTCGTCCCCGGGCACCGGCCTATCTGCTTTACCACGCCAGGGCGCTACGACAAGCTGCTGGACCACATCCGCACCCGGCAGTACTACCTCGACCGAAAACCGGGGCGCGAGGGCCTGCCGCCCGTGACCTGGGAAGAAGCGGTGGAAAGCTGGTATCGCCGCCTCTACCTGCGCATCATCCATAAGATCGAAGACCACGACGTGATGCTCCGTTTTCCGGGCCGCACCGAGGCCGACCTGTACCTGTGGATTATGGACCACCGCTACTTCCTGACCGAGCAGGCCGGTCACGACGTGGGCAGCGAGCAGGCCACGGTGGATTTCAGCGAGCGCCACGCGCCGCCGCTCTACCGCCGCGTGGGGCAGCGGGTGCGGCTGCTGCTCGGGGGGAAGGTCCACCCGACGGTGTAGGCGTGGGGTAGGCGGAGGAGAGGAGAGAGGGTGAAAGGATGAGGGGGCCAGGACTCGACCTCTGGCCCCCTTTCCGTTCAGTGCTCAGCCCTGCGCCAGCACGTACTCCACCAATGTGCCCACGCCCCAGCCGGTCGCCACGCTGTCTTTCTCGGCGTTGCCCGCGATGTCGAGGTGCGCCCAGGGCCGGGTGACGAATTCCTGCAAAAAGAGCGCGGCCTTGATGCTCGCCCCGGCAGGCTGCATGTCGCTGTTTTTCAGGTCGGCCAGGGTGTCTTTCTGGTACCCGCGCAGGTAGGGGCGGTGCAGCGGCAGTTCCCAGACCATCTCCCCGGCGCTTTCGGCGGCCTGCGCCAGCCCGGCGGCGAGGGCGCGGTCGTTGCAAAACAGCGCGGCCATGTCGTTGCCCAGCGCCGACACCTTCACGCCGGTCAGGGTGGCGAGGTCGATGATCTCGGTGGCGCCCTCGTCGCAGGCCACGGTCAGCGCGTCACCCAGGACGAGGCGCCCTTCGGCGTCGGTGTTGGTGACTTCCACCGTCTTGCCGTTGGCGGCGCGGTAGATGTCGCCGGGGCGCATGGCACGGGGGCCGACCATGTTCTCGGCGGCGGCGACGTAGGCGCGGACCTCGACCCCTTCCGGCACCTGCTCACGCAATTCGGAGAGTGCGGCCATCGCCCCCAGAACCGCCGCCGCGCCGCCCATGTCGTTTTTCATGCCGTACATGCCCGCTGCGGCCTTGAGCGAGTAGCCGCCCGTATCGAAGGTGATGCCCTTGCCGACCAGCGCGATGACCTTGCGCCGTTGCCCCCGCGCCGGGAGGGTCAGGCGAATCAGGCGCGGCCCCGTTTCGCTGCCCGCCGCCACCGCCAGCAGCAGGCCCATGCCGCGTGCCTGAATGTCCGACTCGTCCCAGACCTCGACCTGCAGGTGTTCGCTCGCCAGCCTCCGCGCCTCACGGGCCAGGGTGGCGGGGTTGATGACGTTGGCGGGGGCGCTGGTCAGCTCGCGGGCAAAGGTGACGCCGCGCAGCAGGCCCTCGACGCGGCGGCGCTCCGCTTCGCTCAGGCCGCTGACGTGAAGCTGCATTTCGCCAGATTCCAGTGCTCCGGCTGCCCCCTCGCCCTTGTAACGGCGGTCCTGCCACCCCGCGGCGGCGGCGGCCCCGGCGAGGGCGGCGGGAAAGTCGCACTCGTCCACGCTCAGGGCGCTGGCCCCCAGTTCGCGGGCCAGTTTCGCCAGGGCGCGGCCCACCTCGCGGGCGTCGGCGGGCGTGGTGGGGGCCAGGGCCAGCGCCTCGTCGTGCGCCTCGTGGCGGGCCAGCAGGCGAAGTTCGCCGGGCTTGAGGCTCTGGCCCACTCGCCCCGCCGCGTCCGTGCTGGCGGCGAAATGCAGGGTCAGGTCGGGGGACGACGGCTGGGTTGTCAGGTGCATGGGCCGAGTAAAGCACGCATGGAGGCCAAGCCGGAACTGCGACACACTGCGGCCCGCTCCGCAGGCACTACAATCCGCCCCCGTGGAACGCATCATGTTCAGGGCCAAGATTCACCGCGCGACCGTGACCCAGGCGGACCTGGATTACGTGGGCAGCGTGACCATCGACCAGGACCTCCTCGACGCGGCGGACATCCTCGTCAATGAAAAGGTGGACATCTGGAACATCACCAACGGCAACCGCCTGCACACCTACGCGCTCAGTGGGCCGCGTGGCAGCGGCGTCATCGGCATCAACGGCGCCGCCGCGCACCTGATGCGGCCCGGCGACATGGTGATTATCGCGGCGTTCGGCAACTTCTCCGAGGAAGAAGCCCGCACCCTGGAGCCGAAAGTGGTGCTGGTGGACGCCAAAAACCGTCTGCTCGACCTGCAACCGGCCTAGAGCAGTTCTCCGAATGGAGTGATGCGCGGAACGGCACCCCGCATCACTTCATTCTCTCCTGCGGAGCTGTCCCAGTCTGCTGCGGACTCGCAGAGCTGCCCCGCAGAGCTTTGCAAGTCCGCCCTGCTCCGTGTTTTGCACTCGCTCTCTGCGAGCTGTCCCAGTCCGCTCGCCAAAAAGACGTAATACGGATTCCGATTGAATCCAGCAGATTTCTGGATTCAATCCGACTGAAAGGAGTAGGAAAAGATACGGATTTTGCGATATGGATGCACAGGCGGTGTAGTTCCGACTGTGCAGGAATTTAGCGAAATCCGTATAACGTCTTTTTGTCAAATGCTCTGAGCCTTGCCGCCCGGAGATTTCGGTCCGGGTGCTAGATTGACTTTCGTGGTTTCTTCTCGCCCTCTGCTTCTCGCTTTGTTGGTGTTGGCTGTAGTTGCTGTCGGGTACGCGGCGTTTCAGGACCAGCAAGGGCTGATGATTGGAGCGGCGCTGCTGGCGGCGGCGGTGGCCCTCAGCCTGGGGGGAGCGCTGCGCTGGGCGGGACTGGCGGCGTACCCCGTGGCATTTCTGGCTTCCCTGGCGACCCAGGGCAGCAGCGCTCCCACCGCCGACATGCTGGTGGGGGCGCTGCTGACCATCGTGGCGCTGGCGTGGCTGCTGCTGCACGACCAGAACCAGGATCAGGAGCTGAGGTGGCGGCGCAACGTGGTCAGTGCGCTGCGCAGCGGCTCCGAGCGGTTAAACGAGGCCCGCAACGACGAGGCGATTATTCGCGCCGGTCTGAACATCCTGGTGAAGTTGCAGGTGGCGCCCAACCTCGCCTTCGTCGCCTACCGCCAGGGCACGCCGTATGTGATGGCCGCGCAGGGGGCGTTCGAGGATTTCCTGAACAAGCCGGTGCATCCCAGCGACAACGACAGCCGCTCGGTGCAGGCCGACCACTGGGTCGCCGAGGAAGTCCTGGCCCTGCTCGGCCGCGACCAGCGCCAGTCCTTTCACGTGGCTGAGGTCTACGGGCGCGACTCGACCCACCTGGGCCTGCTGATTCTGTCCCGGCCCACCGGGCAGCCCTTTTCCTCCGAGGAGCGCGGCGTGACCGAGTCGTTTGCCCGCTTGCTGGGGGCGCAGCTCGGCCAGGAACGGGCCAACCGCAACCTGCGCGAAGCGAACGAATTGACCCTGCGCTCTCTGGGTGCGGCCCTGGAGCGGCGCGACGACGAAACCGGGGGCCACACGGCGCGGGTGGTCAACCTCTCGACCCGACTGGCCCGGCGCCTGGGCTGGGACGAGGAGCAGGTGCGGGCGCTGCGCTGGGGGGCCTACCTGCACGACCTGGGCAAGATCGCCATTCCGGACCGGATTCTGCACAAGAACGGTCCGCTCGACGCCCAGGAGCGGCAGGTCATCCGTTCGCACACGTCGGTCGGGTACGAGATGCTTCAGGACCTCCACTTTCTGCCCGCCGAAACGCTCGACCTCGTGCGGTACCACCACGAGCGCTGGGACGGCACCGGCTACCCCTCGGGCCTGCGCGGGGCGAACATTCCCGACGCGGCCCGTATTTTCAGCATCATCGACGTGTACGACGCGCTGACCAGCGAGCGGCCCTACAAGCCGGCCTGGACCCAGGAACGCGCCCTGCAGGAAATCCGCGCCGGGGCCGGAGCGCACTTCGACCCGCAGTACGTGGACGCCTTCCTGCACCTGATGGCCGAGCAGGACGACGCCCGCCTCGTGTCCTGAACTGGTGTCCTGAACTGGTGGCCTGAAGTTTCAGCAGCCAGTGGCCGGGGACAGTCCAGAACTCCCCTGGCCTTGACCCCGACGCCCTTTTCCCGCACACTTGCCTGCAAACCCGAAGGCAACGCTTGCCCCCTCCGGCACGACCTCTCCCCGAGACTTCAGGGAAAGGCTGTGCCGGAGCCGCATTTTGCTGTCACTCGGAGAACTGCTCTCCCGTTTTCACCCCCCTTCGCTCGACAAAGACACGCAAGGTCTTTTTGCCCAACGCTCCAAGGAGTTTCCATGCACCTGACCGCTGCCCTGCCCGCCCAGCACGACCACACCCCCGGCTACACCGCTCAGCTCGGCGCACCCCTGGGCGGCCACGTCCGCATTCGGCTGAGGACCACCCTGCCGGTCGAAGGGGTGCGGCTCAAAGTCGTGCAGGTGGGTGAAATCGAGACGTTGCCCGCCCAGGAAGTGACCGGGCTGGCGGGCGAGGGCCGCTGGTTCGAGGCCGAACTCCCGCTGCACGAGGCCCGCGTGCGCTACGCCTGGCAACTCGACCTGCCCGGCGACCACCTCAACCTCACGCGGCTGGGGCTGCACCACTCGCGCCGGGGCTTCCGTTCGTGGTTTCAGTACCTTGCGGGCTACAGCGCCCCGGAATGGGCGTGGAAATCGGTCTTTTACCAGATTTTCCCCGACCGTTTCCGCAACGGCGACCCCGAAAACGACGTGCAGACCGGCGAATATATTTACGAGGGCCGCCCCGTCGAGCGGGTGGACTGGAACCACCCCGTAGACGCCTGGGGCGACATTCACGGGCACTACGGCGGCGACCTCGCGGGCATCACGCAGGCGCTGCCGTACCTGAAAAGCCTCGGCGTCACGGGGCTGTGGCTCACGCCGATTTTCACCTCGCCCAGCAACCACCGCTACGACATCACCGATTACCGCGCCGTCGACCCGCATCTGGGCGGCGAGGCGGCCTGGGACGAACTGGTGACAGGTGCGGAGGCTGCCGGAATCAAAATCGTCTTGGACGGCGTGTTCAACCACATGGGCAACGAGAACGCGCTGTTTCAGGCTGCCCTCGCCGCCGAGGACGCGCCCGAGCGGGCCATGTTCACCTGGCGCGACACCCCCGGCAAACCGCCTTACCACTCCTTTTTCGACGTGCCGACGCTGCCCAAAATCGATTACGGCAACGAACGGGCCGTCGAGGAGTTTTTCAGCGGCGAGCAGAGCGTGGTGCGCCACTGGCTGCGGCGGGGCGCGGCGGGCTGGCGGCTGGACGTGGCGCACATGCTGGGCAAGGGCGGCACCGAGGCCGACAACCTGCCGCTGCACCGCACCCTCAAGGCGGCGGCGCGGCAGGAAAAGGCCGACGCCTACGTGTTCGGCGAGCGTTTCTACGACCCCGAACTGGCGCTGGACGGTCAGGGCGAGGACGGCGCGATGAACTACCACGGCTTCGGGTTGCCCGTCATGCAGTGGCTGGCGGGCGCGACCTATTTCGGTGAACCGAGCAAGCTGGACGGCGCAGAACTGGCCGAAATCCTCTGGGACGCCTACCACGCCCTGCCGCCACAGGCCGCGCTGAACATGTTCAACCTGCTCGAATCGCACGACATCGGGCGGGCGCACTGGCGGCTCGCTGGGAACCGCACCAAATACCGCGCCGCGCTGACCCTCCTGCTGGCCTATGCGGGGGTGCCGTGCCTGTACTACGGCAGCGAAATCGGCCTCTCGCAGTCGCGCAACGGCAACATGCCCTGGTGCCGCGAGCCGATGCCCTGGGACGAGGGGCAGTGGGACACCGAGCTGCTCGAACACGTCCGGGCGCTGGTGCGGGTGCGCCGTGAAACGCCCGTGCTGCATACGGGGGCGCTGCGCTTTCTCCACGCCGAAGCCGACGCGATAGCCCTGCTGCGCGAAGTGACGGACGCCGAAGGGAACGTCGCGCAGGTGGTCGCTGTCGCCAGTCGCCGGGCCGAACCTCATTCCGTCACCCTCACCCTTCCGGGAGGCGAGTGGCAGGACGCCCTGAGCGGCGCAACGCTGACAGGCGGCGAGGTGACGCTGGACGCGACGGGCGGACGACTCCTGCTGAAAGTTTGATGGTGGATGATGGGTTCGCTGCGCGGATGGATGACGGAAAGAGCGGGGTGCAGCGCTTTTATACGGATTCCGATTGAATCCAGCAGATTTCTGGATTCAATCCGACTGAAAGGAGTAGGAAAAGATACGGATTTCGCGATATGGATGCACAGGCGGTGTAGTTCCGACTGTGCAGGAATTTAGCGGAATCCGTATTAGAGCATTCTGCAAGCTGCTCTGAGAACGCGCTAGACTGCACCAAATGGCAAACTCAGACAAGGCGGCGCTGTACCGGCAGTGGGTCGAACTCCTGGGCTGGCTGGAACAGGAGGCGGCGGTGCGGGGGCTGAGCACCGAGAAGGTGGCGGATTTTCCCGACTACATCTACCGCATGGAGCGGCCCTACGACCTGCCCACCACCGTCATGAGCGTGAGCGTGGGCCGGGGCGGTCAGGCGCTGCTGGTGGCCGCCGTCAGTCCCCGCCATGTGGACCTCGGGGGCGTGAGCCTGCGCCTGATGGGGGGCAGCAAGCACTGGCACCTGCACGCGGGCGAGGGCGGACTGCTCGAAGGCAAGCGCCCCTTTACCCGCGAGCGCCTGGGCGCCCTGCTCGACGGTGCGTTGCAGGGCAGGAGCACGCTGGCGGTTTGAGGGAGAGGGGAGAGGGTGGAGAGTTGAGGGTCACTTCCCTTCACTCTCTACCCTCCACCCTTTATACGGATTCCGATTGAATCTGGTAGTTTCAGATTCAATCCGAGCGGATGCGAGTAGGAAAAAATACGGATTCCGCGATATGGATGCACAGGCGGCGCTTTCCCGACTGTGCAGGAATGAAGCGGAATCCGTATTACCAATGGTGCGGACAGTTTTAGGCGGCTTTGACGCCGAGTTCAAGCGGCCTAGTCGGATGTTTTTCCAACTCGTGAAATCGCGCCTCAAGACCGAGATTGCGAAGAATTCGGCGGGCAAAAAGCTGGTTGTAGGCCCGCCTTTTGATGTCTTCATAGGAGAACACCATCCGGGAGGCAGGACGCTGCAGGCGTCCTGCCTCTTCGAGCAAGACCTCTGCCCGTCCCAGACTCAGCGCAAAGAAGGCGGCATTCCAGTGGTTTTCCAACGCGATGGTGCGGCGAAGCTGACACGTGTTCAACCCCGCGAACTGCTTGGCATCCCGGAACACGAATTCCAGCCTGAACCGGGCGCTGTAGAGCGCCCGAATCTGCTCCGCTGGCAGAGTCGGGTCCGTGCTACAGAGCACCACATGCCCCTTCACCTTGCCGCGTCGGTCCAAATTTTGGATGACCACAACTCGGAGGAACCGCGTATAGTGGGGGGCCCACACGACGCGCGTCCACACCCGTTCTCGGTCCTCACCAGGCACACTGGCCCACCCATCGAAGTGGATGAAATCAACCTTTCCAGCCCATTTCTGTCGGCCTCCTCGCCGCTTGGGATGTGCGCCGGTAAAGGGGTAAAGCAGGTTGGCGTTGCACTGCATTTTGGTCACGAAGGCGTAGCCTTCGCGACTCACGGCGTCCATGAACATCGTCTTGGCGTACTGACCATCGGCGACCACCACCCGGAGATGCTGAGCTAACCAGGCGCGGCGCTGCTTGAGGAAAGACACCAGTTGATCCAGGTACTGTTCGAGGCGGTCAGCCTTTTGTCCACGTGGTTGAGTTTGTTGCACATGGACAGGGAAGGCATGATGGCCCGACCAGCTCAGCAGCGCCAGACACGACAGCTCCAAGCCGGTTTCGGAACGGTGCATCGCACCGTTCCAGAAGGCCCCCAACCCCGGAGTGTGCTTGCCCGACTTGGGAACGAAGCTGGCATCCAGGGCCAAGATGAAGCGCCCCTCCAACACGCCCAGTCGGACCAAGAGTTGTAGCAGACCCCAGTGCAACTCCGCCCACGGCAAGGTCTTCTGAAACCAGCGACGGAGCGTTCGTTCGTTCCAGCCGCTGTAGCGGCTGAAATTCCTGGCATTGACCCGACCGGGAATAGCTTGCCAGAGTGGAATGAGCGCGGCAAAGAAACGATGTTGGTGGGCGGGCAGAGCCAAGAGGGTCAGCAGAATCGGTAATATCAAAGCAGGTCTCCTGTGCGTGAAGTCGTTTCAACCTCACCGTACCGGAGATCTCTCCTTTACCCCCTCGAAACTGTCCGCACCATTGATTACCCGCCTTCTACTTCTTCCCGCGTGGGCGCGTACGCCCCGGCGTGGGCACAGGTCACGGCGGCGGCCCGCAGCCCGAACTTCAGGTGGTCGGTCCACAGCCGGTCGGGGTGTTCGGTGGCGCTGACCAGCAGCCCGGCGCACAGGCTGTCGCCCGCGCCCACCGTGTCGGCCACCTGCACCGGGGGTGCGGGCAGGTCCACCCGTCCGGCGCTGTGGTACAGGGTCGCGCCCGCCGCTCCCCGCGTGACCACGATGGGGCAGCGGGGGTTGAGGCCGCGCAGCTCCTGCATGGCCCGCGCCTCGCCCGCGCCGGGGAAGAAAAAGGCCAGATCCTCGTCGCTGAACTTGAGGAGGTCGGCCCGTTTGGTAACCGCCGCGAACACTGCCGGATAGTCGGGGTGGTGGTGCGCGGTGCGGGCGTTGGGGTCGAAACTGAGGCGCACCCCCGCCGCCCGCGCCGATTCGATGACGCCGAGCAGCGTGTTGGCCAGCGGCCAGCGGGCGAGGCTGATGCCGCCCACATGCAGCCAGCGGGCCGCGCCCAGCCAGCCGCCCGGCAGCCGGGTGGGGTCGAAATGCAGGTCGGCGCTGTTTTCGCCCAGAAAGCGGTACTTCGGGGGCCGGGCGCTGTAGACCACCGCCATCAGGGTGGGGACAGGCCAGCGCTGCAAAAAGCGGGGGTCGAGGCCCGCCTCCAGCGACTCGCGCCAGAGGTCGTCGCCGAAGTTGTCCTGCCCCACCGCGCCCGCAAAGGCGCTGGGCACCCCCAGCCGGGCGCAGGCGCGGGCCACGTTCCAGCCCGCGCCGCCGGGGTGCGCGTGCCAGGCGTTGCCCCCGGCGGTCACGAGGTCGGTCAGCGCTTCGCCCGCGCTCACGATCAGGGGCAGGGAGGTCATGGGGCGCAGCATACGGGCGCCGCGTCCTCAGCGAATAGACCCCCCCGGCAGACGTGTCCTTCCCCGGAGGCGGCAGCGGGCTACGCGGCACCGGGCTACGTGCTGCCGGGGTTCAGCTCGTGGCCTTTTTCAGTTCCGCCAGCAGCTCGGCGGGGTCGCTCAGCACATGCGGCTCGGTGTTCAGACCCGGAGACCCCCCGGCCCGCAGCACCACGCACGCGACCCCGGCAGCGCGGGCGGCGCGGGCGTCGTAGGTGGTGTCGCCCACGAACAGCGCCTGCGCCGCGCTCACCCCAGCTTTGGCGAGGGCCGCCTGAAGCACGTCGGGCGCGGGCTTGGTCCGCTGCACCTCGTCCGAGCGCACCCGCAGCGGCACGAGGTCGCCCACGCCGATCTGCTCCAGCAGCGCGTCCACGATGTCGTCCTCGCCGCTCGACGCGAGCACCACCTTCAGCCCCTGCGTGCGCGCCCATTCCAGCAGCTCGCGGGCGCCGCCCAGCGGGGCAATCTCCGGAATCATCGGCCCGAAATGGTCCTGCCAGCCCTGCACCAGTGCCTTGCCGAGTTCGCTCCGGTCACTCTCGCCGGTCAGGGCGGGCACGAGCTGGTCGCCGCCCATGCCGATCAGGGGCCGCACCTCACTTTCCTCGCGGGTGATGTCCTGGTCGGCCAGGGCCTGCACCCAGGCGCGGGCGTGCGCGTCGTTGGAGTCGGCCAGGGTGCCGTCGAGGTCGAGCAGCAGCGCCCGCAGGTCCGGGACAGCGGGCAGCGCGGGGGTCTGGGGAGAAAGGCGCATACCGGCGTACGTTACGCCCGCCGGGGACGGGCAGACTTTCGGAAAACCTTGAGTCAAAGCGGAGGCGGGGGTGCCCTCCGCTCAGACTGGGGCCATGACGGACCTTCCTCTGGTGGTTGTGACCGGCGCGGCCCGCGGCATAGGCCGGGCCATCGCCGAGCTGTATGCCGAGCGCGGGCACCCGGTGCTGGGGGCCGACCTGGGCCTGCCGCCTGCCCTGGCCGGGCAGCGCCGGGTCAAGGCGGACATCACGACCGCTGCCGGACGCGCCCGAATTATGAAGGCGGCCCGCGAGCAGGGGCCGGTCGGGGTGCTGGTTCACAACGCCGCGTATCAGGACGCGCACGGCAGCGTGCTGGAGGTCAGCGAGCGAGGCTGGGCGCGGACCCTGAACGTCAACCTGACGGCGCCGCTGCTGCTCACCCGTGAGCTAATCGAGCTGCTCCCCTCCGGCAGTGCGGTGGTCAATGTCGCCAGCGTGCAGGGCCTGTTCGCCGAGCAGGGCAACGCCGCCTACAACGCCTCCAAGGGCGGGCTGGTCAACCTGACCCGCGCCATGTGCCTGGACCTCGCCCCGCGCGGCGTGCGGGTCAACGCGGTGGCTCCCGGCGCCATCGCCACCGAAGCCGTCTTGCAGGCGATTGCCGACAGCGACGACCCCGAACGGACCCGCCGCGACTACGAGGACCTGCACGCCCTGCGGCGTCTGGGCACCCCGCGTGAGGTCGCGCAGCTCGTGTACTTCCTGGGCAGCCCCGAGGCGAGTTTCCTGACCGGGGCGATTGTGCCGGTCGATGGCGGCATGACCGCCAGTTTCATGATGGCGGGGCGGCCCGTCTGACCGCATTTGGAGAACGGCTCTAGGCCAGACCTTTCAGGCCGGTCAGGTCGCCGCTGGCCCCGGACCCGCCGGAGGAGAGCCAGCGCCGCCGGACCCGCGCCAGCGCTTCCCGGAACTTGTCGAGGTCGAGGGCCTTGACCACGTAGTCGTTGGCCCCGTGCGCGTAGGACGCCTGCCGGTCACGGGCCTCGCTGCTGGTGGTGAGCACGACGACCGGAATATTGCGGGTCTGTTCCCCGGCCCGCAGCGCGTCGAGCACCTCCAGGCCGTTCATCTGGGGCATGTTCAGGTCGAGCAGAATCAGGCCGGGCTGCTCGGCGGGGCCGCTCTGACCCTGCAGGTAGTCGAGCGCTTCACGGCCACTGGAAGTCACCTTGACCTCGGCAACCTCGTCGGCGTCCAGCGCCAGCAGGGTCAGTTCGACGTCGTGGGGGTTGTCGTCGACCAGCAGAATCGAGCAGTGATCCATAGGGAAAGCCTCCGGAACTTCAATATATGAAAGAAACGTCAAGCTTCCGTGAACTTGACACTATTTTGGCACAGCCCCGGCCTTTCAGCCGTTCAGCCAGGGAGGTGTCCAGACAGGGAGTTCACTGCGTTCCCAGCGCGACTGGGCCAGAAGCCGTGTCAGGCGCTTGCCGAAGGTGAAAAAGGCGCCCGCGAGGTTCCGGCGGTCTGCACAATGCCGCCCGCGCCGGAAGACCGGGCGGCTATGCTGCGGGGCGTGCTCGCCAAACGCATCGTTCCCTGCCTGGATGTCCAACATGGCCGCGTGGTCAAGAACGTGCGTTTTTTCGAAAACCACCGTGACGCGGGCGACCCCCTGCGGCTCGCGCAGGCGTACGAGGCGCAGCAGGCCGACGAACTCGTCTTTTACGACATCACTGCGACCCATGAAGGCCGCTCACTGATGCTGGACGTGGCGGCGCGGGTGGCCGAGCAGGTGATGATGCCGCTGACCGTGGGGGGCGGGGTCAATGCGCTGTCCGACTTCCGGCAGTTGCTGCTCGCCGGGGCCGACAAAATCAGCGTGAACAGCGGCGCGGTCCGGCGCCCCGAACTGATTCGCGAGGCGAGCGACCACTACGGGGCGCAGTGCGTGATGCTCAGTATCGACGCCAAGCGGCGCCCGAATGGGCAGGGCTGGACCGTGCACGTCGGCGGCGGGCGGGTGGACACCGGCCTGGACCTGCTGGAATGGGCGCGGCGCGGTCAGGAACTCGGCGCTGGAGAACTGTGCCTGAACGTGATGGACGCCGACGGCACCCGCGCGGGCTTCGACCTGGAAGCGACCCGCGCCGTGGCCCGTGAGGTGGACCTGCCCGTCATCGCGTCGGGCGGAGCAGGCAAATTGCAGGACTTCCGCGACGTGCTGACCACCGGCGAAGCCGACGCCGCGCTCGCCGCCAGCGTCTTTCATTTCGGCGAATTGACGGTGCCGCAGGTCAAGGCGTACCTGGCTGGGGAGGGCGTGGCGGTGCGGCCCGAGTGGAAAGGCAAGGCAGACTAAAAACTACGTGCCCACCGAACTTTTGCTCCCCTGGAGGATTTGCCATGACCGACCTTTCCCAGCTCAACTTTGACCAGAGCGGCCTGATTCCCGTCGTCACCCAGGACGCCCGCACCGGCACGGTGCTGATGCAGGCGTATGCCGACCGCGCCGCCCTGGAACGCACCTTGCAGACCCGCGAGGCGACGTACTACAGCCGCTCACGCGGGGAGCAGTGGGTCAAGGGCCAGACCAGCGGCCACACGCAGCGCGTTCTCAGCGTGCAGGCCGACTGCGACGGCGACAGCCTGCTCTACCGCGTGGAACAGACCGGCCCGGCGTGCCACACCGGGGAATACTCGTGTTTTTGCCGCCCGCTGCTGGGGGAAGACGCGCCGGGGGCAGCGCAGCCGGACACCGGACTGGACGGCACGCTGGAACGCGTCTACGCCACCATTTCCGAGCGGCTTGCCACCCTGCCGGAAGGCAGTTACGTGGCGCGGCTGCACGCCGGGGGCCTGGACCGGGTGCTGAAAAAAATCAGCGAGGAAGCGGGCGAGGTGTTGCTCGCCGCCAAGAACGCCGACCGTGCCGAACTGTCCACCGAAGTGGCCGACCTGCTGTTTCACACCCTGTTCGCGATGGCCGAGGTGGGCGTTTCCCCCGCCGACGTGGCCGCCGTCCTGCGCGGGCGCGAGGGCAAAAGCGGGCTGAAGGGGCCGAAAGAAGTGGGCTGAGCGCCGCTGACAGCCAAGTGCCCGACTATGCTGCTCCCATGACCGCTGACCCGCGCCTGTCCCGACTGCTTGCCGCCGAACCTTACTGGGTGGCCCGCGCCATGCAGGAGCAGGGAAGCCGGTTTTACCGGGCGCTGGGGCAGGCGCTCGAAGCGGCGGACGCCCAGAACCGCCGCCTGATTTACGCGACCTGGACGGCAGAGTGTTGGGACTTTTACGAGCGCGGTGAACGGCTGCGACAGGCCGAGGAAGGCTAATCTCGCTTTGAAAAATAGTTTGGGTAGCCAGTCCATCTTTACGAATGGAGTGAGCCGGAGAAAACGCGGGAGTGAACGGCGCAGAGGGGTAGCAGAGCTTCGACCATCAGCCAGCGACGCACGATCAGCGCAGCGGAACCAGCAACAACCGAACTTGTAAACCCGCCTACAGTCGAACCTGCGATTAATGAGCCTATACTCACTTATGGCCCGGCCCCGCACGATTACCGACGAACGGCTGCTGGAAGCGGCCCGCGAGGTGTTTCTGGAACAGGGCGTGTCGGCCACCACGTCGGCCATCGCGCGGCGGGCGGAGGTGTCGGAAGGCACGCTGTTCAAGCGCTTTTCGACGAAAGAAGAACTGTTCGAGGCGGCGATGGGCCTGCACGACTACGGCCTGTGGCGCGCGGAGTTGCTTGCCCAGGTGGGGCAGGGCGAAGTGCGGCGCAACCTCGAACGGGCGGCGCTGGCGCAGATTGCCGAGGCCAAGCGGCTGTTTCCGCACCTGACCGCCGTATTCGCGCGGGGCTACAGCCCGGAGCACAACCCGTTGCTGCGGCGCCTCGACGACCCTGTTCGCCACGACGCCGACGCCATAGCCCGTTACCTGCGGGAAGAAACCGCGCTCGGGCGCGTGCGGCCCCACGACTCCGACGTGGCCGCGCTGGGCGTGGTCGGGGCCACCGGGCAGTACATCCACCGCGAGCACCTGCTGCCGTGCGAACCGGGGCGCGAGGCCATAGACGCCGGACGCTTCGTGCGCGGGCTGTTCGACATGCTGTGGCCGGGGCTGAGGCCATGAGCTGACTTCCCGGTCAAATAGTGAGTCGCCACTTTCTTTCTCCTCTTTCCTCCCCTGAGGTTGCTTTTGAAACACCGATGCCTTTTTTCTCTGCTTCTGCCTGCCGTGCTTGGGGTGGCCGCCGCGCAGGGCGCTCCCCCCCCGACGTCGCCCCCTCCGGCCCCGGCCCCCGCTCTCAGCGCGGCGCAGCCTGCCGCCCTGAACCTGCCGCAACTTTTGCGTGACCTCCGCACCTCCCCCGGCTGGCGGGGGGCCGACCTGACCTACCGCGCCGCCGAACTGGGACTGCAAAGCGCCCGTGCCCGTGCGGGCCTGACGGTGCAGGCGGGGGCCAGTGCCACCCTCAGCAAGTTTCCCTGGGACAGTGGCGACTGGGCGCTGAGTCCGGCGGTGACGGCTTCTTTCGCGCTTCCGGTACTGCCCTGGTCGCCGCAGCGCGAAGGAGTGCGGAGCGCGGAACGGGTGCTGAGCGCCGCCGCCATCGAGTTGCGCTCCGCGCGGGCCGGGCTGACGGTGCAGGCGCTTCAGGCCTACGCGAGTGCCCGCAACGCCGCCGCTGCTCGGCAACTCGCCGCCGCGCAACTGGCCCTGGCCGACAACCTGCTGCATGTCGCCGGGCAACAGCGCGAACAGAACCTGATTTCGCAGGCCGCGTTGCTGGAGCGTCAGGCCGCCGCCGAGCAGGCCCGCGCTGCCGCCGAGCAGACGGACCGGGGCCTGACCCTCGCCGCCGCGCAGCTTTCGCGGGTGCTGGGCCGGAGTGTCACCCTGTCGGGCAATCCCGCCGACTACGCGCCCGTCGGCACGCTGGTTCCGGCAGGGCTGCTGGAACAGCCGCTCGACGCCCTGCTCGCCCGCGCCCTCACCCAGCGGCCTGAACTTGCCCGCGCTCAGGCGGGACTGGCCGACGCGCAGGCGGCCCTCGCTGCCGCCGAACGCGACCAGAAGGTGCCGGACCTCACCGCCTCGGTGCAGGCCGGACAGGTTTCGGGCAGTGGCGCCGGGCGCACGGTGGGCGGCAGTTTCGGCCTGAAGTCCGGCACGGTGTCGGGGCAGGTCAATTTCCCGCTCACGGAACCGACCACCAAAGTCACCGCGCCGGGGCCGGACGGGGCGCCCGTGACCCGCGAAGTGGCGCTGCCGAGCGGCCTCGCCCTCAACCTCAGCGGCACCTTCACCCTGCTCGGCAGCGGGCGCTCGCAGGCCACCGCGCAGGCGCAGGCGGCGACGGAGCAGGCCGCCCTCGCCCTGGACAGTGCGCGGCAGGGCGTGGAACTGGAGGTCCGTTCACGCTTTGCCGACCTGGAAAATGCCCGCGACGCTCTGACCGCCGCCCGGACCTCGCTGACCCGTGCCGAAACGGGCCTGAACGACGCCCGCGCCCGGCTGGAAGCGGGGCTGGGAACGGCCCTCGAAGTCGCGCAGGCCGAACTCGCCCTGACGCAGGCCCGCCAGACCCTCGCCAACCTGGAGGCGCAGGTTGCCCTCGCCGCCCTGAACCTCGCGCAGGCCACCGGCGACCTCGACCCGCTGCTGCTCACCCCACCCGGAGAACGCCCATGAAAAAGATTGCTTCTGCCCTGCTGCTGACCCTCGCCCTTTCGCCCGCCGCCGCCGCCCAGACGCGGCTGACCCTCGCCAGTGCCGTGAGTCAGGCCCTCCAGAACGGCCCCGACGTGACCAGCGCCCGCGCCAACCTGCAAAAGGCGCAGGCCAACTTGCGGGCGGTGCGGGCCGACCCCACCTCTATCGTCACCACGCTCACCCAGGCCGAGCAGGACGCCGCCGCTCAGCTCGCCGCCTTGCAGGGGGGCAAACTTTCCACCGCGCAGACCGTCATCGGTCAGTACGTCGCCGCGTATGAGGCGCAGGGCCGCATCAACCTCAACCGCGCCCAGGTCGCGCTGGACGAACGCAACCTGCAGATTGCCCGCGCCCGACTCGAAGCCCGCGTCGCCACGCCACTGGACGTGAGCCGCGCCCAGACCAGCCTGAACAGCAACCGTCAGGAACTCGCCGACGCCCAGGCCCAGCTCCCGGTGCTCGAAGCGCAGCTCGCCCGCACCCTGGGCCTGAATGCGGGGACCAATCTGGTGCTGGCCGCGCCGCCTGCGCCGCCCAAACTCAGCGTCTCGCTCGCTGCCCTGCAAAGTGGGCTGGACAAGCGCCTGCCCAGACTGGTGCAGGCGGCGAACGGCGCGGCCCTCGCGCAGCTTCAGGTCAAGCTCTCGAACAACGACTACACCCCGGCCCGCACCCTGCAAGACGCCCAGATTGCCCTCGCCAACGCCCAGCGCACCCTGAACGACGCGACGCGGGCGAGCAGAACCGGGGTCAGCGACGCCTACCGCGCCACGCAAAACGCCGCGCGGCAACTGGACATCGCCCGGCAGCAGGCCGCCAACGCGCAGACCGCGCTCACCCAGGCCCAGGCCCGGCTCAAGGCCGGAACCGCCGCCGCCGTCGAGGTGCAGCAGGCACAGGTCCAGGCGCAGCAGGCCAGCCTCGGCGTGCAGCAGGCGCAGGGCGGGCTGTGGCAAGCACTGGCCGCGCTCGGGGCCGCCAGCGGGATGGACGTGACGGGGCTGGTGAAGTAAGGCGTGAAACCACAGAAGGCCGCTCCCTTCGCGGGCCTACTGCTGAGCGCCCTCCTGCTCGCCAGTTGCTCGCCCGAGTCTGAAACCAAGGCCAACGACCTCGACGCCGCGCCGCCCAAGACGACCACGCTCAGTGTCCGGACCGTGACGGCCCAGACCGGCACCCTGACCGCCCAGCGCAGCGCCAGCGCGACCATTCAGGCCGAGCGTGACAGCCAGGTGGCGACGCAGTCTTCCGGCACCGTGCAGAGCATTCCCGTGTCTCAGGGCGAGGCGGTCGCCAGGGGAGACGTGCTGGTCAAGCTCGACGACACGGGGCAGCAGCAGGCGCTGGAAAATGCCCGGCTGCAACTGCGGCAGGCGCAAATCGGCCTCACCCAGACCCAGCAGACCACCACCCAGGCGACGGGGGCGCTCCAGGCGAGCGTGACCTCGGCCCAGGCGGCCCTGGCCCAGGCCGAGCAAAGCGCCCAGAGCGCCGAAAAGCTCTATGACCTTGGCGGCATCAGCCTCGCCGACCTGCAAGCCGCCCGCTCGCAACTCGCGCAGGCGCAGTCGCAACTCGCGCAGGCCCGCAACGCGCTGGACCAGAACGGGCGCAGCGCTCAGAACTCGGTGCCGCTCTCGCAGGTGCAGCTCGACACCGCCCAGGCCGCCGTGCGCCAGGCCGAAGAAAATCTGCGCCGCACCGCCGTCCGCGCTCCCTTTGCCGGAACGGTGGCCGACGTCCTGACCGAGGTGGGCGAGTTCGCCGGACAGGGCACCCCCGTCGTTCGTCTGGTGGACCCCGGCAGCGTCCGCGCCCGCGTGGGCGTGCCCACCGCCGACGCCGCCGCGCTGACGGAGGGCGTCAAGTTCAACCTGACCTACGGCGGCAAAAGCTACGTGGCGACGGTGGTGGACAGTTCGGGCATCGCCGGACAAAACCGCCTGGTGCCGATTACCGCGACCATCGAGGGCGGCCAGGAGTTGCCCGTCGGGGCCACCGCCCGCGCCAGCTACCGCGCCAAGCTGGGCAGCGGCCTGCTGATTCCCGCTGGAGCCTTGCAGGTCGAAGGCGGCGAAAACGCCGTGTATGTCGCCAGAAACGGCAGGGCCGAGCGCGAAGTCGTGCAGGTCGTGGCCGAGAGCGGCAACCGGGTGGCAGTTTCGGGCCTTCAGAGTGGCGACGCGGTCATCAGTCCCCTGCCTGCCGGGGTGCAGGACGGGGCGAAGGTGGTGGTGAAGTGAGGGGGGCGGAAGGCAGAAGGCGGATGGCTGAAGGCAGATGGCAGATGGCCGATGGCGGATGGCCTCTTGCACTGCACTCTTCACCCTCCACCCTTGACGCTCCGCAGGAGCAGCCATGAGTACGCACCTCGACGAGGCCGAGTTCAGGTCCGGCGGCACGCTGCCCGACGGCACGCCCGAGCCGCCCATTCACCCGCTGGTGCGCTTCAGCGTCAAGAACTACGTCTTTTCCATCGGCATTTTCGTCATGGTGGTGCTGCTGGGGCTGGTGTCGACCTTCCGGCTGGGCGTGGAGCTGCTGCCCAACTTCGAGGTGCCGGTGCTGGCGGTCAGCACGACCTACCCCGGCGCCAATCCCGACCAGGTGGACCGCGAGGTCAGCCGCCGGGTGGAAGACGCCGTGAGCACCCTCTCGGGCGTCACCGACATCAACACCACCTCGGTCAGCAACCAGTCGGCGGTGGTCATCACCTTCAGCGACGCCACCGACATCGACTCGGCGGCCAACTCGGTGTCGCAGGCGGTGGCGGCCATTCGCGGCGCCCTGCCCGACGGCGCGGAGGCTCCGGTGGTGCAGAAGTTCGACCCCAACGCCCAGCCCATCGTGACGCTGGCGCTGCTCGGCGGCTCGGCGCGGCCCAGCGAGGTGACGGCCTTTGCCGAAGACACCCTCGTGCCCCGCTTGCAGCGCGTGGAGGGCGTGGCCGACGTGACCGTGAGCGGCGGCCCCGAACGGCAGGTGCAGGTGCTGCTCGACCCCGTGCGGCTGCAGACCTTCGACCTCTCGCCCGCGCGGGTCAGCGGGGCCGTGGGCGCCTCGGCCCTCGACCTGCCTGCCGGGACACTCGATACGGGCGGCGCGACCACCTCCTACAGCACCCGCAACACCCCCCGCAGCGCCGCCGACGTGGGCCGCATCGTGGTGGACCCGGCGACGGGTCTGCGTGTGAGCGACGTGGCGACGGTGCGCGACGCCAGCGCGGCGGCCAGCAGCTACGCCCGCGTCAACGGGCAAAGCGCCGTGCTGCTCAATGTCCGCAAGGCGAGCGGCACCAACTCGGTGGCCGTGACCGACAACGTGAGGGCGGCGATGGAGCAGCAGCGCCTCCCGGCGGGCTACAAGCTCACCCTCGCCAGCGACACCACCACCAGCACGCGGGCGACGGTGAAAGACACCTTCGGGGAATTCCTGATCGCGGTGGCGGCGGTGGGCCTGATCTGCCTGCTGTTCCTGGGGCGGCTGAACACCGTCTTTGCCGTCGTCCTCGCCATCCCCATTTCCATCAGCGCCGCGCCGCTGCTCTTCGGCACGATGGGCATCACCTTCAACATCATCTCGCTGCTCGCCATCATCGTCGCTATCGGCATCGTGGTGGACGACTCCATCGTGGTGGCCGAGAACGTGCAGCGCTACCGCGACCTGGGCTACTCCACGCTGCGGAGCGTGCTGCTCGGCGGCTCCGAAGTGTTTTCCGCCGTCACCGCCGCCAGTTTCTCGCTGCTGGCGGTGCTGATTCCCCTCAGTCTGATGCCGGGCATCCTGGGGCAGTTCTTCAAGCAGTTCGGCCTGGGCATCGCCGCCGCCATCGTGCTGAGCTGGCTGGAAAGTCTGCTGTTCCTCACCGTCCGCATGGCCTACACGAACGAGCCGCAGCGCGTCACCTGGGCCGACCTGCCTAACGTGCTGCGCCGCCTGCCGCTGACCTTCCGCGAGTCGCTGAGCGGTGTCAGGACGTTCGGGGGCCTGTTCTGGCTGGCAGTGGCCGGGGCCGCGACGTATTTCGGCCTCAGCCGCGCCGGGCTGCCTGCGGTGGCGGCGGGCGTCCTGTGCCTGCTGCTCGCGCCGGTGGTGCTGACCGCCGTGCGCTACCTGCTCACGGTGCTCTACGCCCTGCTCGAAGCGTTGACCGAGACGCTGCACACCCTCACGCTGAGCGGCGTCAACCGCGTGGCCCGCGCCTACGCCCGCTCGCTGGCGGGGGCCCTGCGGCGGCCCGGCGCGGTGATGCTGATCGCGGGGCTGTTTCTGCTCAGCGCCCCGCTCGCCCTGCGCGGCCTGGGCTTCGCGTTCGTGCCGAGCAGCGACAGCGGTATTGCGACGGTCAGCCTGACCCTCCCCGTGGGCACGCCGCTTTCCGTCACCGACGAACTGACCCGGCAGGTGGAAGACAAGCTGCTCGCCCGCCCGGAGGTCAGGCTGGTGCAGACCGCGTCGGGCAGCAGTGGGCAGCTCGGCGGCGCCAACGCCAACACCTCCGACCTGACGCTGACGCTCGTGCCCAGATCCGAACGTCCGGGTCTGGATGAACTGCTCGAACGCTACCGCCGCGAACTCGCGCCCGTCGTGGCCCGCTTTCCCGGCACCGAACTGCTGGTGGCGGGGCAGGCGGTGGGACCGGGCGGCAGTGCCGACATCTCGCTCGCGCTGACCGCCCCGAGTCAGGCGCTGCTCGAAGAACGCAACCGCGCTCTCGTTCGCCTGCTCGCTGCCGACCCCAACATCCGCACGGTGGAAAGCAGCCTGTCGGCCACCCGGCAGGAGCGCACCTTCGTGCCTGACCCGGTGCGGCTGAGCGGCACGGGCCTGAGTGCCAGCGACGTGGCGCAGGCGCTGCGCACCTACAACGACGGCACGGTGGCCGGGCAGGTGCGTGACGGCGACCGCAGCGTGGACATCGTGGTGCGGCTCGACCCCGCGCTGGTGGCGGGCGAGCAGAGCCTCCTGTCGCAGACGCTGTACTCGCCCGCTCTGGGGGCCAACGTGCCGCTTTCCAGCCTGGGCCGCTTCGAGGTCGCGCAGGCGCCCGCCACCCTGCGGCGCTTCAACAAGGCCTATGCTGCCACCGTCGACATTAATCTCGTCTCGGGCGGCCCCAACCCCTTCGCGTACCAGAAGGAACTGGAGCAGCGCGTCGAGAAGGCGGGCCTGCTCGCGGGCGGCGTGTCCCTGGGCAACGCCAACTCCTTCGGCAGCGCGGGGCTGACCGGCGACCTGATTTTCTACGGCCCGATTCTGATGGCCGCGGCGGTGCTGCTGACCTATCTGGTGCTGGGCAGCCAGTTCAACTCGTTCCGTTACCCGGTTTACCTGCTGCTGCCCATCCCGCTCGCCATCGTGGGGGCGCTGTGGACGCTGAGTTTGTTCGGCGTGAACCTGGACGTGATTACCGTGCTGGGGATGGTGATTTTGCTCGGCCTGTCCACCAAGAACTCCATTCTGTACCTGGAATTCGTCACCGAGCGTGCCCGCGTCTTGCCGCTGCGTGAGGCGCTGCTCGAAGCCGCCGAACTGCGCTTCCGGCCCATCCTGATGACCACGCTGACGGTGCTGGTGATTTCCATTCCGCTGATTCTGGGCCACGGCGAGGGCGCCGAGTTTCGCCGGGGCCTGGGCATCGTGATTCTGGGCGGCGTGATTACGAGCACCCTGCTCACCTTCTACGTGGTGCCGAGCGTCTTCTGGCACTTCGAGAAAAAGCGGATGCCCCGTCCTGCGCTGGGGGCAGAAGCAGCCGCCACTCCAACCGCCTGACCACGAAACCGCAAGAGGAGTCCCCTTCCGAATCCTGGAAGGGGTTCTCTTTTGCCATCTGCCATCTGCCTTCCGCCCCCAGCCATTTGCCCTTTCCTCTGTATATGCATAGAATATTCAGAATGCTGGGCAAGGAAATTGGCAAGGACCACAGACAGAAACGAATTCAGGACATCATCCTGCGCGAGAGCGTGTCCACGCAGGCCGAACTGGTCAAACTGCTGGCAAAGGAAGGCGTGCAGGTCACGCAGGCCACCGTCAGCCGCGACATCAACGAGCTGCGGCTGGTGCGGGTGCCCATCGGCAAGGGGCGGCACCGCTACGCCCTGGCGCAGTACGGCGGCGACAGCGACATCGAGGAGCAGCTCGCCCGGCTTTTTCAGAGCTTCGTGCAGGACGTGGACCGGGGCGAGAACATCCTGGTCATCCGCACCGCCGACGGGCACGCCTCGGGGGTCGCGCTGCTGCTCGACCGCTGGAAACGCGACGACATCGTGGGCACGCTGGCGGGCGAAGACACCATCATGGTCGTGGCCCGCACCACGGGCGAGGGCGAAAGCCTGATGGAAGAGTTCAATGCGCTGATGCTGGGGTAGGTGCGGATGGCAGATGGCTGAAGGCAGATGGCTAATGGCAGATGGCGAAAGAAAACCCCTTCCGAATCGTGGAAGGGGATTTCTTTTAGCGGTTCGACCTTTAGACGGTTTCGACGGTTCAACCTCCCGTCATTCCTCGCGCAGCACGTAGCCCACGCCACGCACCGTGTGAATCAGGCGTCTCTCGCCGCCTTCCTCCAGCTTGCGGCGCAGGTAGCCGATGTACACGTCCACGACGTTGCTGCCACCCGTGTACTCGGGCCAGACCTTTTCCTCGATTTCGAAGCGCGAAAAGACCTTGCCGGGGTTGCGGGCGAGCAGTTCGAGCAGTTCGAACTCTTTGGCCGACAGCTCGACCCGGCGCCCACCCCGGAAAATCTCGCGCCCGTCGAGGTTCATCACCAGGTCGGCCACCCGCACTTCACCGGTCACGGCGGGGTTGACGCGGCGCAGGTGGGCACGCACGCGGGCCAGCAGTTCCTCGATGGAAAAGGGCTTGATGAGGTAGTCGTCGGCGCCCGAGTCCAGCCCTTCCACCTTGTCCTGAATGCCGTCCTTGGCGGTCAGGATGATGATGGGCGTGTTGCTGGTCTTGCGGATGCGGCGGGCGACTTCCAGGCCGTCGAGCACCGGCAGCATCAGGTCGAGAATGACCAGGTCCGGGGCCACTTCGCGGAATTTCGACAAGCCGGTCACGCCGTCAAAGGCCACCTCGGTGGCGTAGCCCTCGGCGGCCAGTTCCAGCTCGATGAAGCGGGCAATATCTTTTTCGTCTTCGATGACGAGGACGAGCGGCTTGCGTTCCATACCCGCAGTGTAATAAGTCTTCTCATGAGAAGGCGGCGCCGTGTCCTTAAGTTGTATTCATCACAATTTGGGAGAAGGCTTCCTGTGCCTGTCACGCGGCTGGGGGCCGCCGCCGTACACTGCCGGACGTGACCACGGTCAGCCCGCCTCCCCCCGCCCCCGCACCGGAGTCTGCGCCGCCCCGGCGCGGGCTGCTGCGGCCCTCGTCGCTGCAACTGCGGCTGACGCTGCTGTACGCCGCTTTGCTGGCGCTGCTGCTCGCTTCGGTGTACGGCGCCGCGCTGGTCCTGATGCGCAGCAGCCTGACCACCGGCCTCGACGAAGGGATGCGCAACACCTACAGCCAGTTCAGCGAGCTGGTGGCGCAACTCGCCCTCGACTCGCCCGCCACCGAGCAGGAGCGCGACAAGGAAGGCGTGCTGCCCCGCGCCCGCACCCTGTTTCCCAACGACGCGATTCAGATCGAGAAGCTGCCCTTCGTGAACCACCAGCAGCTTCTGACGCGCCTGGGAAGCGCCCAGCAGCCCGCCGACCGCGTGCAGGAGTTGCAGGTGGTGCGCTCGCAGCTCACCAAGTACCGCTACCCGGTCACGGTCAACCGCCTCGCTCCGCTGGAACTGACCGACGCCGAGCTGCTCAACCTGATCAAGTCGCCCACGGGCCGCATCTTCGTCGCCCGGCAGATTCGTGAGCCGTACAGCGACAAGACGGTGCCCTACCGGGTGCTGGTCACGCTGGCGGCGGTGCAGTACGCGCCCCGGCCCATCGTGTCTCTCGGCAACGCGACGGTGGACCTCATGCCGCTGCCGGTGCTGTCCATCATCTACGTGGGGCGCAGCGTGGCGGGCATCGAGGACACGCTGGGACGGCTGCAACGGGTCTTTGCCATCGTGATGCTGTTCGGGGCGCTGCTGGCGGGCACGCTGGCCTACGTGCTGGCGGGCCGGGCGCTGCGGCCCCTGCAGGAAGTGCGGCAAGCCGCCGAGCGCATCGGGGGCCAGACCCTGACCGAGCGCGTGCCCGAGCCGCAGACCGGCGACGAGGTGCAGGCCCTCGCCCGCTCGCTCAACGCCATGCTGGGGCGCCTGGAGGCGAGTTTCGAGGCGCAGCGCCGCTTTACCAGTGACGCCAGCCACGAACTGCGCACCCCCGTCACCGCCATCAGCGGGCACGCCAGTTACCTGCTGCGCCGCACCAACCCCGGCGGGCAGGAACGCGAAAGCCTGAACATCATCCGGTCCGAGGCCGAGCGGCTGACCAACCTGATCGCCAGCCTGCTGCAACTCGCCCGCTCCGACAGCGGGGCGCTGACGCTGCACCCGGCGCCCGTCTTTTCGCGGCTGTTTCTGGACGACGTGAGCCGCGAACTCGCGCCGCTGGCGAGCGGCCAGGGGTCGGAGCTGCGGGCGAGAGGCCCCGACATCGCCTTCGAGGGCGACCCCGACCGGCTGCGACAGGTGGTCATCAATCTGGTGGGCAACGCGCTCAAGGCCGGGTCCAGAACCGTCACCCTGGAAAGCAGCGAACAGGAGGGAGGCCGTGAGGTGCGCCTGAGCGTGCGCGACGACGGCCCCGGCATTCCGCCCGAGCACCTCTCGCGCCTCTTTGACCGCTTTTACCGCGTGGAAGACAGCCGCAGCCGCGACCAGGGCGGTGCGGGCCTGGGCCTGAGCATCGCCAAAGGCATCGTGGACGCGCACGGCGGGCGCATCTGGCTGGAAAGCGAGGTCGGACGCGGCACCGTGGCGCACGTACAGCTCCCGGTGGGCGACGTGCCGGTGCTGGACGAGGAGGACGTGCCGTAGGGGGCGGATGGTAGATGGCAGATGGCTTGCTTAAGCTTTGGCCTGAGCCAGCCATCTGCCTTCTGCCATTCGCCCTCCGCCCTCCGCCTTCTGCACCCCCGCGCACCTTCCCCTGCCCGCGCCCGGCCTAGACTCGGCGGGTGCGGCGCTTTCCTGTTCTGTTTCCCCTGCTTCTGCTGCTGGCGCTGACCGGTTATCTGCTGCCGGCCCGGTCTCCGCAGGGAGAGCAGGCGCCGACCCCGCCCGCTGCCGTCACGCCCCTGCCGCAGGCGCTGCCCGCAGAGGAGCGCGACCTGTTCGCGGCGCTGCGCCCGGCGGTGGTGCGGGTGGACAGCGTGAACATGGCGACACGGACCGGGGGACTGGGCACCGGCTTTTTCGTCAGCGGGCAGGGGAGGGTGCTCACGGCGTACCACGTGGTCAAGGCGGGGCAACTGTTTCAGGTGACGACCCTTTCGGGCAAAACCTACCCGGCGCGGGTCACGGCCTTCGACGAGGCGGCGGACGTGGCGCTGCTTCAGGTCACGCGGGGAGGCCCGTTTCCCTTTCTGGAACTCGCCAGCCAACCGCCGAAGGTGGGCGAACGGGTGCTCGCCATCGGCAACAGTGGCGGGGACTTTTTGCAGCCCCGGCGCGGCGAACTGCTGCGGCTGAACGCCGAGGCGGGCCGCAGCGATTTTCCGGCGGGCACGCTCGAAATGAACGCGCCGCTGGCCCAGGGCGACAGCGGCGGGCCGATTTTCAACGGGCGCGGCGAGGTGCTGGGCGTGGTGAGCTATGTCCGGGTCAGCGGCGACGGGGTGACGCGGGCCAGTTACGCGGTGCCGGTGCCGGGCGGCGGCGAACTCATCGGCGCCCTGCAAGCGGGGGAAAAGCGCGAGTCGCCGCTGACCGCGCTCGTCGGTCTCGCGTTCGACCAGAATCACAGCGGCCTGACCGACCCGCCCGGCGCCGTGATTCTGCGCGTGACCCCCGGCAGCGCCGCCGCCCGTGCGGGATTGCGCGGGTGCGTGGCCGACCGCCAGGGCCAGCTCACTGCGCTGGGCGACGTGATTCTGAGCATCGGCGGCGTGCGGACGCCCGACAGCGGCACCGCGCTCGATCAGGTCAAGCGGCTCAAGGTGGGCGACCGGGTGGAAGTCGAGTACCTGCGCGGCGGGCAGCGTACGCGAACCACGCTGACCCTGCGGGCGCAGCCGGTGGGCAAGACCCCACTGGACGCCCAGCCCTGCACCCGGCAGTAATACGGATTCCGCTTAATTCCTGCACAGTCGGGAAAGCGCCGCCTATGCATCCATATCGCGGAATCCGTATTTTTTCCTACTCGCATCCGCTCTGCTGAGCAGCTTTGCAAGTCGGATTGAATCTGAAACGACCAGATTCAATCGGAATCCGTATGAGTAGAAGAAAATACGGGACTGAACGGCGCGAAGGAGATGGCGGCGCTTTTCCGACATCTCCGAAGAAGAGTCCAGTCCTGTATAAGGGTGGAGAATCCCGCAAGCCCCTTCCTATCCGGTTCGGGCGCTGCTCGGGCACCATGCAGGGATGTCGAGAGCTTTTGTCAAGGAAGACGGGGGCGAACGCTGGACCCCGCCCACCAAGGCCGGTGACTACCGGGTGGTCGTCGAAACGCTGGACGGTCCCGAAATCGTCTTCGAGACGGGCGACCTGCTCGGCGCCCTGCGCTGGGCCGCCGCCCGCCCCGGCGCCGGTTTCGAGGTGCGCGGCAAGGACGGGCGGCTCCTGGCCGTGAGCTGAAATAGGAGGGGGCGGCGGGGCTAAAGCTGCGACCCTCCACTCTCTCCCTTACCAGTCCCCGTCCAGCGTCAACCGCACCGCCCCGGCCAGCGCCTGCCCAGGGGCCAGCACCCGCATGTCGGTTCCGGGCACCCCCCGCGCCGCCAGGTTGAAGGCGTCGGTGGCGTGGCTGGTCGGCTCCAGCGCGAGGCTGCCGTCCGGCGCGGCAAAGACGACGAAATGCGAGAACACGGGATCGGCGGTCAGCGTCAGGGTGCGCCTCCCCCAGTCGAGGCGGGCCACGCCGTCCCAGGCCGTGTACGTGGCGTCGGGTGAGCGGGTGCCCACCGGGGCGGGCAGGCGGAAGTCTTCCCCGGGCCGGACCGGGCGGGCGGCCTCCGTCGGCAATTGCCGCTCGTCCGTGTCGTAGAGCAGCGCGGCACCGAAACTCAGCGCCGGGTCCACCCCGTCCTGAAGGCGCTGAAAATAGGGATGCAGGCCCATTCCGGCGGGCATCGGGCGGGGGTCGGCGTTCGTCAGGACCACGCTGGTGTCGAAATGCGGCCCGTGCAGGCGGTACTCGACCTCGGCGGTGACGTGCCAGGGCCAGTTGAAGTCGGGAAACGCCCGGCTGTCGAAGGTGCAGCGCAGGTGCGCGCCGCTCTCCCGCGTGACCTGCCAGGGCCGGTTTCTCACGTCGCCGTGCTGGGTCAGGCCGTCTTTCGTCGTCACCCGCAGCTGCGTTTCCTCGCCGCCGAAGGTGAAGCGGGCGTGCCGGATGCGGTTGGAAAACGGCAGCAGCGTGAAGCTGGCGCACTGGCTGCTCGTTTCGACCTCTGGCAGCGCCACCGGACGCAGCACCGGGCGGCCCGACACCGAGCGCAGGTTCAGGATGCTGGCGCCGAGATCGGGCACAATCTCCAGTTCGAGCGCCTCGCTGCGGATGGTCTCGGTGCGCCGGTTCATGCTGGGCCGGTTCATGCTGGGATGGCTCACTTCTTGCCCCGGCCCCGCGTCATCTCATGCAGCAGGATGCCCGCCGCCACCGAGGCGTTGAGGCTCTGGACCTGTCCGCGCACCGGGATACTGACCAGCACGTCGCATTTCTCGCGCACCAGCCGCCGCATTCCTTCGCCCTCGGCCCCGATGACCAGCGCCGCCTTGCCGGAAAAGTCGGTGAGAGTCACGTCCTGCGCCGCTTCGCCCGCCGCGCCGTAGACCCACACGCCGTCGGCCTTGAGCTGGTCGATGAGCCGGGGCAGGTTCTTCGTCTGGGCGACGGGCAGGTAGGCGGTGGCCCCGGCGGCGGTTTTGGCGACCACCGGCGAGAGGGGGGCCGAGCGCCGCTCCTCCACGACCACGCCGTGCGCCCCGAGCACCTCCGCCGAGCGGATGATCGCGCCGAAGTTGCGCGGGTCGGTCACGCCGTCGAGCAGCACCATCAGCAGCGGCTCGCCGCTGGCCTCGGCGCGGTCGAGGATGTCGTCCACCGTCGCCCACGCCAGCTCCTCGACCTCGGCCACCACGCCCTGATGCTGCGTGGTTCCCACGAGCTGGTCGAGTTCGATGCGCGGCAGCCAGCGCACCCGCACGCCTGCCTCGCGGGCGAGGTCCTGCACCTGCCGGGCGAAAGCGTCCTCGACCCCACGGGCGAGCACCACCTCGGACACCCGTCCGGCGGGCAGGGCTTCGAGCACCGGGTTTCTTCCGTAGAGCAACATGTGCAGGAGTCTAGAGCAGTTCTCCGAATTACGTGATGCGCGTAACGGCACCCCGCATCACTCCATTCTCTCCTGCGGACTCGCAGAGCTGCCCCGCAGAGCTTTGCAAGTCCGCCCTGCTCAGTGTTTTGCACTCGCTCTCTGCGAGCTGTCCCAGTCCGCTCGCCAAAAAGACGTTGCGTCTTTTTGTCAAATGCTCTAGGACGAAAGGTCCGGGTGCTAGCCTGTGCCGGTGAACGGCCTTGCCCTCAACCTGATTCTGGCGCTGGTCTGGGCGCTGTTTCTGGGCGAGGTCAACCTGCGCAGCCTGAGCATCGGCTTCGGGCTGGGCTTCGGGGTCATGACCGTCTTTCACCGGGCGCTGGGCAGCCGGGCCTATGTCCGCTCGGTGGGCGGGGCGCTGCGGCTGGTCGCCTACTTCGTGGCCGAACTGGTGCGGGCCAACGTGCAGATGGCGCGTCTGGCGCTGCGTCCCCACCCGCCGCTCAACCAGATGATCGTCGCCGTTCCGCTGCGGCTGCGCGGCGAGGGGGCACTGACCCTGCTCACCGCGCTGACGGGCCTGATGCCGGGCACCGTCACGCTGGGCTTTGCACCCGAGCAGGACCGCATGTATGTCCACGCGACGGGGCTGGAGAACGGGGACGCCGTGCGCCGCAGCGTGCAGGAAATCGAAACGCGGCTGCTGCAGGTGCTGGGGGAAAAGCAGCCCTCCTCTGCCTGATACGGATTCCGATTGAATCTGGTCGTTTCAGATTCAATCCGAGCGGATGCGAGTAGGAAAAAATACGGGTTACGCGATATGGATGCACAGGCGGCGCTTTCCCGACTGTGCAGGAATTAAGCGGAATCCGTATGAGGCGCACGGCGTCAGCGCCCGCCTTTTCCGTGCCTCCGGGTCAGCGCCCGCGCACCCACGTCACCAGGTCGCCCACGCTCAGCGGCGGGGTCAGCGCGTAGCCCTGCGCGGCGTCGCAGCCCAGGTCGCGCAGCACGTCGAGCTGGGCGTAGGTTTCGACCCCCACCGCCGTGACCGACAGGCCCAGGCTGTGGGCGAGGCTGACCGTGCCCTGCACCAGCTTGAGCGACTTGGGGTCGCCCGGCAGCTGGGTGGTCAGCGTGGGGTGCAGCTTGAGGCCGTAGAGCGGAAACTGCGTCAGCGCGGTCAGGCTGCTGGCGCCGTCTCCGAAGTCGTCCACGATCAGCCGGGCGCCGCGTGAGCGCAGGGCGTTGAGCAGGCCCAGGGTTTGCTCGCTGTGGTCGAGCAGGCTGCTGGCACTCACCTCGATATCCAGCGCACTCGGGCGGGTAATCAGTGGCAGCAGGCGCTCGATGGCCCCTTCGCGCCGCAATTCTTCCAGACTGAGGTTGACGCTGGTGCGCCAGTCGTGCTGTTCGGTGGCTTCGCGCAGCTGCGCCCGGCCCTGGACCGCCTCGCGCACCACCCACTCCCCGATGGCGGTGATCAGGTCGCTGCGCTGGGCCAGCGGCAGAAACCGGGCGGGCGAGACGTTGCCCAGTTCGGGGTGGGTCCAGCGCAGCAGGGCCTCGGCGCCCAGCACCCGCCCGTCCTTGAGGCTGACCGCCGGCTGGTAGAGCAGCGAGAACTGTTCGTGTTGCCGCCCGCCCTCGATGACCGCCCGCAACTGGTCTTCGAGTTCGAAGGTCTGGGCTTCCTCGGCGCGCAGGCCCGGCTCGAACACCGTCAGTTGCCCGCGTCCCCGGCGCCGGGCGTGTTGCAGGGCGACTTCGGCGTCGGCCAGGGCGTGTTCGGGGGACGCGGGCAGCGGCGCGGCCCCCAGCGAAAAGGTCACCGGCACCAGTCGGCGTCCGGCCCGCAGCGGTTCGCGCAGCGCCGCCTGAAGTTTCTGTCCCCCCACGGCGGCCCCGAGGTGGGGCAGGAACACGGCGAAGGTGTCGTCGGCCAGCCGCGCCGCCTGCCCGCCCTCCAGCGTGGCGAGGTCGTTGAGCCGCGCCGCCACCTGAATCAGCAGCAGGTCGCCCGCCGTGCGGCTGAGCGCGGCGTTGAGGCCCCCGAACCCGTCGATGTCGAGGCAGGCCACCATCCCGCCCGCCTGCGCCGCAACCTTGCCTAGTGCCGAGCGCAGCCCGCTGCGGTTGAGCAGGCCGGTCAGGGCGTCGTGTGAAACGTCGTGGCGCAGCTTGGCCTGGGCGCGGCGCAGTGTGGTCACGTCGCGCAGCGAGAGCAGCAGTTCAGGCGCCGCCTTGCGCGAGGAACCGGCCCCGGCGTGCGCCCCCGGCAGGGCCGACAGGGTGACTTCCAGGTGACGGGTCAGGCCGCCAGGCAGCAGCGCCAGCACCTCGCCGCTGTAGGGGAGCGGCAGGTCCGGGAGTGAAGGCAGGGTCAGCGGGTCGCCCTGCGGGGTGTGCAACTTGATGCCGAGCTGCTGTTGCAGGCGCGGCAGCGGCAGGCCGGTCAGCTCGGTGCCCTGGGCGCCCTGGGAGTCGAATCCCAGCAGCCGCGCCGCCTGCTCGCTGATGAGCTGCACCCGCCCCCGCGAATCGAGCAGGATGGTGGCGGCGCCGCTCAGGTGCAGCAGGCGGGCCGCGCCGTTTTCCTCGCTCAGCGTGGCGGGCCGGGCGCCCTCGGCCAGCAGCAGCCCCGGCTCGGTGTCGCTGGGGCGCACCACCAGCGCCAGATGTCCGCCCCGCGCCAGCGCCACCTCGCTGGGTGCCGGGCTGGGCTGGCCCGCTTCGGCGTTCTGAATCAGGTCCTGCAGCAGCCGGGCGCCTGCGGGTGCCCAGCAGGGCCACTCGTGCAGGGGCCGCTGGGCAGCCGCGTCTGCCCCGTCTTCCGGTTCGCCGAGCAGCTGGCGCAGGCCCCGGCTCGCGCCGCGCACCGTGCCTCCCGGCCCGAGCAGCGCCAGCGGCAGGTCGGTGCCCAGCAGGGTCGCCACCTGTGACTGCTGGGCGCATTCGGCACTCACGTCCTGCACGGTCCACAGCACGCCCGCCGCCGCGCCGCCGAAATAGGGCCGCGCCGACCCGCGCACCCAGCGTTCTCCCCGCACACCGGGCACGGGCGGCAGCCGCTCGTCCCCCAGTTCTGCCGCCCGGCCCGCCGCCGCGCTGGCGAGGTGCTGCGCGAGCGTCGGGTGGTCGGCGAAGACCTCGTGGACCGTGCGGCCCAGCACCTCCGGCCCGCTCAGCCCGAACAGTTCCAGAAAGGTGCGGCTGACCTGCCGGAACTCCAGTTCGGCGCTCAGCCACGCCGTCGCGGCGGGCAGCTGGGTGATGAGCATGTCGGCCTCACGGTTGGCGCCCTCGGCACTGGCCGCCGAGAGCAGCAGCGTGAGCACCTGCACCGCGCCTTCGGGCACGGGCGCACCTTCCGACCACAGCAGGCCCAGCAGGGCACCGTCGCGCGTGATCCAGGCGAGGTCGCCGCGCTCGAGCCAGTCGTCGGGCGGCACCAGTTGCGCTTCTTCGGTGGGCGTGCCCTCGGCCTGGATGTTCAGGATCCGCTGCCCGATGGCGGCCAGCAGGGTGGCCTGCGGCGCATGAAGCCGGATCAGGTCACGCAGGGCAATGGGCAGCACGGACTGGGCATCGGTTGGGGCAGCAGACATGAAATCGACCTCGGGAAGATGGGGCGTATAGGTGGGACAGACAGGTGGGGATGAGGCGGCCAGCAGCGAAACACAGCCGGTCGCCGGAGGTGGGCCAGCACTGGGGGGCCAGGGCAGGCAGAGCGTGCAGCTTGCGGGACAGTGACCTGACCTGAACTGGCCTTCACCCCCGAGCTTGTCACGTCGCCTCTTACGGAGTTCATGCAGGAGCGGCGGGGTGGCCCTGCACAGCAGCAAAAACCCCACCGCCGCGCCAGCAGGGTGGGGTTTGATGAAGGAAAAAAGCTCAGGTGCCCGGCTTGTCTTCCTTGGGGGCGTCTTCCTCGGTACTGAGCGCCGCTTCCTCGATGGAGATGCTCGCCATCAGCACGACCTTGTCGCCGTCCTGCTCGACCTCGACCTTGGAATTGCCCGAGGGGAAATACTTCTGCACGACTTCCAGCAGGTCGTTGCGCAGCGCCTCGACCTTGCCGGGCGCGATCTTGGCCCGGTCATAGGCCAGAACGAGTTCCAGGCGGTCCTTGAGTGTTTCCTTGGAGCGGCGGCCCCTGAACCAACCGAACATCATCCACCTCCGAACAGCCGACGGATGGCGGCCCAGATGCCTTTTTCTTCCTCGGTCAGCTTGGGAAAGGGCACGTCCTGACCCTGGATGCGCTGCGCGGTCGCCATGAAGGCGTCTCCGGCCTTGGTCTTGCCCAGCACCGCCGGTTCACCCACGTTGGTCGAAACGATGATGCCCTCGTCCTCGGGAACGATGCCGATGGGCTTGACCCCCAGGATGTCCACCATGTCGTCGATGGAGAGCATGTTGCCGCTCGCCACCATCTTGGGGCGCAGGCGGTTGACGACCAGCCGGATTTCGGTAATCTGCTGCGCTTCGAGCAGCCCGATGATGCGGTCGGCGTCACGCACCGACGAGACCTCGGGGTTCACGACCACCAGCGCACCCTCGGCAGGCGCGGCGGCGGTGCGGAAACCCGACTCGATCCCGGCGGGCGAGTCGATCAGCACGCGGTCGAAGCCCTCTTCTTCCAGCAGGCCCTTGACGACTTCCTTGAACACTTCGGGGTCCAGGGCGTCCTTGTCGCGGGTCTGCGAGGCGGGCAGCAGGTGCAGGTTTTCCACCCGCTTGTCGCGGATCAGTGCCTGATTCATGCGGCATTTGCCTTCCAGCACGTCCACCAGGTCAAAGACCACGCGCGACTCCAGACCCATCACCACGTCCAGGTTCCGCAGACCCACGTCCACGTCGATCACAACGACTTTTTCACCCAGTCGGGCCAGGGCCGCGCCGATGTTGGCGGTGGTCGTGGTTTTGCCCACGCCCCCCTTCCCCGACGTGACGACAATCACTTTGGCATCCATGCTTGGGGCAGCATAGCAAGGCGGCGGGGAAATGGAAGCCTGTAGGCCGTGAGTGCCGCCCGGCAAGGGGGGGGAGGGGGAGCGGGGACAGGCGGCCCCGAATGCAGGCGCCGCGAAGCCGGTAGACTGTGGGGCAGCATGACCCGACTTTCCGGAAACAATCAGAACCGCAGCGTCCTGATCATCGGCACCCTGATCGCCGCCGCGCTGATCGCTCTCGCCCTGTTCGCCGTGCGCGGCAAGGGAGCGACCACGGGCGAGGCGCAGACCTTTACCTACGCCAACCTGCCGTATGCAGGCCAGGCGAGTGCGCCGGTGAACGTGCTGGTGGTCGAGGACTTCAAGTGCCCCAACTGCAAGACCTTCGAGGAAGGCGCCGCCACCGAGCTGCGCACCAAGTACGTGGGCACGGGCAAGGCCAAGATGTACTCGCTGGTCTACCCCTTCCTGTCCGACAGCCTGCCTGAAAACGACAGCAAGTACGCGGCCCAGGCCGCCCGCTGCGTCTACGCCCAGGGCAAGAACGACGCGTTCAACACCTACAAGGAAATCATCTTCCGCGCCCAGGGTCCTGAAAGCGAAATCTGGGCCACCAAGTCGCGCCTCAAGGAACTCGCAGGCAGCCTCGACATCGACCAGGCCAAGTTCGCCGCCTGCCTCGACAACGACGAAACCGCCGCGCAGGTCGAGGCCGACAAGCAAGAAGCCCTGAAGGCGGGCGTGACCGGCACCCCCACCGTCTTCGTCAACGGCAAGCGCGTGAATGTCCAGAGCGATTACGTCAAGGAAATCTCGGCGGCCATCGACGAAGCGCTCAAGCCGTGAGCCGGGAGGGGAGGCCATGAGCCGCGACACCCGGTTGTACCTGGCCTGGCTGGTGGCCCTCGTCGCCACCATCGGCAGCCTGTATTTCAGCGAGGTCCGGCAGTTCAACCCCTGCATCCTGTGCTGGGCGCAGCGCATCTTCATGTATCCGCTGGCTGTGATGCTGGGGATTGCGGCCTTTGTCGGGGACCACGGTGTGCGGCGCTACGTATTGCCGCTGGCCGTACTGGGGCTGGGCTTCGCCGTGTTTCAGAACCTCGAAACCTGGGGCATCGTGCCGACCATCAAGGCCTGCACCATCAACGCTGGCGCGGCGTGCAACACCCCCTGGGAAGTCTGGGGCAAGGGGCAGGACGCCCTGAACCGCACCCTTACCATTCCGGTGCTGAGCATGATCGCCTTTTCGGCCATTCTGGCGCTGCTGAGCTGGCCCCAGTCCCGCGCCGCCGTGCATGAAGGCGTGTCGGCTCAGGGCTGACGGACTGACACTCGGCTTGCATCGGTCGCCTCCGGCCCCCTATACTTCTCCGGCCCGGTTCGCCTGCCAGCGTGCAGCGCGAGCCTGTAAAGGAGTAAGAACGCTTCTGCCCGTGAAGAGCGGGAGATGGGAGGCGGTCCGCTGCCCGGAGGAGTAGAGACATGCAGACCCACATCAAGATCAACCGCGGCGAACTGCTGCGCGGCATCGAGAAGGACCACACCCGCGAGCTGCCCGACTTCCGCCCCGGCGACACCGTGCGCGTGGACACCAAGGTGCGCGAAGGCAACCGCACCCGCAGCCAGGCCTTTGAAGGTGTCGTCATCGCCATCAACGGCTCGGGCAGCCGCAAGAGCTTTACCGTGCGCAAGATTTCCTTCGGTGAAGGCGTGGAGCGCGTGTTCCCCTACGCCAGCCCCCTGGTCAACCAGGTGACGGTCATCGAACGCGGCAAGGTCCGCCGCGCCAAGCTGTACTACCTGCGCGACCTGCGCGGCAAGGCCGCCCGCATCAAGAGCGACCGCAGCCGCGTGATGAAGGACGCTGCCCGCGCCCAGCAGGACAAGGCCAGCCAGGCCGCCGCTGCCCAGGCCGACGTGACCGTCATCAGCGCCGCGCCCGAAGCCAGCACCGAAGCCCAGGGCGAATAAGCCCCCACAGCGGCCTGTGCCGCTCACCCTCCCGCTTGCTCCCCAGGGGCAGGCGGGATTTTTTGGTTGAGGGTCAGGGGTTGAGGGCGGAGAGTGGGAAGGACAGTGTTTTTAGCCGTCTCGCCCTGTTACGAAACCTGCCTTATACGGATTCCGATTGAATCTGGTCGTTTCAGATTCAATCCGACTTGCAAAGCTGCGCAGCAGAGCGGATGCGAGTAGGAAAAAATACGGATTCTGCGATATGGATGCACAGGCGGCGCTTTCCCGACTGTGCAGGAATTAAGCGGAATCCGTATTACAGATAGGCCAGCGCCCACTGCGTTTCTCCGTGCGACAGCCCCGCTCGCAACAGCGACAGGCCGCTCGGCGCCGGGTCGCGCCAGTGGGGAAGGTCACCCGTTTCGGCTTCAAAGTCAGCCAGGGCGCGGCGGGCGACGGGCTGCACGGTGGCCGTCACGGTGCCGCCGCTGACCTCGTAGACCGCGCTGTAGACGTTGCCTTTGCGGGCGTCGAGGCTCACGGCCTGCCGACCCTCGCCGCGCACCAGGCTTTCCAGGGTGGACACGCCGCGCACCTCGGCGCCCCACACGCGGGCCAGCCCCAGCGCGTAGCTCGCCCCGACGCGCACGCCGGTATAGGAGCCGGGGCCGGTGCCGATGACGATGGTCCGGGCCTGAAACGGCAGCCCCGCTTCCCCGAACAGGGCGCGAACTTCGTCGGCCAGCCGCTCGGCACTTGCCCGCCCGACTTCCTCCGCGCGTTCCAGTTCGCCGCCCGGCCAGCTCAGGGCCAGCGTCAGGAAGGGGGTGGCGGTGTCCAGAGCCAGAGCGACAGGGGCAAGAGTGCTGGGGGCCAGAGCGACGGGGGAGAGGGTCATCGGGGCCATTAGAGCAGTTCTCCGAATTACGTGATGCGCGGAACGGCACCCCGCATCACTCCATTCTCTGCCCTGCTCAGTGTTTTGCACTCGCTCTCTGCGAGCTGTCCCAGTCCGCTCGCCAAAAAGACGCAACGTCTTTTTGTCAAATGCTCTAAAGCAAAGGCGAGGAAGCGCCGGGTTCAGGGCGCCTTCCATTTCTTCAGGGCCTTGTCACCCCCCCAGGGACGTTTGCAAGTGGCGATTGCGTCGCCGCTGTGGAAAGGCAGGTGTTATCCTTGCTTCACTATGTCCAACATTGCCAAAGGGCTTGAAGGCGTTCTCTTTACCGAGAGCAAACTGACGTTCATCAACGGTTCCGAAGGCATCCTGACCCACCTCGGCATTCCGATTCAGGAGTGGGCCGAAAAGAGCACCTTCGAAGAACTCAGCCTCGCCCTGCTCGACGGCGAACTGCCCACCGCCGAGGAACTCGCCCGCTTCGACGCCGACCTCAAGGCCAACCGCGCCATTCCCGACCAGCTCGTGCAGCTCATCCGCGACATGCCCAAGGGTGTTCACCCCATGCAGGCGCTGCGCACCGCCGTGTCGTACCTGGGTCTGCTCGACGCTCAGGCCGAAGACGTCACCCCCGAAGCCCGCCGCGCCATCAGCATTCGCCTGATTGCCCAGTTCTCGACCATCATCGCGGCCATCAACCGCGCCCAGGAAGGCCAGGACATCGTGCCCCCCCGCGCCGACCTGACCCACGCGGGCAACTACCTGTACATGCTCACCGGCAAGGAGCCGACCGCCGAGCAGGCCCGTCTGTTCGACATCGCCCTCGTGCTGCACGCCGACCACGGCATGAACGCCAGCACCTTCACCGCCATCGCCACCAGCTCCACCCTCAGCGACATGTACTCCTGCATGGTCAGCGCCATCGGTGCGCTCAAGGGACCGCTGCACGGCGGGGCCAACGAAGCCGTGATGGACATGCTCGACGAAATCGGCACGGTGGACAAGGCCGAGGCGTACATCACGAAGAAGCTCGACAACAAGGAAAAGATCATGGGCGTGGGGCACCGCGTCTACAAGAACTTCGACCCCCGCTCGCGCGTGCTGCGTGACTACGCCGAAGTCGTCGCCAACAAAGAAGGCAAGAGCGACTACTACCAGATTCTCGAAACCATCGAGAAGATCATCGTGGACCGCATCGGCGCCAAGGGCATCTACCCCAACGTGGACTTCTACAGCGGCACCGTCTACAGCGACCTGGGCATCAAGAAGGAATACTTCACCCCCATCTTCGCCCTGGCCCGCATCAGCGGCTGGTGCGCCAGCGTCATCGAATATTCCCGCGACAACCGCCTGCTGCGCCCTGACGCTGTGTACACCGGCGCGACGGACGCGCACTATGTGGAGATGCAGGACCGCAAGTAATAGGCATTCCGGTTGCCCAGTTGTTTCATCGCTGGGCAACCGGGCCGGAGGGAGTGGGAATAAAGAGCGTCCCGGACATAGAGAACGAAATAAACGGGATGCTGACAAGCGCTTGGGAAAAGCGGCGCTGACCCGCCCGCCGAATGGAAGGAGCCAGAGCAACAGCTCTCGCTTCTTCTTTTTGGCTTGTTCTTTTTGGTTTGCCCCCAGGCGAGGTGTAATACGGATTCCGCTTAATTCCTGCACAGTCGGGAAAGCGCCGCCTGTGCATCCATATCGCGAAATCCGTATCTTTTCCTACTCCTTTCAGTCGGATTGAATCCAGAAATCTGCTGGATTCAATCGGAATCCGTATAAAGAAAAGATCAAGCCCAGCCGTCCTCCGGATAGACATTCGCTGGGCATCCTGATTTTCAGGAGTAGCTTCAACTTGTTGTCGGGGAAGTCCACTTGTTCTGTCAGGAGGAAACGCTGATGCTGACCTTGAAAGGAACTCCGCTAAGCCGCCCGGCTGCGCTGCTGGGCACCGCTGTGGCCGGCCTGCTGGCCCTGAGCAGCGCCCAGGCCGCTTGTTCGTCGCCCTACAACCCGGTCAAGGAGGGGCTAAGCCGCACCTACCAGACAGCGGTCAACGGCAAGACCATGAGCTACACCGAAACGGTGGTCAAGGTCACGCCCAGCAGCTATACGTACACCAACAGCATCATGCCGGGCGCGTCGTCTACGGTGAAATGCACCAGCAAGGGCATCGTCAACGTGGCTTCGATGTCTGGAACAGGGATGCAGGTGAAGGAAGTGCGCGGCGTCAGCTACCCGCCCAACCTGAAAGTCGGCAGCACCTGGACCAGTGGCGTCACCATGCAGGGCAATGTCCAGGGCCAGAGCGTGAGGACCGTCATGGACACGACGTCTAAGGTCGTGGGCCGTGAAAAGGTCAAGGTCAAGGCGGGTACCTTCGACGCCCTGAAGGTTCAAATCGTAATGCACAGCACCATGACCATGAACGGCAAGCAGCAAAAACAACCCACTGTCACGAGCACGGCGTGGCTGGCCGAAGGGGTGGGCATGGTTAAGACCACCGCCGCTGGCACCAATGTCGAACTGGTGGAATACACCAAATAGTGGGGCTAAAAAGGACAGGTCGGAGCGACATGCTTCGGCCTGTCTTTGCTTTTTGCCTTCCGCCATCTGCTCCTTACAGCAGCCGCCCCCCACCTTGCGGCTCCGGCGCCCGCACGGGTACGCCCCGCGCATTCAGCGCCTCGCGGAGCATGGGGATGTTGTGGAGGGCATGTCCCTTAGTCGTGTTCTGGAAATAGACGTAAAGCTCAGACAACTCTCCCGCCACTGCTGCAATTTTCTCGGCCCATTCGTCCATTTCGGCGCGGTTGTAGAGGTAGTCGTGGCGCTCGCTGGCACTCTGGCCTTCCCACCACGTTTCCCGGTTGCGCCCGTGCAGCCGCAGGTAGCCCACGTCGCCCGTGACATGCACCTGCGGCTCGGGCATTCCACCGACGGGTGGGTAATCGGGGCTGACCCAGATGACGCCGAATTCGCCCATGCCCTCGCGCACCTCGGGCTTGTCCCAGCTGGCGTGCCGCAGTTCCACCGCCAGTTCGTGCCCGGCAAAGCGTTCGGTGAGCATCGCCAGATACTTGCGGTTGGCCGCCGTGCGGTGAAACGAGTAGGGAAACTGCGCCAGATACGGCCCCATTACGCCCGCCTCGCGCAGAGGCTCGGGGCTTTGCAACATCCGGTCAAAGTCGGTGTCGCCAGGGGCGCGTTCGTGGGTAAAGACCTTGTTGAGCTTGACGGCGAAGCGCACCCGCCCGCCCGATTTGCGCACCATGCCCTCGAACGCCTTGAGACCGGGAATCGCGTAGAAGGACGAATTGAGTTCTACGGCGTCGAAGTGTTCGGCGTAGGTTTCGAGAAAGGCGTCTTTTTTGACCCCTTCGTAAATCAGGCCCGGAGCCGTCCAGTCCTCGTTGGTGTAGCCGCCGCAGCCGATGTAGACGCGCATGGGGGAGAGGCTAGCGGGTGGGCATGGGAAACGCGCTCAGGGAAGCTTCACGGGTGGCGTTTTGTCTGGAGCCGCACCCCCTACAATCTTCCCCGTGACCCCGCCGCTCTACGCCGACCCGTTCGCCCACCCGCCCGAGGGTTCGCCTGCCGACCTGATTACGCACCTGACGCCCGGCGCCCGCTTTCAGGACGTGCGCTTCGAGAATTACCGCCCCAACCCGCAGTTTCCCAGTCAGGCCCAGGCCCGCGCTCTGCTGGAAGACTTCGTGGCGCAGGCGGGGAGGCCAAGCGGGGGCGGTGGTTTCTGGCCGTTCAAGCGCAGGGCACCGGAAGGGCGCGGGTTGTACCTCGACGGTGGGTTCGGCGTGGGCAAGACGCACCTGCTGGCGAGTGCCTACCACGCGGCTGGCGCAGGCGGAGACGTGGCGTTCATGTCGTTTCAGGATTTGATGTACCTCATCGGCGCCCTGGGAATGCCGCAGGCCATCGAAACTTTTCGCCACCACAAACTGCTGCTGATCGACGAATTTGAACTCGACGACCCCGGCAACACCCACATGGCGAACACCTTCCTGGGCGGGCTGATGCCGGGGGGCGTGAGCGTGGTGGCGACCTCCAACACCGAACCCGGCGCACTCGGCGCGGGCCGCTTCAACGCCGAGGATTTCGCCCGCCAGATTCAGGGCATCGCCGACCGCTTCGAGCCGCACCGGGTGGACGGCCCCGACTACCGCCAGCGCGGCACCGACGCCGCCCAGCCGCTCAGCGAGGCCGAATTTGCCGCGTGGCTCTCACGCCAGGACCCGCAGACCACCGCCGTGCTGACCCATGAGCAGCTGAACCGCGCCCTGCTGAGCGTGCATCCCAGCCGCTTTGCCCGCGTGCTGGAGCAGGTGCGCGGCGTGGCGGTCACGAACCTGCAGCCGATGCCCGAACAGGGGGCCGCGCTGCGCTTCGTGCATTTCGTGGACAAGGTGTACGACCTCGGCCTGCACGCGGCCTTCACAGGTGCCCCGCTGGAAACGCTGTTCGACGACATCTACCGGCACGGCGGCTACGCCAAGAAGTACAGCCGGGCGCTGAGTCGCCTCTCGGAGATGCTGCGGGAGGCGAGGACGGTGAGGGCGGAGAGCTGAAGGCGGATGGCGGATGGCTGATGGCAGAAGGCTTTGCTTAGGCTGAGCCGACGCCTCCGCGCACACAGTAGGCTTGACCTTCGTCCTTTCCCTCTCTCCTCTTCCCCCTATGCTCTTTTCCCCTGCCCCTTTTCCCCCGCCCCTCCGCGCCCTGCTGAACCTCAGCGAGGCGGAAGCCCGCGCTTTGGCACCGCTGCTTCGGCAGACGTTCCGGCGTGGGGGCGTGCTGGGCGTTTCACGGGGGGGCGAACGGCGGCTGATGGCGCTGGGCGGGGTGCCGGAAAGCGGCGTCTTTGAACTGGCGAGCGTGACCAAGCCGTTTACGGCGGCCCTCGCGTCGGCGCTGGTGCGGGAAGGATGGCTGGAGTGGGACGTTCCCCTCGCCGCGTTGGGCGGCCCGCTGCGGCGCTTGCCCCGGACGCTGACGCCCTCCGCGCTGGCGACCCACACGGCGGGACTGCCCCCCCACCCGGCGCGGACGGCGCTGACCACCTTCACCCGCTTTGCCGACCCCTACGGCGGCATGTCGCCCGCCGACGTGCTGGCGAGTGCGCGGCGCTGGGCGCGTCCCCCCCAACGCGGCGGGTTTCCTTTCGCCTATTCCAACCTCGGCGCGGGGGTGCTGGCGCTGGGACTGGCACACGCGGCGGGCGAGGACGTGTCGGCGGCGGGCTATGAACGGGCGCTGCGAAGGCACGTCATCCTGCCCCTCGGCCTGCCGGACGTGGCCCTGACCCCGGTGCGGGAGGTCGTGACGCCGTATGGCCTGCTCGGTGGGCGGGAGGTGACGGGCTTTGCCCAGCTCGCGGGCGCGGGTGGGCTGTTCGGGACGGCGGCAGAGTTGCTGCGCTTTGGCGAGGCGCACCTGAGCGCAGAAGTGGGAAGGCACTGGCAGGATGCGCGGCCTGTTGCCGGATTGCCGCCGCTGTACACCGGGGCCGCGCCGGGGTGGTTTCACTCGGGTGCCGCCGTCTGGCACGACGGAATTGCACGCGGCACCCGCACGGCGCTGGGCTTTTCGCCGCGTTCGGGCGTGGTCGTCACCCTGCTGGTGCGCGGGGCGGCTCCTGTCCTCGGCGTGCGGGCCGGGGTGCCGCTGTTGCTGCTGCGATTGCTGAAGGCTGAGGGCTAAGGGAAAAGGGGGATGTCTGCTGGCCCCCAGCCCTCAACCCTCTGCCCCCCTGAAGCGCTGCCAACTCTCCGCCGTCCTCGCTTCCCCCTGTCCCTCGGTCCATTCCCAGTAGGGCGTGTAGAGGCTGCGGGCGGTGAGCAGTTCATCGCGGAAAATCTGGGCGCTCAGGGCCGTTTGCAGCAGGCCGCTCGTCTCGAAGCGCCGCAGCACGCCGCTGCGGTCATAGGGCACGCGGCGCAGTTGCACGTCCCAGCCTCGCGGCGTTGCCGTGAGCAGCAGGTACTGTGCGCGGGGGTCGCCGTCCGCCGAGGAACCGACGGCCCCGGTGTTCAGCACCCGCACGTCGCCCACCAGCGCGTCAGCTTGGCGGTGAATGTGCGAGCCCACCAGCACGCCCGCGCCCGACTCGTCGGCGATGCGGCGAACCAGCGCGGGGTCGGTGCGTTCGCTTAGGCCCCGGCGGTAGTCGTCGGGGGTGCCGTGCGCGAGTAGGACGTCGGGCAGGCCGGGCGCGCTCAGCCGCGCGGTCAGCGGCCAGTCTCCCGGTACGTCCAGCAGCCCCGCCGCGTGCAGTTGCTCGGTGCTCCAGGCCGTCGCGCCCCAGAAGGGGTCGTCGTACCAGTCCTGCGGCAATTTGTCGCTGCGCGTGTGCCACAGCCGCAGCAAGTCGTCGTGGTTGCCCAGGACAAACGACGTGTCGTCGCGGGCGAGCAGTTCTTCCATCACCTGCACCGAATCCGGCCCCCGGTTGACCACGTCCCCGTTGACGATCAGCCGCTCGGCGCCCTGCTCTGCCGCGTCTTTCAGCACGGCCCGCAGGGCGTCGGCGTTTCCGTGGATATCGGCCAGCACAGCAATTCTCACGGGGGGCATTGTAGGCGCCGCTTCCGGAGAAAATACTGAAGAAAACCCCATACCCGTTCAGGCCCCGTTTGTGTTTACAGTAGGGCCATGAAGCCACTGAAGATGCTGACTGTTGTTCTGCTGGGTGCTGGAACGTTCGCTTCGGCGGCTTCGGTGACTCCGGCGGTCAAGACCGAGACCAACCAGCTCGCCCGCCAGTACACGGGCCGCCCGTGCCTGAGCAATGGCGAATACGGCCTGGACACCGAGCCTTTCGGCCGCAAGGTGTCACCGAGCGAGCTGAGGACGGCGCGGGACACTCTGTACCGTCAGTTGCTGGAAGGTTTCGACCAGAGTGCACGCAAAAACCACTTCACCTACGAGGTGCGCTACAACCAGAACCGCGTCTGGGTCTGGGCCAAAGCCCCCGACTCCTCCCGGCAATATTTCACCTTCGCGACCCTCAGCCCGACCGGCATTCGGATGGTGAGCTGCCTACAGTAAGCGGACAAGAAGAAACAGGCCCCTTCCCGCTGTGCTTGTCATTCCCCAAATTGAGGCAGTCTATGTAGGTGACGACCTTTCACCCGCTACAGGCAGAGCAATGGGCACTGAAGCACTTTGGTGCTGTGGATCTTGGAGATCGGCGTAGAAATCAACGAGCAGTACGCATTGCGCAGGGGATGGCTTCCCGATCCGGGAAGTCCATCCCCAAGCTTTTTGACCGTAGAGCAGATGTCAAAGCGGCGTATACCTTCATGTCACGCAAGGAGGCAACCCCTGAGCGCCTTCAAACACCTCACCGCAACCATGTACGCGCAGCACTGGGGCAGGCAGGAACCTTCTTGCTGCTTGAAGACAGCAGCGAATTCATCTGGTCACGACATCAGGAGACTCCCGGCCTTGGGCGGACCGGGGATCTCAGATCCCCGGTTCGGCAGGGGTTTACCCTCCACACGACACTTGCTGTGAAATGGCAAAAACCCCATCAGCAAAGTGGGCAACGGCTTCCCGTTCAGGTTCTGGGCATACTCGATCAGGAGTATTACCTCCGGCAACCCGCACCCACAGCGTCAGAGAGCGACGCTGAGCGACGCCAGCGGGAAAACAAGGAAAGTGCGTTGTGGACAAGAGCAACTGAACGCATCGGAAAAGGGCCGGACGACCAAGACGTTCGATGGGTCAGAGTCTGTGACAGAGGGGCAGATATTGAGGTCTTTATGCGTGGCGTCATCGCTCAAGGACAGGGTTTCGTTGTCAGGGCAGCCCAAAACCGGCGGCTTCTTGATCCGAATGCCCGCACACGGGAGTGCATTGGGCATGTCTTTGAGGCAGCCAGGGCTGCCTCGCCGCTTGGAAGTTACACCATAGACCTTCGAGGGAGAAAAGGTCAGAAAGCACGTGCTGCACACGTTGAAGTGAGTGTTGTTCGTGCGTACCTTTGGCCGACACCAATGGCGGGTGGTCAAGGTAAACCTCGTCAGGAAGGGATACGGGTCAGCATTGTTCGTGTGGCAGAAAAGCCTTCGGATGACGTGAAAGAACCGTTGGAATGGATGCTGCTCACGGATGCCGACATTGAGACCTTTGAGGAAGCGCACGAAGTGGCGCTTCAGTACCAGGCCCGTTGGCTGGTGGAAGAGTTTCATAAAGGGTTGAAGACGGGCCTGGGAGCAGAGCGGCTCCAGTTGGAAGCGGGTCAGCGTCTCAAAGCCATGATTTCGATGATGAGTGTGGTGGCCACAAGGTTACTCGCGCTACGCGAGGATTCACGAGAACGCCCAAATGATCCAGCTCAGAGCGCTGGGTTGAGTGCCGTCGAACTTCAGGTGCTGAGCAAGGTTTTGAAACGGCAACTGAAGACTGTGCAGGACGTCATTTTGGCATTGGGAAGGTTGGGAGGACATATGAACCGAAAAAGCGATGGCCTGCCAGGGTGGCAGGCCTTGTGGGAGGGAATGAATATGCTTCAGGTCTATGTCGAGGGGTATAAGTTAGCTCGCACCTAATTTGGGGAATGACAAGCCCGCTGTGGAGGGGGCCTTTTGCTGTTGGGCTGCCTAAGACTGCCGAATCCAGTACCGCCGGATGGGCTGGTCGTGATACTGAGGCACCTCAAATTCGCCTTCCAGCACGCCGCCGTTCGCCTCAATGACGCCGCGTGAGCCGAAGTTGTCCACATCGCAGGTGACCAGCACCGGGTCTATCCCCAGTTCGCGCGCCCGCTCCAGCGCCAGTTTCAGAATCAGGGTGCCGTAGCCTCTGCGCCGCGCTGAGGGCCGAATTTCGTAGCCGATGTGCCCGCCGAACTCACGCAGACGGTCGTTGAGGGTGTAGCGAATGGAGACGCGCCCTAGGTACTCGTCACCGTCCACCAGCCAGCGGTATTCGGAGTGGACGAAGCCTTCCGGCAACTCGTTGCCCGGCTCGTAGCGGGTCAGGTCGCGCAGGACTTTGCCGAAGTCGGCGCTGATGTCGTCCAGCTTCCATACAAGTGTCTCGCCCAGGCCGCTGCCGGTGTCCTGCGCCTCGCGTACGGCGGCGAGGAAGCTGTCTTTGTACTGTTCGGAGGGACGGACGAGGTGTGGCATGGGTCAGGGTAAAGGTTGGCGGTGGCCTGGGCATCGGCCACCCGGCCTACCCTCACCCACCAACCGGGTTGGTCAATCTGTCCCGAAATGGCGTCCGCAGCCCCATAAAGCGGCGGGTGGGGGGCGTACAATCCGGGATGTGAAAGAAGCGGCCTTCGACGTGCTTGACCTCGGCCTGCTGCCCTACCCGCAGGCGTGGGCGCGGCAGAAGCAGGAACTGGCCCGCGTGGCGGTGGGCGGGCGGCCCACGCTGCTGCTGGTGGAGCACCCCGCCGTGCTGACGCTGGGGCGCAAGGCGCAGGAGGGCGAGAACATCGTGGTCACGCGCGAGTATCTGGCTGCGCAGGGCATCGACGTGTTCGCGGTGGAGCGCGGCGGAGACGTCACCTACCACGGCCCCGGCCAGCTCGTCGCCTACGCCATTTTTCCAGTCGGGCGCCGGGTGCGCGACTTCCTGCGGCTGCTGGAAAACGCAGTGGTGACGGCGCTGGGCACCCTCGGCCTGCCCGATGCCCGGCCCAATCCCGGCTACGCGGGCGTGTACGTGGACCCGCGCGAGATCAACGGCAAGACCTACGACCAGAAAATCTGCTCCATCGGCGTGGCCATCAAGCAGAATGTCGCGCTGCACGGCATCGGCCTGAACGTCTGCACCAATCTGGACCACTTCGACCTGATCGTGCCCTGCGGCCTGACGGATACCCAGATGACCAGCGTGCAGCGTGAGTACGACCTGCGCGGTCTGGGCAGCGTCAGCATGGAGCAGGCGAAAAAGGCGCTGACCGACGCTTTCGCCTTGACCTTTGCCGACTATGATTGGAGCCTTCCGGGGGTGGCCGCCGGGCAGGAGGCGCTCTCTGTGGCCTCTCCCTAGCCTCCTTGACCAGCCGTCACCCTCCAGCGACCCTTTCCAACCGAGGAAACCGAAATGACCCAGCAAGACCCGTCCACCAAGGAACCTAAATTCATCAAAAACGGCATCTACCGCAAGGACAGCGTGCCGGTGCGCGAGAAGAAACCTGAGTGGCTGAAAGTCACCATCCCCACCGGGCAGGTGTTTACCGAAGTCCGCAAAATCGTGAAGGAGCACCGCCTGCATACGGTGTGCGAGGAAGCGATGTGCCCCAACATCGGCGAGTGCTGGTCGCGTGGGACGGCGACGTTCATGCTGATGGGCCACATCTGCACCCGCGCCTGCCGCTTTTGCGCGGTGGACACCGGCAACCCGATGGGCAAACTGGACCTCGACGAGCCGCGCAGCGTGGCCGACTCGGTGCGGCTGATGGACCTCAAGTACGTGGTGCTGACCTCGGTGGACCGCGATGACCTGCCCGACGGCGGCGCCTACCACTTCGCCAAGACGGTGAAGGCCATCAAAGAGGTCAATCCGCAGACCCGCGTGGAGGCACTGACGCCCGACTTTGGCGGCAACACGGCCTGCGTGGACCTCGTGCTGGACAGCGGCGTGGATACCTACGCCCAGAACCTCGAAACCGTGCGGCGCCTGACCCACCCGGTGCGCGACATTCGCGCGAGCTACGACCGCACCCTGAGCGTGCTGGCCCACGCCAAGCAGGCCCGCCCCGACGTGATTACCAAGACGAGCATCATGCTGGGCCTGGGCGAAACCCGCGAGGAAATCCGCGAGGCGATGGCTGATTGCCGCGCCGCCGGGGTGGACGTGCTCACCTTCGGGCAGTACCTGCGCCCCACCATGCACCATCTACCGGTGGAACGCTACATTTCGCCCGCCGAGTTCGACGAAATCCGCGAAGAAGGCATGCAACTTGGTTTCCTGGAAGTCGTCTCCGGTCCGCTGGTGCGCTCGTCGTACAAGGCTGAGCAGATCGTGATGGACCGGCCCGGCAACCTGCCCGAGCACCTGAGCCATCTGGAAGGCGGCAGCGAATTGACCCTTATTTGAGGTTTGGGAGGAGAGAGGCCGGGGCCATGCGCTCTGGCCCTTATTCTTTGGGTCGGTACTTGGCTTCGAGGCTCCACCAAAAGTCGGACGTGCCGCTGCCCGCCGTCCGTTACCCTGACCTCATGTCGAAGTTCCGGCGAATAATGCTGCCCTTGGCGTTGCTGGCTGCCCTGGCTCCGGCCCAGGCGGCCCCACCTACGAGCTATCAGGGGCCGGTGTACGGCGCTGGCGTGCCGAACGTCAAGGTGGTTCGCCCTCTCTGGACGTTGACGGTAGATAAGGCCGAGTACGGCGACAGGGCCGTGCTGCTCGCTGAAAACCGCGTGCTGGTGAAGGTGGGCGGGGCGTTGCAAGCCCGCGACGTGGCGACGGGCCACATGCGGTGGACGCTGCGGCAGCCGGGAAACCTGGGACTGGCCGACAAAAACGCTGTCTTTCTCACATCGGGCCAGATTCTGAGCGCTTACCGGCTCAGCGACGGGCGGCGCCTGTGGACCCGCGACCTGGGCGGCACGGTGCGCGATGTGGGCGAGTCGGGCGGCGTGCTGTACGCGACGACGGAACACGGCGGCATAGCCCTGAGCGCCGCGACGGGTCAGACGCGCTGGGCCTTTAAAGAGCACGAAATGACGGGCTTCCGGACGGTTCTGGGCGACACAGGATCAGGGAGCGTGGTGTTCTGGGACGCTTACCAGGGCGAGCCGCATTTTCCGGCCACCTACGCCTTTGACGCGGCGACGGGCAAACAGCTCTACCGCCTCGGCGGCACGACGGGGCCGCTGGGCGTGCGCGGCAAGGCGGTCCTGATGGCCGACGCGAGCTTCCTCTCAGGGAGCGACAACGCAGTCCTGACCTGGGTGAACCTGCGTTCCGGCGTCACTGAACAGGTCTTGAAGCTGGCTGCCGATTTCCGCTGCCCTGGCAGAGGCACCCTGGAGCGCCGCACGTCCGAAACCTTCTCTGCCCCGCCGCACATTTATGTCAATGACCAGTGCGGCACGCGGCTGCGGCAGTTCTGGGCGAATGACCCGGCGCTGGCTGCAAAAACGCCTTCCGCGCCGCTGCTACCCGCCCGCACCTTCGCCGTGCCAGACGACGGTCGCTTTCGCCTGGGGCCAGTGGGAGAACTGTTGGTGTTTGAAAGCCGCATGGGAGAAGTGCGCTTGATTCCAACCACGGGCCGCGCGCCTATCAACTACAACGGGGTGGATATGCCGACCGGGACGGGCTTGACCCTGCCGGGAGCGGGGCCGGTCTCGCGGTTGGACGCCCTGGGGAGCGTGCTGTATGTCGGGCGGGTGAATGGTGAGTTTCTCGCCTACGACGCCGCCAGAAAAAAGCCCCTCTACGCGGCGCAGCTTTCCTGGCGCGGCTTCGGGCCGACCTTCCGCAGTGGCAAGTACGCGGTGCTGACCACTCCCGGCGCACTGGCTGTGGTGCGTGAGCCATGAAAACGCTGGTGGTCGGCGGCACCGGCATGCTGCTGGGGCTGGTGCGCGAGTTGCTCGCGGCGGGCGACGAGGTGTGGACGCTGGCCCGCCACGCCCCGGCGCTCACACATTCGCGCCTGCATCCCCTGCTGGCGGACTACCGCGACGCAGCGGCCTTGCGCGCGGCCCTGGCCTCCGCCGCGCCGTTTGACCGGGCGGTGGTCTGGATTCACTCTGCGGCGCCGGACGCGCCTTTCGTGGTGGCCGAAGCGGTACAAGGGCCGTTTTTTCACGTCCTGGGCAGCGCGGTGGCCGACCCGTTCAGACCCGACGACGGACGGCGGGCCCGTTTCGCCGCGCTGGGCAGCGATGCGCGCGACGTGGTGCTGGGCTTCGTGCGGGAAGGCGAACACTCACGCTGGCTGACGAACGCGGAAATCTCGGCGGGGGTCTGGGACGCGGTGCGGGGCAACGTTCAGCGGGCAGTGGTAGGAACGGTAACGCCGTGGGCCGCGCGGCCCGGCTGACCGGCGTGTTCCTGCTAGCCTCGCCTCATGCTTGACCCCCGCTCTGTTCCTTTTGCCGCTCAGATTCACCCCCAGGCCCGCCCGGCGCGGCGGCTGACCTGGGACTCGCGCGAGGCGGGGCCGAACACGGCGTTCGTCGCGCTGCCCGGCGAGAAGATGCACGGCAACAGGTTCGTCGAGCGGGCGCTCGCGGCGGGGGCGCCTTTCGTCCTGACCGACCTCGACGTGCCCCGCGCCGTGCGGGTGGATGATGCGCGCGGGGCCCTGTTCGCCTGGGCGCGGAGTGAACGGGCCAAAAACCCGCTGGTGGTGGGCATCACCGGCAGCGCGGGCAAGACGACCGCCAAGAGTTACGCGGCGGCGGCCCTGGACGCCCACTTCATGCCGGTGTTCAACACCATGCCCGCCATCGCCTGTTTTCTGGTGCAGTACGGCGCGAGCCAGAAGCCTTTGGTGGTGGAGATGGGCATCGACCACATCGGCGAAATGGCCGAACTGATGGACCTCGTGCGGCCCGATGTGGGCGTGGTCACGACCATCGGCCCGGCGCATCTGGAGCAGTTCGGCACGGTGGAGACCATCGCCCGCGAAAAGGGTCAGATTCTGACGGCGCGGCGGGCGCTCGTCGGCTCGCAGGCCGCCGCCTTTTTCCCCAAGGCCCAGTTTCCCCACGTGGACAGCTACGGCTTCGGCGACGTGACGTTCCGGGGCGAGGGGCTGGAACTCTCGCCGCAGGCCGCCCGCTTTCGCTTCGGCGGCATGGGCGTGATTTTGCCGCTCGCCTCGCGGGTGCAGGCCGAGGCCGCCGTGCTGGGCATGGTCCTCGCCCGCGAAGCCGGCATCGCGCTGGCCGACGCCGCCGTAAGAATGAGCGCGGTAGAGGTACCCGGCGGACGCTACCGGCTGCATCCGGGCCGGTTTACCGTCATCGACGACGCCTACAACGCGTCTCCGGTGGCGGTGCGCGCCGCGCTCGATGCCCTGCACGCGCTGAAGCTGGAGGGCGAGGCAGGCCGCCGCATCAGCGTGCTGGGCCGGATGCTGGAACTCGGCCCCACCGAGCGCGAGTTGCACGCCGAAGTCGGCAGCTATGCCCGCGAGCAGGCCGACCTGACCTATGGGGTGGGCGAGTTCGCGCCGGAGCTGGGCGAGCGCGCCTTCACCACCGTGCCTGAGCTGCTCGCCGACCTGCTGAATGAGGTCCGTGACGGCGACATCGTGCTCGTCAAGGCGAGCCGGGGCATTTCCCTGACCCCAGAGCAGCGCGCGGTGACGGGCGTGGGGCTGGACGTGGTGGTGGAGGCACTGCTCGATAAGCGCGACCGCTGACCTGCCGCTCACCCGGACCCGGCACAATCGGACCATGCCCCTCCCGCCCCGCTGGACCACACCGCGCCGCTTGCTTCGCCTTCCCGTGCTGGCCTTGCTGGGGGCCTCGCTCCTCGCCTGTGCTCCCGCGCCGTCTGCCGGGCGGGGAAGTGAGGCGGGAAGCACTGCCTCCGCCACTGGCGGGGTCCGCGCGGCCTTCAGCGACGATGGGGTGGCGTGGGTCAGTGGGGGCCGGGCGTGCGTGGCCCGCGTGCCGAGCTTTCAGCCGAGTTGCCCGCGCCTCGCCCCCGCCTCCGATGTGGGCTGGCAGCAGAGCGGTGGGCAGGGAGCCGACGCCTGGGCCGCGCTGCCGGGGCCGGGGCTGGTGGTCACGCTCGACCGGGCGCCGCGCAGCCTGAATGTGGGCGCGGTGGTCCTGCTGAGTAGCACCCGCATCTACCGCGAGGACGGCAGCGCCCTGACCTACAGCGGCGAAGCGGGTCGTGGCGTGGCCGGAGCGCCGCTGGCCGCCGTGACCGGGGGCGACGGGCGCGATTACGTGGTCCTGGGCCGCGAACTGCGCCGGGTGGACGATGGGGCAGTCCTTGACCGGGCGGCGCAGCCTTTCCTGTATGCCACCCCCAGCGGGGCCGCCAGTGCCGCCCTGCCCACTGCCAGTGACGGCCTGAGCCTTTACCGCCTGACCGGCAGCACCCTGGAACGCTTCAGCGCTGGGCAGGTGGTCGCCCGCGTGCCGCATGGGCCGGGGCAGGTGGGGCTGGTACGCGGCGAGGTGGTCACGGTGGACGCGGCGGGCCGGGTGCGGCGGTTCACTCCGCAACTCGCGCAGCTGAACTGAGCCTGGGACGCCGGGTTTCGGTGCCCTGTCCGTAGCTTGCGAGGGGCCAACGAGCGGCTCACCGACGCGCTCCGGCAGGGCTGGGGGTGTCAGAGTTCCGTAAGCGGGGGGATGGTTCCATGGGCAGCGGTATGTCCGCCCTTGCCCTCACTCGCCGGCTTATTCCCGCAGCAGCTTCTGCCCGTTTCCGGAGCGTGGCCCAGGCCCCCGCATCGTTGCCGGGGGGCCCGGCCCGGGTAGATGAGTGAATGCTAAAATTCGCCGGACTCTGGAGGGAGCATGACGAGCCTCATTAACCGTTTTCGCAGTCGTTCCGCCGCCATCGGCGTGGAGATCGGCACCAGCACCATCAAGGTGGTGGCCCTCAAGGCGGGGGCGCCCCCTTCCCTGCAACACGCGGTGATGGTTCCCACCCCCATCGGCAGCATGCGTGACGGTCTGGTCGTCGAACCCCAGGCGGTGGCGAACGAACTCAGGAGCCTGCTGGCCGAGCACCGCATCACCACCCGCCACGCCGTGACCGCCGTTCCCAACCAGGTCGCCGTGACCCGCAACATCATGGTGCCGCGCATGGACCGCAAGGACCTGCAAAGCGCCATCCGCTGGGAAGCCGAGCGCTATATTCCCTACCCCATCGACGAGGTCACGCTCGACTTCGACCTGCTCGACGACCCGGCGTCCATCCCCGAGGACGGTCAGATGGAAGTCGTGATCGCGGCGGCGCCCACCGAGGCGGTCCACCGCCAGATAGAGGTGTTGCGCCTCGCCGGGCTGGAACCCACCGTGGTGGACCTCAAGAGCTTCGCGGCGCTGCGTGCCCTGCGCGGCAACCTGCTGGGCGAGCACCTGACCAAAAGCACCCTGACCGGCACCAACTACACCGAGGCCGGCGAGGTCGCGCTGGTGATGGAAATCGGCGCGAGCAGCTCGGTGATCAACCTCGTGCGCGGCGACCGCATCCTGATGACCCGCAACATCAACGTGTCGGCCGACGACTTCACCACCGCGCTGCAAAAGTCCTTCGACCTGGACTTCGCCGCTGCCGAAGACGTCAAGCTCGGCTACGCCACCGCCACCACCCCCACCGAGGACGAGGAAGACCTGCTCAACTTCGACCTGAGCCGTGAGCAGTACAGCCCGGCCCGCGTGTTCGAGGTGGTCCGGCCCGTGCTGGGAGACCTGATCACCGAAATTCGCCGCTCGCTGGAGTTCTACCGCGTCCAGAGCGGCGACGTGGTGATCGACCGGACCTTCCTCGCCGGGGGTGGCGCCAAGCTGCGTGGCCTGGCCGCCGCCATCGGGGACGCGCTGGGGTTCCGGGTGGAAGTCGCCTCCCCGTGGCTGACCGTGCAGACCGATCAGGCGGGCGTGGACACCGGCTACCTTCAGACCAACGCCCCCGAATTCACCGTGCCGCTGGGACTGGCGCTGCGGGGGGTGATGGGCCGTGGTTGAAATCAACCTGTTGCCCAAGGAGTACCGCAAGCAGTCACAGCCCAGCGTCTGGAAATACGCGTCCTGGGCGGTGGCTGGCCTGACGGCGGCGGTGCTCGGCGGCTGGTACCTGGCGGTGTCGGGCGACACCAGCCAGTTGCGCGCGCGCTCGGCGGCGCTGCAGCAGCAGATCGACGCGGTGGCCCCGCAAAAGGCGCGGTTCAACGAGCTGACTGCCACCCAGGGCGAACTGGAGCGGGTCACCCAGGTGGCGCTGCAACTGCGGGACCAGAAAACCTACTGGTCCAACGACCTCGCTTCCTTCGTCGAGCGTGTGCCCGGCAACGTGGTGTTCAGCAGCGTCAACATGACCACCGTGGCGCCCGGCAGCGGGGCCAATCCCGCCTACGCGGGCAAGGCCGTATCGCGGCAACTCGACCTGTCCGGCAGCGCCCGCAGTCAGGAAGCGATCGTGACCTTCCTGAACGCCTTCGAAACCGACGGCAATTTCGGCGTCGATTTCAAGGGCCTGCAACGTGACGACGCCAACGGCATCTACACCTTCACCGCGGCCATCGGGGTGGTGGGGGACCAGCCCAGCGCCGCTTCCGGAGGGGCCGCGACGCCTGCGCCGGTTCCCGGGGCCGCGCCCACGGCTCCGGCGGCGCCCGCCGCACCGGCCGAGGGAGGCACCCAGTGAACGCGATCAAACTCGCTCCGCAGTACATTTTCGCGCTGGCACTGACCGCGTCGCTGGTGCTGGGCTACCTCTTCTACACCCTGGCGATCCAGCCCAGGCAGCTTGAGATCATGGCCCTCAACGACGAAATCACCGGCAAGGAAACGACCCTGGCCGCCGATCAGGCCAAGGCGGCGCGGGTGCCCGTCCTCACCGCCGAGGTGGCCCGGCTCGAAGTCGAGCGTGACAAGTTCCTGCAGGCGCTGCCGCCCACCGCCAACTTCGGTCAGGTGGTCGCCAACCTGCGGCAGACCGTCAGCGCCGCCGGGGGCGACCTCAAGACCCTGTCGTTCGGGGGCAGCGGCGCCGCAGCCGCCAACCTTCCTGCGGGCGTGCGGCCTATCGGGATGACCCTGACGGTCGACGGCAAATTCCCACAACTGTTTCAGATTCTGCGGAGCCTGGAATTGCAGGGCCGCTTCACCACCGTGGACAACGTGAGCCTGCAGTCGGTCGCGGCGGCAGGCAGGGGCACCGGTACGGGCGGACTGCTGAGCAGCACCCTCGGTCTGACGGTCTACACCTTCGATGCGGCGCAGGCCGCAGGCGCCCCGGCAGCAGCGGGCACGGTTCCTGGGGGCACGCCGCCCGCCGCTGCGCCCGCCGCTCCCGCCGAACCGGCCGCTGGAGGCACGCAACCATGAGCCCTTTTCCTACTGAAGATCAAACCCAGACCCAGACCTATACCGACACGACCAGCGTGTCACAGGTCAGGTCACCGCTGAACCTCCAGTTTTCGCGTGAGGTCAAGATGGTGCTGGTGGTGCTGGGCATGGTGGCCCTGATCGGCGGCTGGTTCGTTCTGACCGGCCAGCCCGAGGAACAGACCGCCGTCACCGACCCGGTTGCCGTGAACGGCCCCGCGTCCGTGCCTGGTACGGACACAGTTACCGATACGAACACAGTCACTGGTACGAACACAGTCACTGGTACGAACACGGTCACCACGTCTACGACCACCACCACGACGTCCAGCACCGATGCGGCTCAGACGGGCGGGACGGGCGACACCTCCACCGGCTCGGGGACCACTCCGGACGGGGACCGTCAAGCCGACGGGTCGGGCCGCACCTCCGGGAGCAGTTCGCAGGCCGGCACAGACACGGACGCCACCGACACCGACGCCACCGACGAGAATCTGGTGGCGACCCTCCCCCCGCTCGAAGGCGACGGCCTGGCTCAGCCGGTGCCGGTGCCCAGCGGCATCAACCCCGACCGGCCCCTCAAGACGATCAGCGGCGCCGACCCCTTCGGCACCCTCGTGGCTGGGTCGGGCGCACGTCCCAACGGCTCTGCTGGCGGGGACACCCTGGCCGGTTCGGTGGAAACCCAGACTCCTGAAGTGCAAACTCCTGAAGCACGGACTCCTGAAACCCGGACTTCTGGAACCCAGGCGCCCGAGGCCCAGGGGCAGGCCGGACAGGGTCGCGTGGGCGGCTCGGTTCCGGCTCCGGTGGTGCTGACCGGCCCCGCAGGAAGCAGCGTCGGCGGTCAGGGCGGCGTGCTGGACTACACCTCGCAGCTCGATCAGGGCGCCCTACCCACTCCGGTCATTCCAGTCACCCCGGCCGAGGTCGGCGGCGCAGGCAGCCGCGCACCGGCTGTGGTCGCTGCCCCGGCCCGGTCTGCGGCAGCCCAGGCAGCGGGTCAGACGGCGGCGGGTCAGACGGCGGCGGGCCGGAACACGGGAGCTTCCGGCACGGCGGCCCAGGGTGGACAGGCCGCCCGCACCCCGGGTGTGGTCGTGGTGCGTCCGCCCGCAGCCACCGGGACAGGTTCGGCCGCCTCCCGAACTGCGGCCCCCGCAGGCAACGGTGGAACCTCCAGCAAACAGGCGGGCACCGCACGCACGAACGCTGGACAGGCCAAGCCGCCCCGCGTGATCGCGGCGTCGCCTGCCGCAGGCACCCGGACTCCGGCGACGACGTCCGCCCGCACCAACGCCAAGCCGGGGAACGCCAGCGGCACCACCGTCGTCGTGCGCCCCCCGGCCACCGTCAGCGGTCAGCCGCCCCGCGTGATCAGCGGCACGGACACCGGCGGTAGGGACACCAGTGGGAGAGACACGGGAACCCCGGCAGCGGCCCCGGTGCCCACGCCTCCCCCGGTCGTGGCGGCGCGGGTGCCCCAGTCGAACGTCGTTCCTGACCTGGTGGTCCAGAATGCCGCAGCGTCCGCTTCCGGAAACGCGGCTTCCGGCAACCCGGCGGCGGCCCCGGCAGGCCAGGACAGCGACGATGCGTCGGCCCCGGCAGCCACGCCGCCCCTGATCACCGTCGTGAGCGGTGAAGTGGCCCCGGCAGGCAGCGCGGCAGGAACTGGTGCTGCTGGCACGGGCACCACTGGCACGGGCACCACTGGCACGGGCGCAGGCACCGCGCTCGACCGCCTGCTCGCGCAGGGTCAGGTGGCCCTCAGCTCGGTGGTGCTCGGGCCGACGAACACGGCGGTCTTCCGCACGCCGCAGGGCTTCGTCGTGGTCGAGCAGGGTCAGACCATTCCCGGTCTGGGCGGCGAAAACGCGACCCCTGTCGTCTTGCAGAACGTCGACACCGACGCCGTGACTCTGTCCTTTGGTGACACGGTCAAATCTCTGAAACTCGAACAAAGGTGAGCCATGAATAAACGACACGCCCTTTTCCTGACCGCCGTGCTGGGCATGGCCACCGCTCAGAACGCTGCTCCTGCCCAGGCGCCCGCGCCGCAGACCGGCAGCGCCGCGCTTCCCGTCTCGCAGGTCGCCGCCACTGACCCGCAGTTGAGTGCGGCCAGTGTCAGCGTCGAAACCGGCAGCTACGCCGGGCCGCTTTCCAGCCTGCTGGCCGCGCTGGCCCGGTCCGCGGGGTACGGCCTGATCCTCGACACCAACCTCGACCTGTCGGCCGCGGCCAACTCGTCGGCGGCCACGGCCGACCAGCCCCTCGCCCCGGCGGGCCGCCCGGTGTCCTACTCGTTCCGCGCTCAGCCGTTCAATCAGGTCTGGCCGCTGCTGATGGACGTGTACGGCCTGAGCTACGAGGTCGTGCAGCTCGGAAGCCAGCCGGTGTTGCGGGTAGGCAACACCCCGATTCAGCGCATCGTGACGCTCAAGAGCGCGGAGGCCACCGAAGCGGCCACCCAGGCCAAGCTGTTTTTCGGCACCCCCAAGTACACCGAGTCGCCCCGGCAGAACGAGGCCGGGCAGACGGTGGGTGTGACGCGCACCCTGATCGATGTCGAACTCGATTCCAAGACCATGCGAATCATCGCGGACACCCGCAACAACGCGGTGATCGTGCGCGGCACCAACAAGGAAGTGGCGGAAGTCACCCGACTGCTCGGGCAACTCGACCAGGCCGCCGGTCAGACGGCCGCTGGGGAGCAGGCCCAGAACCAGGCCGTTCGTCCGGTGCAGCGCGTGTACAGCGTGCGCGGCCAGACCGCCGACATCACGGCGCTGCTGGCGGCCCAGTACCCCACCCTGCGCGTGACCCCCGTGGGACAGACCGGCCAGCTGGTGCTCAACGGCGCCCAGGCCCAGCTCGATACCGCGCTGGCCCTGCTGGAGCAGGTGGACCGCCCGGCCCCGGTCACTGCGCCCCAGAATGTTCAGCGTGTCTTTCAACTTGTCAATGCCAGTGCTGAAGAGGTGAAAGCAGTGTTGCTGGGTCAGGCTGAGACACGGATCACCGAGCAAGTGACCTCCCGAAGCACCACCGTAACTGATCAAACTTCTCAACCGGCCATTCCTACGCCAAGTGCATCTACAAATGCTCAAGCTCAGCAGCAGACTGTCAGCAAGACGGTTTCCACGCCTGCTCAAGAAGGTCTGCTCAGCCAGGATGCGCCCACGATCATTGCCGATATCCGCACCAATAAGCTCATCGTGCGCGGCACGGCGGAGCAGGTGGCGCAGATCGCAGAACTGATTCCGCAACTCGACCAGGTGGTGCCGCAGATCAACGTGCAGGTGCGCATTCAGGAGGTCAACGAACGGGCGCTGCAATCGCTGGGCCTGAACTGGCGGGCGACCTTCGGCGGCTTCAACGTGGCGGTGACCGGCGGCACCGGACTGGCCGCCACCTTCAACCCCACCCAGAGTTTCCTGGGCTTCAACATCTTCCCGACCCTCACGGCGCTCGAAACCCAGGGCCTGACCCGGCGCGTGTACGACGGCAACGTGACCATGCAGAGCGGCCAGCGGTCGCTGAGTGCCACGGGCGGCGCCCAGAACGCGTCGAGCAGCGCGGCGGCGAGCGTCAAGAGCGGTGGGCGACTGGAAATCAACATTCCTTCGGCAGCGGGCAACATCGTCCGGCAGATCGATTACGGCCTCAACCTCGACTTTTTCAGCCCGCAGGTGGCGCCCGACGGCACCATCACCCTGCGCGTTCGCGGTCAGGTCAACCAGCCCGCCACGCCTATCACCGCTGACAGCCTGCCCAACCTGATCGACTTCACCAACAGTGAAGCGCAGAGCACCATCACCTTCAGAAACGGTCAGACGGTCCTGATGAGCGGCCTGCTCGGCAGCACCGAGACGAGCAGCAGCAGCGGCGTGCCTTTCCTGAGCAGCCTGCCGGGCATCGGCGCGGCCTTCGGGGAAAAGCGCAACGAGAAGACGCAGTCTCAACTGCTCGTCATCATCACCGGCACGGTCGTCAAGTAACCAAGTCACAAGGAACAGCCGTCAAAGAACGTTCCTGTCATCGCGGCGCCTTTCTTCGGAGGGGCGCCGCTCTTGGTGTTCGCGGGGGGCCTGTTTGCTCAAGCCGCCGCGCCGGGGGGGGCAATCCCGCTACAGTCGCCCCATGAGGTACCTGACCGCCGGAGAATCGCACGGGCCACAGCTGACGGCCATCATCGAGGGGCTGCCCGCGCAGTTGCCGCTGGGCAAGGGCGACATCGACCCCTGGCTCAGAAAGCGGCAGGGCGGCTACGGGCGCGGGCGGCGCATGGTCATCGAAACCGACGAGGCCGAGATTCTCTCCGGCGTGCGGGCCGGGCGCACCACCGGGGCACCCGTCACCCTCGCCATTCAGAACAGGGACCACCGCAACTGGGTCGAAATCATGTCGCCCGAGCCGGGGGGCGAGCCGCGCAAGAAGGCGCTGACCGACGCCCGCCCCGGGCACGCCGACCTGACCGGCGGCATCAAGTACCGCCACAAGGACCTGCGCGACGTGCTCGAACGGGCCTCGGCCAGAGAGACGGCGGCGCGGGTGGCGGTGGGCAGCGTCGCCCTCAAGCTGCTCGCGGAACTCGGCATCGAGGGGGCCAACTATGTCTCCAGCCTCGCCGGAATAGAAACGCGGCAGGCCTTTTCCTGGGACGGGCTGGCCGCCATCGAGGAGTCGGACCTGCGTACCCCCGACGCCGACGCCGCCGCGCAGATGCGGGAGCGCATCGACCAGGCCAAGAAGGACGGCGACACGCTGGGCGGCATCCTCGAAGTGCGGTTCCGGGGCCTGCCGGTGGGGCTGGGCAGCTTCGTCCACTGGGACCGCAAGCTCGACGGCAAGATTGCGCAGGCGTGCCTGAGCGTGCAGGCGATGAAGGGCGTCGAAATCGGGCGGGCCTTCGAGAACGCCGTCAAACCCGGCAGCAACGTCCACGACGCCATTCACTACCGGGGCGGCACCTATACCCGTGACACCAACGGCGCGGGCGGCCTGGAAGCGGGGATGACGAACGGCGAGGAACTGATCGTGCGGGTCGCCATGAAGCCCATCGCCACGCTGATGAAGCCGCTGCCGACTGTCAACGTGGTCACCCACGAGGCGTCCGACGCGGCCCGCGAGCGCAGCGACACCACCGCCGTGCCCGCCGCCGGGGTCATCTTGCAGTGCGTGATCGGCTGGGTACTGGCCGAGGCGATCACCGAGAAATTCGGCGGCGACACCCTGCCCGAGCTTCAGGAGCGCCTCGCGGCGGCGCGGACCTACGCGGCCGAATACTGAGGGCGCCTTGACCTTTTCTGAGCTTTCGGCGCGCGTGCAGCACGCGCTGGACGAGGTGCTGGCGGCTCCGCCCCGGCCCCCGGAGAGTGAGGCAGGCACCCCGCTGCGGGGGGATGAGGGTAGACTGCCTGTTATGTTTCCGTCCGGCCTGATCGAACGCCCTGCCAACTGGGTGGCGCTGGCAGGCTTTATGGGCACTGGCAAAAGCCGCATCGGCTGGGAGCTTTCGCGGGCGCTGGCGCTGCATTTCGTGGACACCGACAAGCTGATCACGCGGGTGGTCGGCAAGAGCATCCCCGAGGTGTTCGCGCAGGAAGGCGAAGGTTATTTCCGCGCCTGTGAGCGCGAGGTGGTCGAGCGCGTGACCCGGCTCGAGCACGCCGTCATCAGCCTCGGCGGGGGCACCTTTATCCACGAGGAAAACCGCCGCCTGCTGCTCTCTCGCGGCCCGGTGGTCGTGCTGTGGGCCACCCCCGAAACCGTCTACCAGCGCACCAAGCACAGCGACCGGCCGCTGCTCAAGGTCGAAGACCCCCTGTCGCGCATCCGGAGCTTGATGGACGAGCGCGAGAGCGTGTACCGCCAGGGCACCATCCACGTCCACAGCGACGGGCGCCCCTCCGAGGAAATCGTGGAGGAGGTCATCGAACGCCTGTGGGCCTGGCGGGACGCGCAAACCGCGTGGGCGCAGCTGTCACCGGAGTTCGACCGTGCGGCGGATTGAGGTCGGTGGCGCCTCCCCCTACGTGGCCCAGGTCGGCCCCGGCCTGCTCTCGCGCCTGACGGTGTCTGAAACGCCCGTCGCCCTGATTCACCCCGCCGACCTGCCCGCCGTTTGGGTGGAGCGGGCGCAGGCGAGCCTTCGGCCCCTGCTGACCGTCGAGGTTCCCGCCCGTGACGAGTGCAAGACGCTCGAGGTGTTCGCGGACGTGCTCTCGCAGCTCGCGCGGGCGGGCCTGCCCCGCAGCGGCGCGGTGGTGGGACTGGGCGGCGGCGCGGCGACCGACCTCGCGGGCTTCGTCGCCGCGAGTTACCTGCGCGGCGTGGCCTTCTACACCGCGCCGACCACGCTGCTCGGCATGGTGGACGCGGCGGTGGGCGGCAAAACCGGGGTCAACCTGCCCGAGGGCAAGAACCTCGTCGGCGCCTTCTGGCCGCCCCGCGCCGTGTGGTGCGACACCGATGCGCTGACCACGCTCCCGGAGGCCGTGTTCCGCGAAGGGGCCGCCGAAGCCTTCAAGCACGGCCTGATTGCCGACCCGTCGCTGCTGGAACGGGTGGCGTCGCCGGAGTTTCGTCCGGGTGGCGCCCTGCTCGAAGACACCCTGGCCGACGCCATCGCCGTCAAGGCTGGGGTCGTCACCCGCGACCTGACCGAGCAGGGCGAGCGGGCCTACCTCAACTTCGGGCACACGCTGGCGCACGCCCTTGAAGCCGTCACCCATCAGGCTATCCCCCACGGCGAGGCGGTGGCCTACGGGATGCACTACGCCGCCCGCCTTAGCCACGCGCTCGGCGGCGCGGACCTGACCCGTCACACCCGCGCCTTTCTGCGCTGGCAGCGGCCCCAGCCCTTGCCGCCGCTCACCTTTGGCGACGTGGCGCCCTTTATCGCCCGCGACAAGAAAGCCGACAGCGCGGGCGTGCGCTTCGTGCTGCTGCGCAACCTCGCCCAGCCGTATCTGGCCCGCGTGCCGGAGGACGTGCTGCGGCGCGAGTTCGCGGGCTGGCAGGCCGACCTCGGCGACCTCTGGCCGGGCTGAATGCTGGCCCCTGGCCGGGCTATCCTGTCTCATGCTGCTCATTCTCAACGGTCCCAACCTCAACCGCCTGGGTCTGCGTGAACCCGGGGTCTACGGCCCGCAGACCATCGAGGACCTCGAGCGCCAGTGCGAGGCGTGGGGCGCCGAACTGGAAATGAGCGTGACCTGTCGCCAGAGCAACTACGAGGGCCAGCTGCTCGAATGGGTGCAGGACGCCGAAGAACAGGGCTTTACCGGCATCGTCATCAACCCCGGCGCCCTGACCCACTACAGCTACGCCCTACGCGACGCGATTTCAGGGCAGCGGCTGCCGGTGGTCGAAGTCCACATCAGCAACGTGGACGCCCGCGAGGAGTTCCGGCACCAGTCGGTCACGGCGGCGGTGTGCCGGGGCAAAATCAGCGGCCTGGGCTTCACCGGCTACCGCCTGGCGATGGAATATCTGGTGAGCGTCATCGAGTGAGTGCCCTGGTGAACGCAGGCTGGCGGTCCTACGCCGCTCTCCCCGACAGCACCGTGACGGGCACGCTCCTCCAGTGGGACGGGGTGGGCGACGCCGACCATGCCCCGCGCCCGCTGCTCGCCTGGCTGCCGCCGTCCTACGGCGTGGACCCACAGCGGCGCTATCCGGTGGTCTACTTTCACGACGGGCAAAACGTGTTCGACGCCGCCACCAGCTTCAGCGGCGAATGGGGCGCCGACGAGGTGCTGACCGAACTGGCGCGGGAGGGAGTGGAGGCCATCGCCGTCGGCCTTCCCAACGGGGGAGAGCGGCGGTTTCACGAGTACAGCCCGGTGCCGCCCCCGCAGGACGCGCGGGGCGGGTTCCCGCCCGGGGGTGGTGGGGCGGGCGCCTACGTGCGCTTTCTGGCCCGGACGGTCAAGCCGCTCGTGGATACGACCCTGCGGACCCGGCCCGCCCCCGAGTTCACCCACGTCGTCGGCAGCAGCATGGGCGGGGTGGTCAGCCTCCACGCGCTGCTCACCTGTCCGGACGTGTTCGGCCACGCGGGGCTGCTGAGTCCGGCGTTCTGGACCGGCGGCGACTTCGCGCTGCGGCAGGCGGCAGCGTCGCCCCTCCCGGCAGGCCGCGTCTGGCTGGACGTGGGCGGGCGCGAGAGCGACGACCCGGCGCGGGCCGAGGCGTACCGGCAGGACACCGAGCGGCTGGCCGAACACTGGCGGGCACGCGGCATGGGGGAGCGGCTGCACTTTCTGCATGACCCACAGGCCATTCACCACGAATCGGCGTGGCGTGCGCGGCTGCCCTCGGTCCTGCGGTTTTTGCTGTCCGGTACGGTCACGTCCTGAGCGGGCGCGGCATACTCCCGCCATGACCGACACCCCCCAGGGCATCGCCTTTACCCTCGACGGCGTGGATGAACTCACCTTCGCCCGCATCCTGCGCGACGTGATGGACGACCCGGCGTTTCGTCGGCCCCTTCAGATTCAGGCACAGGAACCGCGTCCGGGCACGGCGGCGCGGCTGATTGTGGCGTTTGACCCAAAGGAGCGCCCCCGCGCCGTGGCGGCCATGCAGCGGCTCAAGACCGTGCTGCTGCGTTACGGGGTGCAGGTGGACAGTGTGCGGGTGCCGGGAGAAGAGTAATACAGATTCCGATTGAATCTGGAACTACCAGATTCAATCCGAGCGGATGCGAGTAGGAAAAAATACGGATTCCGCGATATGGATGCACAGGCGGCGCTTTCCCGACTGTGCAGGAATTAAGCGGAATCCGTATAAGCCGTTAAGGGTCCATAAAACGGCGGGGGGCACAGCACCGGTGGGCGGCCCCTACGATAATCGGTAAAGATTTTGCAAGGGACGCACGCAGGACGAACAGGCGGCATCTCGATCTTTGAAGGGCACCGCATGGAACAACGTATTCTCCTGATCGAAGACAATCCGGACATCACCCGCGTCGTCCAGTATGAGCTGGAACAGGCCGGGTACCGCGTACTCACCGCGCCGGACGGCATCACCGGCCTGACCAGCGCCCGGGAAAACGCTCCTGACCTGGTGATTCTCGACCTCGGTCTGCCGGACTTCGACGGTGCGGAAGTCGCCCGGCGGCTGCGCAAGACCAGCAGCGTGCCCATCATCATCCTGACGGCGATGGACGCGATTGACCGCAAGGTGAATCTGCTGGAGGCCGGGGCCGACGACTACATGACCAAGCCCTTTCACCCCGAGGAACTGGTCGCCCGGGTCAAGGTGCAGCTGCGGCACCAGCAGCACGGTGAGGTCATCACCATTGGCGCCCTGGAAATCCACCCGCAAAAACGGCTGTGCTCGTACAACGGCCACGAGGTCCGGCTCTCGCCCAAGGAATTTGACCTGCTCACTTTCCTGGCGCGTCAGCCGGGCCGCGTCTATTCCCGGCAGGAAATCGAGCGCGAGGTCTGGAACGGCGAACTGCCGAGCAACTCCAACGTGGTGGATGTCCACATGGCGAACATGCGGGCCAAACTCCGTGACCTCGACGGCTACGGCGTGATTCGCACCGTGCGCGGCATCGGCTACGCCCTCAAGACGCCGTAACGCGCAAAGCAGACAGTAGATAAAGGAGAGGGGCTTTGCCGGGCGCAGGCCTCTGTTCATTGCTCCGGGCGGCACAATAGGCGCCATGCCTGAGCCTGAAAACACGACCCTGACCGCGCTTCCCGGCTTTCAGGTCGGCCACTGGACCGACCCCATCGCCCGCACCGGCTGCACGGTCATCCTCTGCCCGCCGGAGGGGGCGGTGGCGTCGGCGTCGTTCATCGGGCCGAGTCCCGGCACCCGCGAAGGCGTGCTGCTCAGTCCCGAGAAGAAGGTCGAGCGCGTCCACGCCCTGCTGCTCACGGGCGGCAGCGCCTTCGGTCTTGCGGCGGCGACCGGGGTGGTCCGGGTGCTGGAGGAGCGCGGCATCGGCCACGAGACGCCCTGGGCGCGGGTGCCCATCGTCCCGGCGGCCGTGATTTACGACCTCGGGGTGGGCGACCCGGGGGTGCGGCCCGGCGAGCGTGAAGGCGAACTCGCGGCGCGGGCGGCGTCCTCTGCTCCGGTGACGCGGGGTCTGGTCGGCGCAGGCACCGGGGCCACGGCGGGCAAATACCTCGGCGGTGGGGTGCCGGGCGGGCTGGGCAGCGTGTGTCTGGAGCGCCACGGTGTACGGGTCGCAGCCCTGGCCGTGGTCAACCCGGTGGGTGACGTGCTGGACGAGCAGGGCGGCGCGCTGGCAGGTCCGGGCACGGGGCCGGGCGCCGCCGCCTTTGCGCCCGGCGACGTGGAAAACACGACGCTCGTCGCCGTCGCCACCGAACATGCCCTGACGAAAGCCGAGTGCCGCCGCCTGGCCGACGCCGCGCAGACCGCGCTCGCCCGCGTGATTCACCCCAGCCACACCGCCTGGGACGGGGACAGTGCGTTCGTGCTGAGCAGCGCCGCCTTGCCCCCCGCCGACCCGCTGCTGCTCGGGGCGCTGGTGCAGGAAGCGGTCTGTGCGGCGGTGCGGGACGCGGTGCGCTCGGCCCATCAAAACTTTGAGTAAGATACTCACATGAGTACAACCGAATATGTCCATGACCTGCGGGCGCTGGTGGGACACGCCCCCGTCAACTTGGCCGGTGCCTGTGCCCTGGTGCTGAACTCGGCAGACGAGGTGCTGCTGCAACGCCGCCGCGACACGGGCGGCTGGGGAACACCCGGCGGGATTGCCGAACTGGGGGAGGCGCTGGAAGACACGTTGCGGCGCGAACTGCACGAGGAAACGGGCCTGCGGCCTCTGGAAGTTCGGTTGCTGACGGTGGTCAGCGGCAAAGAAACCCACGTGCTGCTTCCCGGCGGCGACGAGTTTTATCAGGTCACAGCGGTCTATGTGGTCCCGGCCTGGGAAGGCGAGCTTGCGCCGGACGGGTCAGAGGGCACGGAACTCCGCTTTTTTCCGTTGGACGCCTTGCCCGCCGGTCTGGGTCCGGTGGACCGCCGCGCCCTGGACCTGCTGCGGGTGTGCTGGGGCGTGGAATAGCTCATACGGATTCCGATTGAATCTGGTAGTTTCAGATTCAATCGGAATCCGTATCAGTGGACATGGCCTGCACTGTAGAGCGGCGCTAGTCTGAGCGGCGCATGGCTGCTGAAGTTCTCCCCCTGCAAGGTCACACCGTCGCCGTCACCCGCCCGGACAACGGGGAAGACGGCGGCGGGCGGCTGGGCGAACTGCTGCGCTTGCAGGGGGCCGAGGTGCTGAGCGTGCCGCTGATTCGGTTCGTGCCTGCTCCGGACCCCCAGGCCCTGCGGGAAGGTTTGAGCGACCTGCGCGGGGTGGCCTGGGTTCTGATCACGAGTCCGCAGGGGGCGGCGGCGCTGTCGGGGACGCTGGAAAGCCTCGGCCCGCTGCCCCTCTCGGGCATGCGACTGGCCGCAGTGGGGGAGGCCACCGCCCGCGAACTTCGCGCCGCCGGGCTGGACGTGGCGTTTGTGCCCAGCACCGCCACCGCCCTGGCCCTGGGCCGCGAGTTGCCTGCCCGTCCCGGTCAGGTCGCCCTGCATCTGACCTCGCAACTCTCCGAAAACACCCTGCGCGGCGAGCTGCAAGCGCGGGGCATAGCGTACCGCCGTCTGGAGCTGTACCGCACTGAACCCGCCGTCCTGAACGCAGCGCAGCGGCGCTCCCTCGCGGGCGTCTGCGCCGTCACCCTCGCCTCGGGCAGCGCGGCGCGGGAGCTGGCGGCGCTGGCGGGGCCGGACCTCGACCCCCGGCGCCTGCGGGTCGCGGCCATCGGCGAGCAGACGGCGGCGGCGGCGCGGGCGCTGGGGTTTTTCTCCGTGACCGTCGCGCCGCACCCTTCGCTGGAGGGGCTGGTCGCGGCGGCCATTAAGGCTGTGCGTTCCTGACGCCCCGCCTGCCTGCGGGTATCCTCGCGGTCATGAAACAGAAACTTTCCACCCTCATCGCCCAGGCGGGCGGCGGGCGCGTCGTGCGGACCCCTTTCGTGGACGGCGACGAGATTGACCGCCGTCTGCTCAACGAAGAGGGCGTGCGCCACAAAATCGCGGGCGGCTTTCCCGATGCCCGGCGCGTGGTGCTGACCCTCTACCCGGCCCACATTCCCGACGTGGACGCGGGCGTACAGGTGCTGCGCGTGACCCCGGCCCCCGGCGGCGTGCCCTGGGACGAGCAGGACTTCGCCGTGCAGCTCAAGCGGCTGGCGCTGAGCGAAGACCAGCTCGGCGACGTGCGCGAGGAACGCGGCGGGGCCTTTCTGGTCGCCGCCACCGGCAAGGCGGCGCAGGCGATTGCCGACCTGACCGAACTCGGCGGGCGCGAGGTCGAGGTCGAGGAGGTCGGTGAAAGCGCGGGCAAGGGCAGCAAAGTGCGCGAGGTGGTGGTGCCCTCTATGCGCGTGGACGTGGTGGGCGCCAAGGGCTTCGGGGTCAGCCGCGCCTACTTTCAGCAGGGCATAGACGGCGGCAAGGTCCGGCTCAACGGCCAGCCCGCCCGCGCCAGCAGCGAAATCCGCGAGGGCGACAGCCTCAGCGCCGAGGGCCTGGGCCGCATCGACTTCAAGCGGGTGGTTAACGAAACGCGGCGTGGGAACTTCAAGGTGGAACTCGACGTGCATAAGTAGGAGAGGTCCAGGAGTCGAGTCGTCGAGAAACCGTGAGAGAGGCCCCCAGGCATCATGTCCTGGGGGCCTTCGCTGCTGATTGCCGCTTACTTGCGCGTGATGTTCAGCGTGGCCGCCGTGCTGCGCTTGCCGCTCTTGATGGCCTCGACGTAAATCTTGGCCGAGGTGCGGTCGCCGCTCGCGTTGAACTTGATGTCCCCGGTCAGGCCCTTGAAGGTGCCGCCGCGCACGGCCTTCTCGACCTGGGCACGGGTGGGCACTTTGTTGCCGCCCTGCTTGGCGGCGTTCAGGATGCCGGTCAGCACCACCTTGGCCGAGTCGTAGGCCATGATGCCCGTGCCCTGAATGGGCGCCCCGAAGGTCTTCTGGTACTGGTCGGCCACCTTCTTGGCGGCGGGCACCACGCTCAGCGAGGGGGCGAGGCTGGTGAAATACACGTTGCTGACATTTTGCCCTGCGAGCTTGATGAAGTCGGGGCTGTCCAGGCCGTCGCCGCTGACGATGGGCGTCTGAATGCCCTTGGCGCGGAGCTGCTGGGTAAACGGCCCGATTTGGCCGTACAGCCCGGCGAAGTAGATGGCGTCGGGCTTGAGCGCCTGAACCTTGGTGATGACCGCCGTGAAGTCCCGGTCCTCGGCAGTCACGCCTTCGCTCTGGACCACGCGCACCCCTTTCGCCTTCATCGCTTTTTCGGCTTCGGCGGCCATGCCCTGACCGTAGGGGGTCTTGTCGTTGATGACGTAGACCGATTTGGCCTTCAGCGTCCCGGCCACGAAGTTGCCGCCCGCCGCGCCCTGGGCGTCGTCACGGGCGCACACGCGGTTGACGTTTTTCAGGCCCCGGTCGGTGACTTTCTCGCTGGTGGCGACGGGGGCCACGGCGACGAGGTGGCTGGGCGCCATCGCCTGGGTCGCGGGAATCGCCACGCCGCTGGTCAGCGGGCCGACCATGCCCAGCACCGACTTGTCGGCCAGGGCACGCCGCGCCGCCGAGGTGCCGGTGGCGGGGTCGGCCTGGTCGTCGTAGGCCACCAGCGAGAGGGTCATGCCGAGTTTGGCGAACTGCGGCTTCATCTCGTTCACGGCGAGCTGGGCACCGTTTTTCATCTGTACGCCGAGGTTGCTCACGGCGCCCGACAGCGGGCTGATGGTGGCGATCTTGACGGTGGTGGCGGCCTGCGCCTGAGACAGCAGCAGGGCGCTGAGAACGGTAAAAACAGCGGCTTTGGTCATGGACTTCCTCCAGAGGGAACGTTTGAAAAGGGCGTGTGTGCAAGGTACCGCACCCCGAGGCGCGCAAAGGTGGGCCGGGGCAGACAAAGCGGCGCAGGCTGCGGCCCTCCCCCGGGCGGCGGGGCTACACTCCCCGCATGATCGAGTCGCTTATCGGGCACACGCCCCTGATTCAGCTCCAGCGGGTGGTCACGCCCGACATGGCCGAGGTGTTCGTCAAGCTCGAAGGCCAGAACCCCGGCGGCAGCATCAAGGACCGCACCGCGCTGGGCCTGGTCGAGGACGCCGAGCGCCGGGGGGTGCTCAGGCCGGGCGGCACCATCGTCGAGCCGACCAGCGGCAACACCGGCATCGGGCTGGCGCAGGTGGCAGCGGCCAAGGGCTACAAGCTGATTCTGTGCATGCCCGCCCAGATGAGCGAGGAGCGCAAGCGCACGTTGCGGGCCTACGGCGCGGAACTGGTCCTGACCGACCCCGAGCGCCGGATGCTCGCCGCCATCGAGGAAGCCGAGAAAATCGCGGCGGAGACGGGCGCCGTGATGATGAACCAGTTCGCCAACCCCGCCAACCCCGCCGTCCACGAGGCCACCACCGGCCCTGAACTGTGGGAACAGATGGAAGGCCGCATCGACGCCTTCGTGTACGGCTCGGGCACGGGAGGCACCATCAGCGGCACGGGGCGCTTTCTCAAGCGGCAGAACCCCGATATTCAGGTCATCGCCTGCGAACCGGCCCGCTCCAACGTGCTCTCGGGCGGCGAGCGCGGCAACCACGGCTTTCAGGGCATGGGACCGGGCTTTATCCCCGACAACCTCGACCGCAGCGTTCTCGACGACGTGATTCAGGTCTGGGAAGAGGACGCTTACCCCCTGGCGCGGCGCATGGCGCAGGAAGAAGGCGTGTTTATCGGCATGAGCAGCGGCGCGATGGTCTGGGCCGCGCTGGAAGTCGCTCGCCGGCTCGGGCCGGGCAAACGGGTCGCCACCATCGCCTGCGACACCGGGGCACGCTACCTCACCACGGCGCTGTTTTCCGGTGAGGGCGACACCCCGGCGGGCTACAGGCCGTACTCGCGCGAACAGGTGTGAGGCTCCGGGCGGCTGGCGCTCCTTTTTCCGTTTCCCGCAGCCCTTATACTCGCCCCCATGCTGTTTCTTTCCGCCTTGCTGCTGGTCGTCGCCTTCGTGGTGGGCAGCTTGCCCCTGGGCCACTGGCTGCTGCGCCGCGCTGGGGTCAGCACGCGCCTCAACAGTGCCCACAACCTCGGGGTCGAGAACGTCCTGCGGCGCGTCGGCCCCCGTCTGGCCTTCGGGAGCGCGGGCCTGGATTTCCTCAAGGGCCTGCTGGCGGTCGTCATGGCGTCGAGCCTCGGCCCCGGTCACGGCGGCGTGATGGTGCTCGCGGGGCTGGCGGCGTACCTCGGGCACCTCAACCCGCCCCGGTTTCTGTACGGCCCCACCCCCCCGCGTGGGCGCGGCAACCTCGTGCTGCTGGGCGTGCTGGCCGGGTACGCGGTGACGGGAGCGCTCCCGCTGTGGCTGACCCTGGTGCCGCTGGTCGTGTACGCGGCGGTGGCGGGGTACTGGGGCTTGATCAGCGCGGCGACGCTCTCGGCGCTGGCGGCCCTGGCCGGGGTGGGGGCGCTGCTGCCGCTGAGCACCGGAAGCAAGGTCGGCCTGCTGGGGCTGGGGCTGGCCGCCGCGTGGCGTTTCAAGGAAAACGTGGGCCGCATTCTGGACGGCACCGAGGCGCGGCTGGGCGAGGAAGTGCCGGTGGCGGGCAAGCGCGACGACGTGGTGGTCGCCGCGTTCATGATTCACCCGATGAACCTGCACGACTTCTGGTCGGCGCAGCGCTTCGCGTGGCTCCGGCCCCTGGTGCAAAAGGGCCTCGTCAGCGAAAAACTGGTGCGTCAGATGGCCGACGAGATGCGCCCGATGAAGGTGGGCGAGTTGCGCGGCATCCGCACTGCTCCCGACGCCAACGGGCAGAGCAAGGAAATCCGCTGCTACCTGCTCTCGGCCCCGCTGCTGCCTGACCGCTTCCGCGACAATCCCGAACTGGCGACCCGGCGGGCCATCGAAGGCGCACGACTGGCGCACGAGCTGGGCGCGGAAGTCTTCGGCCTCGGGGCGTTCTGGAGCGTGGTCGGCAACAAGGGCGTGGACGTGCAGGCCGCCGTGCCCGAAATCACCGTCACCAACGGGGGCGCGTACACCTCCGGCACTGTCAAGGCCGCCATTCCCGGCATCCTGAAGCACTTTGCCGAAACGGGGCGCGACCTGAAAGCGGCCACGGCGGGCATCGTGGGGGCCAACGGCGTGGTCGCCTTCGGGATCGCCCGCACCATCGCGCCGCAGGTGGGCAAAATCGTCATGATCGGGCGCGACCTGGAGCGGCTGGAGCGCAGCGCGAACACCCTGCGCCGCGCCAACCCCGGCACCGAAATCGTGACCACCCTCAGCTACGACAGTCTCAAGGAAGCCGACCTGATTTTCAGCGCCACCAGCGACCCCAACCCGGTGATTTTCCCGCAGCATGTCAAGCCCGGCGTCTGGATTTTCGACGAAGGCCGCCCCGCCGACGTGGACCAGACGGTGGGCGCCGTGCCCGGCGTGCGCGTCATCCCCGGCGGGCTGGTCGTGCCGCCCGGCTCCATGACCACCAACATCGACCTGCAATTCGGCGTCGGCAACGTGCCCGCCTGCCTCGCGGAAACCCTGATTATCGCGGCCACCGGCGAACACGGGCGCAAGAGCCTGGGGCCGCAGACGCTCACCGAGAACATCAATTTCTTCGTGGAAGAAGCGGAGAAGCTGGGCTTCCGCGTGGTGGACTGAGATGGCTTTGAAAAAGCGGAGTGAGTCAAAGAAACTACAGTTCTGGACGGCGCGAACCAGAGTTCAGAACCGTATCAAACCCTTCAGTTAAACAGATGACTGCGATTCAGATACCGAACAGGGCTTGGGTGAACCCGGGGCGTTTCCCTATCAAAAATTGAGCTGGGCCTTCGCCGCCGCCGGGTGCTTCTAGACTGGCCTCCAGATTCAATTTCTGGAGGTTTTCCCATGAAAAAAACACTTTTGACCCTGACCGCCCTGCTTGCCACGTCCGCCTTCGCGGGTGCCGCTCCGATGCCCATGATGTCGCAGGGGACCGTGACCGTGAACGGTGCCCAGGTGTTCTACAAATCCCAGGGAAGCGGCCAACCGCTGCTTCTGATTCACGGCTATCCTCTCAGCGGTGAACTGTTCAAGAACAACCGCATGCTGACCGGGTACCGCGTTATCACCGTGGACCTCCCCGGCTTCGGTCAGAGCAAACTCGCGCCCGGCCAGACCGTGAGCATCGAGAACTACGCGCAGACCATGCTGGGCTTTATGGACGCCATGAAGCTGGACAAGGCTGTCGTGGGCGGCATGAGCATGGGCGGCATGACCCTGTTTCAGATGTACCGTTCGGCTCCCGAGCGCTTCAAGGGTCTGATTCTGATCGATACCACCGCCGAGCCTGCGGGTGTCGCCGAGGCCGCCATGTGGCGCGGCACCGCGCAGCAAGCGCAGGAAAAGGGAGTCGCCAGCCTGGTCAACCTGCTGATGCCCCGAATGCTGACTGGCGAGAGCCGCATGAAGATGCCCAACCAGGTCATGCACCTAGGCAGCCTGATCAAGCAGGCCAGCCTCCCCGGTGCCGTGGGCGCCGCCAACGCCCTGGCCGCCCGTCCCGATGCTAATCCGGTGCTGCCGACCATCAAGGTACCGACCCTGATCGTCGCGGGCCTGGAAGACAACGTGACGCCCACCGAACTGCAAGTGAAGATGAAAGGGGCCATTGCGGGCAGCAAGCTGGTGATGATTCCCGGCGCCGGACACGCGGCCACTTTCGAGAAAGCCAGCGCGATGAACGCGGCGGTGGCGAACTGGCTGCGCACCGTGCGCTGAGCGGAGGACACAGGGAAGGGCCGGGGGCGATGCTCCGGCCCTTTTCGCTTTTTCAAAGTGGGATGAGTCAGACGGAAAACGGGGGCCGGAGATGGATTCTCTGCCCTCCGCCGTGTTCTGTCGGTCAATGCCCGGCCACCGCCTCTTTCCCCCGCTGCTCCTGCGCCAGCCGCTCCCAGTTCACCTTGCGGCGTCGCCACTCGAAAATCAGGACTTTGACGATTTCTTCGAGGCTGCGGGCAAGAAACACGCCCCAGACGCCCAGCGGGGTGTACAGCCCCAGCCCGATGGCGAGCGGCAACCCCACCACGAACGCGCCCACCACGTCGCCCAGAATCACGCCTTTGCCGTCGCCCACGCCGGGCAGCACGCCGCCGCCGACAATCATGTTGCGGACCTTGAACACCTGCGTGGCGGCGTTGATCAGGATGCCGACCAGCGCAATCTGGTGGACCTCCGCTCCCACTTTTGGAAACATCAGCGGCACCACGAGGCTGCTCAGGGCGAACAGCAGCCCGAAGCCCAGGCCCGTGAGCAGCCCGGTGCGCGAGATGCGGGCCAGCCAGCTTTGCGCCCCCTGCGCGTCCCCCGCGCCGAGGCTGCGGCCGATCAGGACAGTCGCCGCGCTCATCAGGCCGAACGACGCCACCACGAACATGCCTTCGAGCGTGCCCACGATGCCCGCCGCCGCCAGCGCCAGGGTGCCGACCCGCGCAAAGACGGCGTTGTACAGAAAGCCGCCCAGACTCCACGCGAACTCGGTAAAGGCCAGCGGCGCACTGATGCTCAGCAACGGAGCGGTGATTTTCCCCCACTCCTTTTGCGGCGGCAGCGTAAAGGCAGCGAGGCGGCGCGGCCCGTAAATCTGAAAGGCCAGGAAAGTGGCCTTGAACACGTTGGCCGCAAAGACCGCCCAGGCCGCGCCCACCAGTCCCAGCTCAGGCAGAGGCCCCAGCCCGAACACCAGCGAGTAGGCCAGGGCGATTTCGAGCGTCACCGTCAGCAGGGTGGCGACCAGCGGGGTGCGGGCGCGGCCCAGCGAGCGCAGCGCCCCCGTAAAGACCCAGCCCAGCATGCCCGGCACCAGGGCCAGCATCATGACGCGCAGGTAGGGAATGGCCGCCGCCGTCACCTCGGCGTCACCGCCCGCCAGCCGCAAAATCGCGGCGCTGCCCAGCATGGTCGGCACGGTCATCAGCGCCCCGAGCAGCGTGCTGATGACCAGCGCCACGCTCAGCGCGTGGTTGACCCCGGCGGTGTCCGCCGCCCCGAAGCGCCGCGCAATCAGGATGCTGGTGCCGGAGCCGAGCGCGCCCAGCGTCACGAAAAACAGGAAACCGAGGCTGCCCGCCAGCCCCACCGCCGCCACCGCCACCGCGCCGAGGGTGCCGACCACCACCTGATTGATGAAGGTCAGCAGGAGTTGAATGACCATTTCCAGGCTGACGGGTACGGCCAGTTCGGCAATTTCGCGCCCCGGCGACTTGAACGTTTCAGTTTGGGGGGCAGCGGTCGTCATACGCGGCTTACCTTACAGGCCCGGTGTCATTGCAGCGATAGGCCATCTGGACGGGGAACGGCGGGGCCGCAGCCATACACGCTCTGCACCGCCCCGCTTTTCCCGAAACTGCGCGTGTGCAGATGCCGCAGCCGCACGTCTTTCGCCAGCGGCCCGAACAGGGGCAGCCCTTGTCCCAGCAACACCGGCAGACGGGTGATGGTCAGTTCGTCAATCCATCCGGCCCGCAGACACGACTGGATGACCTGCCCCCCGTCTACGTAAACGCCTTTCGATTCGCTCAGGCGGGGCCAGAGGTCGTCCAGTTCGCCCGCGTAGAGGCTGACTCTGCCGCGCAGGTGGGCGGGCAGGTCGGCGTCCCGCAGCGTCCGGCTCAGCACCGTGACGGGAATGCGGTAGGGCCACTCCGGAAAGGCCGCGACCTTCTCGAAGGTGCCCCGGCCCATCAGCAGGTGGTCCACCCGTTCCATAAACGCGTCGTAGCCGAAGTCCTCGCCCGAGCTGTCGGCGGCGCTCAGCCAGTCCAGGCCGCCGTCCGGGCGAGCGATGAAGCCGTCGAGCGAGCAGGCGATAAAGACGAGCAGGGGCGGGCGCGGCATGGCGGCAGGATAAGCCACCACCTCTGATACGGATTCCGATTGAATCCAGCAGATTTCTGGATTCAATCCGACTGAAAGGAGTAGGAAAAAATACGGATTCTGCGATATGGATGCACAGGCGGCGCTTTCCCGACTGTGCAGGAATTAAGCGGAATCCGTATGAAATGAAGTAAAAGAGATGGCCGAAACGCGCCGCCATCTCCGAAGAAGAATTCCGCCCCTGACTACTCGGTCTGAATGCTCTCGCCCTGGCTGACCTGGGCCTGCCCCATGTCGTCCTGCGCGGCGGCGAGTTCGGCCTGTCGCTCGGCGCGGGGATTGACGTTGTCCAGCACGCGCCCGAAGGCGGCCACCACCGCGTCGATCTGCTCCCGGCTGATGACGGCGGGCGGCAGGAAGCGCACCACCAGCGGAGTGGCGGCGAGGCACAGCACCCCCTCGTCGTGTTCCATCGCGTGGATGTAGGGTGCACTCTTTTCCTTGAGTTCGACGCCGATCATCAGGCCCAGGCCGCGCACCTCGCGGATTTTGGGGGACTGGAGGGCGCGGAGCTTTTCCATCATGTATTCGCCCTTCTCGCGGGCCTGCTCGGACAGCCCTTCACGCTTCATGGCGCGGAGGGCAGCGGTTCCGGCGGCCATGCTCAGCGGGTTGCCCCCGAAGGTCGTGCCGTGGCCGCCCGCAGGCATCCGGTCGGCCACCTCGCCCGTCATGGCAAAGGCGCCGATGGGCACGCCGCCCGCCATCGCTTTGGCCAGGGTCATGCCGTCGGGAATTACGCCGAAATGCTCGCAGGCGAACATCTTCCCGGTGCGGCAAAAGCCGGTCTGGATTTCGTCCAGAATCAGCAGGGCGCCCTTTTCCTTCGTGATGCGGCGGGCTTCCTGCATGAATTCGGGGCTGGCGGGCCGCACGCCGCCCTCGCCCTGCACGGGTTCGAGAATGACGGCGGCCACGTCCTCGGTCACGGCGGCCCGCAGCGCGTCCACGTCGCCGTAGGTGATGTGGGTGACGTTCTTGTTGTCCACCGCGTCTCCGAACGGCTCGCGGTACTTCGGCTCCCAGGTCAGGGCGAGTGCGCCGAGGGTGCGCCCGGAAAAGCCGCGCTTCATCGCCACGAACCGGGAGCGGCCCGTCCCGGTGATGGCGAATTTCTTGGCGGCTTCCATCGCCTCGGTGCCGGAGTTGCACAGAAACACGCGGTCCAGGCCCTGCGGCAGCACACCGACCAGTTCCTGCAGGAACTCGGCCCGTTTGTCGTTGGGCACGGTCTGGGGCATCGCCATCAGCTTGGCGGCCTGCTCCTGCACCGCCTTGACGACATCGGGGTGGCTGTGGCCGATGGTGGCGACCCCGTAGCCCGCCACGCAGTCGATGTAGGAGCGCCCGTTTTCGTCCCACACCGTCGCACCCTGGCCGCGCACCATCACCACGTCGTGCTTGGTGTAGATGCCGCTGTCGTAGCGCTTCTCGGTGGCGAGCCATTTGCTGTCGTTGGTCATGCCCGTCAGTCTAGAGCAGTTCTCCGAATTACGTGATGCGCGGAACGGCACCGCGCATCACTCCATTCTCCGCCCTGCTCAGTGTTTTGCACTCGCTCTCTGCGAGCTGTCCCAGTCCGCTCGCCAAAAAGACGTTACGTCTTTTTGTCAAATGCTCTAGGCGCTCAGCCCACCTGCCCCGCCCCTTTGTTTGTGCAGAGGCGCCTTTTGCCATCCGCCCTCTATCCCTTCAGTCCCAGTCCCACTCGCGCCAGTCGCTGGGCCGCGCTTCCCCGCCCCCACCTTCCGCCCGCGCCGGAGCTTTGGCCGGGGCCTGTCCGGGGGCAGGAAACCAGTCGTAGGCGGCGGCGAGCGCGGTGTCGAGCCTTTCCATCAGCAGGGCGCGCAGCTGCGCCGATTCTTTCTCGGTGACTTTGCCCAGTTCCTTTTCGAGTTGGCGCTGCGTCCTCTCCAGTCCGGCGAGGTAAGGAGCGCGGGCCTTGTTCTTGGCCCCCTTACGCAGGGGTTCGGGGTGGATGGTGGGGGTATACCCCTCGGCGGCGGCCCGCAGCAGGGCGGCACGCTTGGCTTCACGCACCTCGCGGTTGCGGGCGGCGCGTTCGCGGGCGTCGGCGGCTTTCGCCTGCGCCGCCAGAAAAGCGTCGTCGCGCTCGGCCTCGTCCACCCGCGTTTCCAGGTACAGCTTGACCGGGGGCAGACGCCTGCGGCCCATTTTCAGGCCGTTTTCGCGGGTCAGGTCGTGCGGCCCCAGAAAGCGCTCGATCAGGCGCGGCGTCCAGCCCCGGTCCTTGAGATCCTGCGTGGCGAGGTGGCCCGGCGGGTTGACGGGCTTTTCGCGCCCCGCCTTTTCCTTTCTGGCGGCCACGGTCTAGGCCCCCGCCCACTCATGCCGCAGCCACTCACGACGCAGCAGGTCCAGCCGCACCGAGTCGTAACGCTCCCCGCCGACCACCCGCGCCTCGCGCACCCGCGAGCATTCCCGGAAGCCCAGGCGACGGGCCGCCCGAATCATGCGTTCGTTGCCGCTCCAGGTGGTCACGGTCAGGGTGTGCGCGTCGGTCCAGTCCAGCGTGTCCTGCACCCACAGCGCCAAGGCCCGCGTGCCCACGCCGCCGCCCCAGTACGCCGGGTCGTAGATGAGGATGCCCAGATCCCACCAGCCGCCGCCCGCCGGTTCTTCTTCCGAGCGGTTGACCATGCCGACCACCGCGCCGCCCACCTCGATCACGCGCTCGTCGGCGTCGGGGGGGGTGGCGGCGAGGTAACGGATATAGGCCTGCATGGTTTCGCTCGTCTGGCCGGGCGGCGTGTAGGGCGCGTCCCACTCGCGCCACTGCGCCGCCTCGTCGGTCAGCCAGCGCTCCAGGGTGGGCAGGTCGTCGGGGCGGCGGTCACGCAGAAGGACGGTGGGGGCAGAGGGGTCCGGCACGGCGGGGAGTATAGGCGCGGGGGGATGAAAAGGGATTGGGGCTTCGTTCGGTGGGGCGGCGGATAGGGCGGCGGTCAGGCTCGCCGTTCCATCCGGGCGTAGCTGTGACCTGCCAGTTCGCGCCGTCCGACCTCGGTGAGGCCGCTGCGTTCGTACAGCCGCCGCGCCGGGTTGCCGTCCTCGACCAGCAGGGTCAGCGGCAGGCCGAGCGACTGTGCCCTGGCAAAGCAGGCCCCGAGCAGCGCCGCGCCGATGCCCTGCCCCCGCACGGCCGGGAGGGTCGCCAGCGTGTCCAGATAGAACTCGCCCGCCTCGGCCTCGCTGACCACCTCGGGAGAAAGCCCGAGGCTGCGGCGGTGCTGCCGGAAGGGGTCGTCGAGCGCGTGCGCCAACTCGCCGGGGTAGACCAGCGCGAGGCCCACCCGCTGCCCCTGTGCTTCGGCCACCAGCACGTTCGTAAAGCTCAGGCGGTTGCCGCGCAACACGAAAAACTGCGCGATGACGTGCGCGGCGTCCGTGTCGTTGTCGGTGCCGGTCAGATGATGGCCGATGGCACCGATGGCTTCCTGAATCAGCGGCGCGGCAAACTCGGCGTCGAAGGTCTGGGCGGGGCGAAGGTGGACGGTCATGCCCCAGTTTCCCACTCGCGCCGCAGTGCACACAGTTTCACGCTGTCCCAGCGCTGCCCCTGCCACAGCCGCGCCTCCGGAATGCGGGCGCACTCGCGGTAGCCGACGCGCTGCGCCGAGCGCACCATGCGTTCGTTGCCGCTCCAGGTGGTCAGGGTGAGAACGTGGGCATCCGTTTCGGCAAAGGTCAGGGAAGTCCAGAGCCTCAGCGCCTGCCGCCCGAAGCCGCCGCCCCAGTGCCGGGGGTCGTAAATCACGATGCCGAGTTCCCACCACCCGCCCCCCGCCGGTTCCTCCTGCGAGCGGCTGACCATGCCGATGCATTCGCCGTCCAGCGCGATGATGCGCCTGTGTGGGCCAGGAGGGCGGGCCGTTTCCACGAACTCGCTCAGCGTCTTTTTCGCGCCGGACCTGGGAAAATAGGGGCCGTCCCACCGCTGCCATTCCGGGTGGCCCTCGCCGTGCAGCCAGCGCCACAGCACGGGCAGGTCTTCGGGGCGGCGTTCTCGCAGGGTCAGTCCAGGCATCGGGGCCATTGTCGCTGCTTTGCCGCCGCCGGACATCCGCCAGTTGACCTGCCGTCACCTCAAGGCCGTGTGAACCGCTTCCAACCCCCGCCGCACCGCTTTTCCTTACCGTGGGGCCATGCCCCTCAAACCGGAGATTCCCAAACCCGAATCCGAAGTCAAGCGCGTCGGCTACGCCATCGTCGGCCTCGGCAAGCTCAGCGCCGAAGAGCTGATTCCGGCGGCCCGCACCAGCGAACATGCTTATGTTGCCGCGTTGGTCACGAGCGAGGAGGACAAGGGCGAAGCGTTCGCCCGCGCCTTCGACCTCACCGAGAACGACGTGTACACCTACGACGAGTTCGAGAAACTGGCCGAGCGTGACGACGTGGAAGCCGTCTACATCGTGCTGCCCAACTCCATGCACCGCGAGTACGTGGAGCGCGCCGCGAAGATAGGCAAGCATGTGCTGTGCGAAAAGCCCCTGAGCTTGAATGCCGAGGACGCGCAGGCGATGGTGGACGCCTGCCGGGAAGCGGACGTGCTGCTGATGACCGCCTACCGCTGCCAGTACACCCCCGAACACTGGGCCGCCCGTGACGCCGTGCAGAGCGGCAAACTCGGCACCATCCGCGTGATCGACTCCATCCACGCCCATGTCGAGGACGACCCCGAGGCGTGGCGTCTGAAGATGGCGCTGGCGGGCGGCGGCCCCCTGCCCGACATCGGCCTGTACTCGCTGAATATCATCCGCTTCGTGCTGGGCGAGGAGCCGCAGTGGGTCTTTGCCGACCTGCACCAGCCCGAGGGCGACGAGCGCTTTGGGGAAGTCGAGGAGCGCGTGAGCTGGACGATGGGCTTTTCGGGCGGTGTGGTCGCCCACTGCCTGACCAGTTACGCCGCCCAGAGCACCTCCACCCTGCGCGTGCTGGGCGAAAAGGGCAGCGTGCTGATGGACCCGGCCTTCGACTACCAGGGCCTCAAACTGACCATCGAGGACAGCGAAGGCAAGTTCCAGCCCAGCTTTCCCGCCTACGACCAGTTCGGCAACGAGTTCGACCACTTCGCGCAGTGCATCCGTGAGGGCAAGACGCCCTGGACCCCCGGCGAGGAAGGCGTGGCCGACCACGTGGTCATGGACGCCATCTACGAAAGCGCCCGCACCGGCAAGCGCGTAGAGCTGAAGCCTGTGAAGAAGAAGGACGCCTCGCGCGGCGAGAAGAAGCCCGAGATGCCCGGCGAAGGGGCGTAATACGGATTCCGCTAAATTCCTGCACAGTCGGAACTACACCGCCTGTGCATCCATATCGCGAAATCCGTATCTTTTCCTACTCCTTTCAGTCGGATTGAATCCAGAAATCTGCTGGATTCAATCGGAATCCGTATAAATCGGGACAGAATTCATCTTCGTTCCTGGCCCTCTTCCTGCGTGGAAGGGGGCTTTTTGCGGACGGGTACATCAAAAAACCGCCCCGGCGCTAGGCCGAGGCGCGGTCCATGCTGCGGTTACTGCTGGCGCTCGTTGCCGCCGAGGTTGTCCTGAAGCTCGCTGAGCTTGTCGGCCTTCTGCTTGTCGCTCATGTCGCGGTCCATGCCGTTGGCGTCCACGTTGCCGGTGGCGCCCTGCATGCCTTCCTCGATCACTTCGTTCTGGTCGGTGTTGCCGATGTTCTCGTCTGCTTTGGTCATGCTCTCAGTGTGAACCGGGTCCAAAATCGCTGGGTGGGAGCGGCGTGCATCAAACCTTCAGCCCCGCGGCGGCGGCCAGCGCCCGGCTGCTCACGGCAGGGTGCGCGAGGGCGGCGCGGGCCAGCGGCAGCCGAACCCGGCCCCCGGTCTGTGCGAACACCCGCAGCATGGTGCGTGCCAGGCTGCCCGCGTCGGTGCCCGGGTGCAAGAAGGCGGTCCACTCGCGGGGGGGCAGGTCAAAAAATGTCCTGAAGAAGTGCGGCAGCGTGCTGCGGTCCAGGCCCAGCAGCGCCCCCACACCCAGCAGATGCACCTCGCGGGCGGCGCGGCGCTCGGGGGGCCACAGGGCGGCCCAGCCTGCCGCTGCCGCGTCGTCGCCGAGGCTGTCCTCGCTCCGGCGAAGGGCGGCGGTCACGGCGTCGGCCACGCCCGGCGCGTCGGCCAGCGCCCCGGCCACCTGAAACCCGCTGACGGGGTGGACCCGGCCCGCCGCCGCGCCGTAGGCGAGCACGGGGCCGGGCGCGGGGGCCTGCGCGTTCATGGGAAAGGCCACCCACTCCTCGCTCTCGATGCCGCGTGGCGGCGTGCCCTGGGCGTCCAGCCGGGCCAGCAGGCGGCGGCGCAACTCGTCACGGGTGGGCGCGGGCCGGGCAATCAGGCTCGTTTCTTCCACGAAGTAGCGGTCTGCGCCGAGGTGCATGGCGTACAGGAAGGTCGCTTCGCCCCGGCGCAGCTCCGGCGCGGGCGTGCGGTAGTCCATCCACACCATGCTGCCGGGCGTGACGGGCGGGCGGCGAAAGCGGGCCACCACCCCATAGGCCGTCTGAAGTGCCGGACCACCGGGAAAGCGGACGGAGGAGACGAGCGCCCCGTGCCCGCTGGCGTCCACGATCAGCCGGGCGTGCCAGACCGCGCCGCTCTCGCCCCCTACGGTCCAGCCCGTGCCGCGCCGCTCGGCGTGCATGGCCCGGCCCTGGGTCCAGGTCCAGTCCGCCCGCCCGCGCAGGGTCCGCAGCAGCGCGGCATTGTCCAGCAGGGCGTAGGGCTGTCCGAGCGGTGTCACGGGGGAGCCGGTGTACACCCGCACGTCGGTCCAGACCTGTTCGGCGCAGCCCTGCGCCCAGGCGGGCAGCTCGCCCAGCCAGGCCCCGTAGGTGGCGGGAAAGGGCCGGGGCGGATGGGGCGCGACTTGCCGCACGGATAGCCCCCGCGCGGCGAGTTCGGCGCTCAGGGCAGTGCCGCCCGGTCCGCCGCCGATGACCAGCACGTCGCAGGAAGGGGAAGAAAGGGGCGCCATACGGCTCAGGCTAGGGCCGGAACGGGCCGGGGCGCCGCAGGCCAGCCGACACTCCGGGGCCTCAGCGCAGCCGGAATTTGAACAGCAGGGGCGTGCTGGGCTGCTCGCTGCCGCCGGGAGGCTCCACGCTGACGGCCAGAACCGCTTGCCGGGGCATGGCGCGGGTGATCAGGCCACTTTCGAACACCCCCAGCGAGCGGGGAAGGGGGGCGTTGCCGGGGCCGGGCAGCAGGCGCCACAACTGGTAGACGCGCCCGGATTCCAGGGGCCGGTCCATGTGGACATACACCCGCCCGTCGCCGAGCCGCACCAGCCGGGCCACGGCGCCGCCCGAGTCCTGCACGGCTTCGAGCTGTGCTCCCGGCGCCGCCGCATACCGCGAGGCCGCGTCGCCCGCCGGACGCAGGAAAAAGCCGAGGGCCAGCGCCGCCGCCAGGGCCAGCAGGGCCGGGAGCGCCCACGAGGGGTCGGGACGCCGGGGGGCACGGGATGGGGCCGGGGCAGCGTGGGCCGCTTCGGACGCCGGGGCCTGCCCTGCCTGCGCGTCGTGGCGGCCAGCGGGAAGCGGCGGGCGGCTTTGCGCGGCGGTTTCGGCCCGCACCCGCTCGAGCAGCCGCAGGTCGGCCCCCTCCGGAATGCTCTGGGCATAGGGGTCGAGGTCGGCCAGCAGGGAGGCCAGCGCGTCGAGGTCGCGGCGCAGCGCCGCCCGGAGCGCGGGGTCGTGGTCGAGCGCCTGCTGCACCCGCTGCTGGTCGGCGCTCCCCAGTTGCCCCAGCGCCAGCGCCAGCAGTTCCTGCCGCGACGCGCTCACGCCCGGACCTCCGGCGCGGCGTTGCGGGGGTCGAGTGGGTCGGCCCCATCCGACGGGGTGCTGTCAGACGGAGTGCTGTCGGACGGGATGTTGTCGGGCAGGGTGCCGTCGGCGTCCTCAACCGGCATCCTCTCGGACGGCGCGGCCTGGGCGGGGAAGGGGTGGCTTTCCGGCTCCGTGTTCATCTCTGCCACCCCCGCCTCTGCCACAGTCACCTCTGCCGGATTGACTTCTGCTGGAGCGATCCTGACTGGGGCCACGACGACTGAAGTCGCCGCCTCACTCGCCCCGGCCTCCTCGGTTCTCTCGGCTTCTTCGGCTGGCTCAGGTTCGCTCCGGCGGCGCGGCGGCTCCCAGGGTTCCACCCGCGTCACAGGCGCGGTGGCGGCGAGGCTGGTGAGGGAGGGAAAGAAATCGGCTTCTGGGGCCGCAGGCGCAGCCGGGTCCGGTGTCATAGGATCCGTGTCGGCAGGCCCGGCGACGGCATGGGCCAGGGCTGTCTGCAGGGCTTCCTGCGCCAGCCCCGGAAGGCGCTGCATGGCCGAGAGCAATGCTTCCTCGACGGCGGGCTGGGGCAGGCCGCTGATTTCGGACAGGCGGGCGGGCGGCTCGCCGCAGTAGTAGGCCAGGGCCAGCAGGTGCAGGTCCGGGTCGCCGGGGGTGTCCAGCCGCCCGAACTGGTCGTGCAGGCGCATGGTGCCGCCCAGGCCGCGCCGCAGTTGCAAAAAGCGGTGGTGGGCGATGCTGATGAGCCAGCCGTGCACGCTGGCGCGGGCCGGTTCGTAGTGCGCGGCGTGGTGCCAGGCGATCATCAGCGCGTCCTCGACTCCCTGCTGAACCGCGTCCGGCGACGCCAGGATGCGCTCGCCCAGGCCGTACAGGGCGCGGGCGTAGCGGCGGTGGAGTTCGAGCAGCGCCCCCTCGTGCCCGGCGGCCATGTCGCGCAGCACCTGCTCGTCGCTGGGCGGGGGCGGGCTGGCCCCTGGCCGGGGGCCGGAATCGGTGGAAAAAGGCCCCGCGTGGGGGGCGTGGGAGGAGTGGTCCGCGCTCATGCTTCTGCCCGCCAGCTTACCGCACCGCCCTCACGGTTCTGCCACGCGCCGCGGAGCTGAAACCGGGCTGACAGGGCCGTGCAGACTGAGGGGTTCAGAGCCGGTTGTGCGGGAAGGCTGCCCCTGGTGCCGGAACACCTCCGCGTTCTAACCTCGGTCTCGCTGGCGAGGTCTAGTGCTTGTCATTCCCCAAATTAGGTGCGAGCTAACTTATACCCCTCGACATAGACCTGAAGCATATTCATTCCCTCCCACAAGGCCTGCCACCCTGGCAGGCCATCGCTTTTTCGGTTCATATGTCCTCCCAACCTTCCCAATGCCAAAATGACGTCCTGCACAGTCTTCAGTTGCCGTTTCAAAACCTTGCTCAGCACCTGAAGTTCGACGGCACTCAACCCAGCGCTCTGAGCTGGATCATTTGGGCGTTCTCGTGAATCCTCGCGTAGCGCGAGTAACCTTGTGGCCACCACACTCATCATCGAAATCATGGCTTTGAGACGCTGACCCGCTTCCAACTGGAGCCGCTCTGCTCCCAGGCCCGTCTTCAACCCTTTATGAAACTCTTCCACCAGCCAACGGGCCTGGTACTGAAGCGCCACTTCGTGCGCTTCCTCAAAGGTCTCAATGTCGGCATCCGTGAGCAGCATCCATTCCAACGGTTCTTTCACGTCATCCGAAGGCTTTTCTGCCACACGAACAATGCTGACCCGTATCCCTTCCTGACGAGGTTTACCTTGACCACCCGCCATTGGTGTCGGCCAAAGGTACGCACGAACAACACTCACTTCAACGTGTGCAGCACGTGCTTTCTGACCTTTTCTCCCTCGAAGGTCTATGGTGTAACTTCCAAGCGGCGAGGCAGCCCTGGCTGCCTCAAAGACATGCCCAATGCACTCCCGTGTGCGGGCATTCGGATCAAGAAGCCGCCGGTTTTGGGCTGCCCTGACAACGAAACCCTGTCCTTGAGCGATGACGCCACGCATAAAGACCTCAATATCTGCCCCTCTGTCACAGACTCTGACCCATCGAACGTCTTGGTCGTCCGGCCCTTTTCCGATGCGTTCAGTTGCTCTTGTCCACAACGCACTTTCCTTGTTTTCCCGCTGGCGTCGCTCAGCGTCGCTCTCTGACGCTGTGGGTGCGGGTTGCCGGAGGTAATACTCCTGATCGAGTATGCCCAGAACCTGAACGGGAAGCCGTTGCCCACTTTGCTGATGGGGTTTTTGCCATTTCACAGCAAGTGTCGTGTGGAGGGTAAACCCCTGCCGAACCGGGGATCTGAGATCCCCGGTCCGCCCAAGGCCGGGAGTCTCCTGATGTCGTGACCAGATGAATTCGCTGCTGTCTTCAAGCAGCAAGAAGGTTCCTGCCTGCCCCAGTGCTGCGCGTACATGGTTGCGGTGAGGTGTTTGAAGGCGCTCAGGGGTTGCCTCCTTGCGTGACATGAAGGTATACGCCGCTTTGACATCTGCTCTACGGTCAAAAAGCTTGGGGATGGACTTCCCGGATCGGGAAGCCATCCCCTGCGCAATGCGTACTGCTCGTTGATTTCTACGCCGATCTCCAAGATCCACAGCACCAAAGTGCTTCAGTGCCCATTGCTCTGCCTGTAGCGGGTGAAAGGTCGTCACCTACATAGACTGCCTCAATTTGGGGAATGACAAGGGTCTAGTGTGGGGGCCTGTGAAGGTCGGGCCGCAGCGGACCCTTTCCGGAAAAATCGCCGCTCGGCCACCCCCCGTTTCCCCTTTCTCTCTTTGTGCCACCCTTTCCCGGAGGAATCCCATGCCGTTTGGACCGCTTGAAATTATTCTGATTCTGGTCGTCATCGCCCTGCTGTTCGGTGCCAAGAAACTTCCCGAGCTGATGAAGGGAATGGGTCAGGGCATTCGCGAATTCAAGAACGAGGTCCGGGACCCCGCCGCCCCCGCGCCCGGACAGACCACCCAGACCACCGTGTCTGCTCAGCCGGTGGTGGACGTGGCCTCGCGCCAGCTCGACCCGGTGACGGGCGCGCCAGTGGTGAACGAGTCCGCCGTGCAGGTGCCCGGCGAACGCCGCTGAGGGCCGCCCGCGAGTGGTCGCCGCAAGAGACGAGATGAAAGGACGCCTGCCATGACCCGCCCGCCGCCTGCCTCGCCGCCCCCGCCGGAACTGGCGAGCGCGCCGCTGTTCGACCATCTGGAGGAGCTGCGGCGGCGCCTGATTTTCAGCGTCGTCTTTCTGGTGATCGGGATGGTGATCGCCTTTACCTACCGCACGCAGCTGATCGAGCTCGTCAAGGTGCCGCTGACCTACTCGGAGCTTTACACCTCCGGCAAGGTGCAGCTCGTCACCACCCGGCTCGCCTCGCAACTGCTGCTGAGTTTCAACCTCGCGTTCTGGGCGGGGCTGGCGCTCGCGCTGCCGCTGATCGTGTGGCAGATCTGGGCCTTTATCGCGCCGGGACTGTACCCGCACGAGCGGCGCTGGGGCGTGCCGTTTATCCTGGGCGCCGGTTTCGCCTTCGCGGGCGGCGTGGTGTTCGGGTACAAACTGGTGCTGCCCACGATGGTGCCGTTCCTGATCGAGTTTCTGGCCGGGACCGTCACCCAGATGCAGGACCTTCAGGAGTACATCGGGACCGTCGTGACGTTTCTGGTGGCGTTCGGGGTGGCCTTCGAGTTGCCGATTCTGGCGGTCATCCTGACCCGGCTGGGCATCGTCAACCACGTCATGCTGCGCCAGGGCTGGCGCTTTGCGCTCGTCGGCATCATGGTTCTGGCCGCCGTGATCACGCCCACCCCCGACCCCGCCAACATGGCGCTGGTGGCGGTGCCGCTCTACGCCCTGTACGAACTCGGCGTGGTGCTCTCGCGGGTGTTCCGGGTGCTGCCGCCCGCCGAGCAGGAGCAGCCCGCCCAAACGTCTTGAAAGCGGCGCACCTCCCCCGGCTCCCTGCTCCTCTTACGGACAGGGGGCTTTCCGTATCTCCTGTATGTCCCGCGTGTCCTGGCTCGTGGGGCGGCTTCAGGGCATACACTGACCCGCAGACCTATGGACCCCGTTTTCTTACAGATCGGCAACTTCACGATTGCCTGGTACGGCGTGCTGATGATGCTGGGCATCGCCGCCGGCTACTGGCTGGGCCTCAAGCTGGCGCGCGAGCGCGGCCTGGACGCCGAACTCTTCGAGCGCATGATTCTCTGGATGCTGCTGTGGGGCTTCGTCGGGGCGCGGCTGGTGTTCGTGCTGACCTCGTGGCACGTCTTCGAGGGCACGCCCTTTCCCCGGGTGCTGCTCGACATCGTCAACCTGCGCAACGGCGGCATCTCCATTCACGGCGGCTTGATCGGCGGCATTCTAACCCTGATCTATTTCGCCCGGCGCTACCGCCTCGACTTCTACCGCTACGCCGACCTCGCCGTGCCGGGCGTGGCCCTGGGCATCATCGGCGGGCGGCTGGGCAACATCATGAACGGCACCGATACGGTGGGGCGCGTGACCGGCTGGCCGGTGGGCTACCGCTGGCCCGACAGCGCCCGCGCCTTTCACGAAGGCATGTGCCGCCCCGCCCCCAACCCCGACATGGACCTGTCGAAGTACTGCGAGCAGGTCGGCAACCAGATCGTGATGACGGCGAACGTCCACCACACCGCGCTCTACGGCGTCATCATCGGCATCATTCTGGCGGTGGCGTCGTATTTCTGGCTCAAATCGCGGATTCCCGGCTGGGCCTTCTGGCAGTTCTGGCTGTGGTACTCGGTGCTGCGGGCCGGCTGGGAAGAAACCTTCCGCCTCAATCCGCTGACGGTCAAGAGCTACCTGAACCAGGGGCCTGACGCGCCGGGCATCGGCCTGTGGACCGACACCCAGATTTTCAGCGTGCCGCTGATTCTGGTCAGCCTGTGGATGCTGTGGCGACTGCGCCGCACCCCCCAGGACGCCGAAGTTGCGCCGGTCCACCGGCAGGGCTGAGCCGCGAAAGCGCTCCGGGGCCAGGGCGAGTGCCGCTCCGGCCCCTTTTTCCTGGCCTGCGCGTCCCGTCCCTTTTGCCCCTTCACCCCTCGCATCCCGACCCTCTACACTGCGCCAAAGGTGACAACCATGACCCAACAACCCCGTCCCCTGGACGTTCTGATTCTTGCCGCCGGGCAAGGTACCCGCATGAACTCCGCCCTTCCCAAGGTGCTGCACCCCATTGCGGGCCGCCCGATGGTCGCGTGGGCCGTGAAAGCCGCGCAGGAACTCGGCGCCCGCACGGTCGTGGTGGTGACCGGGCACGGAGCGGAGAAGGTGGAAGCCGCCCTGCAACAGCCCGGCGTGGCGTTTGCCCGTCAGGAGCGGCAGCTCGGCACCGGCGACGCTTTTCTGAGCGGGGCCTCGGCCCTCACGGAAGGCGGCGCCGACATTCTGGTGCTCTACGGCGACACGCCGCTGCTGCGCCCTGAAACCCTGCGCGATCTGGTCGCCAGCCACCGCGAGCAGGGCAGCGCCATGACCGTGCTGACCGGCGAACTGCCCGACGCCACCGGCTACGGGCGCATCGTGCGCGGCGCGGGCGGCGAGGTGGAGCGCATCGTGGAGCAGAAAGACGCCACCGAGGAAGAAAGGGCCATAGGCGAATTCAACTCCGGGGTGTACGTCTTCGACGAGCGGGCGCCCGAACTCGCCAAGAAAATCGGCAACGACAACAAGGCGGGCGAGTACTACCTGACCGACCTGCTGGGGCTGTACCGCGCAGGGGGCGCCCACGTCCGCGCCTTCCGGCTGAGCGACCCCGACGAGGTGCTGGGGGCCAACGACCGCGTGGGGCTGACGCAGCTGGAAGCCATCTTGCAGCGCCGCATCCACGAGGGGCACCTGAAAGCGGGCGTGAGCCTCTCGCTGCCCGGCACGGTCCTGATCGAGGACACCGTGCAGATCGGGCGCGACGTGACCATCGAACCCGGCGTGATTCTGCGCGGCCAGACCCGGATTGCCGAGGGCGCCGTGATCGGGGCCTACTCGGTCGTGACCGACTCCATCATCCACGAGCGGGCGGTCATCAAGGCCCACAGCGTGCTGGAACAGGCCGAGGTGGGCGCGGGCAGCGACGTGGGGCCGTTCGCCCGCTTGCGCCCCGGCACGGTGCTGAGCGAGGGGGTCCACATCGGCAACTTCGTGGAAACCAAGAACGCGCGGCTCGACGCGGGCGTCAAGGCCGGACACCTCGCCTACCTGGGCGACGTGGAAATCGGCGCGGAAACGAACGTCGGCGCGGGCACCATCGTCGCCAACTTCGATGGGCTGAACAAGCACCAGAGCAAAGTGGGCGCGGGCGTCTTCATCGGCTCGAACACCACCCTGATTGCCCCGCGTGTGGTGGGAGACGCGGCCTTCATCGCGGGCGGCAGCGCCATTCACGACGACGTGCCCGAGGGCGCGATGGCCGTCGCCCGCAGCAAGCAGCGCAACATCGGGGGCTGGGCGCGGCGCTACTGGTCGGCCCCCGAACGCCGCGAGAAGCTGGCGAAGAAGCTGCCCTGGCTGGCCGGGTGGCTGGAGAAGGGGGAGGGGAGAGAGTAGAGAGGGGAGGGAAGAGGGGGGAGAGCCAGGGCGTTCCCCTCTTTGCCGCTCCACCCTGTTCCCTCAGCCCTGTTCCCTCAGCCCTCCACCCTTTACCCTCCACCCTCTCTACAATGCCCCCGCATGTCCGCCCCGCCGTCCCGTCTCCTGCTGCCCCTCTCCCGCCTGCTGGTCATTTCGCGTCCGGCGCTGTGGGTCAACACCATCGGCACGCTGGTGACGGGCGTGTGGCTGACCGGGCGGCTCTGGACGCCCGATTCCGGGGTGCTGGCGCTGCTGCTGTACCTGACCTTGCCCTTCAACCTGCTGATTTATGGCCTCAATGACCTGTCCGACCGTGAGGAAGACGCCCGCTCCAGCCGCAAGGGAGGCTGGCAGGGCGCCCGGCTCCGGCCCGAGGAGGAGGGGCCGCTGCTGCGCTCCACGCTGCTGGTCAACGCGCCTTTTTTGCTGGGGCTGGCGCTGGTGCTGCCCCCCGCCGCCACCGGGGTGCTGCTGCTCTCTGCCGGGTTGTTTGTCGCCTACAGCCTGCCGCCGCTGCGCTTCAAGGCCCGCCCCTTTCTGGACGGGCTGAGCAACGTGGCCTACGCCTTGCCGCTGGCGCTGCCCGCGCTGGCGTTCGGGGTGGCTGTGCCCTGGGCGCCGCTGCTCGCCCTGATGAGCTACTCGGTGGGCAAGCACGCCTTCGACGCCGCGCAGGACATTCCCGCCGACCGCGCCGCTGGCACCCGCACGGTGGCGACCACGCTGGGCACGCGCGGCACGGCGGCCTACGCCCTGGCCTGGTTTCTGCTCGCCGGGGCGCTGCTGTGGCCGGTGTCGCGCCTGACCGCGCTGGCCCTGGCGCTGACCTGCGGCGGCATGGCGCTGGCCCTGCTGCTCTGGCCGACCCCTGGGCAGGCGGGGCGGCTCTATCCCCTGAGCATCGTCACGCCCTGGATCGTGGGCAGCGTGGCGGGCGTGCAGCTCGTCTTTCTGCTGGCGCGGGGCCGGTGGGACGGCCTGTGAAGTCGGTCGGCGTCCTGGGCGGCGGCCTGGCGGGGCTGTCGCTCGCGTGTCTGCTCGCGCAGCGCGGGCACACGGTCACGGTGTACGAGCGCGACCGCGCCGGGGGCAAACTGCGCCGGGCGGCAGCGGGCGGGCTGACCTTCGACACTGGCCCCAGCCTGTTTACCTTTCCCGAGGTCTGGCGCACCCTGCTCGCCCGGCTGGGGGAAACCGACCCGCTGGACCTGCGCCCGCTGCCGGGCGGCCTGGGCACGCAGCACACGCCGTTCGGCGCGGTGCCCCTGCCGGTGCCGCCGGGACATCCCCTGTTCGGAGAGTGGCAGCGCTACGTCGCCGGGGTCGCGCCGCTGCGCCCTCACCTGCTGGCGCTCCTGACCACCCCACCCTGCCTGACCTCGCCCGGATTTCTGCGGGCCAGCCGGGTGCTTGCGGGGGTACTGCGCGGGCACCTCAGCGCGGAAGGGTGGGTGGCCGCCCACGGGTTTTCCCCGGCCCTCGCGCACGCGCTGCGGACCCAGGCGCTGGGTTCCGGGTTGCCGCCCCAGGACGCCCCGGCGCTCTACGCGCTGCTGCCCGGTTTGCTCGGCGCGGAGGTGTACCGCCCGGCGCGGGGCATGGGCGCGGTGCTGGACGCGCTGCTGGCGTTCGCCCGGGCGCGGGGGGTGGTGCTGCGTGAGGCAAGCGAGGTGACGCGGCTGGACGATCTGCTCCTGGACGGGCTGCAACTGGACGGGCTGCGGCTGACCCTGGCGGATGGGTCACAGGTCCGCCATGACCTCGTGGTGAGTGCCCTGGACCCGGCGCGGCTGGCCCAGTTGCGGGGCCGCCCTGCTCCGTCGCCCCTCGCCCGGCGCACCGTGAGCGGGCTGGCGCTGTATTTCGCGCTGCCGGAGGAGAGCGGTCTGCCCGCCACTTCCGTGCTGCCGCCGTCCGATTTCGCCGTGTTCCGGCGGGCGCTGCACGCGGGCGAGTTGCCGCCCGACACCCTGACCCTCGTTCACGCCGAGGGGCGCAAGCTGGCGGTGCTGCTGACCGTTCCGGCGCTGCCACGCGACCTGGAGCCGGGTCACCCCTGGGTGCAGGCGCAACTGCGGCGGGTGCAGGCCGTGACGGGCGGGCCGGACCTGGGGCGCGGCGCGGCGGTCACGGCGCTGGGTCCCCTCCACTACGCGGCAGGCGGGCATCCCGGCGGGGCGATTTACGGCGCGGCGGCTCCGCTGTGGCGTTCGGGGCCGTTTCACCCGCAGCCTTACCGACTGGGGCCAGGGCTGTGGCAGGTCGGCACCGGGGTCCATCCCGGCGGCGGGTTGCCCGCGATTTTCGGCGGGGCGCTGATCGTGGACCGGCTGATGGCTGGGCCGTCCTGACGTGTTCCAGTGTCACTTCATACGGATTCCGATTGAATCTGGTAGTTTCAGATTCAATCCGAGCGGATGCGAGTAGGAAAAAATACGGGTTACGCGATATGGATGCACAGGCAGCGCTTTCCCGACTGTGCAGGAATTAAGCGGAATCCGTATCAGGTCGCCGTAAGGGTCGTCGTTGCCGCCGCCGGACGGAGTCGGTGCGCTTGTTCCCTGGCCGGGCGTCGCGCCGGAGGCCGGAAACGTGCGGGTCTGGTCCCAGGCAATCATCCCGATGCACAGCAGCAGAATGACGGTCAGCGCCATGAGCAGGGGGTCAGGCGAGCGGCGTGGGCGCGGCGCGGGCGAGGTCATGGTCGCCTCTGGTGAACCGGGGAGATGATGCGGGCGAGGCTGCCGCCCACCAGCCCTGGAGAGCGCCCGCTCAAGGCTTGAACTCCGGCCAGTCGCGTTCCCTGAAGGTCACCTCGTTCCATTTGGGATGGAAGCCGGGCGTTTCCTGAAGTTCGTCAGCCCTTCGTCTGCCGGGGCTGAAGGTCCGCGCTGCGAAAAACCCCCAGCGGTGGCCGGGGGTGATGTGGGTTGCCGGAGCGGAGCTTACTGCCCGGTGATCGCCTTCAGCGGCTGCACCAGCCCGGAGCCGAAGTTGTTGTCCTTGCCTGCCGCGCCCAGGTCCTTGGCGGTGGAGGTCAGCAGGTTGAGCAGTTGGGTGTTGGTCAGCGTGGGTTTGGCGGCCCAGACCACGGCGGCGGCGGCGCTGACGTGCGGGGTCGCCATGCTGGTGCCGTCGAAGTATTCGTAGTCCGCACCCGTGACCGCGACGGTGCCGGTGGTCGGCAGCTTGCCCAGCAGCGCTTGCCCATCGGCCTGGAGGATGCCCACCACCGGCACGCTATAGGCGTTGGTCAGGCTCGTGCCCAGGGGGCCCGCCGCGTTGTTGTAGATCATGACGCCCCTGGCGCCGCTGGCCACCGCGTTGGCGGTCTTTTCCTCGAAGGAGCAGGTGCCGCGCGCAATCAGGGCGATGTTGCCGCTCAGCGCCGCGTTGCGGGTGGAGGTGCCGCAGAACTCGTTCGCGCCCGCCGTGCCGGTGCCGTCTCCCGCCCTGACGATGGTGCCGCTGAAGCTGCCCTTGCCGGTGTTGTCGGCGGCCTGCACCTGCGTGAAGGTCACGCCGCCGCCCGAGGCGCTGGCCTGGGTGCCCTGCCCGAGCGGAATGCTGCTCAGCACGCTCACGCCGGGGCCGACGAGGTCCACCTGGTTGCCGAAGTTGGAGAAGTCCGCCTTGGCCTCCGCGCTGTCGATGGCGCCGATGCCCACCACGTTGGTGTAGGCGGCGGGGTAGGACACGGCGGCGCCGTCGTTGCCGGTGGCGGCGACCGTCAGCACGCCTTTGTTGTAGACGCTGGTGTAGGCCCGCTGCTCGGTTTTGCTGGCGCGGCCCCCGCCCAGCGACAGGCTGATGACGACCTTGCTCTCGGTGCCCCCCTGCGACTTGAGCTGCGCGGCGCACCAGTTCACCCCGTTGATGATGCCGCTGGAGCTGCCGGAGCCGTCGTCGCCCAGCACGCGGGCGATGTACAGGTTCACGCCGCTGGCGACGCCGCCCACACCGTTGGCGTCCATGCCGCTCTGCAGGCCGCTTGCGCCCGTGCCTGCGCCGTACTGGGCGAACACCGTGCCCGCGACGTGGGTGCCGTGGTGCGACACGTCGTTGAGCTGGTAGGGGTCGTTGCGATTGAGGTCCGCCGTGAAGTTCTTGAAGCCCTTGATTTTCTTCTGGAACTCGGGGTGGTTGCCGTCGATGCCCGTGTCACCGATGCACACGGCCACGCCTGCCCCGGTGTAGTTGCTGGCGCGAAGCTGCTCGACCCTGAGCGCGTTGTCGCCCCAGGTGTACTCGCCGCTGGCGGTGTACGGCGGGGTGGTCAGGGCGAGGCTGCTCAGGTTGCCGCCCTTGCTGGCGCCCGCGTCGGTGCTGCCGCTCTTGAAGCCCTGGGCGCGGCGCACCAGATCAGGCTCCACGTACTCCACCAGCGGGTTTTTCTCCAGCTTGCTCAGCGCCTCGGGCGAGAGTTTGACCGCCGCCGCGCTGATCTCGGTCCACTGGCTGGTCATCACGCCGCCCGCCGCGGCGATGGCCTGCGCCTGCATCGCCGCCTGCTCGGTCAGGCTCTGGGCACTCAGCGCACTCTGCTTGAAGCCGACTAGGTAGGCTCCGGCAATCACTTCGCCGTCGCTGCTGGGCTGGCTGGCGACAGGCTGGTCCGCTGCGGCGGCAGGCGTCTGAAGCTGCTGCCCGCACGAAGCCAGGGTGAGAGCGAGGGTGGCGGCGAACAGGGTGCGCGTGTGCTTCATGGGGCCTCCGGGCAAAGGAAAAAACGAATGGGAGAAGCGTCTACCGACCAACGGCAGCCAAAAATTTTCTGTCAGAACCGAAGGACTGACATCAAATTGAGCTTGGGCGGAATCCTAGTGTCGGCTTCATCTCTGCCCCTCCAGAATGCCTAGACAGGCTGGTCCGAGTTCAGAACGGTGATTTTCCTTCGTCCAGGAGGACTTCCACAGCAGTGGCTGGAGCATGGGGTGCCTTGCCGGGTGAGCTTGTGTGGAAGTTAAGGCAGGCTGCGCCGCATGACCCACTGCGGGCCGTGTTCGCCTCCGTCGCGCACGAACCAATCGGCAAAGCCCGCCTTCTCGTACACGCGCCGGGCGTGGGCGTTACGCTGGTTGACCACCAGGAACACATATTCCGCCTGCGGGAAATGCCGACGGGCAAAATCGGCGGTCTGCGCCATCGCCGCCGTCCCTACGCCGCGCCCCTGGCAGCGTTCTTCTATGCTCAGCGCCCGAATCGCCGCGCCCGCCGGGTCGGGTTCCGGCAGATACTTGTCGCTCTGCGCCCCTCTGGAAAGGACGAAATACCCCACCACGTCTTCACCGTCCAGAATGCTGACGCCCAAGCTGTCCGGGTCGGCTTCCGCCTCTGGAATCAGGTCGGCGGGGTAGGCCGTGAAGCCCTCCTGCTGCGGCGGAAGCTGCAAGGTGGAGAGCGCGGCGAGGTGCGCGGGTTAGTAGGGGGTGAGGGTGGGCATGGACTGAGGATAGGAGAAAGCCCCCAGCACACTTGCCGGGGGCCAAAAACGTCTGCCTCAGCGAATGCGGATGCTCTGCGCGAGGCGGTCAAGCGCGGCGAGTTTGCCATCTTCGGCGTCCAGCCGCGCACTCATCCGCTGTATGGCCTGCAAGCCGCCCGCTTCAGGAAGGAGCGCCTCGCCAGCCTTCACAGGGAAGCTGGCCGGAGCGTAAGGCAAGCGCACCGAAATGACGTATTTTCCGTCCCGACTCAGTCCCTGAAAGGTATAGAACACGCCGCTGCGCGGGTAATCGGTCAGCATCTCCTGCCCACGAATAGCCAGATACCGCACGCCCTGAAGCTGAGGCGTCTGCACGCGCCGAATGGCTCCAGCGGCGACCTGCGCCGTGTTCGTCAGCGGCAGATAGGGAAGCTCCTTCCACCCGCGCTGGGCGGTGGGCGAACGCTTGCCAGAAATGATGTCCCGCAGGCCACTGAGTTGCTCATTCACCTTCGCTTTGCTTGGCCCCTTGTACAGCGTCAGCCAGTTCTGCACGGGCGTGACCGTGACGTAAGCGGGCGGCATGTCGGCGGGAAACTGAGACTTCCATCTGGCCTGTCCTGCCCTGTCCAGCACCACCCGCACTTGCGAAGGCGAGAACTGAAAGTAGGGGCCGACGTTGGGGCCGCTTTCGGGGTAGGTCACGGCAGGCCGCACCTCTGCCCGCACCGCGTAGCCGGGAGCCGACAGCGTGACGTAGGGCAGCGGCACAGGCTGAAAGCTGACTTTTTCCTGTGCCAGCGCGGGCGAGAGGGTAAGGAGTGCGAAGGTGAGGGAGAGGCGACGCATGCGAAAAGTGTACTTTGACACTGTGACGGGGAAATGATGGTCAGGGGCGTCTAGCAGCCACACCGCGTCAGTTGCCCTTCATGTGTCTGCCCTAGCCTGAGCCTATGCGCCGACTGTTGCCCCTCGCTGCCCTGTTTCTGGCTTCCAGTGCCGCCGCACAGACGTTCGGCCCCGCGACCTTCTACGCCCCCGCCGATTGGCCCGCGCTGGAGCGCATCGCGCAGCAGGTGCCCGCGTTTTCGGGGTTCACCGTTTCGGAGCAGCAGGGGAAAGGAGTTGTCCTGCCCACCCTGACCGACCCGAAGCAGGAAACCGCGTTGCGGGCGGCGCTGAATGCCGACCCGTACTGGCAAAAGCGGCTGGCGGGCTGGAATATGGGCCAGGGCGTCATCCGCATGAAAACGCCCGTCAGCCGCCTGCTGGATGTGGCACGGCGGGTAAAGCAGGAGCGCCCCAACGCCACGCTGCGGATAGATACGGCGTTCGGCAAAGTGCGGCTGAATGCGCCCGCCGCCTACACCCGCGAGTTGGCCGCGAAGTTGAGAACGGGGGATTTGCTGGTGGATAACTCTTGGAAGCCCCTGCCAAAGTTTAGCTACGACGTGCAGCCGCGTCAGGTGAGCCTCAAGTTTGTCGGCGACGACCCGCGCCACGCTATTCCCGATTTGCGGGTCACAGTCAAAAACTTGGGTGACGGCCCAGCTGGACTTGCGCTGTACTGCGGTACCCTCCCCGTTCACGTAATCACCGAGAAAGGGGAAGCGACACCCCCAGTCAACCTTTTCTGCCCTGACATCCTTGATGTGCGGCTGCTTCAGGTAGGAGAAACAAGGACTTTCTCTTCTTTCTCCTTCAGCAATCTCAAAAAGCTGAGGCCGGGGCGCTACGCATGGCTGGTGGGAAAAGAAAAGTTTCCGTTCGTGCTGACGAAGTAAAACGAAAAAGCCCCCAGCGCACTGGCCGGGGGTTTCCATCTCCTTCAATTCGTTTTTTTCCCGTTCCAGTCCGTCTTGTGTTTTCCTGTTCGCAGGCTGATGGTCGGCCCCCTACCCTTGTCGTCGCGCAGCAGCAGGAACCATTCGTCTGCGTTGCCGTAGCTGGTGTATTTGGGCGTGTAGGCCAGAGTCAGAAGTGGCCCGCCTGCGGCGTTGCAACGGGCACAGGCAAAGCCGCTCGTTACCTGCGAGTAGTTCAGGTCAGCGACTACTTTTCCCGTTGGGTCGTAAATCACGACAGCGTGCATGGTGCCGTTCTCGCCACCCCAGTTGTCCAGCGTCACGACGTGCCCACGCGGGCCAATCAGGACGCGGGCGGGCGTATTGACCAAGGGATGCTTCCAGAGAGTCTTGAGCGTGCCATCCGCCTGAAGTTGAAACAATTCGCCCCAGCTTTCCTTGGCACTTGAGCCTCCCACCGCTTTCGGGAGGAACTTGAAACCGTAGTTGCCATAATCGGTAGCGACCAGCATAGGCGTAGGCTTGACCCAAGAAGTGGCCGCCGCTACAGGAGAGAGAGCGGCGAGGAGGGTGAGAGCAAATCGGCGCATAGGACAAGGTTACTTTTACACCATGACGAAAAAATGATTTGAAAAAGCCCCCAGCTTCTGCGCCAGGGGCCAAATCTTTTATCCATCACCCATCATCTATCATCCATCACCATCTTTCCGTCACCGTCTTGAGCTGCATGAAGTTCGCCAGGTAATCCGGCCCACCCGCCTTGCTGTCGGTGCCGCTCATGTTGTAGCCGCCGAAAGGCTGCACGCCCACAATCGCGCCCGTAATCTTGCGGTTGAAGTACAGGTTGCCCACTTCAAACTCGGCGCGGGCCTGTTCCAGACGTTCGCGGGAGCTGCTGCACACGCCGCCGGTCAGCCCGTACTCGGTGGAGTTGGCGATGTCGAGCGCGTCCTGCCAGTCTTTGGCCCGCAGCACGGCGACCACTGGCCCGAAGATTTCTTCCTGCGCCATGCGCGAGTCGCGCTGCACGTCGCCCACGATGGTCGGCTGAATGTAGTAGCCCTGCTTGCCGTTCGCTTCGCCGGGGGCCTCGCCGCCCAGCAGCACTTTGCCTTCCTGCGGGGCCAGTTCCAGATAGCCCTTGATTTTGTTGAAGCTCATCTGGTTCACCACGGCGGTCACGTTGGCGTTTTCCTCGCCCGTCCCTATCTTGAGGGCTTTAGCGCGTTCCACGAAGCCGCTGACCACTTCGTCGTACACGCTGTCCACCACGATCAGGCGGCTCATGGCGCTGCACTTCTGGCCGTTGAAGCCGAACGCGCCCTGCGTGGCAGCGGTAATCGCGTTTTCGATGTCGGCGGTTTCGTCCACGATCAGGCCGTCTTTGCCGCCGAGTTCCATGATGACGCGCTTGATCCACTTCTGACCGGGCTGCACCTTCGCGGCCACCTCGTTGATGTGCAGGCCCACGGCGCGGCTGCCCGTGAAGGTGATGAAGCGGGTTTTGGCGTGGTTGACGAGATATTCGCCCACTTCCTTGCCGACGCCGGGCAGGAATTGCAACACGCCCGCAGGCAGGCCCGCCTCGCGCATGATGTCCACCATGAAGCCCGCGATGAGGCCCGCGTCTTCGGCAGGCTTCACAATCACGCAGTTGCCCGCCACGATGGGAGCCGCCGCCATGCCGATGAAGATGGCGCACGGGAAGTTCCAGGGGCTGATGCTCACGCCCACGCCGAGCGGAATGCTCATCAGGCCGTTTTCTTCGCCCTCGAACCAGGTGGTTTCGCTGCTGCCGAAGCCCGCGTACTTCATGGCCGAGCGGGCGTAGTACTCCAGAAAGTCGATCGCTTCGGCCACTTCCACGTCGGCCTCAGCGTAGTTCTTGCCCACCTCGATGCTCATCAGGGCGCAGGCTTCCAGGCGGCGGCGCTTCAGAATCGCGGCGGCCTTCAGCAGAATGCGGGCGCGGGCGTCCATGTCCCACTTCTTCCACGACTCGAACGCCTTCCACGCGCCTTGCAGGGCATTTTCCGCATCCTGAATGGTGGCCTTGGCGGTGGTGCCGACCACTTCGGCGGTGTCGCAGGGGTTGATGCTGGTCAGCTTCCCTTCGGTGTCCACTTCCTTGCCGTCGATGATGAGGGGGTAATGCTTGCCGACCAGTTCCTTACGAACTTTGGCGAGGGCTTCCTGGTAAGCCTTGACGTTCTCTTCTTTGGTGAAGTCGGTGAAGGACTGGGGGCGGTATTCTTGAACTTTGATCATGGTGTTTTCCTCCGTGAAGGTCTAAGTGTCTAAGAGTCGAAGGGTCTAAGGCTAAATTTCGGATACGTTACATACGGAAAAGTGACATGAGAACATACGACAGGTGGCGACTGTCCTTCTTTTATCTTTTTCAAAGAAGTAGCCTGCTCCCAGTTGTTCTACAAACTGCCAGCCTTGATTCAGAATCAAAGACTGAATCTGCTTGGCATCTTTCAGTAAGTATCTTCCGCCTGTACCACCTGTTTGAAAATGCTTTGGCTTGCCAGTGAAATAAACGGCAGGCGCAGCAGCAAACAATTCACCTGCTTTCGGTTCTTGCTTCTGAAGCGCCGAGGCATTCAGCCCCAGCCAGAGCAGCGGCCAGAAGGCGTAGACGAGGGCGAAACCCAGAGGGACAGGCCAGAAACGGAGGAGGCTGTTCTGATGCTGGCTTTGCATTGACTTCTCCTCGCTCATGTCCAAAGGCCAAACCTTAGACGCTTAGACTCTTTGACCCTTAGACACGCCGCAGGCGCACTCAACCCTTCAGCATCCCCCGCGCCACGAACATCGCATTTCGCGGCGTTTCGGCAATCCTCCGGCTGAAGTAGGCGTACCAGTCGCGCCCGTAGGGAATGTAGGCGCGGACGCGGTAGCCCTCGGCGGCGAGGCTCTTTTGCAGGTCGCGCCGGATGCCGTAGAGCATCTGGAACTCGAACTGGTCTTTGGAAATCCCATGCGCCAGCACGAAGCGTTTTACGTCGTCGATGATTTTTTCGTCGTGCGTGGCGACGTTGCAGTAATTCCCGGCCTTCAGGTGCGCGTACACCAGGCGGCGGTAATTCTGGTCGACGTCGGCCTTGTCGGGGTAGGCCACCGTTTCGGGTTCCAGATATGCGCCCTTCACCATGCGGATGTTGGGCCTCAGGTCGTCCAGGCTCTCGCGGTCTTTCAGGCTGCGGTACAGGTAGCTCTGGAGCACCGTGCCCACGTGCTCTGCGCCGAATTCGCCCACCAGCACGCGGAACTGCTCCAGCGTGATGTCGGTGCGCGGGTGGTCTTCCATGTCCAGGCACACGAAACCGCCGTATTCCTTCGCCTTGCCGATGATGCGCCGGGCGTTTTTCAGGCCCAGATCGGTGCCACCGTCGTCTTTGCCCTGGCCCACGCTGCTCAGCTTGACGCTGACGTAAGGCTTGATTCCGGCGGCGTGCGCGGCGTCGATCAGCTTGAGCACGTTGTCGGCAAAGGCGGTGCAGTCGGCGGGCGACTCGATGAACTCGCCCAGCAGGTCGAGGTTACCCTGAATGCCGTCCTTTTGCAGTTCCAGTACGGCGCTGATGGCACTCTGGATGTCCTCACCTGCCACGAACCGCTGGGCGAGAGGCCACATCTTGTCGCGGGCCAGTTTTTCCACCTGCGGGCGTTCGGCGACGGTCAGGACGGCTTTGCGGTAAAGCTGGTCAATCATGGGTGCTCTCCAGAAAGGGGCCAGAAGGCGATGAAGGAGGGGAAGAAGAGGGCGGGGCAGCCGGAACGAGTCCCGGAGGGGCGGGGCCTCGCGGGGACGGGGCGCCGAGCAGTTCCCCCAGCACCATCTCCCCGAAGGTGCGAACGTGCTGCCGGGCGGCGGCCCGCGCCGCGTCCGCGTCACGCCGCAGCACGGCGTCCAGAATCGCCCCGTGCTGCTCGGCGGTTTCGGGCCGGGCGTTGTAGGTGCGCGTCCGGTGCTTGATGAGGGCCACCCGCTGTTCCAGGTCACGCGCGAGGTCGGTCAGGGCGGCGTTGTGCGCGGCCTGGGTGATGGCGCGGTGAAACGCGAGGTCGAGCCGGGTCTGCTCGCGGTAGTCCTCGCCCTGCACGGCATTGAGTGCCCCCAGCGCGGCACGCAGGGCGCGGGCGTCGGCGGGGGTGTGCTGCGCGGCGGCCAGAGCAGCGGCCAGCCCGTCGAGTTCCTCGCGCACGGTGTAGGTGTCGCGGGCCTCCTCGGCGCTCAGTGTTCGCACCCGCACGCCCTTGTTGGCCTCGGCCACCAGCAGCCCGTCCTGAGTCAGCCGCATGAGCGCCTCGCGGATAGGGGTGCGGCTGACCCCCAACTGCTGCCCGAGTTCCACCTCGCCCAGCCGCTCACCGGGGGTAAATTCACCGTCCAGCACGGCGCGGCGCAGGTGCTGGTACACACCTTCGCGCACGAGGCCGGGCCTCTCGAAACTGGGCCGCTGGAAGTCGGTCATCTGTGGATATTGTATACAATTCCCACGCGCAGAAGGTGACGGCAGGCGTCAGTCTTTCGGAGCCTGAGTGCCGCCAACGTGCTCCGAGAGGCGTCCCAGCGGTCCCAGCGTCAGCAAAAACAGCAGCGTGGCGCCCGTCGCCAGCACGTACAGGTGCAGGCCGCACGCCACGCCCACGGCGGCGGTCGCCAGCAGTCCGGCGGCGGTGGTCAGGCCCTTGGCCTGATGGCCGGCCTTGCTGGAAAAGATGGCGCCCGCCCCCAGAAAGCTCACGCCGCTGACCACCGCGCCGAGCACCCCGATGATGTCGAAGCGCACCTGGTCGTCCTGCTGGGCGAAGGTGGTGACCAGCGTTTCGCTGAGCACGATGAACAGCGCCGCACTGACCCCCACCAGAATGTGGGTGCGCAGGCCCGCGCTGCGGCTGCGCTGCTCGCGTTCCCAGCCGATGAGTCCGCTCAGGACGAAAGCCGCCAGCAGGCCCTGCATCAGTTTCAATTCGGTCCAGACGGCTTCCACTCGCTCAGGCTAGGGGAGCGGCCCGGCGAATGTCATGGGAATGTCAGGTCCAAGGATTTACCGTTGGCGTAGGTACCTTCCTGCTCCAGCTCACTCCGCGTAGATGTTTTCGATGGGGAAGATGTGGTCGGCCAGGGCTTCCAACCCACGCTGCCCGGCCCGCTGCTGGCAGCCCTCGGTGGGCGTACACAGGGTGACGTAACGGGTGCGGCGGGCGCCGACCACCACGCGGTAAATCTGCGCCTCGCTGCGGCTGCGGGTGTGGTGGCACAGGTCGCAGTGCAGGGCCGTGGTGCCTTTCTGGGCAATCGGGGTGAATTCGGCCAGCTGGTCGCCGTGCACCAGCGCCAGCCGCCCGTCGGCCACCGGGTACAGCCCCAGCGTGGGCGGGGCGCTGAGTGGGCGCTCGCCGAACATCTCGCGGTACGACTCGGGAAACAGTTCGCGCAGCAGCTCGGCGGCAGTGTGGGCCTTGTCGCTCATCCGTTCGAGTGTAGAGGCAAGCGGACGGGAGCAATGTGGCGGCGTTCAGAGGCGGCAAGATTTCGCTGCTGACAGAAAAAACCCTTTTCTTTGCTATACTCCCCCTTATGCGCTCCCGCACCGCCAACCGCAGCGGCATCGTCATTCGCCGCCGGGTGACGCCCGCCGGAGACATCATCGTGACCCTCCTGACCCCACAGGGCAAGCTCAAAGCTGTGGCGCGGGGCGGGGTCAAGGGACCGCTCAGCAGCAGCCTCAACCTCTTTCACCATGTCGGCGTGCAGGTCTACCAGGGGCCGCACAACGACCTCGCCAGCGTAAAACAGGCCGTGCTCGAAGGCGCGTTGCCCACGCTGGCCGAGCCGGAGCGCTACGCCTTCGCGCACCTGATGGCCGAGTTCGCCGACGCGCTGTTTCAGGAAGGCGAATTTTCCGAGCAGGCCTTCGACCTCTTTGCCGCCTCGCTGCGTGGCGTCGCCCATCAGCCCGACCCCGAGTGGGTGGCGCTGGTCATGAGTTACAAGCTGCTGGGGCTGGCCGGGGTCATTCCCCAGACCGCCCGCTGCGCCCGTTGCGGAGCGCCGGAGCCGCAGCACCCCGACCCCCTCGGCGGGCAGCTCCTGTGCGGCAAGTGCGCGGCCTTGCCTCCCCACCCGCCCGCCGTCCTCGATTTTCTGCGAAACGCCGTGCGCCGCACCGTGCGGGCCAATTTCGAGCAGCCGGTGCCGGTGGCCGAGCGCCCTCAGCTGTGGCGGGCGCTGGAAAAGTTCGTTTCGGTGCAGATCGGCGGCGTGCAGAGCTGGCGGCAACTGGTGCCGAGCGGCGTGCCGGTGGTGGGCTGAACTCTGCCTCATGCCAGGACGGCGCCCGGTCACGGCCTCAGTGGGCCGTTATACGGATTCTGCTTAATTCCTGCACAGTCGGGAAAGCGCCGCCTGTGCATCCATATCGCAGAATCCGTATTTTTTCCTACTCGCATCCGCTCTGCTGCGCAGCTTTGCAAGTCGGATTGAATCTGAAACGACCAGATTCAATCGGAATCCGTATTACTTCAGGCGCCGGGCCTCCACGAACCGGATGAGTTCGGCCCGCGTGCCGCCCAGCCACGTCAGGTTGCGCGCCACCGCGCCGATGACGGTGACGTGGTTCAGGCGCGGCAACACCACGCGCTGCACCGGAATCCCGGCTTTTTTCAGCGCCGCTTCCATGTTCAGGGCGTTTTGCGGGTGAACGGTGGTGTCCTTCTCCGCGACCAGCAGCAGGTGCGGCGGCGCGTCGGGGCGAATGTGGCGGTCGGGCATGATGTCCCCCGGGTCGCCGCCCTCGGGAAAGGCCACCCGGCTCTGATACTGCCGGAAATCGTAGGAGTACGGCCCGGCGATGCCGATGACCCCGCGAATGCTCGACACCGGCACGTTCACCTCGGCCAGCCAGCGGGCGTTGTCCACCAGTTCTGCGGCGTTGAAGCCGCCCGCCGAGTGCCCGCTGACAAACAGGTTTTCAGGACTGCCCCCGAACTCCCGCGCATGGTCGCGCAGCCATTTCAGCGCGGCGGCCCCGTCCTGCACATAGCTGGGGTAGCGGTGCTGCGGCGCGAGGCGGTAGTTCATCACCCCGACCACGTACCCGGCGCGGGCCAGCGACTCCCCGACGAAGGCGTGCCCCGACTTGTCGCCGCCCTGCCACGACCCGCCGTGAATAAAGAGGAGGGTGGGGGCGTTGCGGGCGTCTTTCGGGGCGTACACGTCGAGTCTGTTCCGCGCGTCGGGGCCGTAGCGCTGGTCGAGAACGACCCTCAGGCCGCGCGTGGAATTGGTGGCGTTGACGGCGTTTTGCACCCGCTCGCCCGAGCACGCGCTCAGGGTCAGGGTGACGGCGGCGGCTCCGGCCCCCAGCAGGGCGAGGCGGCGAACAGGAAAACGGCTCATGAAAACGATGGTAGGCCCCCCTAGGTACGGCGAGAGGGTGAAGGGGCACGTTGTCACGGGGAGGCGTCACGGGCAAGCAGGCTTCAGATGCTCCAGCCGCCGTCCACCAGCAGTTCCTGGCCGTTGATATACCCGGCCTCGTTCGTCGCCAGAAAAGCAATCGCGGCGGCGACCTCGCCCGGCTCACCGAAGCGCCGCGCCGGAATCCTGCTCCTGAGTTTGTCGGCCTCGGCGGGGTCGGCGTGCAGCTTTTGCAGCCGCTCGGTGGCGGTGTAGCCGGGGGCGACGGTGTTGCAGGTCACGCCGTCGGCGGCCACTTCCAGCGCCAGCGTGCGCAGGTGGTTGGTCACGGCGGCCCGCAGCGCGTTGCTCACGGGCAGATTCAGTGCGGGCCGCCCCACCGTCAGGCTGGTAATGGCGATGATTCGGCCCCAGCGCCGCTCGCGCATGCCCGGCAGGACGGCGCCGACCAGCCGGGTGGTGCTCAGAAAGGTGGTCTGGAAGCCCTGTTCCCAGGCGGCCTCGCTGACTTCGCTCGGCAGCGAGGGGGGCGGCCCGCCGGCGTTGCTGACCAGGATGTCTGGCTGCCCGGCGGCGTCCACGGCGACCCGCACCCCTTCGGGCGTACTCACGTCGGCCACCACCCAGGCCGCGCCGATAGAGTCGGCGGCCTGCCGCAGCGCTTCCTCGCCCCGCGCCGCCAGCGTCACTTCGGCCCCCAGTTCACGCAGTTGCCGCGCCGCCGCGAAACCGATGCCTTTGCTGCCGCCCGTCACCAGGGCGCGTTTGCCGTCCAGCCGAAACAGGGTCATGGAGAAAGTGTACCGGCCCTGCCCAGGCGTCAGCCCCTCGACCTTTCGACCTCCCTGCTCTCTCCTGACACATTCCCCGGTCGCGGCCCCTATGCTGACAGGGTTATGACAGTCATTCTGGGCATCGACATCGGCGGCAGCGGCATCAAGGGGGCGCCCGTGAACACCGACACGGGCGAGTTGACAGCCGAGCGCTGCCGCATCCCCACTCCGGCGGGGGCCAAACCCGAGGACGTGAAGGGAGTGGTCCGGCAACTCGTCGAGCATTTCGGGCTGGAAGGGCCGGTCGGCGTGACCTTTCCCGGCATCGTGCAGGGGGGCCGCACCCTCAGCGCCGCCAACGTGGACGCGGGCTGGATCGGCCTTGACGCCGACGACCTGTTGACCCAGGCCACGGGCCGGGAGGTGCATCTCCTCAACGACGCCGACGCTGCCGGACTGGCCGAGGCGAGGTTCGGGGCGGGCCGGGACGTGCGCGGCACGGTGCTGGTCCTGACCTTCGGCACCGGCATCGGCAGCGCCCTGATTCGCGACGGCGAACTGATTCCCAACGCCGAACTCGGGCATCTGTGGCTGCGGTCCAAGCACGCCGAGTCCTGGGCGTCGGACCGCGCCCGCGAGCGCGACGACCTGAACTGGAAACAGTGGGCGGGCCGGGTCAGCAAGTACCTCCAGCACCTCGAACTGCTGTTCTCGCCCGACCTGTTCATCATCGGCGGCGGGGTCAGCCGCAAAGCCGACAAATGGCTGCCGCACCTTCAGCTCACCCGCAGCCGCGCCGTGCCCGCCGCCCTGCAAAACGAAGCGGGCATCGTCGGGGCCGCCATGCTTGCCGCCTCCGCCGGGCAGGAGCAGGCCGCCAGCGCGGGTGCCAGCACGGGTGAAGGCGTCGCGGGCGGGGCGCCGCGCGGTCCTGCCGCCAGAAAGCCTGCGGAAGGAAAAGCGAAAGCCGGGAAGAAGTAGCGCCTCCGGGCATGTCCTGGAAAACGGCGCTGGCCGCGTGTCCCCCTTCCCGGTGAAGGGGGGGCCGGTCAAGGGGGGGCCGGTGAAGGGGGGGTTTGCAGTGAGGAACCTTTTCTATCCATCGTCCGTACTGCAGACATGGGCTTTTTCAAGAAGATGATGGCGGCGGTCGGTGTCGGTGCGGCCCGCGTGGACGCTCGGCTGCACCGGAATGCGGTGCGGGTGGGCGACGAGCTTCAGGGCGTGGTCGTCGTGACCGGCGGCAGCGTGGAGCAGCGTATCGAGCGCCTCAACCTCGGTCTGACCACCCGTTTCCGGGGGGACGACGAGTACGTGGTGCACACCCTGTTTTCGCTGCCGGTGGTCAGTGGGTTCGACATTCGCCCCGGCGAGGTGCGCGAGTTTCCCTTCCGCCTGCCGGTGCCGCAGGGCACGCCGCTGACCGTGCGCGGCACCGACGTGTGGCTGGTCACCGACGCCGATATCGCGGGTGGCGTGGACCCCGGCGACACCGACCCGGTGCAGGTTCTCCCCGACGCGGCCAGAGGCACGGTCATCGAGGCGGCGCAGCGCCTGGGCTTTGTCCTCAGCGGCAGTGAGGTCGAGTTCCACCGGGGCCATCTGGTGCAGGAACTCAGCTTTCGCCCGCCCTCCGGCCAGTACCGCCTGACCGAACTCGAACTGCTGATGCTGCCCGCGCACGGCGGCCTGGACGTGATTCTGGAGGTGGACCGCCGCGCCACCGGCATGGCGAGCCTGTTCACCAGCGAGTTCGAGACGAAGGGCCGCTGGTTCGTGCCCGACGCGCAACTCGCGCAGGGGCCGGACCTCCTGGCGCACGAGCTGGCCGAGCGCGTTCGCCGCCTGTCGTAACCGCCGCCTCTCGTAACTCAGGAAAGCAGGGGTCAGGAAAACAGGGGAAGGGGCCGGGCGCTAGCATCGGCCCCATGACCTTGCCTGAAGCCGACGCCCTGACCCCCCGCCTGCTCACCTGTGACGTGCTGTACACCGGTCTGGGCGGGGGACAGTCGCCGGGAGGCGTGGTCGTGGTGGGGGAGACGGTGGCGGCCACCGGGCACCCCGACGAGCTGCGCCGCCAGTACCCCCACGCCCGTGAGGAACGGGCCGGAGAGGTCATCGCGCCGCCGCCCGTCAACGCCCATACCCACCTCGACATGAGCGCCTACGAGTTCCGGGCGCTGCCGTATTTCCAGTGGATTCCCGAGGTCGTCATCCGGGGGCGGCACCTGCGCGGCGCGGCGGCGGCCCAGGCGGGGGCCGACACCCTGACTCGCCTCGGTGCAGGCGGCGCAGGCGACATCGTGTGGTCGCCCGACGTGATGGACGCGCTGCTGGCCCGTGAGGACCTTCAGGGCACCCTCTATTTCGAGGTGCTCGGTCCTTTTCCCGAGCAGGCCGACGAGGTGTTTGCCGGGGCACGGCGTCACCTGGAGCGCTGGCGGCGGCTGGAGCGTCCGGGCCTGCGGCTGGGGGTGTCGCCGCACACGCCGTTTACCGTCAGTCACCGGCTGATGCGCCTGCTCAGCGAGTACGCGCTCGGTGAGGGGCTGCCTCTGCAAATCCATGTGGCCGAACATCCCAGCGAACCCGAACTGTTCCGCACCGGCGCGGGGCCGCTGTGGGAGAACCGGATGCCCGCGCTCTACCCGCCTGCCTTTGCCCAGGTCATCGGGCGCGAGCCGCACGCGGAGCTGACCCCGGTGCGTTACCTTGACGAACTGGGCGTGCTGGCGGCGCGGCCCACCCTGATTCACATGGTCAACGTGACCCAGGACGATATCGCCCGGGTCGCGCGCGCGGGGTGCGCGGTGGTGACGTGTCCGCGCAGCAACCGGCACCTCGAATGCGGCACCTTCGACTGGCCGGCCTTCGCCGCCGCCGGGGTCGAAGTCGCGCTGGGCACCGACTCGGTGGCGAGCGGTGAAAGCCTCGACGTGCGCGAGGAAGTGGCCTTTGCCCGGCAGCTCTACCCGCAGCTCGACCCCCGCGTCATCGTGCGGGCGGCGGTCAAGGGCGGGCACCGCGTGGTCGGCGGGCGGGTGCCGTTTCTCCGGCGGGGGGAAAGCTGGCAGGCGAGCCATGTCTGGCCCTCTGCCGGGCAGCCCCCCTTTGCAGGCTCGTGACTGGCCTTGACCCCCGGCGGATGAACTGTCCCGCCGAGCTTTGAGCCTCAAGGCCGACTACGCGGCGAGGTGGCGGGCGAACAATCCATCCGCGCGACGCCCTGAAAACCGTGCTGGGTCAGTAAGCGGTGGGCGGGGAAGGTGTGCTATGCTGTTGCGGTTGTCCCGCTACGCACAGTGACGTGGCAAAAGGAGTAAGAACATGCAAAAAGACCTGCACCCCAAGGCCGTGCCCTGCAAGATCATCTACCAGGGCCAAGTCGTGATGGAAACCATGAGCACCCGTCCCGAGATTCACGTGGACGTGTGGAGCGGCGTGCACCCCTTCTGGACCGGCGAAGAGCGCTTCCTCGACACCGAAGGCCGCGTGGACAAGTTCAACAAGCGCTTCGGCGACAGCTACCGCCGCGGCAGCAAGAAGTAATACCTGTTGCGGTTTTATCGCTACGTTTTAGCGATAAAACCCGAGCACAGCGAGAAGCAAAAAATACGTGCTGCGGGAGATGGACTAATACGGATTCCGCTTAATTCCTGCACAGTCGGGAAAGCGCCGCCTGTGCATCCATATCGCAGAATCCGTATTTTTTCCTACTCGCATCCGCTCGGATTGAATCTGAAACTACCAGATTCAATCGGAATCCGTATAAAATCCAGTGCCTTTCTGGATTTTGGGGAATTGGACGCAGTACGTACAAGGCCCGAACGTTTTTCTCAAGTCGCCCTGCCCATCCGGTGGGGCGGCTTTTTTGTGGTTCTTGCATAGGTCGCTGTTTGAACGCCCTGGCAGACACAGCTCGGAGAGAAGGGGAGACGCGCTGCTCTGGCCCGTCTCCCCCCTTTTAAAGTGTGCGCTTCGGGTTCAGGCCGTGGGTTCTACGGCGTCCACCTGCGCCAGTTCGGCTTCGATGGCGGCGTCCAGCGCGGCGCGGGCCGCCGGATAGGAGCCGACGAAGGTCGCGCCAGCGGCGGGCACGTGACCGCCACCCCCCAGCGCCACCGCCACGTTCTGGGCGCTGACCGGGCCGCGTGAGCGCAGCGAGAACTTGACGCGGTCGCCGTAGTCTTTCGCCATCACGGCGAGCTGGGCGCCCTCGGCGTTGCGCAGCATGTTGACGTAGTTGTCGACCTGTTCCCAGGTGGCGCCGGCGCGGGCCAGCATTTCCTCGTCCACCCGGGTCTGCACGACGCGGCCATCATGCAGGAATTCCAGCGTGCCCAGCACCTCGCGCAGCAGCAGGTAGTACGAACGCGGGTTTTGCCGCATCTGGTCGTTGAGCCAGCCGAGCCGCGCCCCCCGTTCGCGCAGCCGCGCCGCGCATGCGAAGGTCTCGGCACTGACCGAATCGAAGGCGAAGTTGCCGGTGTCGGTGTTCAGCCCCAGCATCAGCGCGGTGGCGATGTCCGGGTTCCAGGGCGTGCCGAGCGCGTCCACCACGTCCGCGACCATCATGGCGGCGGCGGGTTTGCTGGGGTCCACCACTCCGGCGTCGGCGCGGCGCAGGTTGGTGCCGTGGTGGTCCACATTGACCACCGGGCCGCTGAAGGTGCTCAGGTCGGCGCCCGCCACCCGCGCCGGGTCGTTGTTGTCCACGTCGAGGACGGCGACCAGCGCGTGAGCGGGCCACTCGGTCAGCGGCTCGCTGAGTTCGCCGGGTTGCGGCAGAAACTGAAGGTAACGCGGCACCGTCATCGGCGCCAGCACCGTCTTGCCCAGGGTCCGCAGTGCCCGGGTCAGCCCCAGCACACTGCCGAGGGCGTCTCCGTCGGGGTTTTCGTGCGACAGGACCACAATCGGCCCGGTGTGGGCCAGGAGGGCGTCGGCCACGGCCCGAATGTCCCGCTGGTAATCGGGAGTTGCGGAGTTCTCGGCGGTCATCGCCCCCGAGTATAGGTCGGGGCACTCTGTACAGTCTGCACAGCCGCTGGGGGCATTGGGGGGGTGGGGGGCACAATGGCCCCATGAGTGTTTCCGAAAATTTTCCGTCCCCGGTCCCTTCCACGTCTGAGGAAACGGCGGCGCCTGCCCTGGGCACGCGGCACGTCGCGTTCGACTGGGGCGGCGTCTTTACGGTCGGCACCTTCGACGGACGCAGCACCCAGAACGTGGCCGAGCGCAGCGGCGTGGCCGTGGAAAAGGTCCGTGAAAGCTACTTCCGCCACGTCCGGCAACTGGAGGTCGGCGCGTGGAGCCTGCCGCAGTTCTGGGAGGTCGTGGGGCACGAGACCGGCGTGCAACTGCCTTACCCCGAGTTCGAGGCGCTGTACCTGGGCAGCATCCATGACCATGAGCCGATGTACACCACCCTCGCCGCTCTGCCGCGCAGCGTGCGGGTGGGCCTGCTGAGCAACAATTATCCGGTCGTCAGCGACCACCTGGGACGTGACCCGCGTTTTGCCCGCTTCGACGCGCTGGTGTTCTCCAACGAAATCGGCCACAAGAAGCCCGTGCCCGAAGCCTTCGCCGCGCTGGAGCGCGAGATGAAGGTGCCCGCCGCGCAGGTCGCCTTCGTGGACGACGTGCAGGAGAACATCGACGCCGCCCGTGCGTTCGGATTTCACGGCATTCTCTATCACCACGAGGCGCACGAGGCCTTCGAGCACGAACTGCGGGCGTGGCTGAGCGGGGCGGACTAAGAACGCAGGAGACCGTTTTCCGACCTCCCTGAGGAAAAATTCCTTCCCGGAGAAGGCCAGGAGTGCCCGGCCAAAGCGTGGGCCGGGCCGCTGCTGGCTCCGCCCATGTTCTATGGGGGTGGTGTACTTCTCGAAGTGGTGTACTTCTGTCCGTCAGGCGTACACCACGCACGGGCCGGGGTCAGGGCGGGCAAACTGTCCTCACTGAAACGAAGGGACGCGGCGCCACAGCGCGCAGCGAAACGGACCTCCCCACGGTGGGCGAGGCCACTGCCCCACACCCTTCGAAAGGAGCCGCAGCATGACCACCACCCCCAAAACCCCCGCCGAAATCCTGGAAAAGACCTGGCAGACCGAGGAACGCTGGCAGGGCATCAAGCGCAACTACACCGCCGAGGACGTCGTCAAGCTGCGCGGCAGCCTGCCCATCGAGCACACCCTCGCCAAGCACGGTGCGAACAAGCTGTGGCAGCAGATGAAGGAGATGCCCTTCGTCAACGCGCTGGGCGCCCTGACCGGCAACCAGGCCATGCAGCAGGTCAAGGCGGGCCTCAAGGCGATTTACCTGTCGGGCTGGCAGGTCGCCGGTGACGCCAACAACGCGGGCCAGATGTACCCCGACCAGAGCCTCTACCCCGCCTCCAGCGTGCCCGATGTCGTCAAGCGCATCAACAACACCCTCAGGCGCGCCGACCAGATTCAGACCAGCGAGGGCAAGAACGACATCGACTACTTCGTGCCCATCGTCGCCGACGCCGAAGCGGGTTTCGGTGGTCCCCTCAACGCCTTTGAGCTGATGAAGGCCATGATCGAAGCGGGCGCAGCGGGCGTTCACTTCGAAGACCAGCTCGCCAGCGAGAAGAAGTGTGGTCACCTCGGCGGCAAGGTGCTCGTGCCCACCTCGCAGTTCATCCGCACCCTGAACGCGGCCCGCCTCGCTGCCGACGTGAGCGGCGTGCCCACCGTCCTGATCGCCCGCACCGACGCCGACGCCGCCAACCTGCTCACCAGCGACGTGGACGACAACGACAAGCCCTTCACGACCGGCGAGCGCACCCCCGAGGGCTTCTTCTACGTCAAGCCCGGCATCGACCAGGCGATTTCCCGCGCCCTGGCCTACGCCCCCTACGCCGACGTGATCTGGTGCGAAACCAGCGTGCCCAACCTGGAAGACGCCAAGAAGTTCGCCGACGCCGTTCACGCCCAGTTCCCCGGCAAGCTGCTGGCCTACAACTGCTCGCCCTCCTTCAACTGGAAAAAGAACCTCGACGACGAAACGATTGCCAAGTTCCAGGTCGAACTGGGCAAGATGGGCTACAAGTTCCAGTTCATCACGCTCGCCGGATTCCACGCGCTGAACATGAGCATGTTCGACCTCGCCTACGGCTACGCCCGCAAGCAGATGAGCGCCTTCGTGGAACTCCAAGAGCGCGAATTCGCGGCCCAGGAACGCGGCTTTACCGCCGTGCGCCACCAGCGCGAAGTCGGCACCGGCTACTTCGACCTCGTCTCGCAGGCGGCGGGCGGCGGCCAGAGCAGCACCACCGCGCTCGCCGGCAGCACCGAAGCCGAGCAGTTCGCGCACCACTGAAGTTTCCCCAGAGCTTGACCATGCCAGGAGCCTCCCGTTCGGGGGGCTTTTTTTGTGTCCTTATACGGATTCCGCTTCATTCCTGCACAGTCGGGCCTATACAGTTGGGAAGGCGCCGCCTGTGCATCCATATCGCAGAATCCGTATTTTTTCCTACTCGCATCCGCTCTGCTGCGCAGCTTTGCAAGTCGGATTGAATCTGAAACGACCAGATTCAATCGGAATCCGTATTACCCCGGCAGGTTCTCCCCGCAGCGTTTGCAGAAGTGGGCGTCGGGGTCGTGCTGGCCCAGGCCGCACTGCGGGCAGGTCCGGCCCCGGCGGGCTTCCCGGGCTTCCTGCAAGCCCACGGTCACGATGCCGGTGGGCACGGCGATGATGGCGTAACCGGTGAGCATGGCGAGGGTGGCGATGAACTTGCCCAGGCCCGTCTTGGGCGAAATGTCGCCGTAGCCGACGGTGGTGACGGTCACGACGGCCCAGTAGATGCTGGTGGGAATGGAGGTAAAGCCGTGTTCCGGCCCCTCCACCATGTACAGCAGCGTGCCGAACACGATGACCATGGACAGCACCGAGATGAAAAAGACGATGATCTTTTCCCGGCTGGCCCGCAGCGCCTCCCCGATCAGGCTGGCCTGGTCCGAGTAGCGGGCGAGCTTGAACACCCGGAAAATCCGCAGCAGCCGCAGTGCACGCACCACCAGCAGGTACTGCGTGCCGGGAAACAGCAGGCTGAGGTACGACGGCAAAATGGTGATGAGGTCCACCAGCCCGTAGAAACTCAGCGCGTAGCGCAGGGGCCGCCGCGCCCCCAGCAGCCGTCCCAGGTAATCGAGCGTGAACACCACGGTAAAGACCCACTCGGCCCAGCGCAGGCCCTCCCGCGTCGGGCGCGACAGGCCGGACACACTTTCGAGCATCACCGCGATGACCGATGCCACGATCAGGACGATGACGACCTTGTCGTAGGTGCGGGCGGCGGAGGTGTTCAGACCGAAAATGAGGCTGCCCAGCCAGCGGCGCCAGGGAGCGCGGTGGTCGGGAGCGGGCAGGTCCAGGTCCGGCGGCAGGGTCACGGCGGCGAAGATAGCGCAGCCACCGGTCCGCCGGAGGGTCGGCAGCCGCAGCAAGCAAAAGGCCCAGGGTGCGCTGCCCTGGACCTTGCCTCCTCCATGCTGGTATTACTCCGGCAATTCCCCAATGTTCCACCCGTCGATGGCGTCGAAACGCAGCGACAGCGCGGGCAGGTTGATGACGCGGTGACCCTGGTACGAGCGCACGTCGATGAGGTAGAGGTGCTCGAAGTGGACCGGTTCGTCGGCGGCGAGCTGCTCGGGGCTGAAGACGGTCTGGGCGGGGTACATGGCGAGCAGGCCCTCCAGAATCTCGGGGTCGCTGTCCGGCGCCGCGCGGAGCAGAGCGCGCATCCGGGCGTTGTAGCCGTCGGGTCCGGCGATCCGGCCCGAGAACATGCTGCCGCCCGAAATCACGATGACCGGCGGAAACGACACTTCGGGAAAGTCGCGCCCTTCTTCCCACGCGGGGTCCTGGGTCACGTTGCGGGCGGCTTGGTGGGCCATCTTGGCCTGGTACATCCTCAGGTAATCGAGCGACATGGCTTTCAGAGTAACGGGCCGGGCGGGTAGGCTGCGAGGCATGTTCTCGCCCATGCCCCTGGCCCCTGGTCCTGTCGCCACCTTCGGCTGCGGCTGGCTGGCCGACGTGGGTCCGGGGCGAGCCGGAGAGAAGCCGCCGGAAGAGGGGCGCTGAGATGCTTCTCGGGCTGCTGATTCTCCTGCTGCTGAGCCTCAACCTCGGCGGCATCTTCAGCGCGGCGATGCAGTTCGGGCGTCAGGAGGTTCTGGCTGGCCTCGGCACGCTGCTGATGGTCGGCCTGCTCGACGCCGTGGGTTTCTGGCTGCTTCAGGGGCTGCGGGGCAGGATAATACGGATTCACCTCGGGTGCGGCGAGATTCGCGGTAGTGGGAAGGTAAAAATGCCGTGCAGAGCGCGGGAGCGGTCTCCGCCTTCCAGTCCTGCCCTCGTCATCGCGTGGATTTCCCCCCTCGCCGGATGGATTTCACTTCCGATCGCTTTCCACAGCGCCGAGCAAAAGGTCCCCCACAACATGGTTTGCGCCTCGGTTGAACACTCATTTGCCGCCGCACCCGAGGTGATTCCGATTGAATCTGGTCGTTTCAGATTCAATCCGACTTGCAAAGCTGCGCAGCAGAGCGGATGCAAGTAGGAAAAAATACGGATTCCGCGATATGGATGCACAGGCGGCGCTTTCCCGACTGTGCAGGAATGAAGCGGAATCCGTGTAAGGCGCGCCGCGACCTTTCCGGTTCTCCTTCCCGGTCCTCACAGACTCGGCCCGCGCCACTCTCTACCCTGGCCCCCATGCCGCACCCCTTTCGCGCCTACTCGCCCGCCGACTTCGGGTTTCCGCTGCCCGAGGGTCACCGCTTTCCCTACTACAAGTACGCGGGCGTGCGCGAGCGGCTGACCGGGCTGCTGCCCATTCTGAGCACCCCGCAACTGCGCTGGGCCGACGCGGGGCGGGCGCACGACCCGCTGTGGCTGCGGCGCTGGCGGCGGGGCGAGGTGGACCGTCGCGAGCAGCGCGAGTTCGGCCTGCCCTGGTCGCCGGAAGTGGTCACGCGGGCGCTGCGGGCGGCGGGGGGCAGCCTGGCCGCGCTGCACGACGCGCAGAGCGTGGGCTGGGGGGCCAACCTCGCGGGCGGCACCCACCACGCCTTTCATGACCGCGCCGAGGGCTTTTGTCTGGTCAACGACGCGGCGATTCTGACCCGCATCGCGCTGGACCGGGGGACGGCGCGGCGGGTGGCGACCCTCGACCTCGACGTGCATCAGGGCAACGGCACCGCCAGCATCCTCGCGCCGGAAATGGCGGCGGGCACGGCCTTTACCCTCAGCATTCACGGCGAGCGCAACTATCCTTTTCGCAAGGAACGCAGTTCGCTCGACCTCGGGCTGGGCGACGGGGTGACGGACGCCGACTACCTGGACGTGCTCCGCCGGGAAGCCCTGCCCGCGCTGGACGCCTACCGCCCCGACCTGCTGCTCTACCTCGCGGGAGCCGACGTGCTGGCGGGGGACCGCTTCGGCCGCTTCGCCCTGAGCGTGGACGGCGTGCGCGAGCGCAACCGGGCTGTGTTTCGCTGGGCACAGGCGGCGGGAATCCCCATCGTGACCATGATGGCCGGGGGCTACAACCACGACCACGCCCTGACCATCGAGGCGCACGCCAGCGTGGTGCTCGACGGGCTGGAAGTGCTCGGCTGATCCCGCTGGGCCTGCCTTCTTCTGCGGAGCTGCCGCAAAGGGGCCGCCGACGTGTCTTCATGGTGAATGAAGGCGCCACCTCACGCCCGGCCCATGCGCGGCGAGGACAATGTAAAAAGTAAAGCAATTTGCGCTCCACGCTACATTTCCCAGGCTACATTTTCCAGCCCGTTTCTCGTTTCTGGAGGCTCCCATGTCCCCGACGCCGCTTCCTTCGGCTTCTGCTTCCGTACCGCTCCCCCCCGAAAGCCGCCGCCCGGTTCGCCGGGGCGAGACGCTGTACTACGCCGGTGACCCCTCGCCCACCCTCTACCGCCTGGAAACGGGCCTGCTGCGGGCGGTGCGCCTGACCCCGCAGGGCCGCAACCTGACTGTGCGCCACATTCAGCCCGGCGACATTTTCGGTGAGGAAGTGCTGCACGGGCAGCTGCGCACGCACCAGCTCGTCGCGCTGACCGACGCGCTGGTCACGCCGCTGCATGTCGAGCAGCTCACCGTGCGCGACCTGTGGGACGTGACCCGCAGCCTGAGCCTTCAGCTCCAGCGGGCGGTGCAGGGCAGCATTCATGTGCAGGACGGCGACCTGCGCGAGCGAATCGCCCGCTACCTGCTGAGTCTGGCCGACTCCAGTCTGGGCGGCACCCACGCCAGCGGTCAGCGCTTCGTGCGGGCCACCCACGAACTGATTGCCGAGGGCACCGGCGCCACCCGCGAGAGCGTGAGCAAGCTGATCGGCGAAATGCGCGACGACGGCCTGCTGCTTCCCGCCTACCGCTGCCTGACCCTGACCGACGAAACCGAGCTGCGGCGCCTGAGCGGGTATCACGGGTAAGACGCAGAGGGCAGGGCAGAGGGGAGAGAGTGGAGAGTGCAGGGCTTTTTGAGGCGCTGGGGCGAACGCTCTGGCCCCCTTTCTTTTTGCCCTTCACCCTCCACCCTCCCCTCTGTGCCCTCCGCGCCCTGTTCTGCCCCTGATACGGATTCCGCTTAATTCCTGCACAGTCGGGAAAGCGCCGCCTGTGCATCCATATCGCGGAATCCGTATTTTTTCCTACTCGCATCCGCTCGGATTGAATCTGAAACTACCAGATTCAATCGGAATCCGTATGACATCCCGGCTGCCGTACAATCCTGCCTATGCGTATTCGTCTGGACCCCTGGCCTATAGATACTTTCGAGGGGCAACTGACGCTGAAACCCTTTGCCGGACTGGTGTTCGACGTGGAAACCGACCGCTGGGAGGCCATTCCCACCCGGGGCATTCCGGAGGCGGTGCGCGAAGTGCTGGTGGTGGACGGCAAACCCCGCATGGAAGCGCGGCTGCTGATGGACGACGACGCGGGCGAACTGCACCTCGCGGCGTTCGGGGCGTATGTGGTCGGCGCGGTCAGCCTGTGCCCGCACGGGTCGCGGCAGGCCGAGCTGCTGGAGGTGCGGGCGCGGCGGGTGCTGGCCTACAGCTCGGACGCGCCGCTCGAACCGGCCCGGCTCAGCCCACGCAACCCGCACACCGGGGTGCTGGAATACGAGCCGCACGCCTTTTCCGGGCGTCAGGTCGAAGGCCCCCGCGCCGCCGTGCAGAAACTGATGTTGCAGGCGGAGCAGAGCCTCAGCCGCCAGCTCGCCTCGCCCACTCCGCTGGAAGAAGGCGACGCCGACGCCCTCCCCGAGTCGCTGGTGTTGCAGGACGGCCCGGTGCGCCTCGGCGGGGGCGGCAGCGCGGTGGTGGGCTATGTCAAGACCCTGCACACCGATTACCTGGGGGCCGACCGCATCGGGCTGCTGAGTGAGCTGAAATGCGGCGAGCGCACGCCCATCCTGCGCTTCCGGGTGGGGGACCGGGGCGGCGCCGTCAGCGAAGCCGAGGGCCGCGAGCAGCGCTTTACGTGGTACGTGCGGCTGTGCGAGGCGCCGTTTTACCAGCACCCGCTCGCCGGAATCATGCGGCTGGAAATGCACGCGCCCGAGGACAGTTCGTTCGTGCCTGCCGCCGTGCAGCAGATTGCCGACCTGTCGGGGGCGCTGCTGGGCAAACTCGGCAGCAAGCTTCACAAAGACCCCCGCGCCCCGCAGAACCTGATTCCCACGGCGGCGCTCGAACAGGCGATGAACCGCAGCATGGGTAACCTTGACCTCGTGACCCGGCGCATCCGCACGCACCTGGTGGCGCAGGGAGTGGTGGCGTGAGCGGCGCGGAAGCACCCATCGGGATGGTGCTGGGCACCGAGGACGTGACCCCCACCGTCTTCTGGTTTGCGGTGAAGCACGGCGCGAGCGTGGGCCTGGATGACCTCGTGGTGGTCGAGACTCGCAAGCCTGACAGCACGCCAGTGCGCTTTTACGGACTGGTGGACAGCGTCCGCAAGCGGCACGAGGGCGTCACCTTCGAGTCGGACGTGGAGGACGTGGTGGCGGGCCTGCTCCCGGCGACGGTCAGTTACGCCGCCCGGGTGCTGGTCACGCGGGTGGACCCCGAGAACTTCATTCCCCCGCAGCCGGGCGACGTGGTGCAGCACGCGACGGGTAAAGAACTCGACATGGCCCTGAGCGCCGACAAGATGGAAGAAGCTGCCTTTCCGGGGGGCCTGCTGGCCGACGGGCAGCCGCTGCCGCTCAACTTCCGCTTCATCAACGGCGAGTCGGGCGGGCACATCAACATTTCCGGGATTTCCGGTGTGGCGACCAAGACGAGTTACGCGCTGTTTCTGCTGCATTCCATCTTCCGCAGCGGGGTAATGGACCGCACCGCCCAGAAAAGCGGCGGGCAGCAAAGTGGCACGGCGGGGGGACGCGCCCTGATTTTCAACGTCAAGGGCGAGGACCTGCTGTTTCTCGACAAACCCAACGCCCGCATGAACGAAAAGGAAGGCAAGGTCATGCAGGCCAAGGGCCTGAGCACCGACCGCTACGCCCTGCTGGGCCTGCCCGCTGAGCCATTTCGCGACGTGCAACTGCTCGCGCCGCCGCGTGCCGGGGCGTCCGGGGCTGCCATCGTGCCGCAGACCGACCAGCGCAGCGAGGGGGTCACGCCCTTTATCTTCACCATTCGCGAGTTCTGCGCCCGGCGAATGCTGCCCTACGTGTTTTCCGACGCCTCGGCCAGCCTCAACCTGGGCTTCGTCATCGGCAACATCGAGGAAAAGCTGTTCCGGCTCGCGGGGGCGCAGACGGGCCGGGGCACCGGGCTGGTGGTCCACGACTGGCACTTCGAGGAAAGCGAGACGCCGCCCGAGAACCTCGACTTCTCCGAACTCGGCGGGGTCAACATCCAGACCTTCGAGCAGCTCATCGGTTACCTCGAATACAAGCTGCTCGAAGAGCGCGAGGGCGAGGGCGACCCCAAGTGGGTGCTCAAGCAGTCGCCCGGCACGCTGCGGGCCTTTACCCGGCGGCTGCGCGGCGTGCAGAAGTACCTCTCACCCCTGATTCGCGGCGACCTGACCCCCGAGCAGGCTGGGGCGTACCGCCCCGACCCGCTGAGGCGCGGCATTCAGCTCACGGTGGTGGACATCCACGCCCTCTCCGCCCACGCGCAGATGTTCGTGGTGGGCGTGCTGCTGCGCGAGGTCTTCGAGTACAAGGAGCGGGTGGGGCGGCAAGACACCGTGTTCGTGGTCCTCGACGAGCTGAACAAGTACGCCCCGCGTGAGGGCGACAGCCCCATCAAGGACGTGCTGCTCGACATCGCCGAGCGTGGCCGCTCCTTGGGCATCATCCTCATCGGGGCGCAGCAGACCGCCAGCGAGGTGGAGCGGCGCATCGTGTCCAACGCGGCCATCCGGGTGGTGGGCCGCCTCGACCTCGCCGAAGCCGAGCGGCCCGAGTACCGTTTCCTGCCGCAGAGCTTCCGGGGCCGCGCCGGAATCTTGCAGCCCGGCACCATGCTGGTCAGCCAGCCCGACGTGCCCAATCCGGTGCTCGTCAACTACCCCTTCCCGGCCTGGGCCACCCGCAAGGACGAGGTGGACGACCTCGGCGGGCAGACGGCGGCGCAGAAAGGAGCGGGTCTGCTGCGGTGAGCCCTGGCCCTGCCCCAGTTTTCCGATGACCTCTCGAATCACCCGCGCCGCCGTCTGGACAGGCTGGAAACCCCGCCCTGCCCTACACTCCCCTTCATGACCCGCCGCGACGTCCGTGACCTGTTCCTGCTCTCGGCGTTCTGGGGCATGTCCTTCCTGCTCATCAAGTGGGCGGGGCACGACTTTCCGCCCGTGTGGGTGGCCCTGCTGCGCTCGGTGTTCGGGGCACTGGTGCTGCTGCTGGCGATGACCGTGACCCGCACGGCCTTTCCGCCGCGCCGGTTCTGGCCGGTGCTCGCACTTCTGGCCCTGCTCAGCAACGCCTTTCCCTGGCTGATGTTCGCGCTGGGCGAGCAGACCGTGAGCAGCAGCACCGCCAGCATCCTCAACGCCGCCACGCCGCTGTTTACCCTGCTGATTGCGCTGGGCCTGGGCGACTCCCGCCCTTCGGCGCAGATGGGGCTGGGTGTGCTGGTCGGGCTGGCGGGCGTGGCGCTGACCGTTTCCGGCGGGCTGAGCGGCGGGCAGGCGTCGCTCTCGGGCGTGCTGATGATTCTGGCCGCCGCCCTGAGCTACGGCGTCGGCGGCGTGCTGAGCAAGAAAAAGGCGGCGGGCCTGACCCCCCTGAGCGTGGCGGGCAGCCAGCTGCTGCTCTCCAGCTTGCTGCTGCTGCCCTTCGCCGCCTTCGGTCCCCACCCCGCCGACGTGTCGCTGCGGGCCTGGGGCGCGGTGGCCGCGCTGGGCGTTTTCGGCAGCGGCCTGGCCTACCTGCTCTTTTACGCGCTGCTCGCCCGCGTGTCGCCCACCCAGACCTCGGCCGTGACCTACATCCTGCCCATCTGGGGCCTGTTCTGGGGCGCTTTGGCGGGCGAGCATGTGGGCCTGGCCTCGCTGCTGGGGGTGGCGGTGGTGCTGCTGGGCGTGGTGCTGCTGGGCGCGCCGCCGCTGCGCCGGGCGACCTGAATTCATGACAGGGCGAACGGGCCGGAGACTCTGATTCTCCGGCCCGTTCGCGTTGTATTTGCGCTCAGAAGATGCGCGGGTTGGGCGCGATGTCGAGCGTGTTGTCGAAGTCGGTTTCGTCGGCCCAGACCTTCATGTTCACCAGTTTGGCGCCGCCGAAGGACGTGGTGAAGGCCACGTCGGAGGCGTCCCGGCCCTGGGCAATCAGCACGCGGCCCGTGCGCGGCTTGTTGTGGCGGGCGTCGAAGGTGCGCCACTCGCCGTCGATGAACGCCTCGAACCAGGCGTGAAAGTCCATCGGCACGGGGTCGGGCGGATAGTCGATGTCGGGCATATAGCCGCAGACGTAGCGGGCCGGAATGTTGAGCGCCCGGCAAAACGCCACGCCCATGTGCGCGAAGTCGCGGCACACCGCCCGCCCGCTGGCGAGGGCCTGCGACGCGGTGGTGGTCGAATTGGAGCCGTAGCCGTACACGCAGGTGTCGAACAGGTGGTCGCACACCGCCTGCACCTGCGCCCAGCCGCCCTGAATGTTGCCGAAGCGCTCCCAGGCCTCGCTGCTCACGAGGTCGCTGTCCACATAGCGGCTCGGCAGCAGGTACTGCAAGGTGTCGTCGGGCAGTTCCTCGACCTTCATCTTGCGCAGGTGGGGCAACTGCGGGTCGGGTCGGCGCTCGACCTCGGCGATCAGGTCGTGCCCGATGACGAATTCGCCCGGCTGCGCCACCGTACGCCAGACCAGGTTGCCGTGGGTGTCGGTGTAGGTGTGGATGCCCTCGGCGGCCCCCAGGGGCTTCTGGGCAATGAGCCGCTGGCGGGTGCCGGTGGGGAAAAGGCGCTCCTGGGGCTGCACCACAAAGAGCATGGGCGTGGGATAGGGAACCTCGAACGTCAGGGAAAAGCCCGCCCGGACGCGCACGGGCTTTTCGAAAGGGGAATCCTGCTGGGACGTGTTGGTCATTGTCATGGCACAGTTTGCCGCTTGGCGGGGCGCCGTGAGTGTGATGCCTATCTGACCTGCCCTGGCGAGTGGGTCGCCCCGCCTGTGGTCTTCTTCATTCGCGTCCGGGCCGGCGCACTGGATCGGGGCGCTGGGGTAGCCTGCCCTATGCCCAACCGACTCGCCCAGGAAAGCAGTCCGTACCTTCTTCAGCACAAAGACAACCCGGTGGACTGGTGGCCGTGGTCGCCTGAGGCCTTCGAGGAAGCCCGCCGCCGCGACGTGCCGGTGCTGCTCAGCGTGGGGTATTCCACCTGCCACTGGTGTCACGTGATGGCGCACGAGTCGTTCGAGGACGACCAGACGGCGGCCCTGATGAACGCCCGCTTCGTCAACGTGAAGGTGGACCGCGAGGAACGCCCCGACGTGGACGCGGTGTACATGGCGGCGACCCAGGCCCTGACCGGGCAGGGCGGCTGGCCGATGACCGTGTTTCTGACGCCCGACGCCGAGCCGTTTTACGCCGGGACCTACTTCCCGCCGCAGGAGGGAATGGGCCTGCCGAGTTTTCCCCGCCTGCTGAGCAGCATCGCCACCGCGTGGGACAGCGGACGCGGCGACCTGCTCGCGAACGCGCAGGCGCTGACCGACCATATCCGTGAAGCGAGTCAGCCCGTCCGGCGCGAGGGCGACTTGCCGCCCGGCGCCCTGACCCGCGCCGTCGAGAACGCCGCCCGCCTGTACGACGAACAGCTCGGCGGCTTCGGCCAGGCGCCCAAGTTTCCGGCCCCCAGCCACCTCGACTTTCTGCTCACCCAGCCCGGGGGCCGCGAGATGGCGCTGCACACGCTGCGGATGATGGGCGCAGGCGGCATCTACGACCAGCTCGGCGGCGGCTTTCACCGCTACTCGGTGGACGCGCAGTGGCTCGTGCCCCACTTCGAGAAGATGCTCTACGACAACGCCCAACTGACGCGCACGCTGCTGCGGGCCTACCAGCTCACCGGGGAAGAGGACTTCGCGCGGCTGGCCCGCGAGACGCTGACCTACCTGAAGCGCGAGATGCTCGCGCCGGAGGGCGGCTTCTATTCGGCGCAGGACGCCGACACGCCCACCGAGGAAGGCGGGGTGGAGGGCCTGACCTTCACCTGGACCCCCGAGGAACTCCGCGAGGTGCTGGCGGCCTCGGGCCTGGAGGCGGACACCGACCTCGTGCTGCGCTACTTCAACGTCACCGAACACGGCAACTTCCGCGACCCGCACCAGCCGCAGTGGGGCAGCCGCAGCGTCCTGCATGTGCCGCGCCGCGCCGCCGACCTCGCGCCGGACCTGGGCCAGGACGTGCCCGCCCGCCTGCAAGCCGCCAAGGACAGCCTCTTTGCCGCCCGCCAACGGCGCACGCAGCCCGGCACCGACGACAAGGTGCTGACCTCGTGGAACGGGCTGATGCTCGCGGCCCTGGCCGACGCGGGCCGCATTCTGGGGGAAGAAAAGTACCTGCTGCTCGCCCGCCGCAACGCCGAGTTCGTCCGCCGTGAGCTGCGCCTGCCCGGCGGCACCCTGCGCCACACCTTCAAAGGCGGGCGGGCCAGCGTGGAGGGCCTGCTCGAAGACCACGCCCTCTACGCGCTGGGGCTGGTCTCTCTCTATCAGGCGACGGGCGACCTCGCGCACCTGCACTGGGCGCGGGAGTTGTGGCAGCTCATCCGGCGCGACTTCTGGGACGAGTCGGCGGGGGTCTTCTACTCCACCGGGGGCCAGGCCGAGGCGCTGCTCACCCGGCAGGCGCAGTTTTTCGACGCCGCGATTCTCAGCGACAACGCCGCCGCCGCCCTGCTCGCCGTGTGGATGCACCGCTATTTCGGGGACGGGGAAGCGGAGGCCATCGCCCGGCGCACGGTTCAGAGCTTCCACGCCGAACTGCTCGCCGCGCCGACGGGTCTGGGCGGACTGTGGCAGGTGGCCGCTTTTCTGGACGCGCCGCACACCGAGGTGGCCGTCATCGGCACGCCTGCCGAGCGTGAGCCGCTGGAGCGCGAACTGGCGCGGCATTTCCTGCCTTTCACGGCCCTCGCTCCGGCAGAGGAAGGCGCGGGGCTGCCCGTGCTGGAAGCGCGGCCCGGTGGCGGTCAGGCGTATGTGTGCGTGAACCACGCCTGCCAGCTCCCGACCAAAGACCCGGCAGAGTTGAGCCGACAGGTGGCGGCGCTGTAGGGGCCAGAGGGGGCAGGAGGAGACGTCTGCGCGCCTTTCCCTCTGTTTGGCAGGGAGAAGCGACGCGTTTCTCTCCTTCTCTCAGGTTGACGTTCGCCACACCTCTTGTCTCAGGGTCTCACCGTCGGGGGTAAGCAGCCGCAGTTGCCAGCCGCCTGCCACTGGCTGCACGTCCACGTGGGCAGAGGCCAGGGCTCGCGGATGTTCGCCGTCTTCGCCCAACCCTTCCAGAACAACGTCGTGGGCGGTGTTGAGGGCAGACCATGCCACATCACCCTCTAGCATTCCCGACAGCTCCAAGCCGCCAAAACTGCGCCCCCGCCAGTGAAAACCCAGGCCCCCACTTTCCACCTCATACGGATTCCGCTTAATTCCTGCACAGTCGGGAAAGCGCCGCCTGTGCATCCATATCGCGTAACCCGTATTTTTTCCTACTCGCATCCGCTCGGATTGAATCTGGTAGTTTCAGATTCAATCGGAATCCGTATCAGCGGAAAAATGGGGACCGAAGAAGTGGTTCAGCGCGTCAGTGAGAGCGGGAAGGACCACCGCACCACTCATGTTCAGCGCACCAGCTCCCGCACCCCGTCCGGCGCGGCCACGAACGCCCGCTCGGCCATGCCCAGGAACAGGCCCGTGTCCACCACGCCCAGTGTGCCCTTGATGCGGCGTTCGAGTTCATGTGCGTCGAAGTCGGCGGGCAGCCCCGCGTCGAAGATGTAGTTGCCGTTGTCGGTGACGTAATTCTGTGCGCCGCTCATCCGCAGGCGGCCCGAGGGCAGGAACCCGCGCAGCCGCTCGATGGTGGACAGAAAGCCGAACGGCACGATTTCGATGGGCAGCGGGGCCTTTTCTCCCAGCTTCTGCACCAGTTTGGTGTGGTCGGCAATGATAATCAGGCGCCCGGCCTGCACCTCGGTGACTTTTTCACGCACCAGGGCGCCGCCCAGTCCTTTGATCAGGTCCAGATTCGGGGCGATTTCGTCGGCGCCGTCGATGGCGATGTCCAGCGGGCGCGGGTCGAGCGGCTCGGTGGGAATGCCGACCTTGCGGGCGAGCTGCTCACTGGCCTCACTGGTCGAAACGCCGACAATCCCCGTCAGTTCGCCCGCCGCCAGCTTGCGCCCGATTTCCTCGATGGCGTATTTGGCGGTGCTGCCGGTGCCCAGGCCCACCCGCTGCCCGCTCCGCACCAGGGCGACGGCGCGCAGGGCCGCTTCTTTCTTCAGTGCTTCCAGGTCCATCACGCCTGCCCCCGCGCCTTTACGTCCTGGTCGATGGCGGCGGCCACCGCGTCGGCGTGTCCGTCCACCTTCACCGCCAGCCACGACTTGACCAGTTTGCCGTCAGGACCGATCAGGAAGGTCTGCCGCTTGACGCCCTCGGTGGTCTTGCCGTAGCTCGTCTTGGGGCCGAAGCTGCCGATGGCCCGCAGAAATTCGGCGTCGGGGTCGCTCAGCAGGGGAAAAGGCAGGCTGTACTTCTCGGCGAACTTCCGGTGGCTCGTGGCGTCGTCACGGCTGATGCCCAGGATGGCCGCGCCGTGCTGTTTCAGCATCTGGTGGTCACGGAAATCGCAGGCCTCGCGGGTGCAGCCGGGCGTGTCGTCCTTGGGATAGACGTACAGCACGACATATTTGCCGTCGTACTGCCCCAGGGTGTGCAGGTCCCCCGCCGCGTCGGGCAGCGAGAACTCGGGAAAGGAGTCGCCGGGCTGAAGCCGGGTTCCTTCGGTCTGGGCGAGTGTGGGCTGGGATTCGGGGGCCGGGTCGGTCATGGTCACAGGGTAAACGCTCAGGACTTGGGATAGAGCACGGCCTGCGTGCAGCGGAACAGCGCCATGACCTGACCCTGCTCGTTGCGGACCTCGGCGTCCCAGACCTGGGTGGTGCGCCCGGCGTGGACGGCGCGGGCTTCGCAGGTCACGACCCCCTGGCGCGAGGTGGCGAGGTGGTTGCTCTTGAGTTCGATGGTCGTAAAGCCGCTGGCCTCGTCGGGCAGCAGGGTGCGGGTGCCGTAGCCGCAGGTCGTGTCGGCCAGCGCCACCACCGACGCCGCGTGCAGGTAGCCGTTGGGCGCGAACAGCTCGGGCCGCACCGTCAGCTCCGAGCGCAGCAGCCCGTGCTCGATGTGGGTAAAGCGGATGCCGACCAGACCGGGCAGGAAGCCCTCGCCGCGCTCGTTGAGTTCTTCAAGGGTGGGAAGGGGACGCATGACTGTCACTGTAGAGGGTCCGGTGCCCGGCTGCTGCCGATTGCGCCCCAAATCCGTGCCCCTGAAAACCCGTGTCCCCGAACCTCCAGTCGTCTGCCGGTCATCCGGCTTCAGGGGGCCAGGCTTCAGGGGGCCAGACTTCAGGGGGTCAGACCTTAGAGCAGTTCTCCGAATTACGTGATGCGCGGAACGGCACCCCGCATCACTCCATTCTCTCCTGCGGAGCTGTACCAGTCTGCTGCGGACTCGCAGAGCTGCCCCGCAGAGCTTTGCAAGTCCGCCCTGCTCCGTGTTTTGCACTCGCTCTCTGCGAGCTGTCCCAGTCCGCTCGCCAAAAAGACGTTGCGTCTTTTTGTCAAATGCTCTAGGGCCAGACTTTGCCCATCCACCCCGCCGGGTTGGTGCCCTCGCCGCGCACCCGGACTTCGAGGTGCAGGTGTGGCCCGGCGCTCAGGCCGGTGCTGCCGACCTCGCCCACCTTCTGACCGCGCGTGACCTTTTGCCCGGCCTTGGCCGTCACCTTGCTCTGGTGGAAATACAGGCTGACCACCCCGGCCCCGTGGTCGATGACGACCAGCCCGCCGCGCACCGGGTAGCGTCCGGCGATGACCACCGTGCCGTCGTTGATGGCCAGGACGGGCGTTCCGGTGGGGGCGGGGTAATCGGTGCCGTAGTGGTAGGCGACCTTGCCGCCCTGCACGTAGGTGCGCGGCTGCCCGAAGGAGCTGCTGGTGGCCTTGCCGCTGGCGAGCGCGGGCGCGAAGGGCCGCTGCCACTGCTGCGGCGTGCGGCGCAGGTAGGCCTGTTCCACGGCGGCGTCCTCGGCTTCGCGGGCAGGGTCTTGCAGCACCCGGCTGATGCTCTGCGGCAGGTTGAGATGCTGCACCCGCTGTCCCAGGTCGCCCACCGGAATCTGCCCGCGCACCACGTCGCCGCCCAGCCGCACCTCGTAGATTACGGGCGTGGTCTTGCCCAGCACCACTCGCCCCGGCACCACGTACTGCTCGCCGCTCCACAGGGGGCGCAGTTCCTCGTTGGGGTGGCGCACGTCTTCGCCGAGTTCGCTCGGAAAGCGCACCGTCGCGTTTCTGGCCTGCTCGCCGGTCAGCCGCAGCACGAAGCCGTCGCCCATCTTCAGGCTCCTCGGCGCCGTGACCGTCAACCCCGGCAGCTTGAGCACGTTGGGCGCCGTCGCCACGGTGGGCAGCTTGGCGGGCGCAGGTTTAGTGGGCGCAGGTTTGGCAGGTGATGGGGCCGCTGGAGCCGGGACAGGGGCAGGCGTCGCCGCGCCCTCGCCCGGCAGTTTGATGACCTGCCCGACCCGCAGTTCGGGGGTGCTCAGGCCGTTGAGCCGCATCAGGGCTTCGACGGTCAGGCCGCTGCTGCGGGCCAGCGAGTAGAGGGTGTCACCCGGCTTGACGGTGTAGGCCCCCGCCACACCCGAAACCAGAAGCGCCCCCGGAAGCAGGGCGGCGAGCAGCAGAAAACGGGCCTTCATACGCCAGAGGATAACGGCGGGCGCGGTGAGAACTTTCCCCGCCTGGGGGCTGCCCTTGCGGCGGCGCGGGCGAACCCTCAGCGGTCCCCTTCGCGCACGACGAACCCGTGCAGGGGCGGCAGCGTTCGGAACGTCACCCAGTCGCCCGGCTGCGCGGGCGGCAGCGCCCCGAACGCCGCCAGCACCAGCGGCAGTCGCGCCTGCACCACCCACACCCGGCGCGACGCCTCCACCACCTGCCCGCATCCCGTGACCGCCGAAACCCCCTGCACGGTCAGGCGTTCTTCGGCTGCGGCGTGCGGCCCCAGCACCTCGGTGCCGTCCGGGTCCAGCAGGCCGTGGACGACCACCCGTGCCGGACCGGGCCGCGCCGCGTAGGGGCCGCAGCGGTCGAACAGGTACAGCACCCGTCCCCCGGCCAGAAATTCCAGCAGCGGGCTGCCCTCGTGCTGCGGGTACAGTGTGCCCTGCGCCGCGTGGGGGGCGTAGCGTTTGGCGAACTCCGTCTCGGAGGTTTCCAGGGTCCGGTCCTGCGTCAAGCGGGCGCACTCCGGCGGGGCAGAGGAGGACGAAGGGAAAAGAACATGAGGGGCATTTTAGGCGCTTTCCCCGCCTGCCCGCGCTTCGAGGTCGTCCAGTGTCGGCAGCTCGGCCCCGAGGCGAAGCAGCGCCGCGTCCGAGCGTTCCAGGGCAAAGGTGCCTTCCACCTCGCGCAGCACGTGGATGGACACCAGACCGTAGAGCCGCTCGAGCCGCGCCCAGTTCAGGCTGCCGGGGCGCTGGGCGTCACGGGCGCGGGCGAGCAGCGTGCGGGCGTGGTGCTCGTCTCCCGCCGCAAAAGCCTGCGCCGCTGCCAGCGGAATCCAGTCGTCCGTCAGGTCAGGGTGCGCCACGTCACGTCCATGACCACCCCCAGCAGCATGGTGATCGCCAGCCACATGTTCGCGTCGAAAAAGGCCACGTTCACCCGCCCCAGGTCCTGCGGGTCCACGATGCGGTGCTCGAACAGCAAAATCGCGCCCATCACCAGCGCGGCGAGGAAGTACCACACGCTCGCCCCGGCCAGCACGCCGACGAGCAGCAGCAGCAGGAAGGTCAGCAGGTGACTGACCGCCGCGATGTTCAGCGCCGCCGGAATGCCGAAGCGGGCGGGGATGCTCTTGATGCCGCTCGCCCGGTCAAAGGCGTAGTCCATCGTCGCGTAGATGGTGTCCAGACCGATCATCCAGAAGATGACTACCGCCCACAGCGCCCACGCCACCGGATGAAACTCCCCGGTCACGGCAATCCAGCCGCCTGCCGCCGCCGCCCCGTCGGTCACGCCCAGCCAGGCGTGGCACAGCCAGGTGTAGCGCTTGGTGTAGGGGTAGCCGATCAGGAACAGCAGCGCCAGCGGCAGCAGCGCCACGCACAGCGGATTGAGCTGCCACGCGGCGAACATCAGCACCGCCACGCTGACCCCCACCAGCGCCCACGCCTGCGCCGGGCTGACCTTGCCGCTCGGCACCTCGCGTCCCGCCGTGCGGGGGTTGCGGGCGTCGATGGCCCGGTCGATGACCCGGTTGGCCGCCATGGCCGCCGTGCGGGCCGCCGCCATCGCCACCGTGACCCACAGCAGCGTGTGCCAGCCGGGCCAGCCGGTGCCGTTCTGACTCAGGCTCGCCAGCAGCATTCCCGCATAGGCGAACGGCAGGGCGAACACCGTGTGTTCGAACTTCACGAGTTCCAGATAGGTCTTGACCTGGGTTCCGCTCCGGGCAGCCGCGCTCACAGTGGGGCAGGATAGCGCGTGTACGCGCAGGGGGGCAGAGTCGGCCCCGGCGACACCCGGCCCCGGCGCTGACCCGCAGATGAGGGGAAGCCTCAGGCAGGGTCAGGGCGGCTGCGAGGCGACAGGCGCGACAAAATCTCTATTTCCTGCTATCCTGTAGGACGCTGAAGCAGGGGAAGAGATGCCCCCCCGCCGAAAGCCCGCTGGGGGTGACCCGGTTTCGACAGGGGAACTGAAGGTGATGTTGCGTGTCGAGGTGCCGTTGGCCTCGTAAACAAACGGCAAAGCCATTAACTGGCAACCAGAACTACGCTCTCGCTGCTTAAGTGAGATGACGACCGTGCAGCCCGGCCTTTGGCGTCGCGGAAGTCACTAAAAAAGAAGGCTAGCCCAGGCGACTCTCCATAGCCGACGGCGAAAATTCATGGAGCTACGGCCTGCGAGAACCCGCCCGCTGGTGAGCGCCGGCCCGACAATCAAACAGCGGGATACACACGTAGACGCACGCTGGACGGACCTTTGGACGGCGGTTCGACTCCGCCCACCTCCACCACCTGCCCCCTGCCCACCCGGCGGGGGGTTTTTTATATACTCCGCTCTGCTCCCAGCCGGGATGGCGGAATCGGTAGACGCATTCGACTTAAAATCGACCGAGGCAACTCGTACGGGTTCAAGTCCCGTTCTCGGCACCAAAGGCAGCAAAACGAAACGGCCCCTGCACCGGTGGGGGCCATTTCGTTTTGCCTGGTCACTCATACGGATTCCGGTTGAATCTGGTAGTTTCAGATTCAATCCGACTTGCAAAGCTGCGCAGCAGAGCGGATGCGAGTAGGAAAAAATACGGATTCTGCGATATGGATGCACAGGCGGCGCTTTCCCGACTGTGCAGGAATGAAGCGGAATCCGTATCAGCGGTTGCGCGAGAGCCTTTCGAGCACGAGGCGGCTGGTGGCCTTGAGCGTCTCGAACACGCCCGTGCCGTTCGAGGCGACGGCTTCGTAGGTGGGGTAGCGCTTGTGCGGGTCGATCACAGCGCGGATCATGGCGGTGGGCAGGGCGTCGGGAAGGTCGCGCTTGTTGATTTGAATGACGATGGGCACGTCGTTGATGTCGATGCCGTGTTCGGCGAGGTTCTCACGCAGGTTGCGCATGCTCTCGGCGTTGGCCCGCAGGCGTCCGGGCGCCGAGTCGGCCACGAAGATGATGCCGTCCACACCGCGCAAAATCAGCTTGCGGCTGGCGTTGTAAAAGACCTGCCCCGGCACGGTGTACAGGTGAAACCGGGTCTTGAAGCCCTGCACGGTGCCGAGGTCGAGCGGCAGGAAGTCGAAAAACAGGGTGCGCTCGTCCTCGGTGGCGAGGCTGACCATCTCGCCGCGCAGGTGGCCGGGCACCTTGCCGAACACATGCTTGAGGTTGGTGGTTTTGCCGCACATACCGGGGCCGTAGTACACGATTTTGCAGTTGATTTCACGGGCGGCGAAGTTGATGGTACTCACGTGACCTCCGGGGCAAAGAAGCTGGGCGGGGCCGCAGCACTGGGAAAAGGGCAGGGAAGGGGGGACATGAAAACGGGCGGTGCGCCCCGGACAGAGAAGCAGAGGGGGCGACGACAGCGGGGGCGATTACCCGAGCAGGTCGTCGAGCAGGGCCGCAGCGCCCTGACTGAAGTCGGCGCCGAGTTCGGGTTCGGGCAGGTCGCTGACTTCCTGAAGAATGGGTTCGAGCTTGCCGATGGTCTTGCGGGCGTACACCTTGACCTTGCCCAGCGCCACGCTGGAGTCGAAAATCAGGGTCAGCAGGGCGTCGCTGCCGACCGATTCGACGTACAGCGTGCCGTTTTCACCCTGATGGGTCTGCTCCGCGAACGTGGCTTCACCCAGCATGTTCGCCAGCGCGGTGGTGGCGGCGGCGTTGCTGGCGACCAGCGTGGCGACCGAGTCCAGCGCGGGGGGGCGGGGCGCCCACAGAGCCTCTTTGTGCGAAAGCACGAAGCCCTTGCGGTCCACCAGCAGGCAGTAGCGCACGCCGGTGACGCCGAGCAGCTCTTCCAGATGCTGATCGACCCGGGCGAACGCTTCGCCGTACAGGGCAAGTGAAGGTTCAATCATGTCACCGCGCAGTATAAGGAGCGCTCTGGCACAAAGCTCTGACGGCCCGCTCCTGTGCGTGCCGCTCGGCATTCTTGCCCGCTATGCTCCCCACGTGAAGATGCTGGCTTTTTCCCTGGTCGCCCGCTCATGCTCGCCGCTGGGCGCCGGGATACTCACGGCGGCGCTCTGCCTGACGGGAGGAGGAGCGCAGGCCCGGCCCGTCGCCATCGGGGGCAGCGTGCAGGCGGCCAGCGTGGGCACCCGCTGGCTGGGCGGGACTGTGGGCGGCACGGAGATGCTGCCGGTCTGGGCGCTGCCCCGGCTGGGGGTCGAGGTCCGCAACGACCCGAACGACCTGCGCCTGAAGTGGGGAGGACGCGAACTGCGGTACGCCCCGGGCCGGGGCTGGCGGGCGCTGGGCCTGACCCTGGGTGCGCCCCTGCCCGCGCCGCAACTCGAGGGCCAGAGCCTGTACGCGCCGCTCGCCGCCCTGCGCCTGCTGGGGGTGCCGCTGGAAGCCGACGCGCCGGACCTGCTCGCCTTCGCCGCGCCGCTGCGGGTGCCGGGAGAGACGCTGCCGCCCTCGCCCGATTTGCCCCCCTCGCCTGAGATGTCGGCCTCCCCCGTGGTGCCTGCCCGCGTTCCGGTGGGGGCCGTGACCACCGCCCCGTCCCCGGCCCGGACCTCGCTCTTGCCCCTGCCGGACTTCGGCGTCCGGCTCCAGACGGTGCGGGTGGGCCGCGAACTGCACCGCCAGATAGAGACGCAGCGGGTGGTCCTCGAACTCTCGGCGCCGGTGGCCCCGGAGGTGCAGCGCACGGCGAACGGGCTGGCGGTGCGGCTGCCGGGGGTGGGGACCGTGACTGGCGAGCAGACCCTCGCCTCGGGGGACACGCTGAGCCTGGACATGGATGCGGGGGGGAGCTGGGTGCGCCTGCAAACCGGCGGTGGCCGCAGCGAGGTGTTCACGCTCAGCGACCCTCCCCGCGTGGTGATCGACACGGTGACGCAACTGGGCCGCGAGGTGCCGCCGCCGATCAATCCGCAGGCCCTGCCCGCAGGCGTGACCTACCGGCAGCTCGGCGGGCTGCACCTGCTCAGCTTCGACCCGGCCCGCTTTCAGGCGCAGGTGGTGTCGGCGCCGCGCGGGACGTTTGCCGAGGTCGCGCAGCTCGTCGCGCAGGTGGGCGGGACAGCGGGGGTCAACGCCAGTTATTTCGACCCGGCCTCGGCACTGCCGGTGGACCTGGTGGTCAGCGGTGGCCTGATGACCGCCGCCAGCCTGGAAAAACGCGCCGCCGTGGGCCTGCTGCCGGGGGGCGGCCTCGTCTTCGGGTATCCCAGACCGCGCTACCGTCTGCGCGGCCCTTTCGGTGAGGTGCAGGCCAACGCGGTGACCAGCCGGGCGAGGCCGGACTGGCTGACCGCCTTTGTCGGTGACGGCCACACGGAAACGGGCGCGGCGGGGTTCCTGACCCTGCATGTCCGGCTGGGCGGGAGAACAGTCGAGCGGGCCGTGTCCGGTCCTCACGTGCCCCCGGTGGGCACCCTCACCCTGACCTTCGACCCTGACCGCTTCGCGCAGTTGCCCCGGCAGGCGGGCGAGGCGCTGGAGGTCAGCCTCGACTGGCGCTCGGACGACGCGCCCTGGCCGCTGACCCGCGACGCCCTGAGCGCCGGGCCGCTGCTGGTTCAGGCGGGCCGCGCCGTGACCGACCCCCGGCGTGAGGGCTTCAACACCGCCGCTTCCATCTGGCGCCCGACCCGGCAGGTGGCGCTGGGGCTGTGGAAAGGCCAGCCCACCGTCGCCTATCTGGAACACGGCACCCCCGAGGCTTTTGCCGCCGCGCTGGTCGGCGCGGGCCTGAGTGACGCCCTGCGCCTCGACAGCGGCAGCAGCGCCAGCGCCTACCTGACCGGCGGCTACGGGAACCTGGGGGGCTACCTCAACACGGTGTGGGGCCGCCCGGTGCCCAACGCCATCGTGTTCGTGCCGAAGCTGACAGGTGCAGTGAGTGAGGGCCGATAGGGAAGCCTTACCCGCTCTCCCCGAGCAGTTCGCGCAGGCGCAGGTAGGCCTGGGCGGTCACCTGCACGTCGCCGTAACTGCGGTGTCGCCCGCCGGGGGCGAATTCCAGCCCCAGCCGCTCGGCCAGGATGGTCAGGTTGTGCGCCCGTTCGCGGGGAAAGGCGCGGCGCGAGAGCTGCATGGTGCACAGCTCGCGCTCGGGCGCCCAGCTCAGGCCCAGGCGCCCGGCGCCTGCCCGCATGAAGCTGCCGTCGAAGCCGACGTTGTGGGCCACCACCGCCGATCCGCCCACGAAGTCCAGAAATCCGGGCAGGGCCTGTTCGATGGTGGGGGCCGAGCGCACCATCTCGTCGCTGATGCCGTGAACCTGCTGGGCCTGCCAGGGAATGCTGAGCACGCTGCCGTCGGGCCGGGTGGGGCGCACCAGCGTCTCGAACTTCAGCGCCTCGTCGATGCGTCCGCCCACGATCCTCACCGCGCCGATTTCGACGATGGCGGCGCTGGCCGGGGAAAACCCGGTCGTCTCCAGGTCGAACACCACCACGTCCTGCGGCCAGGGGCTGCCCTTTCCTTTCGTTATACCTGCCGTCACCCCCTGAGGCTAGCGCCAAAGCAGGGCGCCGGGAAAACAACGGAGGACCAAGGCGCCGCCGCCCCGCCCCGCGCTACCCTGACCCCAGATGACTGCCCCGGACCGCCCGCCGTCCCCGCCTGCCCGGACCGAGGAGCAGGTGACGCCCGCCGTCCCCGCCACGCCCCGTCCGGTCTGGCCGGAGGATGTGGAAGTCCAGCCCGCGCCCCCCGAGACCCAGCCGAATCCCCCGGAGAACGGGCCGCAGATCACCGCCCTCAGCGGCAGCCGCGCCGCCCTGACGCTTCTGGTGGTGCAAAACGTGGTGTCGGCCCTGGCGATGGGGGTCTGGCTGCCGCTGGGTCCGGGTGGGCAGACGGTGCGCGTCGGGCTGGGGTTGCCGCTGGGCACGGCGCTGCTGCTGTCGTTCGCCGTCTCGGTGGGCGTGGCGCTGACCGCCTTCAGGCCGAGCATCGCCGCGCTCCGCTCCGACACGCGCTGGCGCACGCCGCCGTCGTGGGGCACGGCGCTGGCGGCCTTCGTGCTGGCGTTTCTGGCGTCGCGGGCCTTCGTGGTCGCCTACGTGATGCTGGTGCCGAGCGCGTCCGACACCGTGCCGCAGTTTCTGTCGCGGGGGCTGGACGTTTTGCCGCTGGTGCTGGCGGCGGGGCTGCTGATTCCCTTCGCCGAGGAAGTCGCCTTCCGGGGCCTGATGATGCGCGGTCAGGAGCGGGCCGCCGGTTTCGGGGTGGCGGCGGTGGCGAGCAGCGCGGCGTTTGCCCTGGCGCACGGGGTTCCGGCGAGCATCGTGGGCATCGTGCCGCTGGCCTACGTGCTGGCGCGGCTGACCCAGCACACCGGCAGCCTGTGGAACGCCGTCATCGTCCACGCCCTGAACAACCTGCTGGCGGTGATCCTGGGCCTGTTCCTGCTCGGCAAGGCGGCCCAGAGCCAGAGCAGTGAGCTGCTGGCGAGCGAGGCGCTGCGTGTGCCGGTGGCCCTGGTCGCCCTGGTGTTCGGCGGCGCCGTGCTCACGGTCTTGCACCTGTGGCTCACCCCCCGGCCCGACCCGCAGGAGCGCCGTGCCCCCGGCCCCTGGGTCAGCGCCTCCTACGTGGTGATGGTGCTGTTCGGGCTGGCGATGGCGCTGCTCAGCTTCCCGGCGGTGCAGCGCCTGCTCGACTCGCCCGGTTCCGTCCTGCGCTGACCCTGGGCCGGGCTTGCCCAGGGGGAGAAGGTGTCCCGTCCTCGCCGGGCGGCGCCCCCGCGCATTACAGTTCCCTGGTGCCTGCTTCCTCCCGTTCCCGCACATCCGCCCCCCAGCCCGTTCCCGAACCGCCGCTGCCCGCCGAGGTGCTGACCCGGCCCGCCCCCTTCGGGGAGGCGGCGGTGCGCTCGGGCGCCGGGGTGTACTGGGGGCCGGTGGTGGTTGCGGCGCTGCTGTCGGGGCTGAGCTACGCGCTGCTGCTGCGGCCGGGGCTTGACCTCGCGGCGCAGGCGGCGCGGGCCGCAGGTCAGGGGGCACAGGTCACGCCGCCGCTGCTGACCCACGTGACCAACGCGTTCGGCAGCGTCTTTCTGACCGCCCTGACCTTCGGGCTGATGTGGGGGCTGGGTCTGCTGGGTGGCCGGGTGGCCGGGCAGCGGGGAGGCCCAGGAAGAGAAGCGGCAACCGCACCGGGCGAGACGCGGCCCCTGCCCGTCGCTCAGGTGTTCAGCGCGACGTTTACCCTGCCCATCCTGCTGAGCCTGCTGACCGTGGCGCTGACCCTGCTGACCCCGGCGGCGAGCTGGGCGCCCGACCCGGCACAGGTGGCCGCCGCGCAGGGGTCGCCGCTCGCGCTGCAACGGGCGGCGCTGGCGAGTGCGGCGCAAACCCCGGCGGCGCTGGTGCTGGTGCTGGGAACGCTGCTCGGCACGGCGGCGCAGTGCGTGCTGGCGGGCCGGGCGCTGCGCGGCGCCGGAGCGGGGGCCGGGGCGTGGCCCGCCGCGCTGCTGCCGCTGCTGCCCGCGCTGGGCCTCCAACTTCTGGGCTTGCTGCCTCTGCTGCTGGCACGGTTTGCGCACGCGGGCTGATACGGATTCCGATTGAATCTGGTCGTTTCAGATTCAATCCGACTTGCAAAGCTGCGCAGCAGAGCGGATGCGAGTAGGAAGAAATACGGATTCTGCGATATGGATGCACAGGCGGCGCCTTCCCAACTGTATAGGCCCGACTGTGCAGGAATGAAGCGGAATCCGTATGATGTCTGGCGCCGGACCCGGACGCCCCATCCGGCTTTCCGTCCCGTATCAATCGGCAGCCGTACCACCCAGGCGCTGCACCCAAACGTAGACCTGGGGGGCTGAACTCGGCGGGCCGGGACGCTAGCCTGAAGGTCATGCCCGACTTCACACCGACCACCGACCTGAGTGACGCCTGGCCACAAGCACAGGTGGCGGCGCCCGTCTTTCGCGATTTCGGAGGCCGGGTCCGTTTTCAGGGTGAAGCCGTGACCCTGCGCGTGAGCGACAACAACCCGCTGGTGCGCCAGACGCTTCAGACGCCCGGCGAAGGCCGCGTGCTGGTCGTGGACGGCGGCGGCAGCCTGAACTGTGCGCTGCTCGGCGGCAACCTGGGGATCTTCGGTGTCGAGAACGGCTGGGCCGGAGTGATTGTTCACGGCTGCGTGCGCGACACCGCCGAGTTGCGCGGCCTCGACCTCGGCATTCGGGCGCTGGCGGCGCACCCCCGGCGCAGTGGCAAGCGGGAAGAGGGAGAGCGCGACGTGCCCCTGACCTTCGCGGGCGTGACCGTTCGCCCCGGTGACCGGGTGGTGGCCGACGAGGACGGGTGGCTGGTCCTCGGCGCGGACCTGGTCCCAGAGCCGAAACTGTGAGCGAGGGCCTCGCCCCGGCGGACGCCCGGCCCGCCGTGTTCGTGGTGTCGCCCGCAGCGGAGTACGCGACCGTGCTCGCCGCCGAGTTGCCGGGCGCCGAGGTGCGCTGGGTGCCCGACGGCGACCAGCTGCTGCGGGAGGCCCACGCCCGGATTCCCCAGGTGGCAGTTCTGTACGACCGGGTGCCGGGCACGCCGCTGCCCCAGGTGCTGGGCATCCTGCGGCAGCGGGCCGAACTCGCCGCCACACACTGGCTGGCGGTGGGGTCTTCGGGGCTGGGCGAACTGCTCGGCGCCGGGGCCGACGCGCTCATCGGCGACACCACTCCGCCCCAGGCACTCGCCGCCCAGGTCCTCACCCTGCTGCGCCGCGCCTCGCAACAGACGCAGCTGCACGAACGGGTCGAACGTCTGCAGGGCCGCCTCGACACCTGGGAACACGACGAGCAGGTGCGCGACCAGCTGGTGCATATGCTGGTCCACGACCTGAAAAACCCCATCGCGGCGGTGATCGGCCTGCTTCAGATCATCGAGGAGGACGCCGGACTCTCGGACGAGTCGCGTGAGCTGCTGCGGCTGTGCCGGGACGAGTCGCAGCACCTGCTGCACCTGTCGGTGAACATGCTCGATGTCCGCAAGATTCAGGCGGGCAAGATGAACCTGCGGCGCGAACTGATGTTCAGCCCGATGTTCGAGGAAGTCATCGAACTCGCCCGGGGCGACGTGGGCAGCGCCCTGCGCGAGCGCCGCCTGAGCGTGCAGGTGGCCCGCGACCTCAGTCCGGTCAGCGCCGACCCCGAGATTTTGCGCCGGGTGCTCGCCAATCTGCTGAGCAACGCCCTCAAGCACAGCCTGAGTGGAAGCGGCATTTTCGTGAACGTGCAGCCCGAGCGACAGGGCGGGGGCGTTCTCATCAGCGTGCGCGACGAGGGCGAGGGCATTCCCGCCGAGGACATCCCCAACCTGTTCGCCGCCTTCGAGCAAAGCCGCCTGACCCTGCATGGCCGCTTCGACACCGGCATGGGCCTGGCCTTTTGCAAGATGGCCATCGAGCAGCACGGCGGGCGCATCTGGGTCGAGTCGGTGCGCGGCGAAGGCTCCGAGTTCTGCATGACGCTGCCCTATGCCCAGGACGTAGAGGACGACGAGGACGACGATTACGCCGAGCTGCTGATCTGACGGCGGCGTCCGTATGGGTTTTGGACAAGGCGACGGCCCGCGTTCTCAAGGGCGCGGGCCGTCGCCTTGATTCTTCAGCGCCGGATGTCGGCGTGAATACCGAAGTCCTCGGCGATGAGCCGCGCCGTCATCTTGGCCGACATCATCACGCTGGGGGTGCCCGCGCCCGGCTGCGCCCCCGCGCCGACGAGGTAGAGGTTGCGCACGTCCTCGCTGCGGTTGTGGGGGCGGAAAAAGGCGCTTTGGACCAGTTGCGGCTCCGGCCCGAAGGCGTTGCCCAGGTAGCTGTCGAGCGTGCCTTCGAAATAGTCGGGCGTGACGAACTCGAAGTGGGTCAGCCGCCCGCGCAGCCCCGGAATCAGCCCCCGCGCCTCGATGTCGGCCAGCGCGGCGTCGGCCAGCCTCGGCCCTTCCACCTTCCAGTCAATCCCGCTGCCGTTGTGCGGCACAGGAACCAGGGTGTAGGCGGCGTGGTGTCCGGCGGGAGCGAGGTCCGGGTCGGTGAGTGTGGGCACATGCAGGTACTGGCTGAAGTCCTCGCCCAGCACCTTTTTGCCGAAAATCTCCGTGAGCAGCGCCTCGTAGCGCGGTCCCAGCAGAATGTTGTGGTGCTTGAGCGGCAACTCGTCCCCGCCCCGGAAGCCGAAGTACACCACCAGCAGGCCCATGCTCTGCCGCGCCGCCCGCACCCGCAGGTCGGAATTGACCAGCCGCGCCCGCGCCGGAACCCGCTTGAGGTAGGTGTTGGCCCAGTCGCCGTTGCTCGCCACGAGGTCGGCCTCAAGCTCCTCGCCGCTTTCGAGCCGCACGCCCCGCGCCGTCCGCTGGCCGGGCAAGCGGCCGTCCACCACAATCTCCTTCACCCCGGCCCCGTACCGAATGGTCCCACCGAGTTCCCCGAACTTGCGCACCAGCCCGCGCACCAGCGCCCCGGTGCCGCCGAGGGCGTAGTGAATGCCCCAGGTTTTCTCGACAAAGTGAATCATCGCGTAGATGGCGGGCACGTTCAGCGGGTTGCCGCCCACCAGCAGCGTCTCGAAGGAAAAGACCTGCCGCATCTTGTCCGACTGGAAATATTTGGACGTAAAGGAAAACAGCGTCCGCACCGCGTCGAGTTTCAGCAGGTCCGGCACCACCCGCAGCATGGTGGGCACGTCGCCGAAGTGGGTGTACCCCAGTTCCAGAAAGCCACGCCGGAAGATGGCCTCGGCGTCGGCATGAAAGCGCTCGTAGCCCGCGAGGTCCTGCGGCGCGAGTTCGGCAATCTGGCGCCGGGTGCTGTCGGGGTCGCCGTCGTAGTCGAAAAAGGTGCCGTCGTGAAACACGATGCGGTAGAAGGGCAAAATCGGCACCAGGGTGACGTACTCGCTCGTGCGGGGGCCACCGCTCACGCCCCCCCTGACCCGCTCGCCGCTCAGCACCTCCGGCGGGTAGTCGGGGGCGTCCAGGTGGGCGCGGTCCCGCTCCAGCGCGAACAATTCCTCGATAAAGTGCGGCACGGTGATGACCGTCGGCCCCATGTCGAACACGTAACCGTCAGGCGTGCGCTTCTGGTAGGCGCGGCCCCCCGGCCCGTCCAGCCGTTCCAGAATCGTGGTGTCGAAGCCCAGGCTTTGCAGCCGGATACCGAGCGCGAGGCCGCCGAAGCCCGACCCGACGACCAGGGCCGTCTTGCGGCGGGTGTAGGGCGAAGGAGCAGGCCAGGGAAGAGGGGATGTCATGACTGTGAACCTCTGAACATGTAGAAGAGAGAAAGTGTAAAGAGAGAAAGGGGAAGAAGGTGCAGGCCGGGCGCGGGTCAGCCGTGGGCGGCGTCCAGCGTCCGCAGTTCCCACCACGCCTGCGGCAGCATCAGCAGCTTGCGCCGTCCGCTCACGTAGGCGCGGCGACCAAAGTTGTCGTATCCGGCACGCTCCAGGTCGTCGAGAATGCCCTCGTAGGCGCGGGCGGCGGTCAGCACCGCCAGCGGGCCGCGTCCTTCCAGCCGGGGAATCCCGGCGCGGCCCTCGGCGTACCCCTCGCGGGCCAGGTCGCCGAGGTGCCGCATCAGGGCGCGGTAGCCGGGGCCGAGGGGTTCACCCTGGCGGCAGCGTTCGAGCGCGGCGCGGGACAGGCCGTACTCGGCCAGCAGGCTCTGCGGCAGGTAGACCCGCCCCCGTCCCAGGTCCTCGCCCACGTCGCGCAGGACATTGGTGAGCTGCATCGCCTGCCCGAGTTGCAGGGCGTAGTGAAGGGTTTCGGCGCCGCCCCGGTAGCCGCTGATGGGCGCGACCATGAAGCCCACCACCCCGGCCACCCGCCGGCAGTAGAGCAGCAGGTCGTCCAGCTCGTGGTACTCGTGGCCGCGCAGGTCCATGTTCAGGCCCTCGTGCAGTTCGGCAAAGGCGCTGTGCGGAATGGGGTAGTGGGCCACCGCCCAGGCCAGCGCCCGGCTGATGGGGTCGTCTGCCGGGTGCCCCGCGAACGCCGCGTCGATGCGGCCGCGCCACTCGCGCAGTTCGTGCCCGCTGTCCCCGCTGCCCGCTTCGTCCACGATGTCGTCCCCGGCGCGGCAGGCGGCGTACACCGCCCACACGGCGGCCCGCTCGGGCGGAGAAAACAGGCGCGACCCCAGGTAGAAGGTCTTGCTGTGGTGGCGCGTCAGGTCCCGGCAAAACTGCACCGCCTGTGCCAGTGGGGGGCGGCACAGTTCGGTGCTGGGCAGGGCAGGCGAAAATTCCGTCACGTTCAGGTCCCTCCCTGGCAGTCTAAGAGACGGCCTGCGCTCAGATCTCGCGCCCGCTTACAGAAAACCGGTGTGCTGACGAACGGAAAGCAAGCGGGCGCCAGCAGAGGGCCGCAGTGAAGAGCAGTGAAGAGCAGGGAAGAGGGGAAAACGGGAACAGGGGAAAAAGTGTGTTGACGTTTCCTTTGGGGTAACGGCGCACAGACGTTTCTTTCACTATGCTGGGGCAGAAGCTGCTCCTGTGTGGGCACGAAGCTTGGAGGAAGCACATGGAAGAACGCAAGAGTATGGGAAGCGCACTGGTCGACGTGTTCGACGCGGGCGTGGTTCTCGTCAAGTCCGAAATCAACGCGCTGGGCCGCAAGGTCGGGGAAATTGCCAAGGCCAAGGGCATCGGCGTCGTGTTGCTGCTCGCCGCGCTCGGGCCGCTGCTGCTGGGCCTGATTTTCCTGATCCTGGCCGTGTTCTACGGTCTGATGCGTCTGGGCCTCGCTGCCTGGGCCGCCGCACTGGTCATCGCACTCGTCAGCCTCGCCATCACCGGCGCCCTGATCGCCCTGGGCCTGAAAAAGCTCAGCTCCGAGGTGGACACCGAAATGCCCCGCCGCCCGGTCAACATGGGCAGCTCCGAATCCCAGGGCGCCCAGTCTGTGGGTGGTCAGGCCGCAGGTGGCCAGTCCGCTCACGGCGTGCCCGCCACCTCGCTGAAGTACTCCGTGCCCGCTGCGGCGGCGGCGCCCGCCGTGTCTGCTGGCACTTACGGTGGCTCTCACAGTGATGTGTCCTACAGCAGCGTGGCCCACAGCGGTGCGGTGTCGGGCAGCGTGCAGCCCTCGGTGGAAGGCGCCGCTCGCGTCCCCGTCTACGAGAGCGACGCCGATGGCCGCGCCCACATGTACGGCGACCGCCTCAACGAGAAGCTGGACGGCGACCACCACCACGACCCCAACCTGCAAAACCCCGTCGTGCTGCGTGACGCCCCCGGCATCGCCGTGAGCACCACCCCCACCTTCCGCGAAGACATGCGCCGCGAGGGACTGAGCGTGGATGACGTGCCCCCCACCGACCCCCAGCAGACCAAACCCGGTCAGGGAGGCCACTGAGATGGCAGATTCCAGCGAGCGTAAGGTGCAGACCATTCAGGCCCAGCCGGCCGTGACCCATGAGCCTGTGCCCGCGCAGCCCCAGGGCGCGGCCAGCCAGGGCGCCGAGCAGGGTCCGATGATTTCCGACAGCCTCGTGCGCGTGGGTGAACACACCGACGTGCGCTACCTCAACGAGCAGGAAGAAGCCCGCGAGCGTCTCAAGGCCAGCGTCGACCGCCTGACCGAACAGGCCAGCCTGCAACTTCAGGTGCAGAAAGAGCCTCTGAAGATGCTCGGCGGCGCCTCGGCCGTCGGCGCGGTGGTCGGTCTGGTGCTCGGCCGCCAGTTGCGGCGTTCCAAGAAGGTCTACGTGGACGCCCACAGCCCGGTCAAGCACCAGCGCGAGTTCGTCAAGGCGCAGAAAAAGGCCCAGCAGAACAACAAGACCAACGTGGGCGGCGCCCTCGTCGCCACGCTCGGCACCCTGGCCGTCAGGATGCTGACCGACAAGGTGCTGGCGCCCAAGCTCGAACAGGTCGCCAATGGCCTGCTCGACAAGGCCGGACAGCCCAAGAGCGACGCGCGGACCCCTGCCGCGTCCAACGCCAACATGACGGCGGCGGCCAGCACTGCCAGCCAGATTCCTGCGGCCAACCGCACGGGCGCCGTGTCCCAGGACCAGTCGCGCCAGTCGCAGGCCACCATGCATGTGGCTCAGGCGAGCGGCATGGCCCAGCCGCAGCCCGGCGTCCACTACACCGCCAACCCGGTGCATCCCGGCGTCGTGCCGATTCCCGACAGCACCGTCGAGGCCAAGGCCCAGGGCACCCCGATCAGCGAAGAGCAGAAGGCCAACCCCAACCTGCCCTGAGCGGTTCCTGCTTCGCAAGCGGCTCCCTGCGGGGGGCTGCTTTTTTTTGCCTGCCCGTCGCCGCTGTGAGGGGAATTCCGGTTCCAGCGCCGCGCTTTGCTACCCTGCCGTCATGACTGCCAGCCGCAGCACCCGCCAGCGTGACGTGATTGCCCGAGTCCTGAGCGACGCGCCCGGTCCACTCGGGGTGTCCGACGTTCACGCGCGTGCCCAGGCCGAATTGCCCCGGTTGGGGATCGCCACGGTGTACCGCACCCTCAGGCTGCTGACCGAGCAGCGCCGCATCCATCCCGTTTTGCTCGATGGCGAAACCCTGTACGAAGCGGCGGGCCGGGGGCACCACCACCATTTCAGCTGCACGCGCTGTGGCCGGGTGTTCACCCTGCACTCCTGCCCGGTCAACCTGCCCGACGGTGCCGTCTACCCTGGCGGCTTCGTGGTGGAGGCCCATGAGGTCACGCTCTACGGTCAGTGCCCGAAGTGCGCGGCGGGCGCAGCGGCAGGCGGCTGACCCCGACCCCCGACCCCCGATACTGGAGACGCTGGAAAGGCGTCAGGCCCGGCCCGCGCCCAGTCGCGCCGCTTTCGCAAAGGCCCGCGCCACCTGCTCCACCGTGCGGGCCAGGGCGTGATGCTCCAGCACCCATGCCCGACCAGCCGCCCCCAGCTGCCGCGCCTGGGCGGGGTGGGCCGCCAGCGCCCTGAGCGCCTGGGCCAGCAGCGCGGGTTGCGGCGCGACGAGGAGGCCCGTCTGACCGTCCTGCACCAGTTCGCGCTGCGCGGGGATGGGCGTGGTGACGATGGGCAGCCCGGAAGCGAGCGCTTCTAGCGTCACCAGAGACTGGTTCTCGGCCAGGGTGGGTTGCAGCAGCACGTCGGCGGCGCGGTACAGGTCGGGCATGTCCCAGCGGCGGCCCCAGAACTGGATGTGTTCACGCCCCTGCGCCAGCCGCTGTGCCAGTTGCCCGCCCCCCGAGTCCATGTCACCCACGAACACGAAGTCGATGTCGGGTGTGCGCCGCGCGGCCCAGACAGCGGCCAGCTGGTTTTTTTCAGGTGCGAAGCGGCCCGGAACCAGCACGGTGAAGCGGCGAAAGCCCAGCCTGGCCCGCAACTCCTCGCGCTCGGGTCCGGGCAGGGGGGAAAAGCGGTCCGTGTCCACGCCGTTGGGCACCGCCTGCACGTCCGGCACCTGCAACTCCCGCTGCAAAAAGGCCGCGCCCCAGCGTGAAACGGTCAGGCGTTGCTCGGCCCCGGACAGGTGTTTTCCCTTGGTCTGGCGATAAATCGCGCGGTAGGTGCCCTGAAGCGGCCAGCCGTAGTGGTAGTCGAGCTGGTCGTGAATCACGACGCTGCGGGGCGCCTTGAGCCGGGGCATGAGGGTGCGGTAGGTCGCCGGGTCCCAGACCTGAAGCACCCGCAGGTCGGCGCCCGCCGTGAGGCCGGGCAGCGCCTCCGGCCCAGTGCCGCGCACCACCGCCACCCCCTTTTCCATCAGCTGAGCCGCCCAGCGGTCGAGCGCGGGGGCCGCCGAGCAGTACACCGTCGCCCGCTGGCCGGAGTCGAGCAGGCGAGGCAGCACGTCGAGCAGCCAGACCTCGCTGCCCGCCACGCGGGGGGCGTCGGTGATGACCGCCAGCGTCAGGTCACGCCCCCTGCCACGCGGCGCCGCGTCAGTCATCCACCGGCTCCCCGCGCTGCAACTTCACGCCGCGCACGAGGTTCTGGTACATCAGCGCCGAGGTGAGCGGCCCCACGCCGCCCGGCACCGGGGTCTGCGCCCGCACCGGCAGCCCGGGCGCGGCGTCGCCCACCATCTCGCCGCCCTCCTGCACGTTGATTCCGGCGTCGATGACGACGTGCCGGGGCTGCACCTGATCGGGCCGCAGCAGCCCGGCCCGGCCCACCGCGACGACCACTGCGTCCTGCGGGGCCAGCACGCCGGCGAGATCGCGGGTGTGTTCGTTGCACAGCGTGACGGTGGCCCCCTTGTTGTTCAGCATGAACAGCAGCGGGCGGCCCACCGTGCGCCCCGGCCCGACGACGGCGACGCGCAGACCGCGCAGGTCATCGCCCAGCGCGTCGCGCAGCAGAAAGCGGATGCTGCGCGGCGTGGGCGGCAGCAGCGCCTCCGGTTCGCGCCCGGCGGCAATCAGCGCGAGGTTGGCGGGGGTCAGGCCCTCCACGTCCTTGCGCCAGGCGATATGCAGCAGCGCGGCGTCGGCGTCCAGTCCCTTCGAGAGCGGCAATTCCAGCACGATGCCGTGGACGGCCGGGTCCGCCGAGAGGTCGCGCAGGGTCTGTTCGAGCTGCTCCTGCGTGGCTCCCGCGCCCAGGTCCACCGCCCGGAAGTCCACCCCCAGCTTGCGGGCGCGGCTCTCCTTGCTGCTCACGTACACCCGCGACGCCTCGTCGTCGGAGGCGAGCACGCTCACCAGTTGGGGCCTGAAGGGGGGGTCGAGCTGCGCCCAGGTCTTCAGGTCGTGGCGCACGCCGCGCATCACCCGGTCGGCCAGCGGCTTGCCGAGCAGGGCGGCGGGCGCTGCAGGTTCACTTTCTTTCACGTTTGCCCCGTCCCCATTCAGTGCCGGAAATGCCGCGAACCCGTGAAGACCATGCTGATGCCGAGTTCGTTGCAGGCGGCGATGACTTCGGGGTCGCGCTTGGCGCCGCCGGGTTGCAAGATGGCCGTGACCCCGGCGGCAGCGGCGAGGCGCACCACGTCGTCGAAGGGGAAGAAGGCCTCGGAAGCGAGGACCGCGCCCTGCGCCCCCTCGCCCGCGTTCTGCACCGCACGTTCGGCGGCCCAGATGCGGCTGACCGCGCCTGCGCCCAGACCCACCGTCACGCCGCCCTTGCAGATGGCGACGGCGTTGGAGCGTGCGCCCTTGACCACGGCCCAGGCAAAGCGCAGGTCGTCCCACTCCTGCTCCGTCGGCTGGCGCCCGGTCACGACTTCGGGGCACAGGTCGTCCCAGGGGCGGCGGTCACGCTCCTGCACGGCGAATCCGCCCGCCAGGGGCCGCACGTCCAGCACGCTGACGGCCTCGCTCTGTCCCGCAATCAGCACGCGCAGGTCGGGCTTTTTGGCGGCGAACCACTCCACCGCGTCGGGGGTCACGTCGGGCGCAATCAGGACTTCGAGGAAGGTGCCTTTCATGCTCTGGGCCGCTGCGAAGTCCACCGGCTGGCTGACCGCCACCACGCCGCCGAACACGCTGAGGGTGTCGGCGTCACGGGCGCGTTCCCAGGCCGTCGCTACGTTCTCGGCCACCGCCACGCCGCAGGGGTTGGCGTGTTTGACGGCCACGCACACCGCGCCCTGCTCCTGCGCGGCGAGTTCCTGGCAGAGGCTCCAAGCGGCGTCGGCGTCGGCGTAGTTGTTGAAGCTCATCGGCTTGCCCGCCACCACCTGCGCGTCGATGACCGGCCCCCGCGCATTGCCCCAGCGGTAGATCGCGCCGGGCTGGTGGGGGTTTTCGCCGTAACGCACCTGCGCCACGCGGGTCAGGTGCAGGTCGAGCGTCTGCGGGAGTTCGGTGGGAATGGTGTCGCTTTCGCCCGACAGGTAAGCGGTGATGGCCGCGTCGTACCCGCTGGTGTGCCCGTACGCCTTGGCGGCGAGGCGGCGGCGGTCGGCCTGCGACACTTCGTCCTGCAGGGCCAGCGCGTAGTCGGCGGGGTCCACCAGAATCAGCACCGCTTCGTGGTTCTTGGCCGCCGAGCGGATCATGGCCGGGCCGCCGATGTCGATGTTCTCGATGACTTCGGGGTCGGGTGCGCCCCGGGCCACCGTCTCGCGGAAGGGGTAGAGGTTGACGCACACGAGGTCGATGGTGCCGAAGCTCTGCGCGGCGAGTTCGTCCATGTGGGCCGTGCCGCGCCGCGCCAGGATGCCGCCGTGAATGGCGGGGTGCAGCGTCTTGACCCGGCCATCCATCATCTCGGGAAAGCCGGTCACGTCGCTGACCTGCGTCACACTGACGCCTGCCGCCTGCAACGCCGCGAACGTCCCGCCCGTGCTGAGCAGTTCCCAGCCGCGTGCCTGAAGCTCCTGCGCGAACTCGACGATGCCGGTCTTGTCGCTGACCGAAAGAAGGGCGCGTTTTGTTGCCATTGTTCCCCCAGAAAAAAAGGGACGCTCCTTGCCTTCTCCGCGAGGGGTGAGGAAAAAGAGGGTCCGACCCAGGCGCACGGTCTCGGTGATGTTCGGAAAGCTCCCCTGTGGTGGCCCACTTTGCGCCAGTCACCTTCCGCAAACGCCGCCAGTGTAGCCCATCGGCATAGAGACATAGCCCCTGACGCCCAAAGAAAAGGGGCAGAAAGACCGCTGTCTCTCTGCCTACCTCCTCTCTGCCTACCTCGAAAGTTTTAAGCCTTCAGTTGCTGTTGCCGCTGCCGTCGGGCGAGGGGGTCAGCGGCGCGGTTTCCTGGCTCACTGCCGCTGCCCCGCCCTGCTCGCCGCCGATGACCTGGCGCAGTTCGTCCATCACGGCGCGTTCCTTGTCGCTGACCTGCTCGCCGCCGATGCCGAGGAAACCGCCTTCTTTGGCTGCGCCCGCCGTCTTTTCGACCACGTTCAGCAGCATCTGACGGTAGGCGGCGGCGTCCTCGGCGCTGGTTTTGCTGCTCACCAGCCACATGGCCTGACGCACGCCCTCGATGCTCTGGGCCTTCACGTCGTCGAGGTTCTTGGTGTCCTGCTTGGGCAGGTCCTTGGGGTCGGGCGGGGTGCCCATCAGGTCAGCGGCCATCGCTTCCATCAGCGGGGTGCGGGGGGTGCCGCTCACGCCTTCGCGCACGGCGGCGGCAATCGCCTGCGCCTCAGCGACCAGACCGGTCAGACCGCTGGGGCTGGCGGCCACCACGGCGGCTCCGGCGCGGCCCGGCGCGGTCATGACTTTCAGCCACTCTTCCTGGGTGAAGTTGTCTTTTACGCTCATGCGGCCAGCTTAGGGGCGGGGGCGGGCCGGGGGAATTGTGCATTCGTTGGGACTCGCCGGGCCTCTTGTCAGGAAGTCATCACCGTGGCCCGCTAGTTTCGCCTCATGCGCCCCTTCCTTCCGCTGCTCCTTCTCGGCTCACTGGCGAGCGCCGCCCAGGTGACGCTGCGTGAGGGGCAAACCGGCACACTCGGTTCCCGGCAGTTGCAAGTGCTGGAGGTGCAAGACCGGCGTTGTGGCCCCACTGAAAATTGCCCCGCCGATGTAATGGCGCGGGTACGGGTCCGTCAGGGCAATCGGACGACACTGCTCACCCTCAGCTTTCCGCCAGAGCGCGTGCCCCGCTGGAGTGGGGTCGGGGTGGTGGGCGTGTCCTCTGGCCGGGTCATGCTGACCGACCAGCCGCCCGGCAGCGGTCGGGCAGGCCACCGCCTGACGCTAAAAAGGGGCGAAAGCGGGCGGCTGGGACCGCGTGAAATCACCCTCCTCGGCACGGAGACTCGCACCTGCCCGCCCACGTTGCTCTGCGTGCGCCCCAAAGTCACCCAGGTCTATTTGAATGTGCGCTGGGGCAAGCAAAAAAGCTGGCTGGCGCTTGAATCTCCACCTCCGGCTTCTCCCAAAGGCATTCGCCTGACGCAGGCGACGGCTGGCCCCCGCCCGGCGCTGACCTTTTCAGATTTGCCACAGTGAGGCCTTATACGGATTCCGATTGAATCTGGTAGTTTCAGATTCAATCCGAGCGGATGCGAGTAGGAAAAAATACGGATTCTGCGATATGGATGCACAGGCGGCGCTTTCCCGACTGTGCAGGAATTAAGCGGAATCCGTATTAGAGTATTTGACACAGAAAAATACCCTCACCCCTGCCTTCGGCAGGCCCTCTCCCATCAAGGTAGAGGGTCAAAAGCACAGGTCATTCCTTTGTTAAACGCTCTAGCGGTTCAGAAACTCGCTGACCCGTTCCGGCAAGTCCTGCGGGTCCATCAGGAAAGCGTCGTGGCCGTGAATGGAATCCAGTTCCCAGTATTCGCTGCGGGGCAGTTCTCCAGCGCACGCCCTGACCTCGGCAGCGGGATAAAGCACGTCGCTGGAGATGCCGACCACCAGCACCGGCACCCGCACGGCGTTCAGGTCGGCGCGGGTGGGCTGAAAAGCGTCCATCGCCGCTGTTAGGGCGCAGTAGGTCTGCTCGCAGAAACGGGCGTGCAGTTTCTCGCCCTGGTGGTGCAGGTAGGACGTGACGGCGGGCACCCCCGGCACACGTTCGCCCGCCTGGGTGCGGCTGAAGCTCTCGGGGCTGCGGTAACTCAGCATGGCGATTTGCCGCGCCACTTTCAGCCCCTCGCCGCCGGGAGCCGCCCGAATCGCGCTGCGGGCCGCCGTATTCAGCCCGATGGCCCAGGGCGAATGCCGCGCCGGAGCGCCGATAATCACGGCCCTTTCCACCAGGTCGGGGCATTCCAGCAGCCAGGCGTAGGCCAGCATGCCGCCCATGCTCGCGCCGACCACCCGCACCTGCCGCACACCCAGGTGCTCCAGCAGGGCGCGGCCCACGCGGGCCATGTCACGCAGGGTCAGCGGCACTCCGCCCAGTTCGCCCGCGCCCGTCGTCCCCGCGCACCCGCCGAGGACGTTGGCGCAGACGACATAGTCGTTCGACGGGTCCAGCGGCTTGCCCGTACCCAGAAAATCGGGCCACCACTCGTGTACGGCGCTGTCTCCGGTCAGGGCGTGCAGCACCAGCGTGGCGTCTTCCCGCGCTTCTCCGTAGGTGTGAAAGGCCACCCGCACGTCGCTGAGCACGCGCCCGCAGTCGAGGAGCAGCGGCGCGTGCCGGAACAGGGTGACGGTCTGCGGCCCCGAACAGGCCGGTTCTTCGGCCGGGAGCGGGGAAGAGGAGTGGCCCAGGAACACGGCGGTCACGCCCGCTCTCCCTCGCCCGCTTGCGCCAGTGCCTGCGCGAAATCGTCGCAGATGTCCCCGATGTGTTCGATGCCCACCGACACCCGAATGAGTCCCGGCGTGACCCCGGCGCCCGCCTGCGCTCCCTCGTCGAGCTGGCTGTGGGTGGTGCTGGCGGGGTGGATGACCAGCGTGCGGGTGTCGCCCACGTTGGCGACGTGCTGCGCGAGCTTGACCGAACGGATGAAGGCCTCGCCCGCCGCCCGGCCTCCGCGCAGTTCGAAGGTGAGTACCGCGCCCGCCCCGCGCGGCAGGTAGGTCTGCGCCCGGTCGTAGTGGGGGTGGTTGCTCAGGCCGGGATAGGTCACGCGCGTCACGTCCGGGTGCGAGGCGAGCCACTGCGCCAGCGTCAGCGCGTTCTGGGCGTGGCGCTCGGCCCGCAGGCTGAGGGTCTCCAGCCCCTGCAGAAACTGCCACGCCTGCTGCGGCGCGAGGGTGGTGCCCAGGTCGCGCAGCCCCTCGGTGCGGGCGCGGGTGATAAAGGCCACGTTGGGCAGCCCCAGCGCGTTGCCTTGCCCGAACGTCTCCCAGAACTTCAGGCCGTGGTAGCTGGGCGAAGGCTCGGTCATGAGGGAATAACGCCCGTTGCCCCAGTCGAAGTTGCCCCCGTCCACAATGACGCCGCCGATGCCGTTGCCGTGCCCGCCGATCCACTTGCTCGCCGAGTGCGTCACGATGTTCGCGCCGTGTCTGAGCGGCTGGCAGTAGTACCCGCCTGCCCCGAAGGTGTTGTCCACGACAAACGCCACGCCGCGCTCGTGGGCCACCTTCGCCACGCCCTCGAAATCGGGAATGTTCAGCGCCGGATTGCCGATGGTTTCGAGGTACACCGCCCGCGTGCGCTCGTCGATGAGGGCGGCGAAGTCCTCGGGGCGCTCGTCTCTGCCGGTAAAGCGCACCTCGATGCCCAGCCGCTTCAGGGTCACCCGGAACTGGTTGACGGTGCCGCCGTACAGGTTGGGCGAAGACACGATGTTGTCGCCCGCCTGCGCCAGCGTCAGGATGGTCAGCAGTTGCGCCGCGTGTCCGCTCGACACCGCCAGAGCGCCCACCCCGCCTTCAAGCGCGGCCACCCGCTGCTCGAACACGTCGTTGGTGGGGTTCATGATGCGGCTGTAGATGTTGCCGAACTGCCGCAGCCCGAAGAGGTCGGCGGCGTGCTCGGGCGACTCGAACACGTAGGAGTTGGTGGCGTAGATGGGGGTCTGCTGCGCTCCGGTCACGGGGTCGGGGCGCTGCCCGGCGTGGACCTGGAGGGTGTCGAAATGCAGTTTGGTGGCATCGGTCATGGTGACGGCTCCTCGGAGGTGAACGGTCCGGGGCCGCCAGCTACAGGCAACCCCTTCCCGGTGAAGTTTCGAGAAGGGGCACTTGAACATCGTCATCCGCGTGGCCTTCCCGCTTGGTCCCGCCCGGCGGTCATCGTTGACGCGCTTGGGGGGCTGGCCTTGGCACCGTGACGTGATGAGGTCCGGTTGCCGCGCCGTCGTCGAGCCAGGTCTCTCGGGCGCTCTGAAGTGGGTCGCTCCACACGCGGGAGCTGGCAAGGAAGGTAGCGCGGGGGCAGGCCGGTGGTCAAGAAAAGACCCGGGCCGCGAGTGCCCCGGTGCCCCAGCCCTGCCCGTTGACACACTTGGCTCTCCCTGTTATCTTGTTCCCCGCCTGACCGAAGGGAAAAGGCCGAAAAAAAGGGGCGCGAGTGTAGCTCAGCTGGTTAGAGCGCACGCCTGATAAGCGTGAGGTCCCCAGTTCAAGTCTGGGCATTCGCACCAAAAGACTCCCGTCTAGGACGGGGGTTTTTCTTTTGCATCACGGACAGGTTGCCGGGTTTGTACCTCGGCTCTGTACCGTATTCATACGGATTCCGATTGAATCTGGTCGTTTCAGATTCAATCGGACTTGCAAAGCTGCGCAGCAGAGCGGATGCGAGTAGGAAAAAATACGGATTCTGCGATATGGATGCACAAGCGGCGCCTTCCCAACTGTATAGGCCCGACTGTGCAGGAATGAAGCGGAATCCGTATCAGATGCCGTGTTCGCGGGCCAGCTTCTGCAAGTCGGCCTTGCGTGACTCCCAGGGGTGCGGATTTTTCGTTGTGGCCCCTGCTCCCCGCGTTCAGCGTCCGGGCAGGGGCGGCAGTTCGCCGTGTTCGGCCCACAGGCGCAGAGTCTGCTCGGCGGCTGGCCCCAGTTCCGTCTTCACCAGCGTCAGCAGCGCCGCCGCCGAAACCGGGCGGTCTGTGAAGGTGGCGACGTAGGTTCGTAACAATCCTCTGAACGCCGCGTCGCCCACCTCCAGTCGCAGGGCGTGCAGGGCCAGGGCGCCGCGAAAGTAGGCGCTGGCGTCGAACAGTTGTGCTGGCGTCGTCGCCCGGAGGGGTCGTGACGCCTGCGCGGTGAGCACGGCGTACCACTCGGCGGCGAGGGCCTGCCCGTCTGCGCCCTGGCTCTCGGCCCACAGCAGTTCGGCGTAGGTGGCAAAACTCTCGTTCAGCCAGCTGTCGCCCCAGTCGGCCAGCGTGACCCGGTTGCCGAACCACTGGTGCGCCAGCTCGTGCAGCCGCACCCGCTCCTGGTTGGACGCGGCGGGCAGGGTGGTCAGGCCAGCGGTTTCCAGCGCCAGTTGCCGCACCGGCAGCAGGGCCACGCCGTAGACCTCGCCGGGGTAGGGGCCAAGCCACTCGGTCAGCACGCGCAGCATCCGTGCGGTTTCTCCGGCAGGAATGGCCGCCCCGACTGGCAGTCCCGCCGCGTACACGTCCCGTCGCAGCACCGTCTGGTTGCCCAGCCGAACTTCCGGCTCGCTGCGCCGCTGCAAGGCGCCCACGATGAGGCCGAGCGCGTAGGTGGGCACCGGCTCACGCTGGGTAAAGGTCAGGGTCCTGAGTCCGCCACGTTCGGTCTGCGCCGTAAACAGCCCGCTGGCCGCCGCCGAGGCGCCCGCCGGGACGGTGACCCGCACCGTGAAGGTCGCGGGGTCGGACGGGTGGTCGTTGCACGGCAGGAAGCCCCGGGTGCCGTCGGGTTCGCTCAGGGCGTAGCTCAGCCCCCCTTCGGTCTGCCAGCCGGGGCGCAGCGGCAAGTCGGCGCTGCCGCTGCGGGCACCGTTCCCGGCGTAGCTCAGGCGCAGGCGGCCCGTCTCGCCGGGGTGCAGAGGCCGGGGCAACGTCACTTCCACCTTCTGCGCCCGCTGCACCCAGCGCACGCTCTGCCCGTTCCACTGCGCCGCGCTGACCTGCGGCCCCAGCAGGTCGAGGACGACGCGCGTGAGCACTTCGCGGCTGCCGACGGTCAGCGTCACGTCGCCGCTCAGTTCTGGACTTCCGGGGCGCGGCACGGTCAGGTGCAGGTCGTAATGCTGCACGTCCAGGCCGCGCTGCCCGAGTGCCGGAAAAATAGAGTCGCCGACGCTCTGCCCGCAGGCCGCGCCCGCCAGGACCAGCGGAAGCAGCAGCCGTCCGGCGCGCCTCAAATCGGGTAGTAGGCCCGCGCCTTCCCGGCGATAAAGTCGCGGGTGGGCAGCCAGATCAGCGGGTTGCGTTCCTCGCATTCGGGCGGGGGGCCGTAGCGCACCAGACCCTCCACCTGCTCGAACGGCACCCATTTGACGCCCACCACCTCGGGGTCGGTGGGGTCGAGTTCGCCGTGAAACGTGGCGGTAAAGCGGGCGAAGGTCGCAAAGCACTCGTTGCGGGTGCCGGTCAGCAGCTCGCCTTCGAGCAGGCTGACGAATTCGAGGTTGGTGACGTGCAGGCCGGTTTCGACCCGCACCTGCCGCACGGCGGCGTCGGCCAGCGTTTCGCCCGCGTGGGCCTTGCCGCCGGGCAGACCGTAGAAAATCGAGCCGTCGTCCATGCGTTCTTCGACCAGAAGCAGTTCTTCACCCCGCACCAGATAGACGTGGGCGGCCCGCTTGATGGGCAGCGTGCGCGAAAGGTTCATGTGGGGCGCAGCATAGCGCAGCGGCGCCCTCTGCCCGGAAGTTTCTCAAGGCCCGCCTCAGCCGCCCGGCCCCCGGCGCGCTCTACAGTGCCCGCATGACCCGGAGTGATCATGACGAACGCAACGAAATCAGCGGTGAAGTGGTGGACGAAGGCACCACCGGCGAGCTGCTGAACGACAAGCTGAGCACCGAGGCCATCCTGCGCGAGAACGCCGACGAGAGCGGCAACGTCAACGACCAGCCCGGTTTCGACGACGGGCGGCTCGGCGGCAGTGACGGCGAGGACCGCCAGGGTGAACCCAACAACCGCCTGGGCAGCGACCTCGGAGGAGAAGCCCAGGGCGGCGAGGGCACGGGCCGCAGCGGTGGCGTGGACGGCGGCCCCGAGCGCAAGACGCCGCTGCCGGGGTGAAGGGGGTGATACGGATTCCGATTGAATTTGGTCGTTTCAGATTCAATCCGACTTGCAAAGCTGCGCAGCAGAGCGGATGCGAGTAAGAAAAAATACGGATTCTGCGATATGGATGCACAGGCGGCGCCTTCCCAACTGTACAGGCCCGACTGTGCAGGAATTAAGCGGAATCCGTATGAGGGTGGAGAGGTGAGGGGAGAGAGTAAAGAGAAAAAAGCCTGAGCATCGGCCCAGGCCTTCTTTCTTCTTTTTACCCTCCACCCTTCACCCCTCCACCCTCTCCTCCGTAAACAGCGGCAGGTGCCCCAGCGCCGTCACCTCGGGGCGTTCCTGCCCTTCGGTGAAGACGGCGACCACCGCCGCGACCTCGGCCCCCACCTCGTTCAGAATCTCGGTGATGGAGTGCAGGGTGCCGCCGCTGGACACCACGTCGTCCACGATGGCGACGCGCTTGCCGCGCAGCTTGTCCACGTCGAAGCCGTCGAGCACCAGCAGTTGCGGCTTGCCGGTGGTGATGCTGACCACTTCGCGGGCCACCGGGTCGTGCATGTAGGGCTTTTGCGTCTTGCGAATCACGATGTAGGGCTTGCCCGACTCGCGGCTGATGACGTGCGCGAGCGACACGGCCTTGACCTCGGGAGTGACGAGCACCTCGACATCACTGGGCAGCTTGGCCGCGAGCGCTTTGCCCGCCGCTTCGGTCACTTCGGTGTCGCCCAGCATGTTGAACAGGGCCACGCGCAGGCCGCCGGGCACTTCCATCAGCGGCAGGTCGCGCGTGACGTCGCCCACTTGTACGGTGTAGGTCTTCACCGCGCAAGTGTAGCGCCGCCGCCCCCCTCGCCCGGCGCCTCCGGTACACTGGGGACCGGTCGGCTCCCCACACACCGGGGTCAGCCGAGGAAACGTGGGAACCGGAGGGGGACGGTTCCCGAAGTCCCGCCCAGCGAGGACCGGGGCAGCCTGAACGCGGCGCCCCCGGTGCCTGTCCTGACTTGATGCAGCGTGTCGCGGCGCCGTCTGGCGGCCCGACCTGTGCTGTGATGGAGGCCCTATGCCTGAACTTCACCCTCTTTGTCACCATTCGTCCGACCTTTCGCCGGGAGGCAACGGGAGAAGCCCGTGACCCTCGCGGTTCTGTTTCCGTTTCTGATGGCCGCCGTGTGCGCCCTGCTCGGCCCGCGTCTGGGGCGCGCTACCGGGTACCTCGCCGCTGCCGGGTTTCTGCCCGCGCTGGCGCTGGCGCTGCCGCTCGCCGCTCAGCCCGGCGCCGTTCCTCTCACCGAAACGACGCGCTGGGTGCCCGACCTGGGGCTGAACCTGGTGTTCCGGGGCGACGGGTTTTCGCTGCTGTTCGCGGTCCTGATCGGCGTGATCGGCACGCTCGCCACGCTGTACTCGGTCGCCTACCTCTCGCCCCGGGAAAAATTCAGCCGCTTTTACCCGTACCTGCTGGCCTTCGGCGGCTCCATGCTGGGGCTGGTCCTGAGCGACAACCTCGTGGCGCTGTTCGGCTTCTGGGAAATGACCAGTGTGACCAGCTTTCTCCTGATCGGGCTGTGGCACACCCGCAGCGCGGCGCGCGACGGCGCGGTCAAGGCGTTCCTGATTTCGGCGCTGGGGGGGCTGGGGCTGCTCGCCGCCGCCGCCATGCTCTCGATTGCCGGGGGGAGCACCAACCTCTCGCAACTCGACCTGGGCGCCGTGCGCGAGTCGCCGCTGTTCGTGCCCGCCCTGCTGTGTACCCTGCTGGCCGCGCTGACCAAATCGGCGCAGTTGCCCTTTCACATCTGGCTGCCCACCGCGATGGAGGCGCCCACGCCCATCTCGGCCTTTTTGCACTCGGCCACCATGGTCAAGGCCGGGGTGGTGCTGGTCGCCAAGTTCGGGCTGATTTTCGCCGCGTCGCCGCTGTGGTCGGGGCTGCTGGTGCCGCTGGGCCTGCTGACGATGGCGTGGGGGTCGTGGCTGGCGCTGCGGCAGACCGACCTCAAGGCGCTGCTGGCGTACTCCACCGTGTCGCAGCTCGGGCTGCTGATGAGTCTGTACGGCCTGGCCGACGCCGACGGACGCTTCGCCGCCACCGCGCACCTGCTCAACCACGCGGCGTTCAAGGCGGCGCTGTTTTTCGTGGTGGGCATCATCGACCACGAAACCGGCACCCGCGAGATTCCCTACCTCCAGAACCTGCGCCGCAAGCTGCCGGTCACCTTCGTGATCGCCCTGCTCGCCTCACTGAGCATGGCCGGGATTCCGCCGCTGGGGGGCTTCGTTTCCAAGGAACTGTTCTACGAGAACATGCTGCACGCCGGTCCCGCGTTCATCGCCGTGGCGGTGATCGGCAGTGCGCTGACTTTCGCCTACTGCGCCCGGCTGATGAGCATCTTTTTCGCGCACCGTCTGGGCCTGACCCCCACGCAGCGCGAACTGCGGCACGAAGCGGTCAAGGACGATATCCACGAGGCGCCGCTCAGCCTGACCGTTCCGGCGGGGCTGCTGGCGGGGGCCGCGCTGCTGTTCGGCCTGTGGCCCCACGCGGCGGAGGTGCTCACGCGCAGCGCCGAAACCGCCCTGGGCTTCGGGGAGGTCGAGGGTCACCTCGCGCTGTGGCACGGCGTGACCCCGGCGCTGCTGCTCACGGGGCTGACCTGGCTGATCGGCGGGCTGCTGGTCTGGCAGGCGCGGCCCTTTGCCGAGCTGCAAAGTCGCCTGGCGCCGCGCTGGAACGCCAACACGGTGTACTACTCGCTGGTGCAGGGCCTGAACACCGTGTCCAGCCGGCTGATCGCCCGCACGCAGGGCCTGGCGCTGCCCGACCAGATGCGAATTTCGCTGCTGGCCGCCGGACTCATCGGCGGGTACGCGGTGTGGCGCTCGCCGCAGGTGTTTCACGGCATCGGCAGTGTGCCGCTCGGAATCGTGCCCATCGCGGTGCTGCTGGTCGGGGGCGCGGCGGGCGTGCTGCTGTCCAACAACCGCCTGACTGCCGTCATCGTGACCGGCCTGACGGGGTTCGGCAGCGCCGCCGCCTTTCTCGCCCTGCGTGCTCCCGACCTCGCCCTGACCCAACTGCTGGTGGAGGCCGTGACGGTCATCCTGTTTCTGCTCGCCTTCCGTTACCTGCCGGGCGTCCGTGACCTGCCGCGCACCCGGGGCCGACTGGTCCTCGACGGGCTGCTCGCGGCGGGGGCAGGTGTCGGCGTGACGCTGCTGGTGCTGTCCAGCCTGCGTTTTCTGGCGCCGCCGATTTCGCCCTGGTATCTGGTCAACTCCTACGCGGGCGGCGGCGGCAAAAACGCCGTGAACGTGCTGCTGGTGGATTTCCGGGGCTTCGACACCCTGGGCGAAGGACTGGTGGTGGCGATGGTGGCGCTGGCCGTCTCCAGCCTGGTCCGGCTGGGCAAACCGGGTCGTCCCCGCACCCCGGCGCACGGCGTCACACCCGAGGGGGCGCCGATTCTGACCCCCAGGGCGCCCGCAGCTTCCGCGAGTTCAGACCCTGCCCCGCCCCGTGAAGGAGGCCAGCCATGAGTCCGAAAAAGAAAAAGGCCCCCCGCGCCGCACCTGTTGCGGGGGCGGCTGTCCGGGGTGAGCCGGGCGGACAGGCCGGGCCGCTCGCCCCCACGCCTGCGCCCCTGAGCGGCGACCCCATCCTGCGGACGGTGAGCCGGGCGGCCTTCGCGCTGGTGATGATTTTTGCGCTGCTGCTGCTCTGGCGCGGGCACAACGCACCGGGCGGCGGCTTTATCGCGGGCCTGATGACCGCCTGCGCCCTGATCCTGCACCGCATCGCCACCGGCGAGAGTGCGCTGCGCGTGGACCCGGCGCGGCTGATTCCCTGGGGCGCGGCGCTGTCGTTCGTGACCGGGCTGGTGCCGTACCTGCTGGGCCGCCCCTTTCTGAAAAGCGACTACGGCTACCTCACCACCGAGCTGACCGGCGAGTTCGAGTGGGCCACCGCGATGCTGTTCGACATCGGCGTGTTCGGGGTGGTGGTCGGCAGCACCATGCTGATTGCCGCCGCCCTCACCGACGTGCGTCCCACCGAGCGGGTCGAGGGAGACGAATAATGGCGTCCCTCTTTGCCCTGATTATCGGCATTCTGGTCGGTTCCGGCGTGTTTTTGCTGCTCTCGCGCTCCATCGTGCGGGTGGTGCTGGGGCTGGCGTTTATCGGCTACGGCGTCAATCTCGCCATCCTGACGGTGGCGGGACTGGAAGACAAGTCGCCGCCGCTGCTCACGCTGCCGGGGCCGTATGTGGACCCGCTGCCACAGGCACTCATCCTGACCGCCATCGTGATCGGGTTCGCGACCACGGCGCTGCTGCTGACCGTCGCGCTGCGGGCCTATCAGGTGGCCGGGCACGAAGACGTGGAGGCGTTCGGCGACAGCCTCGCCCGTGACCCCGACGCCCCCGACGGCCTGGGGGCCGACCCCGAGCACCAGAGTCCCGACCAGCCCGAGTGGGAAGAGGAGTCCGGACCCGCCCACCCCGTTTCCGCCGGGGGCCGCGCATGAGCGGCGAGGTGACGACAATTGCGGCGGGCGTGGTGAATTCCTGGCTGCCGCTCGCGCCGATTCTGACGCCGCTGGGCCTCGGGCTGCTGGCGCTGGCCCCGCTGCGCCGCCCGCTTCAGGTGGGCGTATTGCTCGGCGGCATGGCGCTGACACTGCTGTTCGCGTGCCTGCTGCTGGCGGCCACCGGCGACGGCACGGTGCTGGTCAGTGCGCTGGGCGGCTGGTCGGCTCCTTTCGGCATCGTGATGGCCGCCGACCGGCTGGCTGCCTACATGAGCGTGCTGGGCGCCGTCTCGGGCCTTTTCGCCGCGTGGTTCATGGTGACCGAGCAGGACCGGGTGCGCGAGCGGCACCACGCTTTTGCGCTGCTGCTGCTGCTCATGACCGGCGTGCAGCTCTCGTTCCTGACCGGCGACCTGTTCAACCTGTTCGTGGCCTTCGAGGTGATGCTGGTGGCGAGCTACGCCCTGGCGGTGCTGGGCAGTGGCCGCGAGCAACTGCGCGAGGGGTTTCGCTACATCGTGATGAACCTGACCGCCTCGGCGCTGCTGGTCCTGGCCTGCGGCCTGACCTACGGGGTACTGGGCACACTCAACTTCGCGCACCTCGCGCAGCGCAGCGCCGAACTGGGGCCGAACACCACCGTCACGGCGGTCAGCGTGCTGCTGCTGATCGTGTTTGCCGCCAAGGGCGCACTGTTTCCGCTGGGCTTCTGGCTGCCCGGCACCTACCCGGCGCTGCCCACCGCCAGCGGCACCTTCTTCGCGGCGGTGCTGACCAAAGTGGGCGTCTACGCCCTGCTGCGCGTGTTCACCACCGTCTTTCCGCAGGACCCGGCGCTGCCGCAATCGCTCCTGCTGGGCCTGGGCGCGGTCACCATGCTCTACGGGGCGCTGGGCGCGGTCAGCCAGCGCGAGTGGCGGCGCATCCTGTCGTTCACGGTGGTGGGCAGCGTGGGCTACCTGGCCTTCGGGCTGGGCATCGGCACGCCCGAGGCGCTGCGGGCCACCGTCGCCTACCTCGCGGTGAGCGTGCTGGTCACGCTGGCGCTGTTCCTGATCGCGGGCGTGGCGGAGCGGGCAAGCGGCACGCGCAACGTCAAGGCGCGGGGATTTCTGGAATTCATGCCGCTGCTGGCCGCCTGCTTCCTGCTGTGCGCCCTCACGGTGGCCGGACTGCCGCCGAGCGGCGGGTTTATCGCCAAGTTCGCGCTGGTGCGGGCGGGACTGGCCCAGGCAGCGGCGCAGGGGTCGCCCCTGATCGTCGTCGCCGTGGTGAGTGCGCTGCTGTCCAGCCTGATTACGCTCTACGCTCTGCTGAGCGTCTGGCGCGGCTTTTTCTGGGGCAAGCACCCGCGTGAGGAACCGGTGCGCCGCGTGCCGCTCGCTCAGCGCCTGCCCGCGTATCTGGCCTCGGCGCTGGTGGCGGGGCTGAGCCTGGGCGCCGGGCCGCTGCTCGCCTTCTCGGGCACGGTGGCGCGGGAACTGGGCGAACCGGGGCGCTACATCCGGGGCGTACTGGGCACCGCGCCGGTGGTGATTCCGCCGCCGCCGACGGGTGACGACGTGCAGAAAAAAGACGGGCCGAAGGAGGAGAAGAAATGAGGGGGCTGGCGCTCAATCTGCTGCTGGCGGTCGTGTGGGCGCTGTTTTCCGGCGAGGTGAGCAGCCGCGAACTGGTCGTCGGGTTTCTGGTCGGCTTTCTCATCGTGCTGCTCTTTCCACGTGCGCTGGGGGCGGAGCGGTACCTGGAACGCAGCCGGGGGCTGGCGAGCTTCGTGGTCTTTTTCCTGCGGGAGCTGACGGTGGCCAACGTGCAGGTCGCGCTGATGTCCCTGCGGCGTGACCCGCAGCTCAACCCCATGATCGTGGCGGTGCCGCTGCGGCTGCAGAGCGAACTGGGGCTGACCCTGCTCGCCGCCGCCATCACCCTGATGCCGGGCACGGTGGCGATGGGGCTGAGCCATGACCGCCGCACGCTCTATGCCCACGCGGTGGGGCTGCCGACGGCGCAGGCGGCCCGCGACAGCATCGTCAAGGTGGAAGAGGAGCTGCTGCGCTTTCTTCAGCCCGGTTCGCGCTCCTTTCGGCAAGGCGAGGTGCTGACATGATCATCGATATCGCTCTGGGCATCGTGACCCTCTCGGTCCTGCTCGTGACCTACCGTGTGCTGCGCGGCCCGAGCTGGGGCGACCGCATCATGGCTTTCGACTTTCTGAGTGTGAATCTGGTGGTGCTGTTCGCGCTGCTGGCCGTGCGCAGCCGCATGCTGGTGATGCTCGACGCCGCGCTGGTCCTGTCGCTGCTGGGCTTTCTGAGCACGGTGGCCCTGACCCGCTACCTGCTCGTCGGGCGGGTGATGCGCTGATGGGGGAGGCCCTGCTGCGTGACTTCAACCCCTGGCGCGACATTCCCATCCTGATTGGCGCCTTTTTCGTGCTCACGGCGGCCATCGGGATGGTGCGCTTTCCCGACCTGTATTCGCGGCTGCACGCCAGTTCCAAGCTGGTGACGCTGGGTTCGGCAGGCATTTTCCTGGGGGTCGCGCTCTCGTTTCAGGAGTCGGCGGCGCTCACCCGATTGATCGCCGTGCTGCTGTTTCAGTTTCTGACCACGCCGCTCACCGCTTACCTCATCGCGCAGGCGGCTTACCTTCAGGGCCTGCCCCCGGTGCTGCCGGGCGGCGTGGACGAGTGGGGCGCCCTGGGCAAAGCCGAGGAACTCGCGCAGGCCGACCAGGAAGCCGTGCAGAACCTCGCGGCGGAGCGGCAGACCTGAGCAGGAGACAGGATAGACAGGGTAAAGCCACCGCCCTTTCCGCGCCGTGCGGGAGAGCGGTGGCTTCTTCCGTTTCTTTTTCTGGTCTTTTTCTGGCGGGTGCCTGGCCGCAATTAGCTTTCGGCAATTCCCCGCAATTTTTCGACCCGTTCGGCCAGTTCGGGCAGTTCCAGTGCCCGCAGCGCCTTGGCCGCGCGGCTGACCCCCGCCGCGTCCACCTGACCCTGGTTCCAGCCAGCGATCAACATGGCGCAGCCTTGCAGGGCTTCGGTCACCGTCTCCCGGTGAAACATGGCGGCGAGGTTGCCGCTCTGCGCGGGCTTTTGCTGCTGCACCTGCGCCTGCACGTCCAGCACGACCTGCATGAACACCTGATCCAGCCGGGCGCGGTCGTCGGCGCCGACAGGGACATTCTCGGGAAGCTGCGTCATGCCTGCGAGTATGGCGCAGACGGGCGCCTCCCTGCGGTGCCCTCCGTTTTCCTCCTCGGGGCAAACGTCCTGAACAATCCTTAAACAAAGGTAACATGAGGCACGAAGTCGGCTATGGTTGGGGCATGTGGCCTTTTGGAAAGAATACGGCAGAGCGCGTGAAAGATGCGTTCAATGCAAACCCTGTGCTCGCTCCCCAGGGGCTGAACATTCAGGAGAGCCGCGGGACGGTCAAGGTGACGGGCCGGGTCGCCCGTCAGTCGCACATTGGCCTGATTAACGCGGTGGCCGGCGGCATCAACGGCGTCAAGAACGTGGACGTCAGCGGCGTCACCGTGCTTCAGCAGGCTTCGGCCCCCACCCCGGTCGCGCCCGCACCCCAGGCCGCACCGGCCAAACCTGCGGCCCCCGCGCCGACGGTGCAGGACATTCCCGCGACCCCCGTCCAGATGCCCGACATCGTGCAGCAGAGTGCCGGTGAAGTGGAAATCGAGGACACGAGCCGCGTCGCCAAGGCCGTCCTTGCGGCCATCCGGGGCAACGGCGAACTCGCCGACGACCCCATCGACGTGCTGCAAAGCGGCAAGAGCGTGATTCTGCGCGGCGTGGTGGACAACGACCACGAGCTGCGCCTCGCCGAGAAGCTCGCTCGCGGCGTCGAAGGTGTGAGTGGCGTGGACGTCAGCGGCCTGCGCGTGGCCCAGGGCGTCAAGGAACTCGCCAAGGACAAGGACGAGGAGACCGGCGACACCGTCTACACCGTCAAGGCGGGCGACAGCCTCAGCAAGATTGCCGAGCGGTACTACGGCGATCCCATGGAGTACAAGAAGATCGCCCACTACAACAACATCAGCAACCCCGACCTGATTCACCCCGGTCAGAAAATCCGTATTCCTGGTTGATCTCCCGCTGCCCAGGGTCGCCTCCCACTCGGGGGGCGGCTTTTCGCTTTGTCCCTGTGCGTTCCCGGTAGCCTGCTAGCATCGCTGCCATGCCTCACCCTGAATTTGTCGGTCTCGTCAACTCGTTGCAGGCCACGGCCGAAGCGGCGCTCGGTGACCTCAACGCCGCCACCGCCAGTGCCGCGCGTGACGGCCTGCTGGCCGAAACCCGTGCCCGCCAGACCGCCGAGCGCAGCCTGAAACTGCTCGCCATGCTCGCCGAGAAGACGCGCGGCAACCTCGACATGACGGAAGCCGAACTGCTCTCGAACGCGGTCACCTCCTTGCGTGGCCGACTGGAACACTGAGATGCGGGCGGTCGTTCAGCGGGTCACGCGGGCCAGGTGCGTGGTGGGCGGCGAAGTGACGGGAGAAACCGGCCCCGGCCTGCTGGTCTTGCTGGGGGTCGCTCCGCAGGACACCCTGGACACCGCCCGGACCCTGGCCGCCAAGCTCGCCAAACTGCGCATCTTCAGCGACGAGGCGGGCAAGATGAACCGCTCGGTGGTGGACATCGGCGGCGGCGTGCTGAGCATCAGCCAGTTCACCCTCTTCGCCGACACCAGCCGGGGCAACCGCCCGAGTTTCATCGGGGCGGCGCCGCCCGAACAGGGCCGCGAGCTGTACGCCGAATTCAATACCGCCCTGCGTGCCCTGGGGCTGCCGGTAGGCGAAGGCGTGTTCGGCGCCCACATGGAAATCGAACTGGTCAACGACGGACCCGTGACAGTGACGCTGGACATCTGATACGGAAGCCGTATGACGCGGTAAGGAAGTCGAAGGCAATAGGGTTCCTATTGAGAACGCGGTCTGTTCGTATCTGCCGAGAAGCCCTATTCCCCTTGCCATGAGCTATGGGCCATGAGCCAGTCGGCACAGCAGGCTTGAGACCAACTTTGCACATTGTCATACGGATTCCGCTTAATTCCTGCATAGTCGGGAAAGCGCCGCCTGTGCATCTATATCGCGGAATCCGTATTTTTTCCTACTCGCATCCGCTCTGCTGCGCAGCTTTGCAAGTCGGATTGAATCTGAAACTACCAGATTCAATCGGAATCCGTATCAATAATGAAGCGAGGCGCATTCAAGCACGTTCCTTGAATGCGCGAAGTCGAATTCGAAATCGGGTCAGCTGAGCAGGCCGATGCTCCTGGCCCGGCTGACGGCTTCGGTGCGGTCCCCGGCGTTGAGCTTGCTGTACAGGCGGGCGAGGTGGTCCTTGACGGTGTCGGGGCTGACGCCCAGGTCGCGGGCGATTTCCTTGTTGGAAAAGCCCCGGGCGAGCAGCGGCAGCACCTCCGACTCGCGGGGGGTCAGGCGCGGCACGTCCACCTGCGGCAGCCGGTCGACTTCCGGATGGGCCACGATGTCGCGCAGCTGCCGGGCGAGGCTTTCGGGGTCGGTTTCCTTGCTCACATACCCCTTGGCCCCGGCGGCGCGGGCGGCCTGCACGATGGCCGGCTCAGCGAAGGTGGTGATCAGGATGCTGACCACACGCGGCGCGGTCAGGCGCAGGCGGTCACAGACCTCGATGCCGGTCATGCCGGGCATCTTGACGTCGAGCAGCGCGGCGTCGGGCTGGTAGGTGCGGCAGGCGTCGAGCGCACTCGGCCCGTCGGCGGCCTCGGCCACCACGTCGAAGCCCTGCTGAATCAGGGCGTACTTCAGGCCCATACGAAAGAGGGGATGGTCGTCGGCAATCACTATTCTCATGGCAAAACCTCCGGCAGAACGAGGGTGAAGGTGGTCAAGGGGGAAGCGTCGGGCGCGGCAGGCGGGCCTCCCTGCGGAGGTTCACGGCCATAGCGCAGCGTGCCGCCGTGCGCCTCGGCGATGCGCCGAACGATGAACAGCCCGAGGCCCGCCGTTCCGGCGGTGTACTGTTGCCCGGCGATGACGACCGGCTGGGCGTTGAAGGGTTGGGCGAGTTCGTTCAGGGGGACGTTCAGGCCGGGGCCGTCGTCCTGCACGCAGACGTGCCGGGGTGCCACCGTGAGCCGGACCTCGTGCCGGGCATAGCGCAGGGCATTTTCGGTGAGGTTGCCCAGGGCGCGTTCCAGGGCGGCGCGGTCCACCTCGGCCTGCCCGGCGCCGTCCACGTGGAGGGTCAGGCCCAGGGCCTCGGCCTGGGGGCGCAGGCGCCGCGCCACCTGCTCGGCCACCTCGCGCAGGTCGGCCGGGGCAAGGTGAAGTTGCACGTCGTCGCGCTCGAAACGGTGGGCGTCGGCCATCTGCTGCACCAGCGCGAGCAGCCGCTCGGTTTCGGTCTGGAGCTGCTCGCCCACGGCGCGTTTTTCATGGTCGGGAAGCGGCAGTTCGGTCAGGGCGCGGGTCAGGTGCCCAGCTGCGATCAGGGGCGTCTTGAGATCATGCACCAGCGTCGCCATAAAGGCGTTGCGGCGGGTCTGCTCGGTGCCCAGCCGCGTCATCAGGCTGCCGAAGGCCCGGCGCAGCGAGCGGATTTCGCGCGGGTCGTCGGTGTGAAACTGCGCGAAGTCGCCCTCGCCCACTTCCAGTTCCAGCCGGTGCAGGGGACGCAGCAGTGCGCCGCTGAGCACGTAGCCGATGACTGCCGAGAGCAGACCCACCAGCAGGATCCAGGCCGCGCCCGACCAGCTCAGGTTGCCCGCAGAAGCCAGGGTCAGCACCAGGTTGGGCAAAAACGCCAGCAGCGAGATCACCAGGGTGAACTGCGTGCGCAGCGTTTCGAAGGTCTGTCGGGGAAACGCGGACCGTTCGCAGGGTGCGGGCAGGGCAGCGTGGGGAGCTGCGGGCGGAGTCATGCGGGCCACTGTAAGCAGCGCCGTCTAACAGAACCCTCACGGCCTGCGCTTCACATTTGGCATCACTTTGTCAATCCCCCCAGTCTGTCCTGACGGGGGGTTCAACACCCTGGCAGACCGACACGAAAAAACCCTGACCGGAGAGGCCAGGGCGCAGGAGTAAAGGGTGGGATGCCGGTGGTCGGTTGGCGCTCAGTCGCGCGAGTTGCCGATGTTCAGCAGGAACAGGAACATGTTGATGAAGTCGAGGTACAGCGCGAGTGCCCCGTTGATGGAGGCGCGCTCGGCCTGCTCGCCGCTGATGCCGCTCAGGGCGAGGTTGCGCAGCATCTGGGTGTCGTAGGCGGTCAGACCCGCGAACAGCAGCACGCCCACGACGCTGATGCCGAGGCTCAGGGCGCTGCTGCCCACGAACAGGTTGACCAGCATGGCGACGATCAGGCCCAGCAACGCGAACATGAAAAAGCGGCCCATCGCGCTCAGGTCTTTTTTGATGACGAATCCGGCCACACTCATCAGGCCGAAGGTGCCGGCGCTCACGGCAAACGCGGTAAAGACGGCGGCGGGCGAGTAGGCGAACAGCAGGGCGCTGAAGGTCAGGCCGGTGAGCGCGGCGTAGCCGATAAACAGCAGTCCGGCGACCCCGGCGTTCAGGCGCTGGGCGAACATGCTGAGCACGAACACCAGCGCAAGCTGCGCGAGCATCAGCGGAAGGCGCAGTCCGGCGACCTGCATGGCGAGGGCTTCGTTCTGGGCGGTCAGGTAAGCGACGCCAGCGGTGAGCGCGAGGCCCGCCGCCATCCAGGAATAGGTGCGGGCCATGAAGGTCCGAACCTGATCCAGCGTCCTTTGTTGGGTCATGGCAATCTGCTGCATACAAGTCACCATACGGGAACAGGGACAAAAAGGTTCCCGCGCCGTTGCCTTCTTCTTCATGGGCCAGCGCGGGAACCGGGAGAGGGGGGCGGACCTCAGCTCAGTCGGGCGCCTGAGTCCAAACTGGCCGTGTCTACACTGTCCAGCAGCAGGTCGAGCACCCCGGCGGCGCGGGCCTCGTCCAGCGCGGCGTGCGTGACGAGTTCACCGGGCTGAAGAATCACCCGGTCGGTGCGGGTGAGCACGGCGCGGGTCACTGGGCGCCCGAGCGCGTCCCGGACGCGTGCGTGGTGCGCTTCCTGCTCCTGCCGGTCAAGCGTTTCCTCCAGGTCCTCGCGCTTTTCTCCGAGCCAGGATTTGGCGCGGCCCAGCAGTTCGCCCGCGCCCTGCGACACGTTCTGCGACACGCTGCTCAGCCCCTCGGCCAGCTGGTCGCGCAGTTCGGTGGCCTGCTCACGCAGCTCCGCCGGGTCGGGCAGCGCCGCGCCGCCCACGCCCGCCGCCACGCCGCCTGTCCGGGTCGCCGCATACAGGCGCTCCTCCAGGCCGAGTTCACGGGCGCGCTGCGCCACCGCCGGGGTCACGATCTGGCCCTGCACGGCAATCAGGCTGCCCACCGACGAGCGCACGTCTTCCTGTACGCGGCGGCCCACCACGTCCCCCGAGGCACTCTGCGGGTCGGCCAGCAGGCCACGCACGCCTTCCTGCACGCCACCTGCGGTGGCCGCAGCGACCAGAGCGGGCAGGGCGCCACTCTGCTCGGCGAAGCGGGCCTGCCCCTCGTCTATGGGGGTACCTTTCGCCACGATCAGCACGCCGCTCTCCGTCCGCACGTCCTCCCCGGCCACCTTGCCGACCACGAAAGCGCGCTGCCGCTCGGCGCTTGCGTCGCGCAGGTCCTCGGCTTCCTCCTGCACGCGGGTCCGCAGGGTGTCCACCGCCGCCCGTGCCTGGGCCTGCCCCTCACGGGCGGCGTCCTGCACGTTCTCGGTGACGTTTTCGTAGGTGTCACGCACGCTGCGGCTGGTGTCCTCGTAGGCTCCGCGCACGCTGTCGGCGGCGCCCTGAACGGCCCCGGTCAGGCCCTGCCCCACTCCGCTCAGGCTCTGGCCCGCCGCGTGAAACGCTCCGCGAATGCCCCCCGGCGCCTGCTCACGCATGGCGGCGGCCACGTCTGCGGGCACGATGGCGCTGTCCTTGCCGATCTGAATGGTCTGGGGCGCGGGGATAAAGGTACGCCCGTTGGTCATGTCGGCAAACAGCCCGCCCGACGCCTCGTAGCCCTCCACCTGTCCGCTGCGCTCGTCGAAGTACACGTCGGTGATCTTGCCGAGCGTCTGGCCGTCGGTGGTCAGGAGGGTCATGCCGATCAGGTTGGTCTTGCCTGCCAGCGCTTCCTTGAGTACCGGGTCGCGCCGCGTGTTCACCACGTCCTCGGGGGTGGCGATCATCACGGCCTTTTCCCCGATGGACTGCACGCGCTCGAACGGCACGGCCTTGCCCGCGCTGAACCAGCCGCCTTCTTCCACCAGCAGCGCCAGCACCCGGTTGCCCTGGTGGTCGAACACCACGTCATGCACGTTGTCGACCTGCGCTCCGTTGCTCACGGCGACGACGGGACGGCCCAGCAGTTCTTTGCCCTTGATCATGGGCCAAAGGTAGAGCGGCGGGCGGCAAATGTGGGCAGCGGAAGGGTTAAGGCGGCTAGAGAGAAGGCCCGCCGCCGCCCCCTTTCCCGGCGGGCCGGACCCACTACACTGTCCCCCGTGTTACGCGCCGCCTTCTGGATGACCGCCCTGCTGCTGGTTCCGCTCGGGCTGCTGCTGTATTTCCTCTCGGGTGACCTGGCAAGCATCGCCGGAATCTCCCCGCTGTGGCTCGCCCGCGTCTCGGGGGGGCTGCTGCTCGCCTGGGGGCTGTTTCAACTCGCCGCCAGTGCCCGGCCCGACGATGCCAAGGTGGGCGGTCTGGTCGCCGGCAACCTGCTGACGGTCGCCGCCCTGCTGCCCGCCTTGCTGCGGCTTCAGACGACCTTGCCGCCCTCGCTGCGGCTGCTGCTGTGGCTGGTGGTCGGGTGGCTGGGCCTCGCCGCGCTGCTCGCCCTGCTCTCCACGCCGCTGGGCCGCCGGGGAGGTGAGGCCGGTGTCCGCTGAGAGGCTGCACAAGCGCCTCGCCCGCGCGGGCATCGCCTCGCGCCGCGCCGCCGAGGACCTGATTCGTGCCGGACGGGTCAGCGTCAACGGGCAGACGGCGGGCCTGGGCCAGAGCGTGACCGACGCCGACGACGTGCGCGTGGACGGGCGGCTGGTGGAACTCACGCGCCCCGAGGCCGTCACCTACGCGCTGTACAAGCCCCCGGGTTACGTCACCACCGCCCAGGACGAATACGGGCGGCGCAACGTGCTGGACGCCATGCCCGACGTGCCGGGCCTGCATCCGGTGGGGCGGCTGGACAAGGATTCCGAAGGGCTGCTGCTGCTCACCAACGACGGCGACCTGACCCTGACCCTGACCCACCCCCGCTACGGCCACGAAAAGGCCTACCGCGCCTGGACCGAAGGCCGCGACGCGCCGACCCAGGCCGAACTCGACGTGCTGGTGCGCGGCATCGCCATGGACGACGGCCCCGCGCAGGCCCTGAGTGCCGCCCCCACCGAGGACGGCGCTTACGTGGTGCTGGGCGAGGGCCGCAACCGCCAGGTGCGCCGGATGCTCGCCGCCATCGGGCACCCGGTGGGCCGGCTGGTGCGCTACCGGGTGGGCGGGCTGTGGCTGGGCGACCTGAACCCCGGCGAGTACCGGCAGCTCGGCCCGCAGGACCTCGACCAGTTGCTGCACCCGCAAAAGATGCCCCGCGCCGTCTGGCAGGCCGAGTGGGAGCGGACTCAGGACCGCTGGGGCACCCAGTACGGCTGAAGACCTGCTAGCATCGGGAACGCGGGGAAACTCCTGGTCGCGCCTGAGCCGCTTTTTTGGTGGACAGGTGAGGAAAGTCCGGGCACCGCAGGGCAAGGATGCCAGCTAACGGCTGGTCGGCGAGTCGAGCGCCCGCCTGAGCGCCGAGGGCAGGCGGAAAGCGGCGAAGCCGAAGGACAGTGCCACAGAAACCAGACCGCCACCCCACACAGGCCCCGGCGCGGGCGCGGGTGGTCAGGGTGAAACGGTGCGGTAAGAGCGCACCAGGTTCCCGGGAGACCGGGAGCGTCTGGTCAACCCCATCCGGTGCAAGACCCGACCGTGCGGCGAGGGCGGCCCGCCCGTTTGAGCCGCCAGGATGGTCGCTCGAGGCGTCCTGGCAACAGGCGTCCCAGACAGATGATCAGGCTGCCCTGGGGGAGACCCCGGAGCAGACAGAACCCGGCTTACCGTTTCCCCGTGCCACTGCCGCCCCCCGCGCCCGCCGCTGGGGGCGGTTTGTTCGTTTCCTCCGCTCCCTCGAGTTCTTCGGCGTACAGCCCGGCGTAATGCTGCCCGAGTTCTTCCAGAAAACGCATCTCCTCCTTGGTGGTCGCGGCGCTGAAGCGGGCTTCGTAGCTCAGCAAGAGGGCGCCGTAAGCCAGCGCGACGCTGCCGCCGAGCGCCATCAGCAGCGGCAGGCTGCCGGTGTTCACGTCGAACAGCCCGTCCAGCCCGAGCAGGATGCTGGTCAGCACCAGCAGCGCCACCGAGGTGTAGAAGGCCTGCAGCGCCCGCATCAGAAAGCGGGTGCGGCGCGAGAGCCGGGGCAACTGGCGGATAATCAGGCGTTTTTCCTCACGGGCGAGCGGTTCGTGCTGCCCCTCTTCCGAAACGAGTTGCTTGAAGCGTGAGGTCAGCGCGCGCACCCGGTCGGTGGCGCGGCCCACGCGGGTGCTGGTGCTCATGATCAGGGTGCCCGCCCCGCTGATGAGGACGGCGGGGGTAATCATGGCGGCGAGAAGGGAGGAAATCGGCTCGGGCATCGGCCCCAGCGTAGCGGGTGGGCCGTGCGAACGGGCGCAGCGCGGAACACAGGCCCCCGCGCCCCCGCCCAGGCGATACTCTGACCTCCGATGAGCCACGCCTCCCGCACCGTGCCGCAGCTCCTCGCGTTTCTGTGGAGCCGGTCCTCTGTGCGCCTGATCGTCTACACGCTCGCCGCCGTGGTGGTCGTGCTGCTGGCACGCCGCATTTCGGGGCCGCTGGCGCTGATCGCAATCGCCTACGCGCTGTCGTACACCTTCAACCCGCTGCTGGTGCGTCTGGAAAAGCACCGCGTCACCCGCCCCTTCGGTGTGGTGCTGATTCTGGCGGCGCTGCTCGGCGTCTTCGGGGTGCTGTTCTGGACGGTGGCGTCGCAGGTGGTGAGTTTTCTTCAGGGTTTGCCGGGCCTGCTGGGCAGCCTGCCGCAACTGCTCGAAAACCTGATCGGCAAGGGGCCGGGCCAGGACGACGCCAGCATTTCGCAGACCCAGGCGCAACTGACCGAGTACGTCCGCAAGCAGGTGGACGACCTGAGCAGCAACTTCGGGCCGCTGCTGGCGCAGGTGCTGGCGCCCGATTCGGCCCTTTATGGTCAGCTCAGCGGGGTCATGAACTGGCTGGGGCAGGCCGGGCTGGTGCTGACGCTGACGGTGTTTTTCATGCTCGACCACGGCAAGTTCGGGCGCACGCTGCTGCGCCTTTTCCCGAAAAGCTGGCAGCCGCAGCTTCTGGCCGCATCGGAAGACGTGAGCCGGTCGTTCGGCAACTATGTCCGGGCGCAACTGATCTTGCTGCTCGTGATCGGCGCGATTTCCGGGGTCGGTCTGTTGCTGCTCGGCGTGCCCAACGCGCTGGCGCTGGGGCTGCTGACTGGACTGCTCAATCTCGTGCCGCTGGTGGGCATGGTGCTGGCGGCCATTCCGGCGCTGCTTCAGGCGGTGCCGCTGGGCACCACCAAGGTCCTGATCGTGGCGGGGCTGTACTTCGTGCTCAACCAGGTCGCCTGGAACGTGATCGCCCCGATGGTGATGGGCCGCAGCGTCAACCTCAGCGCGGCCAGCATCCTGATCGCCATCCTGATCGGGGGCGGGCTGGCGGGGCTGCCGGGGGCACTGCTCGCCATTCCGACGGCGGCGCTGCTGGTGCTGTGGCTGCGGCGTTACTGGTTTCCCAGCCCGGCCTACCAGGGCGACGGGTCGCTGGCCGTGCCGATGGACCCGGTGCGCCTCCCCGAGGATGTGGAACCGCCCGAAGTCGGCTGACCGGCGGGTCGGCGGGTTCGGGCTACAGGCCAGGCGGTTGACAGCCCCCGCCCGCGCTCCCTACAGTTCGCGCCTATGACGCGCTCCGGCAAATCCTTTTCCCGCAAAGCCCCGGAGGTGTCGCGTGACCGTCTGCCGATTCGCGCCGGGATTCAGCCCGAGGCGCCGGTCAGCGGGCAGGTGGTCGAGCTGTACAGCGACGGCGCCTGCGACACCACCAAGGGACACGGCGGCTGGGCCACCATCCTGCGCTCGGGCGAGCACGAACTGGTCATCAGCGGCAACGAGGAGAACACCACCAACAACCGCATGGAGCTGCGCGGGCTGCTCGAAGGGCTGCGGATGCTCAAGCGGCCCTGTCAGGTCAAGGTGATCACGGACAGCCAGTACCTGCGCAAGGCCTTTACCGACGGCTGGATTCTGAACTGGCAGCGCAACGGCTGGAAAACGGCGAGCAAGGAGCCGGTCAAAAACCAGGACCTCTGGGAAGAACTCATCGAACTCGCCAGGGTCCACGCCCTGACGTTCCTGTGGGTCAAAGGCCACGCCGGGCACGGCGAAAACGAGCGGGTCGACGAGCTGGCGGTGCTGGAGCGCAAAAAGTTGCGCAAGTAACTTATTGAGAACGCGGTATGGCCGTATCACCTGTCGAGGGGCTGTTGCTCCTTGCCATGAGCTATGAGCCATAAGCTCTGAACAGCTTCTTCATGGCTCATGGCCCATAGCTCAGAGCCAGTCGGCACAGGAGGCTTGAGACCCACTTATCAATAGGTCCACTCCGGCTCGGCAGGCGGCGCGGGCGTCGTGTAGATCGCGGGGTCTGCCGGGTTGCTCGCCGCGATGAGATTCGCCACCTCGTCCGCGTCGGGTTCGGCCAGCACGCGCTGAACGTCGCCGCCGCTCAGAATCGTCTCGGCGGTGGGGAGACCCGCACCGTCGGCCCAGTTCACCAGTTCGGCCAGCGCCGCGCGGCCTGCTGCGCCGTAGCGTGGGCCGAACGCCGGAGCCGAAATCACCGCTGTTTCCTGCGGTCCCTGCCCCAGCAGCACGAGCGCCGCGTACCCCGCCTGAGAACGCTCGCCCTGACGGTCGGTGATCAGGATCAAGCGGGCGCCGGTCAGGTCGGCGTCGTCCAGCCGCGTCTGCATGGCCTGCCACGTCTCCAGCGGCGCGGCGGGCACCCCCAGCGGATCAGCGATGTTCATGGCCCCAGCATAGCCCGGCCCCCTTCCGGGCAGTACGATGCGGGGATGAAGTCGCTGCCATCTCCTCACCCTGTCCGGGGCCGCCCATGAAGCCTGAGCAGGTGCAGGCCCAACTGACCCGGGTGCTCAGCAGCGCCATTGCCGAGCTGCGTGACCCCCGCGTGCCGCTGATCGTGACCGTGGAGCGTGTGCATGTCACGCCCGACTACGGTCAGGCGCGGGTGTACGTGAGTGCCATCGGCGCCGACATGCCCGAGTTGCTGGACGCCCTGACCCACGCGCGGGGCCGCCTGCAACGCGAGGTGTCCGCCCAGGTCCGCATGCGCCGCACGCCCACCCTGGAATTTCACGCCGCCGACGACCAGCGCTTTCCTGCCGTGCCGGGAACGACATGGTGAGCGGCCTACAGGCGCACCGGACCGAGCTGCGGGTGCGGTACGCCGAAACCGACGCGATGGCGGTGGCCCACCACGCCACTTACCCGGTGTGGTTCGAGGTGGCCCGCACCGACCTGATGCACGCGCTGGGACTGCCGTACACCGACCTCGAAGCGCGGGGCTATTACCTGATGCTCAGCGGCCTGACGGTCCAGTACCGCCGCGCCGCCCGCTACGACGACCGCCTGGAAATCACCACCCGCATCACCGAGGTCCGCAGCCGCACGCTGAAATTCGGGTATGAGGTCCACCGCCTCGGCCCCGGTCCCCGCGAACTGCTGGCGACGGGAGAAACCCACCACATCGCCACCGACCACCAGTACCGCCCATCGCGCATGCCCGACGAGGTGCTGGCGCTGCTGACCGGGGAAGACTGAGACGGGTTCCGATTGAATCTGGTAGTTTCAGATTCAATCCGACTTGCAAAGCTGCGCAGCAGAGCGGATGCGAGTAGGAAAAAATACGGATTCTGCGATATGGATGCACAGGCGGCGCTTTCCCGACTGTGCAGGAATGAAGCGGAATCCGTATCAGAGGCCGCGCAGAAGCAGGCCCGTCCGCTCGGGCAGGTACATTCCGGCGCGGATGGGGGTGTGGTCGGCGGCGTTGGTCAGCGTGACGCCCTGCGGCAGGTCGGTCAGCATGATGTGGTAGCCACGGGTGCTGAGCTTCATGCCGCGCAGCGCCGGGGCTTCGAGCATCTCTCCGAGGTCGAGAATGCCGGGGGTCAGCGACAGCAGGTGATCGCCGTAAGGCCCGGTGATTTCGAGCTGCGCTCCGTTGGCCCGCAGCATCAGCGGGCGGCCCAGGCCGGTCAGCAGCCCCAGTGAGGGTCGCGGGCCGGTCACGGTGGACACCACGCTCAGCAGGGTGCCCGGCACGACCAGGTCGCCACTGGCAAGCAGCTGGGTGCCCTGGGCCAGAATCAGGTCGTCGGGAATGTGCGAGAGTTCCAGGCCGCCCGGCACCTGCTCAGCCCGCAGCCCGCGCAGGTCGGCGGCTCTGGACACCTGCCCCAGATCGAAGCTCCCGGCCAGCGGCGTGGGAATGCCCCGCATGTCGCCCTCGAGTCCCACCAGGGCCAGCGTGCGGTCGTCGCGGTAGTGCAGCCCCTCGACCCGGCTGGGCACCGCAGGCGCGGCTGGGGCCACCGGGACAGGCACCGGCACCGGAGCCGCCGCGCGGGTGTGGCGCGCCGCCGTGGGTGGGGGGCGGTTGCCCTTGACCGCCGCCGCCGCCATCGTCTTGGTGCCGGTGGCGCCCTGGAGTCCGCGCCGGACCATCAGCGCAATCAGCCCCATCAGCGCGAGCAGCAGCAGAATCCACCAGGGAAAGGAGGGGCGCGAAGCGGCCGGGGCCTGTCCCTGCGAACCCGGAACCGCTGAGGGCTGGGCTGCTGGAGTTTGAGCTGCCGGGTTCTGAGCTGCTGGGTTCTGGGCTGTCGAGGGCTGGGCTGTCGAGGGTTGGGCCGCTGGCGTCTGGCCTCCCTGGGTCGGCGTGGTCTGCGATGGGGCCGACGCACTCTGGTTCGCCTGGCCCTGGCCGGTCGCCTGGCCAGTCGCCGCCGCACCCGGCGTTCCGGGTTGCGGCTGTGCGCTGGCCGGTCCGACCGGCAGCACGGTGGTGGCGGCGCCGCCGTTGCCGGGAAGTCCAGCCACCTGAAGCGGCGTGAGGTTGACCACCTGCCCGGTGGCGAGCAGCAGGCGGGGGGTCAGGAAGCCGCCGGGCAGACTGTTTGCCAGGGCCGCGTCGCTGGCCGAGTCGGCGCTGCGCTGCACCCGCACGGCGAACTCGCTGGCCCCCGGCTGCCGCTCCAGCACGGCGCTGAATCCGGACAGTCCGGCAGGCAACAGCAGTTGCGCGCCGTCGAGCGGGAGGCCTCCGGTGGCCCGGTAGCGCAGCACGGTCTCCTGCCCCTGGGCCAGGGCCGCCGCGCCCGGGTTGAGCCACAGCAGCCCGGCCAGGTCACGGCTGCCGGTCTGCCCCGTCTGTCCGCCTTGTCCCGTCTGCACCGTCGTCTGGGTGGTCGTGGTGCGGGTGGTCGAGACCCCGGTCTGGTTCTGTGCGGGCTGGGTCTGACCGGACTGGGCTTGACCGGACTGGGCTTGACCGGACTGGCCCTGGGCGGCTGCCGTCTGCGTGCCCGGAGTCTGGCCGCCTTCCATCATCTGAAGCTTGAGCAGCACGCGGCGGGTGCGCGGGCCGACCACGTTGGGGCTGGGCACGGCAGGAGCGCACAGCAGCGCGGCGCTGCCCGCAGGGATGTCGCGGTTCACCCGCAGCTGGGCGCTGCCCCCCACGGCGTCAGGCCGGGCCAGGGACACGCGGCTGTCCTGCGCTGCCAGCGAAAGCGGCGTGCCGTCGGGAAACGGGGCGGGCACCCGGTTCGGGTCGGTCACGGTCGCCAGCCGCACCCCACCGCTCAGGGCCACCAGGTCGGGCACCTCGCCGGGGGGCAGCGTCATGCCCGAAGCGTAGTCGCTGGCCGCCAGAGCGTTCTTGGCGTCCTCGGGAATCGAGCTGCCCAGCGCGATGTAGGCGAGGGTATCGAGCGTTCCCCGCGCCTGAAACGCCGACAGGGCGCCCTGGGCCGAGTACTGCGGCTTCGGGTCGTTGTCGATGCCGTCGGTCATCACGAACACGCTGGTCACGTAACGGTCGCTCGCCGCCAGCGGGGTGAGCGCGGCGTGCATGGAGCGGTACAGATAGGTGTTGTTGCCGTCGGCCTTCAGGGTGCCGAGGTCGCCGCGCAGCTGCTCGGCCTGTGCGGGCAGGTCGTAGCTGCGTTCGGCGCGCACGCCGCTGTCGAAGGTGATCAGCTTGACCTGATCGGGCCGGGCCGTGTCCACGTACCGCTCCACGCTGTTCTTGACGCGGTCGAAGATGTCGGCCTTGCCATCTCCGATACCGCGCATGCTGCCGCTGGTGTCCAGCACGAACACCGCCCGCGTCTGACTGGGCACCGTGCCCGAGGGCAGGACGCAGCCGGTCACTCCGCCCGCTGCGGCGCCCCCGCCCAGGGTGCGGGGGGGAGTCGTGGCCGGGGTGGGGAGGGGAAGCGCCGTCCCGAGTGGCCCGGACGCGGCAGGTTGCGCCCCGGAGGTCTGGGGAGCCGTCTGGGCAGGCGCCGAGGTCGCAGGCACCGGAGCGGTTTGCGCGGCCCCCAGGCCGCCGAGGCCGAGGCCACCCAGCAGCAGCAGGCGGCCCGTCAGGGACATGGTCAGGTTCTGGCAGCGCATCTGTGGCCTATTTTGACCCTTCCCGGCAACGGGCGAAAGACCCTCGAACTTTATCCGCCGGTGCCCCACCCGCCCCGCCTCTAAAAAGCCTCGCTGCGGCGGAGTTTAGGGCCTAGAAACGGCCCGAGTTTATTCTGTATATGACGTAATAAGATTGATATTTTTCGTCTCACGCGCTATATTGCTTCCATAGCCGGGGGGGCTGAGGCCGCCTCCGGCCCGACACCGAGTGAGTTCGTTTGTTCCGCCCCGTGTGGGCGGCTTTTTGAGGAGAACCATGACCCACAGTGACGACGAATTCCAGGGCCAGCAGCCCCAGGATGATGCCCAGAACGCGAGTTTCAGCCACGCGGCAGGCACTGCCGACGACTACAACGCCGACCAGATCAGCGTGCTGGAGGGCATGGATGCCGTTCGCAAGCGCCCCGGCATGTACGTGCAGGGTGGCACGGGCATCGACGGCTACCACCAGCTGCTGACCGAAATCATCGACAACGGCATCGACGAAGGGCTGGCGGGCTTCGCCAATGAAATCGAAATCGTGCTGCACGCCGACGGTGCCGCCACCGTGACCGACAACGGGCGCGGCATTCCGGTGGACATCATGAAGTCCAAGGGCCGCCCGGCTATCGAAGTGATTTTTTCCGAGCTGCACGCGGGCGGCAAATTCGGTCAGGGCGCGTACAAGGTCTCCGGCGGTCTGCACGGCGTCGGTTCGACGGTGGTCAACGCGCTCTCGACCTACCTCGACGTGACGGTGAACAAGCACGGCCAGCTTCACCACGTCCGCTTCGAAAAGGGCATTCTGGTGCAGCCGCTCGAAGTGCTCGGCGCCACCCCCAAAGACGTGAAGTGGTCCACCAAGGTGAGCTTCCAGCCCGACCCCGGCATCTTCAAGGAGTTCGACAACCAGTTCGACTACAGCCGCATTCGCAACCGCCTGCGCGAACTGGCCTACCTGACGGGTCTGAAAATCGTCATTCGTGACGAGCGTACCGAGCTGCACGGCGGCGAGGTCAAGGAAGAAATCTTCCACGAGAAGGGCGGCATCGCCAACTTCGCCCGCGCCCTGGTCACCGACGATTCCAAGCTGCTGTACGACCAGCCTGTCGTGATGCGCGGCACCCACGCCGAGGTCGAGGTGGAGGTGGCCTTCATCCACGCCAACACCTACGCCAGCGACAACATCCTGACCTACGCCAACATGATTCGCACCCGCGACGGCGGCACCCCGCTGACCGGCTTCAAGACGGCGTACACCCGCGTGCTGAACAAGTACGCCGCTTCCAAAAACCTCATCAAGGCCGGAAACCCCGTGCCCAGCGGCGACGACCTGCTCGAAGGCATCTACTGCGTGGTGAGCGTCAAGGTGGGCGACCCGCAGTTCGAGTCGCAGGCCAAGGTCAAGCTGCTCAACAGCGAGGCGCAAACCGCCGTCAACGCCATCGTGGGCGAGAAATTCGCGCAGTTCCTCGAAGAAAACCCCAAAATCGGCAAGACGATTGTCGAGAAGGCCGCCGAAGCCGCCCGCGCCCGTGACGCGGCGCGCAAAGCCCGCGACATCGTGCGCCGCTCCAACCCGCTGGAAAACGACGACCTGCCCGGCAAGCTGGCCGACTGCTCCTCGCAGGACCCCGCCGAGTCCGAACTGTTCATCGTGGAAGGCAACTCGGCAGGCGGCAGCGCCAAGGGCGGACGCGAACGCCGTTTCCAGGCCATCTTGCCCCTGCGCGGCAAGATCCTGAACGTGGAAAAGGCCGAGCTGAACAAGATTCTCAAGAACGCCGAAATCCGCTCACTCATCGGTGCTATCGGCGCGGGCTTCGACGGCAAGGGCGAGGAAATGCGCTTCGACCTCGAAAACCTGCGCTACCACAAGATTGTCATCATGACCGACGCCGACATGGACGGCGGGCACATCACCACGCTGCTGCTGACGTTCTTTTTCCGCTTCATGCGCCCGGTGGTCGAGCAGGGACACCTCTACATCGCGCAGCCGCCGCTTTACAAAATCACGGTGGGGGCGCAGACCAAGAACAACAAGGGCGTCTACCTCTTCACCAACGAGGAACTCAAGGAGCACGTCGCCGAGGCGACCAAGGCGGGCAAGAAGTACGAGATTCAGCGCTTCAAGGGGCTGGGCGAGATGAACGCCGACCAGCTCTGGGAAACGACCATGAACCCCGAAACCCGCGTGCTCAAGCGCGTGAGCATTGACGACCTGATTATCGCCAACGAGATTTTCGACGCCCTGATGGGGTCGGAAGTCGCCCCGCGCAAGGACTTCATCCGCGAGAACGCCCGGTTCGCCGAAATCAGCGTCTGAGACGGCTGTTTACCGAACCACGCCGCCTGACTTCACCTTCGACTCCGCCTCCCAACAGGGGCGGGGTTTTTGCTGACTCGCGTTCTGCTGACGGCAGACCAGGACCCGAATCTTTAGACTTTGTCCAAGCGCCGTAGAAATGTGTTCTGAATTTCGTTTGTCGGTGCCCTGGCCGCCTATCTTGCCTTTCGTTCAACACCAGCAGAGAACTTGAAGGGACATGCCGGGAAAAGAGCAAGAAGCGGCATGTGGCCTTTTGTTGGTGAGAGCAAGGAGATTTGAGATGGCAACTGGAAGAGTGAAGTGGTTCAATGCAGAGAAAGGCTTCGGCTTTATCGAGACCGAAGGCAGCGCCGACGTGTTCGCGCACTACAGCGCGATCAACTCCTCGGGCTTCCGTAAGCTCAACGAGGGTGACGAAGTCGAGTTCGAAATTGAACCCGGTCAGAACGGCAAAGGCCCCCAGGCCAAGAACATCGTGGTGACCAAGGCAGCCCCCGCGCCCGCCTACGGTGACCGCCCCCGCCGCGACGACCGCTGGTAATCGCAACACCGCAAAGCCCCCGCCCCAAGTGGTGGGGGCTTTCGTTTGCTTCCTATCCCAGCTTCCTGCGCAGCTCCGAGGCCAGGGTGAACCATTCGCGCTCCTGCTTGCGGTAAAGCGGACTGGCCTGACGCTCGCTTTTTTCCAGGGCTTCCAGCACGGCGCGGGCGTCCTCGGTGCGCCCCTGCCGAATCAGATAGGCAGCGTGGCGGGCGCGTGGCTCCTCGGTGGTGGCGACCTGACTCGCCTCGCGGTAGGTGTGGTCGGCCTCGGGCTTGCCCTGCTGCTCCTGCGCCAGCGCCAGTAGGGTCAGCGTGCGGGTGCGTGTCGCGGCGCTCGTTCGCAGGTCCACCCGGCTCAGCCGTGCCTCGGCGCCTGCCGGGTTGCCCTGGGCCAGATCGAGCTGCGCCGCGCTGAGCAGCACCACCGGGTCGTCGGCGTAGATGCCGCTGAGCAGCGGGGCCAGCGTCGCCTGCGCCTCCTCGGGTCGCCCGGCGCGGGCCTGCAGGTTCGCCAGCTCGGCGCGGCGTTCCAGGGTGTCACTTTCGGCCAGAGCCTGCTGCGCCTCGCGCACACGCACGTCGAGCGGCTTGATCGCCTCCACGCCGCGCTGCACGGCCTGCGTCGCCGCCCGGCGACTGCCCTGCAAATTGGGCAACAGCACCATGAAGGTGTAAAAGAGCGTGGCGATAAACCCGCCCAGAAAAAGATTGAGCGCCAGAAAGACGATCCACAGCGCGCCCTGCCGCGTGACCACCGCGTGCACCAGACAGACGATGTTGAGCACACCGAAGAGGCCGAGCAGCCAGCCGTAGTTGTTGAAAAGACCTGGGATGTCCATACCGCCGACTTTACGGGAGCCGGGTGAAGGGGAGAGCCACGTCGGAAGGACGGCCCGCCCCCCCTCAGGGCGATACGCTGTGAGGTATGGACGTTTTGCGTGCGCTGCACGGCTACAGTTTCAATTTCGACGCCGCGTTTCTGGCCCCCAACCCGTTTGCCCTGACCAGCCTGCTGCTGTTCGTCTGGAGTTTCTGGATGCTGCGGCGCGACGAGGTGACGCCCGGCTTTCTGGCTGGGGTGCGGCTGACCTGGCTGACATTCCTGCTCCCCGCGCTGACCGGCATCCTGCTGACGCTCGCCGGTGGAAAAGTCCCGAGCGCCATAGATGTTGGCGGAGGAAAAACCAAGTTCGGCACGCCCTACGACCCGACCCAGGAAGGGATGCACTGGCTGTACGGCGTCTTTGCCCTGCTGAGCCTGCTGCTGATAGAAAGCCTGATTCGCGGGCAGTTCATCGAGCGGCGCAAGGGCCTGAAGCTGTTGCCGGTGGTCATCCTGTTCATGTACGGCTGCGCCTACATGGTGGGGCACGTGGCGTTTTTTCCGGGCAGCACGCCGGGGCGCTAAGTCGGGCTGCCCCGTCCTCATCCGCTGCTGACGACGGCGTGCTCAAGTGTCTGGGCGCATGCGCTGCCTTTTTCTTTCCTTCATCCTGCTGCTGCCCAGCGCAGCGTCCGCTCCCGTTGCCCCGCAGACCGTGGTGGTCCGGCCAGGGCAGACGCTTTACCGCATCGCCCTTCAGAACGGCCTGAGTGTGGCCGAACTTCAGCGGCTCAACGGCCTGAAGTCCACCACCATCGAGGTGGGGCAGGTGCTCAGGGTCCGGGCGCCACAGGTCAAGCTGTCGCCTGCGCCTGCTCAATCTACGCCCGCTGCTCCGGCTCGTTCTGCTCCGGCTCGTTCTGCTCCGGCCCGGCCCGTCCCCAAACCCGTGCCGACCACCTACACCGTTCGGCGCGGCGATACCCTGACCAGCATCGGGAAGGTCGTGGGTCTGCGGGTGGAACAGCTTCAGCGGCTCAACGGGTTGAAGTCGAACACCCTGGAAGTCGGCCAAGTGCTGCGCCTCACGCCGCCGCCGACCACTTACCGGGTGCAGCGCGGCGATACCCTGGCGAAAATAGGGGTCAAGGTGGGCTTGCGGGTCGAGCAGCTCAAGCGCATCAACGGCCTGAAAGGGGACGCCCTGCTCATCGGGCAAGTCCTGCGACTGACCGCCCCACCTGCCCCCAAAACAACTGTGCCCAAAACGACTGTGCCCAAGGCGCCGCCGACCACCTACACGGTGCGGCGGGGAGACACCCTGGCAAGCATCGGCAAGTTCGTGGGCCTGCGGGTCGAGCAGCTTCAGCGGCTCAACGGGCTAAAAGGGGCCACCATCGAACCCGGCCAGGTCTTGCGGCTGACCGCCCCCAAGCCGGTGGCCGCTGCCAAGCCCCCCGCCAAAGCCCCGACCAAGGCGGCGTCGCCCGGCACCTACGTGGTCGTTCGCGGCGACACCCTGGCGAAAATCGGCGTGAAGGTGGGCCTGCGGGTCGAGCAACTCCAGCGGCTCAACGGCCTGAAAGGAACCACCATTCATGTGGGACAGGTCCTCAAGTTGCGCGGCCCTGCTCCTGCGGCGGCGACCCCTGCCCGCGCCGTGCCCTCGCTGCCCCCCGGCACCGAGGCGCGGCTGATTCACCGCTACGTGCGCGTCGGCCTGCGTGACAGCGCCCGCACGCTGGCCCAGACCTATGGGGTCACGCCCGAGCAGTTGCGGCAGCTCAATGGTCTCAGGAGCACAGGCCACATCCTGCCGGGGATGCGGGTGCTGGTGCCGCAGCGGGTGGCGGTGCCAATTCCGCCGCGTCCGGTGTCGGCCCCCGTGACCCTGCGGCAGGCGACGCTGCTGGGCATCGCCGTGCAGGTGGTTCGGGTGGACCTGCGCTGGCGCAACGTGCTCGTGACGCCGGTCCTGCCCGGCGCGGGCCTCAAGGGCGGCTCGGGGGCCACTGTCAGCGCTCTGGCCGCCCGCAGCGGGGCGCGGGCCGTGGTGAACGGAAGTTATTTTCACCCCGGCACCTACGCCCCGGCAGGCGACATCGTGATGCATGGGCGGCTGCTCACCTGGGGCCGGATTCCCTCGGCGTTGGCGATCACGCCCGACAACCGCGCCGAGATTCGTCAGGGCGGCACCGGGCTGCTGGGGCGGGTGCTCGACACGAGCTGGTCGGGCATGGAAACCGTCATCGCCACCGGGCCGCAGATCGTGCGCGGCGGCGTGGTCCAGAACCGCTACAGCTCGGTGTTTCGTGACCCCGCCGTCTTCGGACAGGCGGCCCGCAGCGCCATCGGCCTCGCCGGACCCCGTGACCTGCTGCTCGTCACCACCCACGCCAAGCTCAGCGTCGGGCAGATGGGCCAGGTGATGCAGGCCCTCGGCGCCCGCGACGCTCTGCTGCTCGACGGCGGCTCCAGCGCGGGTCTGGCCTGGAACGGCGCGGCAGTCCTGAACAGCGTGCGCAAGGTGAGCTACGGCATCGGCGTGTTCACCGATTACGCGGGCAAGCGATACTCGCGCTGAGTGAACTCGATTCGCATCGAAAGCGCCCCCGCCCGATTTCGAGTGGGGGCGCTTTTCTGTGATCTCCGAAGAACGATTCTGCCCCACATCAGGGAGCGTTCTGCCCGACGCGAGTCCACCACTCTGCTCCCGCTTCCCCTGCATCCGACCAAGAAAAGCCCCCACCCGTTTCCGAGTGGGGACCAGCCTTTCAGTGTTCAGCCTTGAGCCATCTGCCATCGGCTTTCTGCCATGAGCCTCAGTCGCCGTAGCCGGGGTTGATGCTGCTGCCGGGGCGGGTGTCGTCGTACCTCTGCGTTCCGGTCACGGCGTCGGAGCTGGTGCTGCCTTCGCCGTATTTTTCCAGCGTGCGCTCGTCGGCCACCTGCATTTCGCGGACGGTCTGAAGGCCCGTGCCCGCCGGAATCAGCTTGCCGAGGATGACGTTTTCCTTCAGGCCGATCAGGTCGTCCACCTGGCCCTTCATGGAGGCTTCGGTCAGCACGTGGGTGGTGTGCTGGAAGGAGGCGGCGGACAGCCACGACTTGGTGGTCAGGCTGCTCTTGGTGATGCCGAGCAGCACCGGCTTCCAGCTCGCGGGGGTCTGGCCGTCCTGCAGCGCGTCGTTGGCCGCGTCCACTTCCCAGCGCTCGACGGTCTGGCCTTCGAGCAGCGTGGTGTCGCCGCCGTCGGTGACTTCGACCCAGCGCAGCATCTGGCGCACGATGACTTCGATGTGCTTGTCGTGGACCTTCACGCCCTGTGAGCGGTACACGCGCTGCACTTCTTCCACGAGGTAACGCTGCGCGGCGTCGGTGTCCTTGTACAGCAGCAGGTCGTGGGGGTTGATCGCGCCGCGCGTGAGCGGCTGACCGGCTTCCACGCGGTCGCCGTCCTTGACCGTCATGCGCAGCACGCGGGGCACTTTGGTCGCCGTCTTGGAGGAGTACTGCTCGTCGTCGGCTTCGATGCGCACGAGGTAACGCTCTTCTTCTTCCTCGATGCGGACCACGCCGTCGCGGTCAGCGACCACAGCCTGCGTCTTGGGCTTGCGCGCTTCGAACAGCTCGATCACGCGCGGCAGACCCATGGTGATGTCGCCGCCGCCCGCGATACCCCCGGTGTGGAAGGTCCGCATGGTGAGCTGCGTGCCGGGTTCGCCGATGGACTCGGCGGCCACCACGCCTACGGCTTCGCCCATGCTGACGGGCTTGGCCTGCGAGAGGTCGTAGCCGTAGCACTTCTGGCACACGCCCGCCTTGACCTTACAGTTCAGCGGGGTGCGGACATAAACCTCACCGATCGCCTTGGCATCCTTGGTGATGGCCTTCACGTCTTCCATCGAGAGCATTTCGCCTTCAGCAATCACGCGGCCATCGCTGAGTTCGACATCGGCGGTGAGGGTGCGGCCATAGATGCTGGTTTCGATTTCGCTGCCCTTGCGGCTGCGCCATTCGCCGGTGCGCTCGTCGGTGGCCCCCAGCGGCATCACGGTGGAGTCGGTGCTGCCGCAGTCCACGTCGCGCACGACGACTTCGTGGGCCACGTCCACCAGCTTGCGGGTGAGGTAGCCGGAGTCGGCGGTACGCAGCGCGGTGTCGGCCCCGCCCTTACGCGCCCCGTGGGTCGAGATGAAGTACTCCAGCACGGTCAGACCTTCGCGGAAGGAGGCGCGAATCGGCACTTCGATGGTCGAGCCGTCCGGGCGGGCCATCAGGCCGCGCATCCCGGCGAGCTGACGAATCTGCTGCGGGTTGCCACGCGCTCCCGACTGGCTCATGATCCACAGGGGGTTGAAGGGGTAGTTCTTGCTGAAGTTCTCGAACACCGCGTCCTTCACGGCGTCGGTGGTGTTGTTCCACAGCTGCACGACCTGCTTGTAACGCTCTTCTTCGGTCATGAAGCCGAACTCGAAGTTCTGCTCGATCTCGGCGAGCATCTGGTCGGCCTCGGCCAGCAGCTCGGGCTTGTTGGGCGGCAGCACGATGTCGTCGATGCCGATGGTGATGCCCGAAGTGGTCGAGAGCTTGAACCCGCCGTCCTTGAGCGCGTCGAGCAGCCCGGCGGTCGCCTCGATGCCGAGGTGCTTGAAGCAGGCCATGACCATGTCCTTGAGGGCGTCCTTCTCGTAGGTGGTTTCGAGGTCCACCAGCGTGTCCACGAGGTGCGCCTGGGTGCCGAGGGCTTCTTGCACCATGCGGCGGAACTGCACGCGGCCCGCGCTGGTCTCGTACACCTGACCGCCCAGACGGATACGGACGTGGTCCTGGTGGTCGATTTCGCCCTGTTCGACGGCATGCAGCGCCTCGTCGGGGTTGGAGAAGGTGTAGCGCAGGCGACCGGGGCTGGTTTCCTGGCCGTTGACCAGGACGGGGCTGTTGAGCATCAGCTTGCCTTCGTCGTAGGCGGCCAGCACGTCGGCTTCCGAGGCGTACTCGGTGCCCGCGCCGAGGTTGTCGCGGCGCAGCTGGGTCAGGGTGAAGATGCCCAGGATGATGTCACGGCTGGGCTTGACGTTCGGCTCGCCGTTGGCGGGGGAGAGCAGGTTGTGCGAGGCCAGCATCTGAATGCGGGCTTCGGCCTGCGCCTGCGCCGAGAGCGGCACGTGAATTGCCATCTGGTCACCGTCGAAGTCGGCGTTGAAGGCTTCACAGACCAAGGGGTGCAATTGGATGGACTGACCTTCGACCAGCACCGGCTCGAACGCCTGGATGCCCAGACGGTGCAGCGTGGGCGCGCGGTTGAGCAGCACGACCTTGTCCTCGATCACTTCTTCGAGGGCGTCCCAGACGGAGTCACGGGTGTCGCGGTAACGCTCCAGCATCTTGCGGGCCTGCTTGATGTTGGTGACTTCGCCCTTTTCTTCGAGCACCTTGAACAGGAACGGCTTGAACAGTTCCAGCGCCATACGCTTGGGCACACCGCACTGGTGCAGCCTCAGCTGCGGGCCGACCACGATGACCGAGCGGCCCGAGTAGTCCACGCGCTTGCCCAGCAGGTTCTGGCGGAAACGGCCCTGCTTGCCGCCGAGCAGGTCGGTCAGCGAGCGCAGGCTGCGGTCAGAGCCGGGGTTGGTCACGGGGCTGCCCCGGCGTCCGTTGTCGATCAGGGCGTCCACCGCTTCCTGCAACATGCGCTTTTCGTTGCGGATGATCATGTCGGGCGCACCCTGGCTCATCAGCTTCTTGAGGCGGTTGTTGCGGTTGATCAGGCGGCGGTACAGGTCGTTGAGGTCCGACGTCGCGAAGCGTCCGCCGTCCACCTGCACCATCGGGCGCAGGTCGGGTGGCATCACCGGCACGGTGCCGAGAATCATCCACGAGGGGTTGTTGCCGCTCGCCTTGAAGGAACGGGTGACTTCCAGCCGTTTGCGGGCTTTGGCACGCTTGTGACGGCTGTTGTCCTTCATCTGCTCGTTCAGCTCGGCTTCGAGTTCGTCGAGGTTGAGTTCGTCGAGCAGTTCCTTGACGGCTTCGGCCCCCATCTTGGCTTCGAAGTCGTAGGACTCGATGACGCGCACCTGCTTACGCACGAGGTCGAGTTCGATGCGGCCCGAGATTTCAGAGCGCAGGTTGCCATCGTCGGCGAGTTCGTCGCCCGGCTCCACGCGGTCACCGTTGACCACCAGCGGCTCGTCGTCGTAGGCGTAGACCTTGGCCTTGCTCACCAGAATGCTCGCGGGCTGGTGCAGGGTAATCACGCCGTCGGCCTCGGCGATGACTTCTTCTTCCTTGTCAATCGCGCCGATCACGCGCTGGCCCTTCGCCACTTCGCTGCCGTCACCGACGAGGACGTGCATGGTGGGGTCGATGGGGTATTCCACCCGGCGCGTCCAGTGCGCGGTGACGGTCACGTCGCCCTTTTTCTTGGGGAAGGTGACGCCGCTGAGGTTGCTGTCGCGGCTCACGCGCAGGCGTACGCCCGCTGCGGCTTCGGCCAGCACCGCGCCCGCTTCCACGATTTCACCCTCGGCCACCTGCACGTTCATGCCGTGCGGCACGTACACGCGGGCCAGCACTTCGCCCTGAGCGGGGTCGGCGTCGGCGCCTTCTTCGTCGGTGTCGCTCGCTTCCACGCCTTCACGCAGCTCGACCATCACCGAGTCTTCGCCCATCTCGTGCATGAACACGGTACCCGCCACGGGCGCGGTGAGCTGCACGTCTTCTTCCAGCTCCGCCAGGATTTCACCGGCACGGAAAGTTTCCTGCTGCACCAGCGCGTCCACGGGGAGCGGCAGGCTGGCTTCCACACCCTCGGCGTAGGCGATGACGGCGCGGCGGGGGAAACGGTACTGCGCCAGACCGTCCATCTTGGAGACCACGTTGCCGCCCAGCGTCTGGCCGCGCGTCACGTACTCGCCGTCACGGATGTCCACGTCCTCGACGCTGTTCGGGATGGTGTAGGTTTCCTGCCGTCCGAAACGCAGTTCACGGTACTCGTCGTCGCTGAGCAGTTCGCCGCGCTTGAGGGGCCGTCCGTCCTTCTGCGCGTTGAAGGGCTTGGTCACGATGAAGGAGGAGAAGTACAGCACCTTTTCCAGTTGCCCGGCGCTGAGGTCGAGCAGGGTGCCGATCTTGCTGGGGCTGTCCTTGACGTACCAGATGTGCGCGGCGGGGGTCGCGAGGTCGATGTGGCCCATGCGGTAGCGCCGGACCTTGGAGCTCGTCACTTCGACGCCGCAGCGCTCGCAGACTTTGCCCTCGTAGCGCTGGCGCTTGTACTTGCCGCAGGCGCACTCGTAGTCCTTGATCGGCCCGAAGATGCGCTCGTCGAAGAGACCTTCGCGCTCGGGCTTCAGGGTGCGGTAGTTGATGGTTTCGGGCTTTTCGACCTCGCCGAACGACCACTCACGGATCTTTTCCGGGCTGGCGATGGCGATGCGAACTTTGTTGAAATCTTTCATTCGTTCTCCTTCGGAGAAGTTGGTGATGGTTGATGGTTTCGCTTCGCTGAGCGTTGATGGAAGCTGCCGCTTAAGCAAACAGCTTAGGCTGGTCTATCAACCATCAACGATCAACCATCATCGTTTCGGCATCATCCCTTCAAAGATGTCCACGGCCTTGTCGCCGTTGTCCAGCACCTCGACGTCCAGGCCGAGCGAGTGGAGTTCCTTGACGAGCACCTTGAAGGATTCGGGGATGGTGCTGCCCGAGACTTCTTCGCCCTTGACGATGCTCTGGTAGGCGGCGTCGCGTCCGTCGATGTCGTCGGACTTGATGGTGAGCATCTCCTGCAGCACGTGCGCCGCGCCGTAGGCTTCGAGCGCCCACACTTCCATTTCCCCGAAACGCTGACCGCCGAACTGCGCCTTGCCGCCCAGGGGCTGCTGGGTGATGAGGCTGTAGGGGCCGGTGGAGCGGGCGTGCAGCTTGTCTTCCACCATGTGGTAGAGCTTCATCACGTACATGATGCCGACCACGACGGGGCCGCTGATGGGTTCGCCGGTGCGTCCGTCGAACAGGATGCTCTTGCCGGTGCGGGCAAGTTGCATCTGGCCCTTCTCGTAGTCGTCGCCGGGGGCGTCGATCACGCCGAGTTTGCCGGCGCGGTCGAGCACTTCCTGCTCACGCTTGTCGAGTTCGAAGCCGTCGTCCTTGCGCTTTTGCAGCCTCTCGGCGGCGGCGACTTCGAGCATTTCCTTGATGGTCGCTTCGGTCACCGAGTCGAACACCGGGGTCTCGAACTTCTGACCCGTGAGGCGGGCCACTTCGCCGAGGTGGGTTTCGAGAATCTGACCCAGGTTCATGCGCGAGGGCACACCGAGGGGGTTGAACACGATGTCCACGGGGGTACCGTCTTCGAGGTAGGGCATGTCCTCGGGGCGCACGATCTTGGACACGACGCCCTTGTTGCCGTGGCGGTTGGCCACCTTGTCGCCCACTTGCAGTTGACGCTTCTGGGCCACGTACACGCGCACCATCTCGCGCACGCCGGGCTTGAGATCCACGCCCTCGTCGCCGCGGCGGAAGCGCACGGTCTTGACGACGATGCCGCCCTGACCCGACTGCACGCGCAGCGAGGTGTCTTTCACTTCCCTTGCCTTCTCACCGAAGATCGAGCGCAGCAGCCGCTCTTCGGGGGTGGGTTCCGATTCGCCCTTGAAGGAGGTCTTGCCCACCAGGATGTCGCCGGGCTTGACTTCGGCCCCCACGCGCACGATGCCGTCCTCGTCGAGGTCGCGCAGCGCGGCTTCCGAGAGACCGGGAATGTCGCGGGTGATCTTTTCCGGCCCCAGCTTGGTGTCGCGGGCTTCGATTTCGTCCTTCTCGATGTGCACCGAGGTGTAGAAGTCCTGGCGCACGAGGTCTTCATTGATGCAGATGGCGTCTTCGAAGTTGAAGCCGTCGAAGGGCATGATGGCGATGGTGATGTTCTGCCCCAGCGCCAGGCGTCCGCGCTCGGAGGCGGGGCCGTCGGCGATGACCTGACCCACCTCAACCTCGTCACCGATAGACACGATGGGGTGCTGGTCGAGGTTGGTGCCCTGGTTCGAGCGGGTAAAGCGAATGAGTTCGAAGGTGCGGACGTTGCCCGCATTCATGTTCAGGTCGCGGTGGTCTTCGGTCAGGGTCACCTGAATGGCGCGGGCGTCCACGTAGGTCACGCGGCCCTTCACGTCACTGACGACCGAGGTGCCGGAGTCGGTCACCACGCGGCGCTCGACCCCGGTCCCCACGGCGGGCGAGTCGGCGCGCACGAGCGGCACGGCCTGCGACTGCATGTTCGAACCCATCAGGGCGCGGTTGGCGTCGTCGTGCTCCAGGAAGGGAATCAGCGAGGTGTTGATGGAGACGATCTGCTTGGGCGACACGTCCATGTAGTCCACTTCGTCGGGCGTGTACAGCAGCGGGTCACCCTTGCGGCGGGCCAGCACGCGCTCGTCGGCGAAGGTGTTGTCGTCGTTGAGCGGGCTGTTGGCCTGCGCGATGGTGTAGCGGTCTTCGATGTCGGCGGTCATGTACTCGACCTGCTCGGACACCACACCGTTCTCCACCTTGCGGTAGGGGGCCATGATGAACCCGAGGTCGTTGACCTTCGCATACGAGGACAGCGAGGAAATCAGACCGATGTTCGCACCTTCAGGCGTTTCGATGGGGCAGATGCGTCCGTAGTGGGTGCGGTGCACGTCGCGCACGTCGAAGCCTGCACGCTCGCGAGTCAGACCGCCCGGCCCCAGGGCCGAGATACGGCGCTTGTGGCGCAGGTCGGACAGGGGGTTGGTCTGGTCCTTGAACTGCGAGAGCTGCGAGCGACCGAAGAACTCGCGCATGGCCGCCACGATGGGGCGGTTGTTGACGAGTTTGGTGGGGGTGGCGGCGTCGGGGTTGCCGAGCAGCATCCGCTCACGCACGCCACGCGCCATGCGGCCCATGCCCACGCGCAGTTGGTCGGCGAGCAGCTCGCCCACAGTACGCACGCGGCGGTTACCGAGGTGGTCAATGTCGTCTTCGGACACGGGCACGTCGGTCAGCACGCCGTCCTCGTCCACCATCGGGACCGTTTCGAGGCCCTGTTGCAGCGCCATCAGGTAGCGGATGGTGTCCACCAGTCCGGCGTCGCTGAACTTGCCGTCCTCGAACTTGAGCAGGGTGCGCTCCTGACGCTGCACGCCCAGCTTGGTGTTCATCTTGAAGCGGCCCGGTTCACCCAGGTCGTAGCGGCGGGGGTCGGCCAGCAGCCCGAAGAGATACTGAATCGCCTTGTCGCGCTTGGGCGGGTCGCCGGGGCGCAGCACGGTAAACAGGCGCAGCAGCGCTTCGTCGGCGCTCATGCCCGCGCTCTTGTCTTCGCCGGGTTCCACGTCGGGGGTGAACTCGGTGAACAGCGAGCGAATCTGGGCGTCGTCCATGCCCAGCACGCGCAGCAGCATCGAGACGGGGAACTTGCGCTTGTTGACCTTCATTTCCAGCACGTCGCCCGCGAACTCGAGTTCGATCCAGGGGCCACGCTTGGGCATGGGAATGATGGCGGCGGTGTACTGCTTCTTGATGCCCTTGTAGGAGCTGGTGAAGTACACGCCGGGCGAGCGGTGAATCTGCGAAATCACCACGCGGTCGGCGCCGTTGATGACGAAGGAGCCGTCGGCGGTCATCAGCGGCAGGTTGCCGAGGAAGACCCAGCTTTCGGGCGGGCTGTCGGGCTTGAAGCCCTTGATGACGCCCGTGTCCTTGTGAATCAGTTCGAGCTTGACGTACAGCGGGGCCTCGTAGGTGAGGTCTTTTTCGCGGCATTCCTCGGGGCTGTATTCGGGTTCACCGAGGCGGTACTCGATAAAGTCGAGCACCATGCCCGTCGAGCGGCCCTTTTCGGACTCGTCGATGGGAAAGACTTCACGGAAGGCGCTTTGCAGCCCCACGTCTTCGCGCTGGTCGGGGGCCTTGTCGTCCTGCAAGAAGGCCTTGAACGAGTTGACCTGCACTTCGGTCAGGTTGGGGAGCGGAATCACTTCGGTGATTTCACCGAACCGCTCGATGCGGGGGGGAGTCTTACTCAGGGTCATGCACACCTCGCACGCTGGAAATCTCGGGTCTGCGGCTTTCGTCCAGGTCCAAAAGCGCAGCTCGGACCGCAGGCACCTTCGCCCACGCTCCTGTCAAAAAAGGACCTAGTTTTGAAGTTCGGCTTCCTGCAAAGAACCCCTGTCCAACCCATCCTGGTTGGCGACAGGAAAGTATAGGGTGCAGGTCAGGAAGGCGTCAAGTGCCAGGGGCGACTGCGCCGCCTGATTTGTGATAAACGGAAGGCCGATGACAGGCGGCAGAAAGCAAGGCGACAAACCGGGCGGCGGCAAGCCCAGACAGAAAATCCGCATCACCCGCGAGGCCGGGCAGCGGCGCGGGGGTGAGCCGGACGCGGCCCCGGCGACGGGCGGCGATGGAGGCGGGTACTTCGGCGTGCGCCCGGCCCAGCTTCCCCACTGGCTCGACCCGCTCTCGGCACTCACCAAGCCCGGCGTACGCGGGTTTCCGGGCGTGGACGCGGCGCAGGCGGCCCTGGCCCAGGCGATGCGCAAAGACCGGGTGCGGGGCGAAGTCCTCGACCTCACGGCGCAGGGCGGCCTGCTCGCCCGCTTGCCGGGCGTGACGCTGCGGGCGGTGGAAGGGTCGGCGGCGGCGCTGACGGTACTGAAAGAAGCGGGCCTGGACACGCAGGCCGCTGCCCCCGGTGAGGACCTCTCCGCCCGCTGGCCCGAACGTGCCCGCACGGTGGCGCTGGTGCTGGCCGGGGACCGGGGCAACGCCTACGCACTCGCGCAGGTCGCCTGGGCACACGCCTGCACGCCGCCCGGCGGCACGCTGTATCTCGCCGGGGACCGCGACAAGGGCTTTGACCGCTACGTGCGGCAAGCGGGCGCGGCCTTCGGGACCGGCGAGGTGGTCGCCCGTGACGGCGGAATGCGTGTCGCCAAGCTGATTCGTCGCCCCGGCCCCACGCCGCCGCTGCCGGAAGCCGAAACCTATGAAGCGTTCGGCGTGAAGGTGGTGGGGTTGCCCGGCGTCTTCAGCGCCGCCAAGCCCGACAAGGCCACCAGCATCCTGCTGGGCCACCTCGCGGACCTCGACCTGAGCGGGCAGCGGGTGCTGGACCTCGGCTGCGGCGCGGGCCTGATTGGAGCTTGGGCCGCAAGCCGGGGCGCACAGGTGACACTGGTGGACGGCGACCTGCAAAGTGTTCGCAGCAGCGAGTGGACGCTGGCGGCCAATGCTCTCCCCGGTGAGGTCATCCACTCCGACGTGGACGCGGCCCTCGGTGAGCGGCAGTTCGACGTGGTGCTGACCAACCCGCCCTTTCATGTGGGGCGCGGCGTGGTGCTGGACGTGGCGCGCGAGTTCATCGCCACCGCCGGGCGCCGCCTCGTTCCCGGTGGGAAGATGTATCTGGTCGCCAACGAGCCGCTGCCCTACGAGCAGGCGCTGGGCGCCCTCGGCCCCGTGCGCGAGGTGGTGCGCGAGCAGGGGTTCAAGGTGCTGGAACTGGTCCGGGCCGGGGAGGGGGAACCTTCCGGGCGGTCGCCGCGCATCTCCTGAATGTTCGCTGGGGTCGTCCCGGCCCGGTGCGGTCCCTCGGCCCCGACCTCTGCTAGACTGACCTGTTCAAGGCCGCCGGCTCTTTTTTCGCGCCCCCACTCGTTTTTCCCAGGAGTCCTTATGGCTGAACCTGTCAAATCCCGCGTTCGTCCCAAGGTCAAGCCCGTTGCCGACGAAGCACCGGCCGAAAGCAAGATCATCACCCCCGACAAGCCCCGCACCCGCCGCAAGGTGGCAGACCCCGCCACCACGGGAGCCGCTGCCTCTGCCGCCGCTCCCCAGGCCAGCGCCGACACCGCGCAGGCGCCGGCCGCCGCCAAGCCCAAGGCCGCGCCCAAGAAGGCACCTGCCAAAAAAGCGGCGACCAAGCCTGCCGACGCCGAGAACGTGGACACGGCAACCGTAAATGCCGCAGACGCCGCACCTGTGGACGCGGCGACCCCGGCCCGCAAGAAGGCCCAGAGCAAAGCCGCAGGCGGCGCTGCCGAACCCAGCAAACCTGCCCGCAAGGCCGCCCCCAAGAAGGCGGCGCAGGACACTCCGGCTCCCGCCGAGGACACCGAAGCCGCTCCGGTCAAGAAGGCGGCGCAGGACACTTCGGCCCCCGCCGAGGACACCGAAGCCGCTCCGGTCAAGAAGGCAGCGGCCAAGGCAGCGCCTAAAACGGGTGCGGGCAAAACGGCTGCGGGCAAGACGAGCGCCGCCAAGGCCACCCCGGCGAAGGCGGCGAGCGCGGCCAAACCCGCGGCGGCGGGGCCTGCCGACAAGCCCTACTACCAGCACCCCAGCATTCAGGAACTGCTCAAGGCGGGCAAGGCGGCGGGCATCCTGGCGAGCGAGGACATCGCCACGGCGCTGGCGGCGGCCCTCGAAGCGCATGGTCTGGACCCCGAGAGCACCGACGCCTTCGAGGACATGCAGCTTTTCCTCGCCGGGCAGAACATCGAGGTGCAGGACCTCGACGAGGACGAGGACGAACTCGAAGGGGACGACCTCGACAGCGACGAGGCGGTGCCCGGAGCGCCTCAGGCCCAGCAGGACGACGACGAGGAAAAGTACTTCGACGACATGCCCCGCGCCGTCAGCAACGACCCGGTGCGCCAGTACCTCCACGAAATCGGGCGCGTCTCGCTGCTGACCCTGGAAGAAGAAATCGCGCTCGCCCGCCGCATCGAGGAAGGCGAGGAGGCCAAGAAGCAGCTCGAAGAAGACGAGTCGCTCGACGACCGCGCCCGCCGCCGCCTGATGCGCCAGACCGAGGACGGCGCCGCCGCCCGTCAGGGGCTGATCGAGGCCAACCTGCGCCTCGTGGTGTCCATCGCCAAGAAGTACACCGGGCGCGGGCTGGGGTTCCTCGACCTGATTCAGGAAGGCAACCAGGGCCTGATTCGCGCCGTCGAGAAGTTCGAGTACCGCCGCCGCTACAAGTTTTCCACCTACGCGACGTGGTGGATTCGTCAGGCCATCAACCGCGCCATTGCCGACCAGGCCCGCACCATCCGCATTCCGGTGCACATGGTCGAGACCATCAACAAGCTGACCCGCACGGCCCGTCAATTGCAGCAGGAACTCTCGCGCGAAGCCACGCACGAGGAAATTGCCGAGGCGATGGGGCCGGGCTGGGACGCCGCCAAAGTCGAAGAAGTGCAGAAGGTCAGCCAGGAACCCGTCTCGCTCGAAACGCCGATTGGCGACGAGAAGGACTCCTTCTATGGCGACTTCATCCCCGACGAGAACCTCGATTCCCCGGTGGACAACGCCGCCAAGACGCTGCTTTCCGAGGAACTCGAAAAGGCGCTGGGCAAGCTCACCGAGCGCGAGGCGATGGTCCTGAAATTCCGCAAGGGCCTCGTGGACGGACGCGAGCACACCCTCGAAGAAGTGGGCCAGCGCTTCAGCGTGACCCGCGAGCGCATCCGCCAGATCGAGAACAAGGCGCTGCGCAAGCTCAAGTACCACGAGAGCCGCACCCGCAAGCTGCGTGACTTCCTCGACTGAGCCGTCTCAACTGAGCTTTCCTGTTTGGGATTGACCCTTCAAGCCGCCCCTGCCCGTATGGTGGGGGCGGTTTTCTGTGCCGCTGCTCACCTGTCGCGGCGGGAACCTTCTCTGCGCTGCCGACGTAGAGTAGGGCGTCAATGAAACTGTTCCGCACAGAGATGATGGGGTGACGGTGTCCGGTCATGCCCCGTCCGGTCATGCCCCCGAAGACGCGCCGACCCCCCTGCACTGGCGGCAGGGTCTGCTCGCGCTGCTGCCGCTGGCCTACGCCGGAGTCATGCCGCTGTGGGCCTGCGTCCTGCTGGGCGGGGCGACCCTGCTCACGCTGCGCTCGGACCGCTGGGCCGCCATTCGGGTGCCGCTGTACCTGCTGATCGTGGGGCTGGCGGCGTTGCCGGAGCTGCTGGGAATGACGGCGGGCAGTGCGGGCGCCGCCTACGCTCTGGCCCTGCGCTACCTGCTGTGGCTGGGGCTGATTGTGGTCCTCCATGTGGGCACCGCCGCCGTGCAGGAGGGCCACCGCTGGGGCGCGGTCCTCGTCGCGCTGGGCGGACTGATCGCACCTCAGCCGGGGGTCCTGCTGGCCCTGCTGGGGGGCCTCGCCGGGCGACCCGGCCCCGACGACCGCTCGGCCCTCCGCCCAACCCGCCCGGCCTCGCGGGTCTGGCTGCCGGTGGCGGGGGGCGCACTGCTGGCGCTGGCGCTGAGTTTCGCGCTGCCGGCGCCGCGCCCCCCCTTTGCCCTGCCACCGACGAACACGGCGCCGCGCGTGGCCCCGGACGCTCCTGTCCGCCCACCTGCTGTCCGCCCACCGGCGCCACTGCCCACCTCCCAGGCACCGGGCGGCGGCGGGCCGGTGGGACTGCCCCGCTTCACGTTCGACGCGCAGCGCAGTGCGTTCGCGCTCAACCTGCTCGCCGTGAGCTGGCTGGGGATGGTCGTGCTGACGGCCACGCTGCTGCTGCGCTCCCGGCAGCGCGGTGGGCGGCTGCGGGACATTCCGCAGGGGGCCGCTGTGCTCGCGGCGCTGCTGCTGACCACGGCGCTCACCCTGCTGGCGGCCCTGGCGATCAGGACGCCGCTGGAGACGGGAGCGAGCGAATCGCCCCCCCTCGGGAGCCTGGGAGAAACGGCGCAGCGAATGCTCAAAGAACTGACGTCCGGCAACCGCCGCACGCAGGACGTCACCGCGCTGGTCGATGTCGTCGCCTGGACCGCCTTTGTGCTCAACGTGCTGGCGGCGCTGGCGGTCTGGCAACTGCTCGGGCGCCGTCGGGCCGCACAGGCCGCGCGCGAACAGTCCCGCCACGGCCCGCAGGCGGCCCCCGCCGCCGTTCCCGCGCCCGCCCTGCACCGTATTCGCCTCGCCTACCGCCAGGCCGAGGACGCCCTGCACGCTGCCGGGCAGCCCCGCACCCCCGCCGAGACCCCCGCCGGGTACGCGGCGCGGCTGGGCACGGACTTTCCCGACCTTCAGGCCCCCCTTCAGACCCTGACCCGGGCGTACGAGCCGGTGCGCTACGGCGGGCACGTGTCCGACGAGGACGCCGACAGCGCCGAAGCCGCCGCCGCCCGCATCACCGAGCTGGCCCCCGCACTCTCTGTCCCCGAACCGAAAGGAACCCCATGACACACTCTCAGCCCCAACCGTTTGCTCAGGACATCATCGCCAACGTCGCCCGCGTGCTGGTCGGCAAGGAAGACGTGACCCGGCTGGCCCTCGCCGCCGTGCTCGCCGGGGGACACGTGCTGCTCGAGGACGCGCCCGGCACCGGCAAGACCATGCTGGCCCGCGCCCTGGCGGTCAGTCTGGGGCTGGACTTCGCCCGCGTGCAGTTCACCCCCGACCTGCTGCCGGGCGACGTGACCGGGGTCAGCGTGTTCCGGCCCGCCAGCGGCGACTTCGAGTTCGTGCCGGGGCCGATTTTTACCGGCATTCTGCTGGCCGACGAAATCAACCGCGCCACCCCCAGAACCCAGTCGGCGCTGCTCGAAGCGATGGGTGAAGGGCAGGTCAGCGAATCGGGCGTGACGTGGCGTCTGCCGCAGCCCTTCGTCGTCATCGCCACGCAAAACCCGGTGGAGCACGAGGGCACCTACCGCCTGCCCGAAGCGCAGCTCGACCGCTTTCTGCTGCGGCTCTCGGTGGGGTATCCGTCGCTGGAGGAGGAAGTCGAGATGCTGGCCCGATTGCAGGAGCGTCACCCCTTGCAGGACTTGCGGGCGGTGGCCGCGCCCGCCGACCTGCTCGCCGCGCAGGGGCAGGTGCGGCAGGTGACGGTCAGCCCCGACTTGCGCCGCTATATCGCGTCTCTGGCCGCCCGCACCCGGGGGCACCCGCAGGTCACGCTCGGCGGTGGTCCCCGCGCCAGCCTCGCGCTGCAGGGGGTGGCGCAGGCCCTCGCCTGGACGCAGGGCCGCCGCTTCGTCACGCCGGACGACGTGCAGCGGGCCGCGCCGGGCGTGCTCGCCCACCGTCTCTCGCTGGGCATCGAAGCCCGGATGCAGGGCCTGGGGGCCGAGGACGTGGTGCGCGAGGTTCTGGCCGCCGAGCCGGTGCCGGTGGAGGGACAGGCAGGAGGCGGCCCGGGCGAGGTGCGCGGCGCATGACCCCGCTGCTGGCCGCCCTGGTCTGGGCACTGGCCCTCGCGCTGCTGACCGCGCTGCTGTGGTGGCTGTACCGCCAGCCGCCCGAGGTCACGCTGACCCGCGAGCTGCCCCGCGCCGGGTTCAGCGGGCGTGAGGTGCCGCTGACCGTGCGGCTGACGCTCCGCAGCCGTCTGCCGGTGCGCTACGTCCTGGACGACCCCGCCCCCGGCTCAGTGGTGCCCCGCGCCGCCGTGCAGTTTGCGGGCGAGGTGCTGGGAACCGTGCACCGTGAGCACTGGACCCGGCTGACCCTCAACCGCCGGGGCGAGTTCGACTGGCCGGGCACCACCCTGCGCTGGGCCGACCCGCTGGGGCTGTTCTGGCGCTCATGCACGCTTCACGAGCCGACCCGCCTCGCCGTGTTTCCTGGCACGCACGGGCTGGTGCTGCCCGACCTGCTGCGGCCCCTGCTGTCCGAGGGCAGCCTGTCGCGCACGCTGGGCCTGGAAGATCCGCTCAGCCTGCGTGGGGCGCGGGAATATGTGCGCGGCGATTCGCCGGGGCGCATCCACTGGCGGCTCTCGGCGCGGCAGGCACAGAAGCCGAGCGGTGGGCTGATGGTCCGCGAACTCGAACGCACGGCGGCGAGCAGCCTGACCGTGTACCTCGACACGTCCGGCGGCAACGACGTGTACCTGGAAAGCGCGGTGCGTCTGGCAAGCAGCCTGATCAGCGAAGGGCTGGCCCTGGGGCTTCCCGTCTCGGTGGCGACGGCGGGCGACCAGACCCCGGCGGGGCGCGGCGAGGCAGCGGCGCAGGCGGCCCTGCTCGCGCTGGCGCGGGTACAGCTCGACCCGGCGCCGCCCCGGATTCCGGCGCCCCGCAGTGGCAGCAACCTCATCATCCTGACCGCGCGGGGCGGGCCACCGCTGACCGAACAGGCGCTGCGAGCACGGGCCACGGCCAGCCGCGTGACCCTTCTCGCGCTGCCCGAGGGCTTTTACCTCGAACCCGGCGAGAAACCGCGCCGACAGTGGGCGGGCTTGCCCGACAGCGTGCGCGAGCTGGAGCGGCAGGCAGGCGTGCTCGCCGGGGCCGGCATCCTGGTGTTCGTGCTGCGCGGCAACCATAGCGTGTTGCGGCTGGGGGCCTGAATGCCGAAAGGTTCAACTGTCCAACCGGTAGAACCCCGCCAGTGCAACCGAAGCAGCGCAACTGCCGCCGTGACATAAAGGACAGCTCAGCCCCGGCCAGCGCCCGACTTGCTAGCGTAGACGCATGAACGACAACGGAAACAAGCCGGTCAAGACCGAAGACGAAATCAGCAACGTGGACCTGCAGTTCATGGGCACCCACGACGAGAAGCGCGAACTGAACGCTGCCGTCAAGGCCGAGAGCAAGGCCGCCGCGATGGCCGACAAGGAAGGCGTGGACAAGATCGACGTGATGAGCGCCCAGAGCATGGACGCCTCCGACCCGCCCAGCACCAACATGGGCGACGCCGAGCGCGACGACAGCGACAACAAGGACAGCGTGGGCTGAAGCCACACCATTGTTCCAGGGCAGACCGGCGCGGAGCTGGCCTGCCTTTTTTCATGCCCTGCCCGGAGAGGCAAACAGAAAAAGGGCCGCCCAGCGGACGACCCGGTTTCTGTGCTGTGCTTGGTGCGAGAGAAGGGACTTGAACCCTCACATCCTACGGATACTAGATCCTAAGTCTAGTGCGTCTACCAGTTCCGCCACCCTCGCCTGCGCCTGAACGGAAAAACCCCGCCGTTTTGGGGGCGGGGCGGTGTGGGGTGGAATATGGGACTTGAACCCACGGCCTCCGCTTCCACAGAGCGGCGCTCTAACCGACTGAGCTAATTCCACCGTACCCACTGGGGGGTGCCCGTTCAGGCTCAAGCAGTGTAGGGGAGGGCGGGGAATGTGTCAATGTCCAGCTCGGTGACCTGACCTCTGACCCCAGAGGGCGTACCCTGCACGCATCATGAATTTCAATTTGCCCGACGACCTGCGGGAGATGCAGGCGACCATCCGCGATTTCATGCTGACCCGCGTGGAGGACCGCGCCCACGAAATCGAGGACACCAACCGCGTGCCGCCCGAACTGGTCCGGGCCGCCGCCGACCTCGGGCTGTTCGGGCTGAGCATTCCCGAGGAATACGGCGGCGTGGGCCTGAGTACCCTGGGCCGCTGCGCCGTGTACGAGGGCCTGGGGCAGGGGCACATGGGCTTCGGCGGCATGATTTCCGCCCACGCCAGCATCGGCACCAGCGGGCTGGTCAAACTCGGCAACGAGGAGCAGAAGCAGCGCTTTCTCCCGCGTATGGCGGCGGGCGAGTGCATCGCGGGCTTTGCCATCACCGAGCCGAGCAGCGGCAGCGACGCGGCCAACATCCGCACCCGGGCCGTGAAAAAGGGGGACACCTGGGTGCTGAACGGCACCAAGCACTACATCTCCAACGCGCCGATTGCCGGACTGCTCACCGTCATCGCGGTCACCGACCCGTCGCAGGGGCCGCGCGGCATGAGCGCCTTTCTGGTCGAGCCGCACAGCACCCCCGGCGTGAGCATCGGCAAGATCGACGAAAAGATGGGCCAGAAGGGGGCGCTGTCTGCCGAAGTGATTTTCGAGGACGCCGAGGTGCCCGCCGCCAACCTGCTGGGGCCGGAAAACCGGGGCTACCGCGAGGCGCTGGGCATCCTGACCAACGGGCGCGTGGGCATCGCCGCCCGCTCCACCGGGGCCATGCAGCGCCTGCTGGACCTGAGCGTGGCGCACGCCCAGACCCGCGAGCAGTTCGGCAAACCGATTGCCGAGTTTCAGGCGGTGCAGTTCATGCTGGCCGAAATGGACATCGCCATTCAGACCAGCCGGGTGCTGTGGCAGAAAGTCGCCTGGATGGTGGACGAGGGCCAGGACGTAAAGCGCATGGCGAGCGTCGCCAAGTACCACGCCACCGAGATGCTTTCGCAGGTGGCCGACAAGGCCGTGCAGGTCGCGGGCGGCATGGGCTACGTCAAGGACGCCCCCTTCGAGCGCTTTTACCGCGACCAGCGCCTGCTGAGAATCTACGAGGGCACCAGCGAGATTCAGAAGCTGATCATCGCGCGGGACCTGATCGCCTAAGCGCTGCCTGAGCCCTTTACCCACCACCGCAGAAACGCCGGAAGCCGCGCCCGCCACGCGGCTTCGTCGTGCCAGTGGCCCTGGCCGATGGTGACCTGAACTTCGCGCACCAGGGGCGAGAGGTCGGCGGCGAGCGCGTGGGTAAGCTTCACGATTTCGGCGGCGCCCTTCAGGTCGGGTCCCTCGTGGTCGCCCATGTCGAGCCAGACGCGCGCCTGCGGGTCGCTCCGCCCGGACATCCAGCGGCGCAGGGCGAAGTCGGCGGGCCAGATCGCCGGACTCAGCACGCCCCAGGTGCCGTACTCGCCGGGGTCCCGCAGGCCGGCATAGAGCGTGATCAGCCCTCCGAAAGACGAGCCGGCCAGTGCCGTGCGCGCCGGAGCCACCGGGCCGAAACGCCGGGTGAGTTCGGGCTTCAGCGTCTCCCTGATCCAGTCGAGATACTCGTCGGCGACCGGGTCAAAGTTGTTCAGCTCAAACGCAAAAGGCACGTAGCGGCGGCTGCGCTCCTCATTTACCGGCAGCGCGGCGACGCGGACCGGGTGGCCTTCGCGCGCCAGAGTGAGGGCGGCGCCTGCCGCGTCCCAGCTCGCCCCGGCAAAGCTGGGGGCCTCGTTTCTGCCCGTCGTGCAGGATCAGCAGGGGAAGGTTCCCGGTCGCGCCTTCCGGCCACCACAGCCGCACCGGTTGCTCGCCCCAGGGAGCGGGCAGGATGAACTCTTCGCGTGGAGGAGCAGACGGAGAAGGTCGGCCTTGTCCGGCACGCCTGTCTTGCCAGCCAGCCAGAGGAAGGCTGACGGTCATGTCTTCCCGGATCACCGCCTGGTGCGCCGGGGCTCGCCCGCCCCACGGATCTCCTTCCTCAAGGATCTTCCCGGAGGGCGTCCGCACCCGCACCTTGACACTCAGCAGCTCTCCTTCGGGCAATTCGGCCTCCAGCACGGCCCCCGCAGCGGTGCGACCGAAGCTCCAGCCTGCGGGATCGCTCGACCAGTCGCGGTGCTCCCCCGTCAGGAAAAGTTCACCGGGCGGGGTATCGGAGGGCAGCGCCGGAATCTCGAAGCGGACCTGGGGCATGGCCCGACGCTACCGCACGGCGCTCAGTCGGCTTCGACCTTCACGCCCTTCCAGAAGGCCACCCGCCCGCGAATCTGGGCGGCGGCGTCCTTGGGCTCGGGATAGAACCAGGCGGCGTCGGGGTTCTGCTGCCCGCCGACTTCGAGGGTGTAATAGCTCGCGGTGCCTTTCCAGGGGCAGACGCTGTGCGTGTCGCTGGGGCGCAGCACGTCCTGGCGCACGCTCTCCAGCGGGAAATAATGGTTGCCCTCGACGACCACCGTGTCGCTGCTCTGGGCGATGACTGTTCCGTTCCAGACGGCTTTCATGCTCCTGAGCGTACCCGGTATCTCGGCTTCCGACCGTCAGCCGGCTTGCAGGCCACCGTCTCCCAGGGCGAGGCGGGCGTGCGCGAGGTGGTGGCGCAGGTGCCAGTCGTGCTTGTGCGCGAGCTGCCAGAGGTCCTGGCGACCCTCGGCGGGGTGGACGACCTCACGGGCGAAGCGCTCGGGGGCCAGGCCGCGCAGCAGCGAGGTCCAGCGGCGGTTGACGGCGCCCAGCAGCTCCAGGGCGTCGGAAACCGGCAGCTCGGCGTCGGGGAGGCGCAGCCACTCGGCCTGGGCGAAAGGCTGAATCTGAAACCCGTCCTCGGTCAGGCCGTGGCGCAGGCGGTTGAGGCCGTGCAGGTGCGCGTCGGCGGTGTGGTGGGCGAGCTGCTGCACGGTCCAGGCGCCGGGCCGGTAAGTGCGGGCGAGGTCGGCGGGGGCGCAGGAGCGGAGGAGCGCGCGCCACTCCTCGACCGCCCCAGTCATCGCGCCGGCGAAGGCCGCGAGTGTCTCCGGGCGGCGCTCCTGCGCGGGCAGCGGCGTGAGGGGGCCGATGGGGAAACGCCGGTCTTCACCCGAAGGGGCGGTCATGGACCGAGTCTAGACAGCCAGCCGCTGACACGGCAGGGGAAGAGGGCGCATACTAAGGCCCTTGCATCACAATTCTTCAGCGGCAGGTGCCAAGCCGGCATCTTCCGAAAGGAGCGCCTCCCGGATGAAACGCTTCCAAACCGCCCGTCTCGGCCTGCTCACTCTGCTGACCGTCAGCCTCGCCGCGTGCGGGATGACCCCGACGCCCGGCACCGGCAACACCCTGGACCGCGACTGGCGCGACGACGTGATCTATTTCGCCATGACGGACCGCTTCGCCAACGGCAACCCGGCCAACGACAACGGCCCTGACCGCAACGCGGGCGACCGCGCCGACCGGACCAACCCGCTCGCCTGGCACGGCGGCGACTTCGCGGGCCTCAAGGCCAAGATCGAGGAAGGCTACTTCAAGCGCATGGGCTTCACCGCCATCTGGGTGAGCCCGGTCGTGTTGCAGGTGCCGGCCATCGCGGGGCCGACGAGTGGGCCGAACACGGGCAAGATTTTTGCCGGCTACCACGGCTACTGGGCCGAGGATTTCTTCAAGGTGGACCCCCACTTCGGCACGCTCGCCGAGTACAAGGCGCTCATCCAGACGGCGCACCGCAACGACATCAAGATCATTCAGGACATCGTGGTCAACCACGCGGGGTACGGGGCGACACTGACCCAGACGAAGCCCGACTGGTTTCACACCGACAACCCGGACGGTGACCCGAGGACGAACGACGGCGATTGTCAGAAGACCGACAACCAGACGACCGACTGCCCGCTCGCCGGCCTGCCCGACTTCAAGCAGGAACTTCCCGAGGTAACGACCTACCTCAACGACTTCGTCAAGTATTGGCGCGACGAAACCGGCATCGACGGCCTGCGCATCGACACGATGAAGCATGTGCCCGACGCCTACTGGCGGCAGTTCTTCGCGGCGGGTGGGGCAGGCGACCCGCGCAAGGTCTGGTCGGTGGGCGAGGTGTTCGACGGCAACCCGGCCTACCTCGCGCGCTTCATGGATGAACTCGGGTCGCCGAGCGTGTTCGACTTCGCGCTGTACCTCCGGATGAAAGACCACCTCACGGGCGCTGGGGGCAATCTGGATGAGATTGCGAACGTGTTCGCGCAGGACGGCGCCTACAGCGACCCCACGCGCCTGACGACTTTCGTCGACAACCACGATGTCAAGCGCTTCGTGAACGAGGTCACCGGACGCGGCGGCACCGGGGCGCAGGCGGCGGAGCGGCTCGACGCGGCCCTGTCGCTGATGTACTTCTCGCGCGGCACCCCCAGCGTGTACCAGGGCACCGAGATTGCCCAGCGCGGGGAAGGCGACCCCTACGATTACGCGGCGGAGGACAGCAACCGCCAGGACATGGACTTTGCGGCGCTTGCGGGCAGCTCGCTCGACGAGCGGCTGGGCCAGCTCGCCGAAGCGCGCAAGAAATACCGTGCCCTCACGCGCGGCGCGCAGCAGGAGTTGTGGCGCCCGAACGGCGGCGCGCCGATCCTCGCCTACCGCCGGGTGGTCAGCGGCGTGAGCGGCGCGGCGGGGCAGCCGGTGGTGTTCGTCGTCAACGGCGGCGACTCGGCGGTGGACCTCTCCACCCTGAGCGGCGGCGGGATTGGGCTGCTGGGCACCTTCAGCGGCGGCGCGCTGACCGAGATCACGGGCCGGGCCTCCAACCTGAGCCTTCAGGACGGCAAGCTCGTGGGGACCATTCCGGCGCGCAGCGTGCTGGCCGTGACAGGCGCAGCCGGCAGCGGCGGGGCGGGCACGGTCAACGCCAACCTGCCGGAAGTGACGGGCCTCGCCGCGCGGGCGGGGGACGGCGCCGCCGAGCTGACCTGGACACCGAGCACGGCGGCGGGCGTGACGGGTTACCGCATCTACGCCAAGACGGGCAGCGGCGCCGAGCGGCTGCTGAACTTCGCGCCGATTCCCGCCGCGCAGGGCACGTACCTCGTGCGCGGCCTGCCCAACGATCAGGCGACGACCTTCCGGGTGGTGACGGTGGACGCCTCGGGCGCCGAGAGTCGCGGTGCGAGCGTCACGGCGACCCCGAGCGCCGGCAACACCGTCAAGGTCACCTTCACCGTGGACGCCCGCAGCCAGGGCAATGGCCCCATCGAGCTGCGGCGCTTCGATACCGGCGCGCAGGTCGAGTATCCGATGACGCAGGTGTCGCGCGGCATCTGGAAGACCGATATCGACCTGCCGCTTTTCCGTGAAATCAAGTTCAAGTTCGGCAATGACGACCCGAGCGCCAAGAACAGCGGCTACGAGGGACCGGGGCAGCCGGACCGCTCCTACGTGGTGGGCACGGCGGGCAACAGCTACTCGGGCACCTACGACTTCATCACTGTGCCGGTGCCGACCGGCGTCGTCGAGGGCAAGGTCACGGGTGGCGGCCAGGCCCTCGACGACGCGCTCGTCGAGGCGGCCACGGCGGACCCCAACCTCAACTACGCGCTGACCTTCGGCGACGGCACATATACCCTCTTCGCCCCGACCGGCGCCCAGACGCTCAAGGCGAGCGCCGAGGGCTACGCGGCGGGCACCCTCAGCGTCACCGCGCCGCAGACCGGAGCGAACTTCAACCTGACCGCCTCCGGCGTTCCCGACGGCCCGGTGGTCGGCAAGTACAAGATCAACGGCGACCTGAGCGACTGGGCGGCGCCCAAGGTGAAGGTGGACAGCCCGGCGGCGGGAGTGTTCGATGAGAACAACAACTGGCTGACCCTCCAGGCCGACAGCGACGCGCAGTACCTCTACCTCGCCTACACCTACCGGGTGGACGGCAACAGCGCGATCCTCTACCTCGATGACCAGGCGGGCGGCGCGGCGCAGGCCGATAATTTTGACGCCTGGAAGCGCGCGGCGACCTTTACCGGGAGCATGGGCGGCGTGGACGCCTTTATCGCCCGCTACGGCAACGAGGCGCCGCAACTGCTGCTGGTCAGCGGCGACACGACGACGCTGGTGGACGCGGGCAAGTACACGGTGGGCGTGACCGGCACGCTTCCGAATCAGACGGTCGAGCTGGCGGTTCCCTGGTCGGCGCTGGGGCTGAGCGCGGCGCCGGCAGCGGGCGTGAACCTTGTCGGCGGCATCTTCGGCGGGGAGGGCTACGGCGCGGGCGACATCATCCCCGACTCGGGCAGCACGCCGGGCGGCGCGAACACCATCGGCTCGCCCGAGGACCAGCGCCGGGCGACCTTCAGCGCCCCGGTCAACGTGAGGTAGCGCTAGGCTGAGCTTCAGACGGGAGCGGGAGGTCGGGCCTCCCGCTTCTCTGGGCCGCGGCGGGCTGACACAGCCCTGACAAAGCGGCCCACAATCAGGAGGATTGTCATGGTCTTGTCAAAATTCATGCCCCACAACCCCAAGTTCGCCGCCAAGTTCGCCGAGGCGGCCCGCAACGCCCACGCGACGGCGCAGGCCCTCGTGGACCTGCTCGAAAACTACACCGACGTGGAGCGCAAGGTGCAGCGCGTGCTGGACCTCGAACACGAGGGTGACCGCATCACTGCTGAAGTGACCAACCTGCTGGCCGAGTCGTTCATCGTGCCGTTTGACCGCGAGGACATTCTGGCGCTCAATGCCGAACTCGACGACCTGGTGGACGATATGGAAGAAGCCGCCAGCAAGCTCAGCCTCTACGGTATCGGGCGCCCGCTGCCGCAGATGGCGCAACTGGCCCGCGTGGTGGAGCAGCAGTGCGCCCTGCTCGCGCAGGGAATGCCGCTGATCGAGGACGGCAGGATGGTCGACGAACTGCGCCAGCTCTCGGGGCAGATTCGCGCCCTGGAAGACGAGGGTGACCGCATCAGCGACGAGGTGGCCCGGCACCTGTACGACGGCGTAACCGAAGTGCCGCAGATGATTCTGGCGATGCGCTCCGGCGAGATTCTCAACCTGATCGAGGACGCCTCCGACCAGGCGCAGCGCGTCGCCCGCACCGTCGAGAGCATCCTGCTCAAGAACGCGTAAGGGACGGGGCCTGCGACTTATGGAAACTGCGCTGCTCGTCCTGATCGTCATCATTACCCTCGCCCTGATTTTCGATTTCATCAACGGCTTTCACGACACGGCCAACGCGATTGCCACCTCGGTCGCCACCAAGGTGCTGACCCCCGCACAGGCCATCGCCATGGCCGCCATTCTGAACGTGGTCGGCGCCCTGACCGGCACCGCCGTCGCCAAGACGGTCAGCAAGGACATCATCGCGCCTGAGTTCGCCACCCTGGGGCTGGTGGGGGCCGCGCTGGTCAGCGCGATCATCTGGAACCTCTTTACGTGGTGGAAGGGCCTGCCGAGCAGCTCCAGTCACGCCCTGATCTTCAGCATGGTCGGCGCGGGCGTGGCGGCGGGCGGCTGGGGCGCGGTGGTGCCCAAGGGCGTCGTCAAGACCTTGCAGGGCCTCGTCTACAGCCCGGTTCTGGGCTTTATCGTGCCGATTCTCCTGATGGCGGTCATCTCCTGGCTGTTTCTGCGCTGGATGAAGCCCCGCGCCGTCACCCGCAATTTCCGCGTCCTGCAAATCCTGAGCGCGGCTTTCATGGCCTACTCGCACGGACGCAACGACGCCCAGAAGACCATGGGCATCATCACCTTCGCGCTGGGGGCGTACTACGGCAGCGTGTACGAGACGGTGCCTACCTGGGTGATTCTGTCCGCCGCTGCCGCGATGGGCCTGGGCACGGCGATGGGCGGCTGGCGCATCATCAAGACGATGGGGTTCAAGGTGGTGGACCTCAAGCCCGTGGACGGCTTTGTCGCCGAGACGAGCGCGGCCCTCATCATCGACGGCGCGTCCACGCTGGGCATTCCCGTCAGCACCACCCACACCATTTCCAGCTCCATCATGGGCGTGGGCACCACCAAGGGCTTCAAGAAAGTGAAGTGGCAGGTGGCGGGCAAAATCGTGCAGGCGTGGATTTTCACCATCCCGACGTGCATCGCGCTGGGCTGGCTGGTCCATCAGGCGATTTTGCTGATGGGCGGGAACTGAGCGCCCACCCGCAGGAATGGAAGGAGAAAGGCCCCGACGCATCTGCCGGGGCCTTTCTCGTTTCGTCTCGCCTCAATTTCTGAAAATGACTTCTTCGCGTCCAAACGATTTCCAGGCCAACCAGCCGAGCACGGCGGCGCCGAGCAGGTTGGCGAGGACGGCGGCGAGCGTGTGCTGGGGCGTGATTTGGCCCTTCACCACGTCCAGGATGGCGACCATGCTGCCAAAGAGCGGCGTGGCATACAGCCAGTCCCCCGCCTTGAGAAAGTCGGAAAACTGCAACATGACCGCCGGAATGACGATGAGGAGCGAAAGCGGCGAGACGTAGGTCTGCGCTTCCTTGTACGAGCGGGCGTAGATGCTCAGGGCAATCAGGACCGCCGAAATCAGCAGCGCCACGCTCAGCACGATGACCGCCATCGCTGCCAGCGAGCCGAGGGTCAGGGTGAATTGCCCGCCCATCATCTGCATGGCCTGGGCGTCCACGACCGCCCGCTTCGTCAGCGCCGCCGCGACCAGCCCGGTGCCCAGGAACCCCAGCAGGCTGAACACCCCGGTGACCAGCGCCGTCAGCGTGGTCGCCAGCAGCTTGCCCGCCACCACCTCGCCCCGGCGCACGGGGGAGACGAGCAGGCTTTCCAGGGTGCCGCGTTCCTTTTCACCCGCCGTGGAGTCCAGCGCCGTGGCCATCGCCCCGCTGAGCAGAAAATTCAGCATCAGCATCGGCACCAGGAAGGCGAGCACGCCCGCGCTTTTTTCCTGCGGCGGGCTGGCGTCCACCGACTTGACCTGCACCGGGGTCAGCACGCTTTCGCTCAGGCCCAGCGCGGTCAGTCGCTTGCCGGTCAGCGAGCGGTTGTAGCTCTCCACGGCACTCCTGACCTTGGCGTAGGCCCCGGTCTGGCTCTTGAGGTTGCCGAGCTTGGCGTACAGTTCCAGCGTGCCCTGGGCATTGCCCGCCTGGGTCGGCAGCGGGCGCGGCACCCGGATGACCGCTTCCACCTCGCCGCTGCGGACGGCCTGAATGGGGTCCTGTACAGGTTGCAGCCGCACCCCGGAGCCGCCGCCCTCGCTGCGGGTGAGCGTGCGGTGCAGTTCGGGGGGCAGGGTGCCGATGACGCCCACCTTCTGCGTTTCCCTCACCTGCCCGCCCATCAAGCTGCCCATCAGCAGCGGCATGCCGAGGGTCAGCAGCGGCAAGACCAGCAGCGGCAGCAGGATGGTGCTCGTCAGCGTGCGGCGGTCGCGCAGGGTGGACAGCAGGTCGCGCCAGGCGATATTCCAGACCATCCGGGGACGCAGGGCTTCAGACCGCATGGGCCTCACCTCCCCGCAGCAGGGCGAAAAAGGCCCGTTCGAGGGTGCGCTCCCCGGTCCGCTCCAGAATCGCCGGAATGGGGTCGAGGGCGACCAGCTCTCCCCGGTGCAAAATCGCCACCCGGTCACAGACTTCCTCGGCCTCGCTCATGACGTGGGTGGAATACAGCGTGAGCCGCCCCGGGGCGCGGGTCTGCGCCACGAAATCGAGCAGCGTGCGCCGCGCGAAGATGTCCAGCCCGCTCGCCGCCTCGTCCAGCACCAGCACGGCGGGGTCGTGGATGACGGCGCGGGCGATGACCACCTTCTGCTTCATGCCGGTGCTGTATTCCCCGGCCCGCGTGTCCAGCGTGCGCCCCAGTTCCAGCCGGTCGTCCAGTTCGGCAATCCGCGCCTCGGTCTGCTCGCGGCCCATGCCGTAGAGCGAGGCGAAGGAGCGCAGCACCTCGCGCCCGGTCAGGCGGGCGGGCAAGCCCATGCCGCCGTTGACCACGCCGATTTGCCGCCGCACCGCTTCGGCGTCCCGCCGGGTGTCGAGGCCGCCCACCGTCACGGTGCCGGACGTGGGGGTCAGCAGCGTCGCCAGAATGCGCAGCAGCGTGGTCTTGCCCGCGCCGTTGGGACCGAGCAGCCCGAAGACTTCGCCGTCACGGGCCGAAAAAGAAACGTCCCGCAGCGCCGTGAACTCGCCGTAGGACTTGGAAAGATGCCGAATGTCGAGCATAAAACGACCTTTTGCAAATTGAGAGAGGAGACAGGGAAGAAGGCTGACACTCCCTGTTACGCTGCCCCGTGCCTGTGCGTTCCCCCCGTCCCCCCTCGGCCCGTGCGCCGTTTCTCGCCGAGCAGAACCCGCCGCCCGCATGGTTTGGTGCCTACCTGTCCCGGCTGCGCGAAACCTACGCGCCCGAGTTGCCGCCGCCGCGCCCGTTTCCCGACCCGCTCGGCGGACTGATTCGCACGATTCTGTCGCAGCAGAACACCCGCCGGGTCGCGCAGCGGCAGTGGGAGGTGCTGACCGCGACCTACCCGCAGTGGGAAGCGGCGCTGCTCGACGGCCCGGACGGCATCGAGGCCACGCTGAAGTCGGCGGGCGGGGGGCTGTCGCGCATGAAGGCCGACTACATCTACGGCATCCTCGCGCATCTGGAGGAGCAGCACGGCGCCCTTAGCCTGCGCTTTCTGCGCGAGTTTCCGCACACGCCGCAGGGCCACGAGCAGGCGCGGGCGGCCCTCGCCGCGCTGCCGGGGGTGGGCCACAAGACCGTGGCGTTGGTGCTGCTGTTCGATTTGCGCCGCCCCGCCATGCCGGTGGACGGCAACATGGAGCGGGCGGCCAAGCGGCTGGAACTGGTGCCCGCCGCGTGGAACAGCCACAAGGTCGAGCGCTGGTACGCCGAAGTCGTGCCCGGCGACTGGGAAACACGTTTTGCCCTGCACATTTCCGGCGTGCGCCACGGGCGCGACACCTGCCGCAGCAAGCACCCGCTGTGTCCCGCGTGCCCCCTGCGCGAGTTTTGCCCCAGCGCGGCGATTTTCGAACTGGGCGCGGTGGGGGAGGCCGGGCCGCCCGAACTGGCCGGGTAGCGCCGGGCCTGTGGCTTATACGGATTCCGCGATATGGATGCACAGGCGGCGCTTTCCCGACTGTGCAGGAATTAAGCGGAATCCGTATTTTTTCCTACTCGCATCCGCTCTGCTGCGCAGCTTTGCAAGTCGGATTGAATCTGGTAGTTTCAGATTCAATCGGAATCCGTATCAGTAGATGTGGAACTCCCGCAGCCCCGTGCTCTCGCTGTACTGCGTGTCCACGCCCTCCACGCGGGCGTGGGGCGGACCGCGCCGCAGCCAGTGAAGCAGGCGGGTCAGTGCGGCCTCGTCGCCCTCGGCCACCACTTCCACCTTGCCGTCGCTGAGGTTTTCGGCGTAGCCGCAAAGCCCCAGGTCGCGGGCATACCGCTGAATGAAAAGTCGGTAGCCGACCCCCTGAACGGTTCCGGAAACGAGAGCAGTCAGACGCATGGGGGCCAGCTTAGCGGCGTGGCCCAGGCGTTAGGATGGCGCCATCTACAAAGCAGGCCACAGGAGGCGCAACATGACGGCACAGACGGTGACGGGTCCGGTCGCGGCGGAGCAGCTTGGGATGACGCTGCCCCACGAGCACGTGGTGTTTGGGTATCCCGGGTACGCGGGCGACGTGACACTCGGGGGGTTCGATCATGCGGCGGCGCTCGCGTCCTGCACCCAGACCGCGCGGGCGCTGCTGGCGCGGGGCATCCGGACAGTGGTGGACGCCACCCCCAACGATTGCGGGCGCAATCCGGCTTTTTTGCGCGAGGTCAGCGAGGCGACCGGCCTCCAGATTCTGTGCGCGACCGGCTTTTACTACGAGGGCGAGGGCGCCACGACCTACTTCAAGTTTCGTGCCTCGCTCGGGGACGCCGAAAGCGAGATTGAGGAGCTGATGCACCGGGAAGTCACCGAGGGCATCGCAGGAACGGGTATTCGCGCCGGAGTCATCAAGCTGGCGAGCAGCCGTGACGCCATTACCCCCTACGAGCAGATGTTTTTCCGGGCGGCGGCCCGGGTGCAGCGCGACACCGGCGTGCCCATCATCACCCACACCCAGGAAGGGCAGCAGGGGCCACAGCAGGCCGAGTTGCTGACCTCACTGGGGGCCGATCCGCAGCGCGTCATGATCGGGCATATGGACGGCAACACCGACCCCGCCTACCACCGCGAAACGCTGCGGCATGGTGTGAGCATCGCCTTTGACCGCATCGGCCTTCAGGGAATGGTGGGCACCCCCACCGACGCCGAGCGGCTGGAGGTGCTGACCACCCTGCTGGGAGAGGGCCACGCGGACCGCTTGCTGCTCTCGCACGACAGCATCTGGCACTGGCTGGGGCGCCCGCTGGTGATGCCCGGCGCGGTGTTGCCCGCCGTCAAGGACTGGCACCCGCTGCATGTGTCCGATGACATCCTGCCCGAGCTGAGGCGCCGGGGCGTGACCGAGCAGCAGATTCGGCAGATGACGGTGGACAACCCGGCCCGACTGTTCGGGTAGGCCGCACAAAAAGAGGAGCGGCACCGGGAAGGGGCATTTCCCTCCGGTGCCGCTGTGCAAGCGAGACGCTCAGTGCCCGTTTTGCCCGTCGCGCTCGCTCTGGAGTTTGCCGCCGCCCTGCACGTCTTCGAGGCGCACGGCGCCGCTGCGGCGCATGATGCTCAGGGCTTCGTCGGCCCGTGAGCCGTCGGGGTCGCGGGCGATGACCAGGGTCTGCCCGTTTTTGATGCCCTGACCGAAGCGCTCGGCCTGCGCGGCAGGCACACCCATGCGGCGCAGCAACTTGACGTGGTCGCCGTGGTCACTGCCCGCGAGGGCGCCGAACAGCAACCCCATGCCCGCCGTGCCAATGGTGACGAGCAGCATCGCCATCAGGGCGCCGTTGCTGTAGATGCGGGTTTCGGGAATCGCCAGCAGCAGGCCCCACACCGGCAGCATGACGAGAATGCCGATCACGGTGCCGTAGAGGGTGCCCTTGATGACGGTGCCCGAGCCGCCCGGCGCCCCGGCTTCGGGGCTGACGCCGGTGGCCTGCGCGATATCGTTTTCGGCCACCACGTCGGCGAGGGCGAAACCGAGACGCTCACGCTCGAAGCCTCGTGCCTGAAGGGCGCTCAAGGCCTGCCGGGCCTGGGCGGGATCGGGAAAAAGGGCGACGACGCTTTCCATGCCCTGTTTTTTAGCATGTCGTGAGGGCCGGATGCGAGGGACACGGCGGCAGCGGGAGACAGCGTGGGCGAAGGTGCCATTTGCCCTGCCCAAGCTGTCCCGCCGCTCCTATACTTGCCCGCATGATTGGCGTGTTTGCCCCGCGTATTCCCAGCCCGCTGACCGGGCTGGCGGTGCCCGACGCCGCCTTCGAGGCCCGCATGCGCGAGGTGCTGCGCTCGGACGTGGAATTCATCGCCCTGATCGGGGAAGACCTCGTCACGGCGGGTGGCAAACGGGTGCGTCCCCTGGTGACGCTGCTCGCGGCGCAGGCGCTGGGGGGCCGTCCCGATTCGCCGCGCTGGGACGGGGTGCTGCGCCTGAGCGTGTGCGTGGAACTGCTGCACTCGGCCAGCCTGCTGCACGACGACCTGATCGACGATTCCGACCGGCGCCGGGGTCAGGAAACGGCCTTCCGACGCTTCGGCAACGTGGTCAGCGTCATGAGCGGCGACTTCATGCTGGCGCGGCTGCTGGGCGAACTCTCGACCGTGCCCGGCAGCCCGGCGCTGACCCGCGCCTTCGGGCAGGCGGCGAGCGTGATTTGCGAGGGCGAGGTGCTGCAGTTTCAGGTCGCGTCCTACGCCGACTATTCCTTCGAGAACTACTTTCAGGTCATTCACGGCAAGACGGCGGCGCTGCTCGAACTCGCGGCGCAGGCCCCAGCGCTGCTGCTCGGCGCTCCGGAAGCCGAGCGGGAAGCGCTGCTGACCTTCGGGCGCGAGTACGGCATGGCCTTTCAGATGCAGGACGACCTGCTCGACCTGCTCGGAGAAGAAGCCCAGATCGGCAAGCCCGTGGGCGGCGACCTGCGCGAAGGCAAGGCCACCTATCCGGTGCTGCTGCTGCTGGAAGGCGAGTCGGGCGCCGAGGTCCGCGAGATTCTGGAACGCCGCGCCGCGCAGCCCGGCGACGTGGAACGGGTGGTGGCCCTCGCACGGCAGGAAGGCGCCGACGAGCGCACCCACGAAGAAATTCGCCGCCGCGTCGGGGAGGCGGTTGCGGCGCTCGGCGTGCTGCCGCCCTCGCCCGCGCGGGAGGCGCTCGCGGCACTGGCGGGCAGGGAAATCGAGCGGACGCGCTGAGGGCGGCGCGGCCCGGTTGGGGCCAGGATGGAAGCCTTTCCAGGGCGGCGGGCGTATTCTGGCCTTCCATGCTCACGCCCGACCTCACCGCCCGCCTGCGCCCCGCTTTCGACGACGACCGCGAGGCCGACACCTTTTTGCTGCGGCTGGAGCGCTACGGCCCCGAACTGGCCGACAATCTGCGGGCGGTGTACGGCGAGCGGGCCGACGCACTTCTGGCCGAACTGCTCGAAGTGATGCTGCACGCCTACCACGCCCGCCCCGCTGACCTGCGGCGGCTGGACGAGGCCCGGCTGCTGCGCCCCGACTGGCTGCAAGCGCCCGACATGGTGGGCTACGTCGCCTACGCCGACCGCTTTGCCGGAACCCTGAGGGGGGTCGGTGAACAGGTCGGTTATCTGCAAGACCTGGGGGTCAAGTACCTGCACCTGATGCCGCTGCTGCGCCCCCGCGACGGCGAAAACGACGGCGGGTACGCGGTGCAGGACTACCGGGCCGTGCGTGGGGACCTGGGCAGCATCGACGACCTCTCGGCGCTGGCCCGTGAGTTGCGCGGCAAGGGCATCAGCCTGGTGCTGGATCTGGTGCTCAACCATGTGGCCGAGGAACATGAGTGGGCGGCCCGCGCCAGGGCCGGGGAAGCCGCCTACCGCGACTACTTCCACGTCTACCCGGACCGTACCCAGCCCGACGCCTTCGAACAGACATTGCCAGAGGTCTTTCCGGACTTCGCGCCGGGCAACTTCACCTGGGACGAGGCTTTGCAGGGCTGGGTCTGGACGACCTTCAACCGCTACCAGTGGGACGTGAACTGGAGCAACCCCGCCGTGTTCCGTGAGTACCTCGACCTGATTCTGTACCTCGCCAACCGGGGAGTGGAGGTCTTCCGGCTCGACGCCATCGCTTTTTTGTGGAAGCGGCTGGGCACCGATTGCCAGAACCAGCCCGAAGTCCACCGGCTCACCCACGCGCTGCGGGCGGCGACCCGCGTGGTGGCCCCGGCGGTGGCGTTCAAGGCCGAGGCGATTGTGGCGCCGGGCGACCTGATTCATTACCTCGGCTCGCGCGACCACCACGGGCGGGTGTCGGACATGGCCTACCACAACTCGCTGATGGTGCAGATGTGGAGTGCGCTCGCCTCGCGGGACGTGCGGTTGCTGTCGGCGGCGCTCACGGCTTTTCCGCCCAAACCGACCAACACGACCTGGGGCAGCTACGTGCGCTGTCACGACGACATCGGCTGGGCCGTTTCCGACGAGGACGCGGCGAGGGTGGGCCTGAGCGGACCCGAGCACCGCCGCTTTCTGTCGGATTTCTACAGCGGCGACTTTGCGGGCAGTTTTGCGCGGGGCCTGGTCTTTCAGCACAACCCGCAGACGGGCGACCGCCGCATTTCGGGCACCGCCGCCAGCCTCGCCGGACTGGAACAGGCACTCGAAAGTGACGACCCGGCGCGGGTAGACGACGCCCTGGGCCGCCTGCTGCTCCTCCACACGCTGATGCTGGGCTTCGGCGGGGTGCCGCTGCTCTACATGGGCGACGAGTTGGCGCTGCTTAACGACTACGCTTTTGCCGACACCCCCGAACACGCCGCCGACAACCGCTGGGTTCACCGCCCGCGCATGGACTGGGCGCTGGCAAAGGCGATTCAGGCCGACCCCACACTGCCCGCTGCCCGCATGAACGCGGGGCTGCGCCATCTGCTCGCCGTGCGCCGCCGCACCCCGCACCTGCACGCCAGCATCGAGAGCCGCCCGCTGCCCAGTCCCGACCCCTGCGTGCTGCTGCTGCGGCGCGAGCACCCGCTGGGGGTCATGGTGCAGGTCTACAACTTCAGCGAGCACCGCATCCAGTTTCCGGCCCACGTCCTGCGCGAGCAGCTCGGGGACGGGGCGCGTGACCTGCTCTCGGCCAACCACTTTCATCTCACCCGCCCGACGCTCACGCTTTCGCCGTTCCGGGCGCTGTGGCTGGTGGGGGCCGAGGCTTAGAGACGTTGATGATGGATGATGGTTCCGCTTCGCTGATGGATGATGGAATGATGATGGAATAAGGAGGCTTGCGACAGCTCCCCGCCCCAGGCCATCTGCCCTCCGCTATCCGCCCTCAGCGGCGCAGCCCCTGCCATCGGCGGCGCAGCAACCTTGCTTGCGGTATACTCAACTCCGCTTATGGGTTCGGACGCCAAACATCGCCCTGTCTACGTCATCTCGGTGGCGGCGGAACTGGTGGACATGCATCCCCAGACGCTGCGGCTGTACGAACGCAAGGGCCTGATTCGTCCGGGGCGCTCCAGCGGCAAGACCCGGCTGTATTCCGAGCGCGACATTGAGCACCTGCGCGAAATCCGGCGCCTGGCCCAGGAACTCGGTGTCAACCTCGCGGGCGTGGAGGAAGTCATGCGCCTGCAACACCAGCTCGACGACCTGCAACAGGAGTTCGAGGCCGAAATCGAGCGCATCGAGGACGAACTGCGTGAGCAGGCGCGGCCCCAGGCTCTGCCCGCCCCCGGCGCGGCGCCCGACCCGCGTGACCGGCCCGTCTACGTGATTTCCATCGCCGCCGAGCTGGTGGACATGCACCCCCAGACGCTGCGGCTGTATGAACGCAAGGGCCTGATTCGTCCGGGGAGAAGCAGCGGCAAGACCCGGCTGTACTCCGAGCGCGACATCGAGCACCTGCGCGAAATCCGGCGACTGACCCAGGAACTCGGCGTCAACCTCGCGGGCGTCGAGGAAATCATGCGTCTGCGCCACGAACTCGACGCTTCCCGCGCCCACCTGGAGGGCAACGTGCGCCGCTTGCAGGACGACCTCAGCGAGCGCATGACGAAGTGGCGGACCCTGCCTGCCCCCACTGGAGAGCAGGCGCCCGACCTGAACCCCGATACCGGTGCGGACAGCGGCGGCGCCAGCGAGGAGGCCGACGACCTGCTGGCCGGGGCAGCGGACAGTTGGCCGGACCGGACACGTTGACCGCGCCCCAGGGGGCAGCCCAGCCGCTATCCTGCGGCGACATGCTGCCGAGGCCCTCTTGAGTCTGGACCCCCTGCGCCCTGAACCGGCTTCCGCGTCCGCTTGCCCGCTGTGGGTGGTGGGCGACATTCACGGTGCCCATGACAAGCTGCGGGCGCTGCTGCTGCGGGCCGGGCTGACCGACGCCCTGGGCCGCTGGACCGGGGGCGCGGCGCGGCTGGTCTTTCTGGGGGACTATTTCGACCGGGGACCCGACGGACTGGGCGTGCTGCGGCTGGTGCGGTCGCTGGAGGCCCAGGCACGGGCGGCGGGCGGCGAGGTCACGGCGCTGCTGGGCAACCACGAGGTGATGTTTCTGGCGGCGGCGCTGTTTCGCGAGCACGACCCGCGTGACCGGCTGGGCTTTTTCGAGTACTGGCGGGTCAACGGTGGGCAGCTGAGCGACCTCGAACGCCTCGCCCCCGACGACCTGGCCTGGTTGCGTGCCCGGCCCCTGCTGGCCCACGCGCAGGGCTGGCTGCTGCTGCACGCCGACTCACCGTTTTACCTGGGGCTGGGCGACACGGTGCCGGAGGTCAACGCCCGCGCCGCCGAACTGCTGCTCAGCTCCGAAGCGGCCTCGTGGTCGGCGTTCGCCAACGCCTTCGTGGACCGGCTGAAGTTCGCCGGACCGGACGGAGCGGCGCAGGCCCGGCGGGTGCTGGAGCGCTTCGGCGGCGAGCGGCTGGTCCACGGGCACACCCCCACCCCGCTGCTGCTTCAGGGCAGCGGCCACGACCTGCCCGACGGCCCCACCGTGCCGGTGCTCTACGCCGAGGGTCTGTGTCTGGCGCTGGACAGCGGCATGGCCTACTTTCCCGAGGCGGGCTTCGTGGCCCGGCTGGGCGAACTGGCCCCGCAGGGGCGTCCCGAGCGGCTGCTGACCGAACTGGTCACGTTGCCCCCCGAATTCGTCGAGCTGCCCCTGACCGGGCCGGAAGCGGTGCGCGGAGAAGCGTGACAGAGGCGGGGGGGAGAGGCCGTGGGGAGAGGTCATACGGATTCCGATTGAATCTGGTCGTTTCAGATTCAATCCGACTTGCAAAGCTGCGCAGCAGAGCGGATGCGAGTAGGAAAAAATACGGATTCTGCGATATGGATGCACAGGCGGCGCCTTCCCAACTGTATAGGCCCGACTGTGCAGGAATGAAGCGGAATCCGTATCAGGGGCCGCGCACAGCCCACGTCTGGCAGTCCACAAATGCCGCTGCCGGGTTGCTCTAGACTGCGCTGATGCGCCTGCTTCTCGACCTGCACCCTGACGACTATCCCCTGGAGGGCTTTCGCCGCAAGCAACTGCTGGAGTGGGTCTTCGTGCAGGGGGTGGGGGCCTTCGACACCATGACCAACCTGCCCGCCGGGCTGCGGGCACAGCTGGAAGCCGAGTACCGCCTCAACCCCTTTCAGGACATCGAAACCGTGCGCAGCCACGACGGCTCGGTCAAGTACCTCTTTACCCTGCTCGACGGGCGGCAAATGGAAGCGGTCTACATGCCTTACCTCGACCGCAAGACCATCTGTGTGTCCACCATGGTCGGTTGCCCGGCCCGCTGCGCCTTTTGCGCGACCGGAAAAATGGGCTTCGGGCGCAACCTGACTCCGGGCGAAATCGTGGGACAGGTGCTGGCGGTGGCCGGGGGCGAGGGGATTTCCCCGCGTGAGATTCGCAACCTGGTGTTCATGGGCATGGGCGAGGCGCTGCTCAACTACGAGCACAGCATGGCGGCGGCCCGCGTGCTGCTGCACCCCGACGCGCTGGGCATGAGCAAGCGCCGCGTGACCCTCTCGACGGTGGGCATCGCCAAAGGGATTCGCCGCCTCGCCGAAGAAGACGACCTGGGCATCAAGCTCGCCATCTCGCTGCACGCCCCCGACGAGGAGACGCGCCAGAAGATCATCCCCACCGGCGCGGCCAACTCGATTGACGAGATCATGGCGGCGGCCCGCGATTACCAATCGGTGACCGGGCGGCGCGTGACGATGGAATACACCATGCTGCGCGGCGTCAACGACCATCTGTGGCAGGCCGAACTGCTCGCCGACCGCCTGAGCGGGCTGGTCAGCCACGTCAACCTCATTCCCATGAACCCCTGGGAAGGCTCGGACTTCGAGTCGAGCAGCGAGGAGCAGATTCAGGCGTTTTACGACGCTCTTCAGGACCGGGGGGTGGACGTGTCGGTGCGGCGCTCGCGCGGCAAGGATGCCGGAGCCGCCTGCGGGCAGCTCGCGTTGCGGCGTCCCGGCGCCCGCACCGGAGCGGTCGGCGCCGCCTGATTCCCGGAAACGCCGCTTCGGGAAACCGCTTCAAGCTGGGCCTGCGGGGGGCACTGGGGGCAAAGGTTTTTTTCCCTGACGGGGCATGGGAAAATCAAGGTGAAGAGGCTGTCCCCATCGCCGGGGTCCGGCGCAGTAAGGGTTGCGCAAGGCCGCTGGCGTCATACTGACTGCTGCCCGTCTTTTCAGGAGGCTCTATTCATGCTTGTTTCCCCTGACACTTCCCGGTTTCTCGCCGCCCGCCTGCTTCTTGGGGTCTGGCTGGCCTGCGGCGCGGGTGCCCAGGCCCAGACCCTGATGGATACCTCAGCCGCCATCGGGGTGCAGAACACCCTCAACCAGGTGCAGCCCGGCGTCCGGCAGGTGCCCGGTTCCATGACCGTGCAGTTCGACGCCTGCCAGATGGCCCCCGAACTGTGCAAGGACGGCCAGCCCATCGGCACTGCCCCGGCGTCTCCGGCCTCCGTTCCCGGTCAGCCTCAACCCGCCCAGGCTGCACCCGCCCCGGCTCCCGCTGCGCCGACTGTACCCGCACAGACCGGTCAGGCGGCGGCCGAACAGACCCCCGCCGCCCGGCCCGCGCCTGTGGTGGTGCCGCTGACCGCCGAGCAGCAGCAACTGTTGCTGGGGGCACAGGCGCAGTTTGCCTCCGGGCGTTTTGCCCAGGCCCGTAACGAGTTCGAGGCGCTGATCGTGCGCAACTACAGCAGCCCCGAGCCGCACTTCGGGCTGGGTCTGGCGCTGTATCAGCTCGGGGACCTGCGAGGGGCCGCGTTCGAGTTCGGGCAGTTCATGCAGTTCGCTCCCCAGCGGTACGAAGGGCCTTACAACCTGGGCGTCATCGCGGCCCGGGAAGGCCGCTACCCCGAGGCGCTGCGGCTGTACGGCGACGCGCTGGCGCTGGCGGTCTCAGCCCCGCCTGCCGCCCGGGAAACGCTGCTGCAGGCGCTGGCGACCGAGCAGGGGCGGGTCAAGGACTACGCGGCCCTCTCGGCGACCTACGCCGCGCTGCGGACGGCCAATCCGGAAAACGTCGAGTACATTTACCGCCACGCCCAGACGCTCTATCGGGCCGGACAGTATGCCGACGCGCTGCCGGTGACCTACGCGGTGCTGGAACGCAAGCCCAGCAGTCTGCAAGCGGCGCTGCTGCTGGCTGATCTGTACGTCGCCCAGGGGCTGCCCGACCGCGCCGTGCGCGAACTCAGCGCCGCCGCCGCGCGGGTGCTGACCGGCACCGACCGGGCGGCGCTGCTGCTGCGGCAGTCTGCCTTGCTTCAGGCCCAGAAGAACCTGCGCGGCGCCCTGAACGCGGCCAGCGAAGCCCGGCAGGAAGACCGCCGCCTGCCTGCCGCCGTGGTCCGCGAGGCCGAACTGCTCGCCCTGCTCGGCCAGCGTGCGGCCGCGATTCGGGCCTACCGTGACGCGCTGGCGCTCACGCCGAAGTCGGCGCGGCTTCACGGCGCCCTCGCCGCGCTGTATCTGGAAGGCAACCAGTATCAGGAGGCGGCCCAGGCCGCTCAGCAGGCGCTCAGGCTCACGCCCGACGCCAGCACCCAGGCGCGGGCGCAGTACGTGCGTGGCGTGGTCGCCTACCGCCAGGGCCGGTACGCCCAGGCCCGCGCCGCGCTCAATTCCAGCGTGCTGGCCGTGCCCGACGCCGACAGTCTGCTGTGGCTGGGCCTGAGCTACTACGCCCTGAAGGACTACGCCTCGGCGGTGCCGGTCCTGAGCGAGAGCGTGCGGCTGCGGCCCACCCCCGCCGCCCGGCAAAACCTCGCCGCCGCCCTGCTCGCCACCGCCCGCTACGCGGAAGCCGAGGCGCTGCTGCGTGGTCTGGTGACCGACGAGGCCAAGAACGCCGAGGGCTGGTACCTGCTGGGACTCTCGCAGCGTGCCCAGCAACGCCCCGACGAAGCCCGTCAGTCCTTCAAGACCGCCGCTGGCCTCGGCAGCTCGCGGGCCAAGGACGCGCTCAAATGACCGGCGCCCGGACCCCCTCACCCGGACGCCCCCGACCCCGCCGGACCGCTGCCGGTCTGCGCCGCTGGCCTGAATACACGGCTGCCGGTCTGGTCCTCGCCCTGGGCCTGGGCCTGGGGAGCCTTCTGCTCGACGGCAAGCGCCGCCCGGCTGAAGAGGTCGCCGCGCCGCAGCCGCCCTCCACCATTCCGGTGTCTCCTGGCGCCGTGACCGGGCTGTCTTCATCGGCACCCGCCGCGCCCTCGGCGCCCACTCAGGCCCAGGCAGGCACGATTCCTCCGGCCCCGGCGACGCCGCCTGCGCCCAAGATTCCGCCCCCGGTCCTGCCGGAGCCTCGGCGCCTGCCTGCTCCACCCACCCAAGCGAAACCGGAGACCGCCGCAGCGGGCACCCCCGCTTCCGCGTCCCAAACTCCGGCTGCTCAGGCTTCGGCGGCCCAGACCCCAGTGGCCCAGGCTCCAGTGGCCCAGGCTCCGGCAGCCCAGGCTCCGGCAGCTCAGGCTCCTGTGAACCAGGCGCCCACTCCTGCAGCAGCGACTCCGGCCCGGCCACAGCCCGAAGCCCCGGCCACGCCCGAAGCCGGTGCCCCGGCGCAGACGCAGAGCGAACCGGACTCCCCCGCGCCTGCACCGGCTGCGGGCACCCCGGCTGTCTCGCCCAGTGCCCAGCGCACGCCGCTGCGCAGCGAGTACCGCGTGATGCTGGGCACCTTCGGCAGCGAGGCGGCCCTGCGCTCGGCGACGGCGGGAGTGGGCGCCCTGGGATACACCGTCTATGCCATCGACCTGGGGAACCAGTTCGTGGCGCAGGTCGGCCCCTTCCCCGACGAAGCGACCGGCCAGCAGGCCGCCGCCGACATCCGCCGCGCCTACGCCCGGGCCGAGCTGTATCCGCCCCGGGGCCGCACCCTGCAAACCACTGCGGCGGCCTCGGCGTCTGCGGCGCCTGACCCCGCTGCGCCTGCTGCCGTCACGCCTGACCCTCCGGCCAGCGAGCCGGCAGCGCCGACGGAGGCCGCCGCTCCCCCGGCCCCGCTGCCCGCTCCGGCGGGTCCGGTCTACGTGCAGGTCGGGGCCTTCAACACCGTCGAGGGCGCGCGGCGCTTTGTCGAGCAGCTCCGGGCGCAGGGCTTTACCCCCAGTGTCAACGCCCCTGAAACCGGCAAGGTGACCGTGCTGCTCGGGCCGCTGTCGGGGGACGCCCTGCTCGCCGCCGAGGGCCGACTCGACGCGGCGGGCCTCGACCACTTCAGGTTGCGGTGAGCCGAGTGCGAGTGTCCGACATCCCGACCGCCACGCTGGGCCGCGTGGTCACCTATGTCCGGGTGCTGGAGGAGCTGGAAGCCCAGAACGTCCAGCAGGCCTCCAGCGGCGACCTCGCGCGGCGGGCCGGGGTCACGCCCTTTCAGGTGCGCAAGGACCTGACCTACTTCGGGCGCTTCGGCACGCGCGGCATCGGGTACACCGTGGCGGTGCTGCGCCGTGAGCTTCTGCGAAAGCTGGGCCTCGACCAGACCTGGAACGTGGTGATCGTCGGCATGGGCCGCCTCGGGCACGCCATCGCCAACTATCCGGGCGCCAGCGACTACCAGTTTCGCAACGTCGGCCTGTTCGACGTGGCTCCGGACGTGGTGGGGCGCGAGGTGCGCGGGCTGACCATTCAGCATATCGGTCAGCTCGGGCCGTTCGTCGCCTCGGTGGCGGGGACCCCCCGGCAGGTGGACCTGGGCCTGCTGACGGTGCCTGCCGAACATGCCCAGGCGGCGGCGCAGGCACTGGCGGCGGCGGGGGTGGGCGGCATCCTCAACTTTGCTCCAGCCGTGCTGCAAACCCAGGACCTGCTCGTGTCTACCCCCACCGGGGAACGGGAAGTCACGGTGGAAAACGTGGATTTCCTGGCTGGTATGAAACGACTCGCCTTCTATATGCTCGGGCCTCAAGCGGGGCCGACGGAGGAAACGGTATGAAAAGAATGACTTCCTTGTTGCTTTTGGCAGGTTTGGCACTGAGTGCCTGCGGCAGTGCTCCGCCCCAGATCAGTGGAAATGGCCGTGTGAGCATAGGCGTTGACGCCGACGACGCGGCTTCAAGAGTCGATGTGACCCGTTCGTACACACCCGCCACCACAGACGACAAGGGCAATGTCACTCCGGCGAAAGAGACGTGGACCGTGGGTGAGGTTGGCCCGGCGACTTTCACGTTCATGTCCCGTCCAGGCTCCGATGCCGCGTATATCACGGGCTACCGAATTGTGCGTTACGACTACAATGGTCGCATCATCGACGCTTCTGAGCCAGTTGAGAAGTCTGACCTATATGTTCCGTCGGGCTATGACTGCCCTGAGCGTGCAAGCCTTCCGAACTATCAGTCCTGCCCGCAGTTCAATACCGACGGAAGCATGAAGTCTGACACCGTTCCCGCCAACGGGCTTCCCGTTCAGATGGCTATCAATCTCGCCAGTGCCCTGGTGTCGGAAGTCCAGTCCACACGTCGGAACGCATACAGTACGGTCGATCTGGAGTTCTTTGGATACAGTGCCAACAATCGGCCTGTTACTGTCACCGTCAAAGACGTCGTTTCACGCGCCTACAAACTGGGCGACTGAGCGAAAGGCATCGTTCAAGGTGGAGGCCCCGACAAAGCGGCCTCCTTTTTTCCTTCCCAAATCTGTACAACTCGTCTAACTTTACTTGGCAACTGAAAAGGCGCTGTGGCCTAAGCTGAGCATCATGTCTCTTTCCATCCCCAGTTTTCCGCTGCCGGACGCGCGCGGGCGGTATGGCCGCTTTGGTGGACGTTATGTGCCTGAAACACTGATTCCCGCGCTCGACGAACTGGAGCAGGCGTATGAGGCGGCCAAGCGGGACCCCGCCTTTCTGGACGAACTCGACCGCCTGCTGCGCGAATTCGTGGGTCGGCCCAACAGCCTGTACCTCGCCGAGCGCCTGACCGAGCACGCGGGCGGCGCCAGGATTTATCTCAAGCGCGAGGACCAGAACTTTACCGGCGCCCACAAAATCAACAACTGTCTGGCCCAGGCCCTGCTCGCCAGGCGGATGGGCAAGAAAAAAGTGATTGCCGAAACCGGCGCCGGGCAGCACGGGGTGGCGACGGCGACGGCAGCGGCGCTGCTCGGGCTGTCGTGCGTGGTGTACATGGGCGAGGAGGACATCCGCCGTCAGTCGCTCAACGTCTTTCGCATGAAGCTCCTCGGCGCCGAGGTCCGGCCCGTGACCAGCGGCACCGGCACCCTCAAGGACGCCACCAACGAGGCGATTCGTGAGTGGGTCACGCACGTGCGCGACACCTTCTACATCCTGGGCAGCGTGGTGGGGCCGCACCCCTACCCGGCGATGGTCCGCGACTTTCAGAGCGTGATCGGAGAGGAAGTCAAGGTCCAGCTTCAGGAGAAGGAAGGCCGCAGCGTGCCCGACGCCATCGTCGCGTGTGTGGGCGGCGGGTCGAACGCCATCGGGATTTTTGCGCCTTTCGCTTACCTGCCTGAGAGCGAGCGTCCGCGTCTGATCGGCACCGAGGCCGCCGGGCACGGCGTGGACTCGGGGATGCACGCCGCCAGTGTGGCAGGCGGGCGCATCGGGGTGCTGCACGGCTCCATGATGTACCTGCTCAACGACGACGAGGGCCAGATCGTGCCGCCGCATTCCATCAGCGCGGGGCTGGACTACCCCGGCATCGGCCCCGAGCACTGCTACTACTCGGTGATGGGCATGGCCGAATACGTGCCGGTCACCGACGCGCAGGCGCTCGAAGGGCTCAAGCTGCTCACCCGTCTGGAAGGCATCATCCCGGCGCTGGAATCGGCGCACGCCATCTATCACGCCGTAGAACTCGCCGGACAGATGAAGCCGGACGAAATCGTGGTGGTCAACCTCTCGGGGCGCGGCGACAAGGACGTGAACGAGGTGATGCGCCTGCTGGACAAGGCGGAAGGCCAGGAGGCCCAGGCATGACCGCCACCGCCGAAACCGTGAACCGGGGCGTGCAGCGCCTCCACGCCGCCTTTGCCCGTGCCGGGGCCGAGGGCCGCGCCGCCTTCATTCCCTTCATGACCGGCGGTTACCCCGACGCGGGACGCTTTCTGGACGTGGCGGGCGAACTGCTCTCCCGCGCCGACATCATGGAAGTCGGGATTCCCTATTCCGACCCGCTCGGTGACGGCCCCACCATTCAGCGGGCGTCGGAGCAGGCCCTCGCGGGCGGCACCAGCACCCGGCGCACCCTGGATCTGGTGCGCGAACTGCGCCGGAAGTACGACACGCCTCTCGTCATCATGACCTATGTCAACCCCATCTACGCCGTCGGACCCGCCGAATTCATGCGGCTGGCGCAGGCGGCGGGAGTGGACGGGCTGATTCTGCCCGACCTGCCGCCGGACCAGGACCTCGAAATTGCCGACCTCGCCGCGCAGCACGGCCTGGGGGTGACCTTCCTCATCGCGCCGACCTCCACCCCGGAGCGCGTGGAGCTGGTGGCCGGGGCCTGCACCGGCTTTCTGTACGCCGCCAGCGTGACCGGCGTGACCGGCACCCGCGAAGGCTCGGCGCTCGGCGAAGTGCCCCGGATGCTGGCCCTCGCCCGCCAGCACGCCCAGGTGCCGGTGGTCGTGGGCTTCGGCGTCAAGGACGCGGCCACCGCCCGGCAGGTCGCGCAGGTCGCCGACGGCGTGGTGGTCGGCAGCGCCTTTATCGGCGCGGTGGAGGCTGGGCAGGACGTGGGCGCCCTCGCCGACGAAATCGCTGCCGGGTGCCGCCGGTAAATCCGCCGCCCCCAACGCTGAGCAGGCCGCCCGGCACACGTTCGGGCGGCCATCTTCATCCCAGCGGCAACTGCGGGCGCTGCCCTTCCGTGTTCAGCGCCTCCCACACCGCCCCGCGCAGGGCCAGCAGATTCACGCCGCCGAAGTCGCCGGGCAGGGTGTCCAGGTACTTTTCGGCTTTGTAGAAGTTGCGGTGCGCGAGGCTGCCGTGGTGCCAGCGTTTGTGCAGGGCGGCGGCGAGCAGAATCAGCGCCTGGACCAGCGCCCGCTGCTCGCCGGTGGACACCCGCCAGACGTCTTCCCAGGCTTCGTGGGCTTCCCACCAGTGCCCGGCGTTGAAAAGGTCGGCGCCGCGCCGCAATTCGGGGTTCATGCGGGCCAGCATACCCGGCAGGTTAAGGCAGGCTCAGCCTGTCCCCATGCCCCGCCTATCCGCCGATATGCGGGAGGGGGGTATAGTTCTGGACATGAAGCCTGTGGAACTCACGGACGGCAACTTTACGAGCGAAATCGCGCAGGGCCTGACCCTGGTCGACTTCTGGGCGCCCTGGTGTGGCCCCTGCCGCATCATTGCCCCGGTCATCGAAGAGCTCGCCGGTCAGTACGAAGGCCGCGTCAAGGTCGCCAAGGTCAACGTCGACGACAACCCCGCCACCAGCGGCCAGTTCCGCGTCATGAGCATCCCCACCATGATCCTGTTCAAGGACGGCCAGCCGGTCGAAGGCATGGTCGGCGCCCAGCCCAAGCGGGCTTTCGAGTCGCTGCTCGACAAGCACCTCGGCACCGCTGTCAACTGATTTTTAAGCCCCTCCCCAGGAAGCGAAGGCCACGCGCCTTTGCTTCTTTGTTTTGGCCTTTTGCCTCCTGGTCACAGCCGCGTGAACCCCTGCGGCGTCCAGGCGTGCAGGGCTTCGGAGAGCAGCACCTCGCCTTCGGGCCAGTCACCATGTCCACTGGCGATGTTGATGTGTCCGGCCTCGCCCGCCGTCACGAACGCGGCGCCCCAGGCGTCGGCAAACTGCTCGGCGCGCTCCGGGGTGCAGAAGGGGTCGTTCTCGCTGGCGACCACGAATGCCGGGAAGGGGAGGGGAAGCAGAGGCACCGGGGCCATCTGGCAGGCCGCGGGGTGTTCGCGCTGCAAGGTGGCGTTCTCGGTGTCGGGCGGCGCGACCAGCAATGCCCCCTTCACCCGTTCGCTGACGGGATAAAGTTGCGCCCAGTGCGCGACGGTGGGCACGCCGCACGAGTGGGCGACCAGCACCAGGTCGCCAGGGGTCGCCTCCACCACCTCCTGCAAGCGGGCCGCCCAGCTCTGCGGCGCCGGGTTCTCCGGGTCGTCCTGCCGCACCCGCGCCGCGCCGAACTTCTGCTCCCAGAGGCTTTGCCAGTGCTCCGGCCCGGAGTCGCCCAGGCCGGGCACGATGACCAGACGGGGCAGCCCCTTCAGGCTGGGCAGGCTGGACATCAGGCGCCCACGTAGGCCAGCATCAGGGCGGCGGTGGCTTGCAGGGCGTCGGTGTGGGTGCGCTCGTAGGCGTGGCTGGCGTCCACGCCGGGGCCGATGAGGGCCACCGGGTAGTCGCCGCCCGCCCGCCAGGCCGCCGTGCCGTCGCTGGAGTAAAAGGGGTAGATGTCCACCCGCAACTCCACCCCGGCCCGCGCCGCCGCTGCCCGCAGGCGGTTGCCGAGCGCGTGGTCGTAGGGTCCGCCGCCGTCCGCCACGCAGAGGGTGACGTGGTGCTCGCTGCTCGTCTGCCCGTCGCCCACTGCCGCCATATCCACCGCAATCAGCTCGTCGGTGTGCGGGGGAATGCCGGTGGCCGCGCCGTGCCCGACCTCCTCATAGGTGGTGACGTGAAAGGCCACCGTCTTGACCGGGGGCGAGTGCAGCAGCTCGCGGGTCACGGCCAGAAACACCGCCACTGCCGCCTTGTTGTCCAGGTGCCGCGCCTTGACGTAGCCCGCCGGGGTCAGGCGGGGCCGGGCGTCGAAGCTGACGAAGTCGCCTGTGCCCACCCCCAGCGCCCGCGTTTCGGCGGCGCTGCCGGTCACGGCGTCCAGACGCACCTCCATCACGGCGGCTTCACGGCGCAGGTCACGCAGGGCCGCCCCGTGAACGTGGGTGGACTGCCGCACGTTGACCACCGTGCCGCTCAGCATTTCGCCGCTCTGGAGGTGGACCAGCACGTCCTCGCCTTCCACCGTCGCCCAGTCGTAGCCGCCCAGGGGCCACAGCAGCAGGCGCCCGTTGGGTTTGACCGCCTTGACCATCGCGCCCAGGGTGTCCACGTGCCCGCTGTAGGTGACGTGGCCCGCCCCCGTTCCGGCGATTTCCCAGGTCAGGGCGCCCTTGCGGGTGTGCCGGGCCTGCACGCCCAGTTTGTGCAGCTCGGCCTCGACCAGGGCCACCGCCGCCCCCGTGAACCCGGTGGGACTCGGCGTGGCGAGCAGCCGCAGCAGCACGTCCAGCGTGTAGTCCATCCGCTCGCCGTTCACGCGGCGCCTCCCGCCACGACCTGCACCTGATAGCCGAGGACGCGGGCCGACTGCGCCGTCACGTCCAGTTCTTCACCCGGCAGCCCCAGCAGCGTCAGCTCGCGCACCGCCCGGCCCCGCAGCGCGGCGTCGAGGTCGGACCCGGCGAAGGCGTCGGGCAGCTGCGCCCGCACCAGCACGTCGCCCGCCTCGGCGCGGAAGTCGGGGTACAGGGTCCAGCCCTTGCTGAAGGTTTCGCCCTCGCTGCCGACTTCGCCGTCCCACTGCACCAGGGCGATCAGGTCCCCTGCGGCGCGGGCGTCCTCGATGTGCCGCAGCCAGTCGCGGGCCAGCTCGCGCTCGTCGGGTCGGTCGTGCAGGTGATGCCGCTGGGCACTGAGCAGCAGCAAGGCTCGGGGGGTCAGGGTCATGGGCGCGATGATAGGGGAAAGGGGTGCGGGAGGTCAGGTGCCCGACTGCCCCCACTCGGCCAGCAGATATTCCAGCCGGGTCTGCGCGTTCTCCTGGCTGCCGTACACGCTCCGCAGCAGTTCGCCTCCCGGCGCGAAGGCCAGCCAGTGCGGGGTGCCCTCGGTCTGCCACTCGCGGGCAAAGGAGCCGTCCAGGTCGAGCGCCACCGGAAACGGCAGTTTGGCGAAGTCCCGCGCGAATTTCACCAGGGTCGGTTCCACCTCCTCCCGCGTGAGCTGCCGATGTCCGTAACTGGTGTGAACGGCCAGCAGGTGGACATGCTCGCCGTACTCGGCGTGCAGCCGCTTGAGGAAAGGAATGCCCCGCGACACGCAGCCGGGACACTCCAGATTGAAGGTCATGACCAGACCGGGCCGCGTCCACCCGGTCGGCGGCGGCAGGGGAGAGCCGTGAACGAAGTCGGCGGGGTCGGGCCAGCGCATAGGGGCAGTGTAAACCCGAATGCGAACCCCCGCCCCGCCGCAGCCTGCCGCTTGCCCCGGCATCTTGTACCTTCCTGCGACCTTCAGTGGCCCCGGCTCAGCACGCCCACGCTGAGGACAATCAGGCCGATGCCGGCCCAGGCCGTTCCCGTCAGCCGGGTGCCGTCCAGCCGACGCGAGAGCAGCGCCGCCGTCACGATGCCCAGGCCCCCCCAGGCGGCGTAGGCCACCGCCACCGGCACCTCGCGCACCGCCAGTCCCAGCAGGGCAAAGGCGAGCAGCACCAGCCCCAGCGCGGCCAGCCCCGGCAGCGGCCTGCGAAACCCGTCCGAGACCTTGAGCAGCGCGTTGGCGGCGAGGTCCAGCGCCACCGCCCCCACAATCAGCAGCAGGGCGAGGGGGGTCATGCGTCCGCCTCCCGCGTGCCCCGGTGCAGCAGCGCGGCGCCCAGCAGCAGCCCGCCCAGCGCGAGCAGTTGCAGCGGCTGAAGGTGCTCGCCCAGCAACGCGGCGCCCAGCAGCGTGATGAGCAGCAGGCCGGTGGCCTCCCACACGGCGAACGCCACCGCCACCGGAATCTGCCGGAACGCCTGCGCGAGCAGCCAGTACGACCCGGCCAGCAGCAAAAAGGTCAGCGGGAGTTGCCCCTGATCGAATGCGAAAAGTTTGAGAGACAGGGTGCCTGTCACTTCCAGAGCGATGGCCGCAAACAGCGCGGTCCACGCACGCATAAGTCACCTTCCTTGCGGGTGGAGGAGAAAAGAGCGTCGTTGGGGAGAACGTGCGCTTCTTGCCCAGAACCCGAAGCCCGGCGCTCAGGCAAAGGCGGGGGAAGGTCAGCCGTCTGGCCGGCGCTCTCCGGTCTGTATGGTCCATCTCCCCACGAACGAAACTTCCGCACCTGCAGCTCCTGGACCTGCGGTTCACAGAGCGGGCGAGGCACCTGCCCCGGATGGGTGGACTGCCCCGGCTGCCTTCACTGTGCTCCCGAATGGTCAGGGGAACGTCGGCTGCGGCTCAAGGTTCGTTCAACCCTGGCCGTTCCGTCAGCGGCGAGTCACGGCGGCAAACAAAACCCCCGGCCCACAGGGGGACCGGGGAGGCAGGGAAACGGGGAGGCAGGGAAAACAGGGCCAGTCTCAGTGGCTCAGTCGACGCTGGAGCGCCACTTCCACTCGGACGCCCGCTTCATGACGTGGGCGATGCCGCCGGTGATGGCGAGCTTCTGGTTCCAGGGCAGCTTCATCCAGCCCACCGCCATCAGGCCGCCGAGCGACACGAATTCGCCCAGGGTGGTCGGCTCGTAGGGCACCAGGGGCCTGTTCTGCACGATGTTCATGATGTTCTTGGCGGTGGTGCGGCCCTGTTGTCCGGCGTGCTGCGCGGTGGTGGGCACCGGCTTGCCTTCCTGGTTGAGCGCCAGCCCCATGTCCCCGATGATGAACACGTCGGAGTAGCCCTTGGCCCGCAGGAACTCGTCCACGGCGATGCGCCCGCCGGGGCCTTTTTCGATCTTCTGACCGCGCACGATGTCACGGGCCTGAATGCCGCCGGTCCAGATGATCTTGCCCGCCTTGATGACCTTCTGCTCGCCGCCCTGCGTCTGCACGGTCACGCTGTCGGCGGTCGCCTGCATGATGCGGTGGCCGACCATGATCTTGATGCCGTACTCTTCCAGCGTCTGCTGCGCCTTGGCCCGCAGCGCTTCGTCCAGAATGGGCAGAATCTTGGGACCGGCTTCGACGAGGTAGATGTTGAAGGGGGGCAGGCCGCGCTCCTTGCTCAGCAGTTCGGCGCGCTGCGCGAGTTCGGTCACCAGTTCCACGCCGGTCAGACCCGCGCCGCCGACCACGATGTCGCGGTTGCCCTGGTAGCCGTTGTCGAAGGTGCGGTTGACGAAGTTGAAGATGTCGTCGGCGTCGCTGAGCTGCTTGAGTTCGGTGGCGTTCTCGGCCAGACCGGGAATGCGGTAGAAGTTGGTCACGCTGCCCAGGCCCACCACCAGGGTGTCGTACATCAGCACGCGCCCGTCCTTCAGGCCCACCTCGCGCTCGTCGAGGTCCACGTAATCCACGCGGGCCTGCTCCAGGTGCACGCCGGTGCCGCGCAGCAGCGGCAGCAGCGGCAGCGTCACGGGGGTGTTGTGGGCGGCGGCCTCGTGCAGCCGGGTCTCGAAGGTGTGGTAAGCGTTTTGCTCGATCAGCAGGCTTTCGAGGCCGGGGATCGGCTTGAGGGAAGTGGCTGTGGCGAGGCCAGCGTAGCCCGCACCGAGGATCAGGGTTTTCATCTTCAGGACTCCTGTGAAAGTATTCACGAGCAAAGGGCCACTCGGCTGCCCGCAAAAGTGCCGGGACTTTCGCCCGGCGTTCGGGTCCAGTGTACACCTTTGTCCAAAACGGTTCGTCGGATAGGCCGCTCTTGCCTGGAGGTGTCGGGCGCTGACCCGTATGGATGGACAGCCGGGGCGGGTTCAGCGGATTTGGAAAGCCGTGCCCCACGAAAAGGCGCCCCGCAGAGGAGGCGCCGTGCAAAAAGCAGTCGGAATGGGAATTACGCCTGCTGGTACATCACCGCACGCTTGACTTCCTCGATGAGGGCCGTGATGGGGATTTCACGCGGGCAGGCCTCGGTGCAGTTGTAGGCGGTGCGGCAGCGCCAGACGCCGGTGTTCTGGTTCATGATGTTCAGCCGCTGCTGCGTGGCCTGGTCGCGGCTGTCGAAGATGAAGCGGTGCGCCTGCACGATGGCCGCCGGGCCGAGGTACGAGCCGTTGACCCAGAAGATCGGGCAGGAGGTGGTGCAGCACGCGCACAGGATGCAGTTGCTGGAGTGCGCCATGCGCTCGGCCTGCGCCTCGCTCTGGATACGTTCGCCTGCGGGAGCGGGTTCCTCGTTGATGAAGTACGGCATGATCGCCTTGTACGCATCGAAAAAGGGTTCCATGTCCACCAGCAGGTCGCGCTCGACCTTCAGGCCGCGAATCGGCTCGACGGTGATCTCGCCGCCCGAACCCTTGACGAGGTCACGCACCAGAGTCTTGCAGGCCAGGCGGTTGCGCCCGTTGATCATCATCGCGTCCGACCCGCAGATGCCGTGCTGGCAGGAGCGGCGGAAGGTCAGGCTGGGTTCGTGGTACCACTTGATTTCGTTGAGCACGTCCACCAGGCGGTCACCGGCCTGCGCTTCCAGGTTGTACGTGACCCACTTGGCCTTTTTGTCGGTCTCGGGGTTGAAGCGCAGAATCTTGACTTTCAGTTGCAGCATCGGCATGTCCGCCGGGGCGAGCGGGGCCGCGCCGGACGGCAGGGCGCTGGAAGAAGAAACGGAAGTCTGGGTCTGGGTCATAACAGTTCCTTATCAGAGTGGAAAAGGCGCGACTGGCACGCTTCCCACTCTGCCGCTGTCAATAGACGCGGGCTTTAGGCTCGAAGGAGCGGGTAAAGCCCTTCAGGGCCACGTCCTTGTAGCCGATGATGACGTTGCCCGGGTTGTTCAGGTCCTTGTAGGCCATCGTGTGCTTGAGCCAGTTTTGATCGTCGCGCTGGTGGAAGTCCTCGCGGTCGTGGGCGCCGCGCGACTCGGTGCGGTTCACGGCGCTGCTCGCCATCGCCTCGGCGCAGTCGAGCATGAAACCGAGTTCCAGCGCCTCGACGAGTTCGGAGTTGTAGCGGGCGTTGGTGTCGGACACGCTCACGTTCTTGTAGCGGGTCTTGAGTTCCTTGATGATTTCGACCTGCGCCGCCATGTCGGGACCGTTGCGGAAGATGCCCACGTTGCGCATCATCGTTTCCTGCAACTCCTTGCGGATGGCGGCGGCGTTGTCCTTGCCGCTGGCCTGACGCAGCTCGTCGAAGGTGCGGCGGCTTTCGGCCTCGGGGTTTTCGGGCATCTCGGCGTACTCGACCTGCTTGGCGTACTGCGCGGCGAACATCCCGGCGCGGCGACCGAACACCACGAGGTCGCCCAGCGAGTTGGTGCCCAGGCGGTTGGCGCCGTGCAGGCTGACGCAGGCCTGCTCGCCCGCCGCGTACAGCCCTTCCACCGAGCCGCCCTGACCGTCGCTCAGGCACAGGCCGTTGAGGTCGGTGGGAATCCCGCCCATCGCGTAGTGGGCGGTGGGCTGCACCATCACGAGGTCCTTGACCGGGTCCTGGCCCAGGTAGGTGCGGGCGAGGTCGGTGATTTCGGCCAGCTTGCCTTCGATCACTTCGCGCGGCAGGTGGGTCAGGTCGATGTGGATGGCGTCCTTGTCCTTGCCCACGCCGCGCCCCTCGCGGATTTCGGTGGTCATGCTTCTGGCCACGATGTCACGTGGCGCGAGGTCCTTGATGGTCGGCGCGTAGCGTTCCATGAAGCGCTCGCCGCTGGCGTTGCGCAGAATGCCGCCCTCGCCGCGAATGCCTTCGGTCACCAGAATGCCCAGTTTGGCGAGGCCGGTGGGGTGGAACTGGTAGAACTCCATGTCTTCGAGCGGCAGGCCCTTGCGGTAGTAGATGCTCATCAGGTCGCCGGTCAGGGTCAGCGCGTTGGAGGTGATCTTGAACACGCGCCCGTAGCCGCCCGCCGCCAGAATCACGGCCTTGGCGTGGAAGGTGTGCAGCTCACCGGTGGCGAGGTCGTAGGCCACCACGCCACGGCAGCGCCCCTGCTCGATAATCAGGTCGGTGACGTGGAACTCGTTGAAAAACAGTGTGCCGGCCTTGACGTTCTGCTGGTAGAGCGTCTGGAGAATCATGTGGCCGGTGCGGTCCTTGGCGTAGCAGGAGCGCTCCACGGCGGCCTTGCCGAAGTCGCGGGTGTGGCCGCCGAACTTGCGCTGGGCGATCTTGCCTTCGGGCGTGCGGGAAAAGGGCAGGCCCATGTGCTCCAGTTCGTACACCACTTCGATGATGTCCTTACTGAACACCTCGGCGGCGTCCTGGTCGGTCAGGTAGTCGCCCCCCTTGATGGTGTCGAACATGTGCCATTCCCAGTGGTCTTCCTGCACGTTGCCGAGCGCAGCGCCGATGCCGCCCTGGGCCGCGCCGGTGTGCGAGCGGGTGGGATAGAGCTTGGAGATACAGGCGACCGACACGCCCTGTTTGGCAGCGTACAGCGCCGCCATCAGGCCCGCGCCGCCCGCCCCGACGACGATCACGTCATAACGGTGATGCATGAAAGGTTCCTCTCAATCAGGTGTTGAAGCTGTCTGGTTGCCTTCGGGTGGTGGGCTTCAGATGGAAATCAGGCCCACGGTGCCGAAGGCGAAGAGCAGCGCGATCACGGTGTAAAAGATGCCCTTGATCCAGGCGCGGTCGGGCCGCGAGCGCACGTAGTCCTCGATGGAGTAGCGCGCTCCGTTGGCCCCGTGCAGCAGCGCGAGGCTCAGAATCAGCCAGTCGTAGAACTTCCAGGCCGGGTTGCTGAGCTTGTTGACCACGGCGACATAGGTCGCGTCGGCCTCGCTGACCTGAATGAAGGTCATGTAGATGTGCCCCAGCACCAGGAAGACCAGAATCAGGCCGCTGATGCGCATGAAAATCCACCAGTTCAGCTCGGCGTTGGTGTGGGCCTGCGCCCGGGCGTCGGTAAAGGTCCGCGCCTTGATCATCAGTAGCCTCCCAGAATGCGGGGAATGTTGACCCAGGCGGTGTAGGCAGTGGCGAGCAGGGTCAGCGCCATGACGCCGTACCACATCTGCCGCTGATAGGCCACGCCCGCACCCGCGAAGTCCATCACGATGATGCGCAGGCCGTTCAGGGCGTGGTAGACCACCCCGGCCGTCACGAAGATCAGACCGACGCGAAACGGCCACAGGTCGTAGGTGTGGTGAATACGCATGTAGAACTCTTCACCCAGAATGACCGACCCGATGCTGAACACATGCAGCATCAGATAAGCCAGAATCGCCAGTCCAGACAGGCGGTGTAGCAGGAAGGCCCACTGCCCTTCTCTCCCTTTGTACATTCCTCAGTCCTCCTCAGTACCGGCCCCACACCGCCAGGAGGTGAGGAGCCGCGTTGCCCTGTCTTGTGATGGCGGCGCCACTTGCACGTCGCATCACCTGCGTGAGACCTGTGCAGCATACCACCGCCCCCCTTGCGGCAAAGGGGATATTGCCGCTGCCCGGCGCTCTATGCGGGACAGCGCCGCGTCCCGGTGCAGGAAAATCGTATGCGGGCCGACGGTGTGAGGCCCGGCGCCGCTATGCTGCCCCCATGACTCCTTCCCCTTCTCCCGAAACGGGCGCCCCCGACCTCCGCGCCGAGGTGGACTACCTGCGCAAGCTCAACCTCGCCCTGCTGACCCTGCTGGAAAAAAAGGGCGTGCTGAGCGAGGCCGAGGTCCAGACCGTGCTGCGCACCGCCCACCGCGCCGCCTCCCCGCCCAAAGCCCCGCAGCCTGTCGGCCCGGCGCTGCTGGGCACGCGCTGGGTCAAGGCCGAGGAAAGCGGAAAGTAGACCTGAGAGGAAGGGTCAACCTTCGGCCTGTTGCCCCGTTGCCCGTTGCTCCGTTTGCCTCTGCGCGTCCAGCCGCACCGGAAGCCAGCGCCGCAGCAGCAGCGGTACCCCGTGCAGCGCGATGAGCACGACCCCTGCGTACCGCAGCGCCCGCAAGAGTGGCGAGTGCCCCAGCCCGCCGAGGACCGCGCCCAGGCCCAGGTAGACGGCAAAAATCAGGGCAAGGCCCAGCGCGGCCACGCTCAGCCGCCCGGCCCAGTCACGCGGCGGGGTGAAGTCGGGCCGAGCGGCCCAGTACCCGGCGAGCAGGCCCAGCCCGGCGCTGTATTCGCGGGGCGTCTCTATGGGCAGCAGGGCGGTCAAGCCCAGCAGCAGCGCCGGAAGGCCCCAGCGGGCGGCGTTCCAGTTGGCGAAGGTGCCGTGCGCCCCCAGCCACGCAAACCCCAGCCCCAGCCCCAACCCCACCAGCACGTCGGACGGAAAGTGAACGTGCAGGACGAGGCGCGAGGCGATGACCAGCGCGACCAGCACGGCTGCGAAGGCGGTGAAGGCCGGGCGCCGCAGTTGCGCCGCGATGCCCAGCCACAGAGTCGCGCTCATCTGGCTGTGGCCGCTGGGCAGGCCGGGACCGCCCGCCGTCGCCCGCGCCGCTTCGGAGGCCAGCGTGGGGTCGGCGGTAAAGGGCCGGGGCAGGTTCAGGCCGTACTTGAGCGCCGTGTTCACCAGGTAGCTCAGCGCGAAGGCCACCCCGAGGTCGCGCCCGCCGCGCGGACTCACGAGCAGGGTGTACAGCGCCAGCACGACGAGAAACACTTCGTCGCGGCCCAGGTTGGTGACCGCCAGCCACAGGGAATCCATGCCCCGCAGTGTGGCAGGTTCAGGGGTGGGCGGCCCGCCTCATACAGCGTCAGCTCCAGTCACCGACACTGGGTTGATGAAACGGACCCTGGCCCTCACCCTGTTCGCTCTGGCTTCTGCGCTCGCCGTTCCTGCCGGGCGCTCGCTGACGCTGCCTACGCCTGCTTTCAGCACTTATATAGACGCGCAGCGGGCGGTGGTGGAGTCGCCAGACAGCGGCAAAATTACCCTGATTCCACGCATCGGCACGCCGCGAATCGTCTCGACTGGGAAGGGCAGCCGGTTTCACGCACTTCACATCACCCCGCAGGGCCGGGTGCTTGCCGCCGAACTGGATTTTGGGGATTGCCGGGTGCGCGTCTGGGACGTGAGTGCGGGGCGGCCCGTGTCCACGCTGGCGGGGGAGTGGACCAGGGCGCTGGGCTGTGACGATCCCATTGGGCTTCTCTTCGCCCCAGCCTTTTCACCCGACGGCAAAACGCTCTACACCGCCGACCGGACTGGCCTGCGCCGCTGGGACGTGGCGAGTGGAAGACCTCTCGGGGCCGCCCCAGGCAAGCTGCGTCACGTCGCCGTGTCTGCTGACCGGGTGGTGGCGCTGGGGGAGGATGGCCTCACCGTCTGGACACCTGACCTGAGCCGTCGCCTCGCCGCGTCGGGAAATCTCGGGAAGCTCTGTCTGGGCAGTCCCTATGCGGGAGTGGTAGTTCGTGGTCCCCTCGTCGCCTACAGTTGCCGCGATGAGGTGCGGGTCTGGCATTCGGGCAGCGACCAGCTCACGTTGCTGCCCCGCCAGAGCCGTGGGGCGGACTGGAACGACGCCCCTGTCTTTTCACCGGGTGCCCGCTTTCTTGCGGCGGACGAGGACACGCGCGGCGTCGCCGTCTGGGACCTGCGCAGCGGCAAACGCCTCGCCCAGACGAGCGTGCCTGCCGGGGTGCAGGTGACGGACGTGAAGTTCACCGCTCGCCGCCTGGTGGTGGCCCTCAGCGATGGGCGGGTGCAGTTCTACGACCTGACGGCGGGCCTGCGGGCGCTCCCGACACAGCAGGTCCTGACATTCCCCGGCCAGCGCACCGTCAATGTGCATGTCACGCTCGCCGTCAGCGCGGACGGGCGCGAAGTGCTTGTTTCCGCGGCTACGCCCGCCGGTCAGGTGCGGGTGCTGCCGCTGCCCTGAGCCTGCCCGCTCCCCTTTTCCCGCCGGTCATCCTCTATCCTTCAGCCCATGACCGCCCCCGCGCCCACGCTCACGCACCCTCACGCCTCGCCCGTCGCCCTGTCGCTGCGCGGCATCACCAAGCGTTTTCCACTCGTGCTTGCCAACGACAACATTTCCATGGACGTGAAATGGGGCAGCGTCCACGCCCTGTGCGGTGAAAACGGCGCGGGCAAAAGCACGCTGATGAAAATCGTCTACGGCGCCCAGCCCCCCACCAGCGGTGAAATCGTGGTGGACGGCCAGCCCGTGACCTTTTCCAGCCCCGCCGACGCCATCGCGCAGGGCATCGGCATGGTGTTTCAGCACTTTCAACTGGTGGACACGCTGACCGTGACCGAAAACGTGATTCTGGGGGCCGAGCCGACCCAGGGCACCTCCATCAACTACGGCGCGGCGCGGGCGCGGGTGGCGCAGCTCATCAAGCAGTTCAACTTCGACCTCAACCCCGACGCGCTCGTGGGCGAGCTGCCGGTGGGCCTCCAGCAGAAAGTCGAGATTCTCAAGACGCTCTACCGGGGCGCACGCATCCTGATTCTGGACGAACCCACCGCCGTGCTGACCCCCAGCGAAACGGAAGAACTGTTCGAGTTTCTCAAGGGCCAGTACGCCGCGAGCGGCAACGCCGTGATTTTCATCTCGCACAAGTTGCACGAGGTGCTGCACATCTCCGACACCATCTCGGTCATCCGTGACGGCAGGATGATCGGCTCTATCCCGGCGGCGGGCGCGACCACCGAAACGCTGGCGAAGATGATGGTGGGCCGCGACGTGACCCTGAGGGTGAACAAGCAGCCCGCGCAGCCCGGCGAAGTCGCGCTGGACGTGCAGAACGTGACGGTGCGCGGCGGCAGTGACACGGGAAGGGGAGGCGGGCACGGCGGCCACGCCGAAGCGGTGCGCGGCGTGAGCTTTCAGGTGCGGGCCGGGGAGATCGTGGGCATCGCAGGCGTGGAAGGCAACGGCCAGAGCGAACTCGTGGAGGCCATCACGGGTCTGCTGCCGTATCAGGGCCGCATCACTTACCTGGGGCGCGAGGCGCGGGGCGTGCGCGAGGTCGAAGCCTCGGGCCTCTCACACGTGCCCGAGGACCGCAACGAGCGCGGGCTGGTGCTGGAAATGTCCACCGCCGAGAACTTCATCCTGGGCGAGCAGGACCGCGCCCCCTTCGCCGGGCCGCTGGGCCTGCTCAACCTCGATGTCATCGAGCAAAATGCCCGCGACCTCTCCGAGAAGTACGACGTGCGCCCCCGCTCGACCACCCTCCCCGCCGGGCGCTATTCGGGCGGCAACGCGCAGAAAATCATCGTGGCCCGCGAAATGCGCAAAGGCCCCAAGATTCTGGTCGCCAGCCAGCCCACGCGCGGGGTGGACATCGGTGCCATCGAGTTTATTCACGCCCGCATCGTGGAAGCGCGGGACCAGGGTCTCGCCGTGCTGCTCGTCTCCGCCGACCTGGGCGAAGTCATGAACCTCGCAGACCGGATCCTGGTGATGTACGAGGGCCAGATTGCGGGCGAAGTCAGCGCCGCCGAAGCCACCGAAACGGGACTGGGGCTGCTGATGACGGGGTCGGGGGGAAGGCAGGTCTAATACGGATTCCGATTGAATCCAGCAGATTTCTGGATTCAATCCGACTGAAAGGAGTAGGAAAAGATACGGATTTCGCGATATGGATGCACAGGCGGCGCTTTCCCGACTGTGCAGGAATTAAGCGGAATCCGTATAAGGGTTTTGCCCGCTGCCGTTTCCGGGCGGGTTTTTTTACACAAAAAAGGAGGCCCCTCGCCTACTCAGGCGAAAAGGCCCCCTCCCTTAGACTCTCAGACCCTTAGAGCAGTTCTCCGAATTACGTGATGCGCGGAACGGCACCCCGCATCACTCCATTCTCCGCCCTGCTCAGTGTTTTGCACTCGCTCCGCTCGCCAAAAAGACGTTGCGTCTTTTTGTCAAATGCTCTAGACCTCTTTACTGCGTGCTGCGTGGGTCGAGCACGTCGCGCAGGCCGTCGCCGAGCAGGTTGAAGCCCAGCACCGTCAGGAAGATGGCGAGGCCGGGAAAAATCATGGTCCAGGGGGCGTCCACATAGTACTGCCGCGAGTCGGAAATCATGGTGCCCCACTCCGGCAGCGGCGGCTGCGCCCCGATGCCGAGGAAGCCCAGCGCGGCCACCTCGATGGTGGCGGTGGCGATGCTGAGCGCGCCTTGCACGATCAGCGGCGAGAGCGAGTTGGGCAGCACGTGGCGGAACACGGTGCGCCACTGGCTCGCGCCGAGTGCCCCTGCCGCCTGCACGAACTCGCGCTCGCGGATACTCAGGACCACCGAGCGGGCCAGGCGCATATACACCGGAATCTGCACCAGCGACACGGCGAGCATGGCGGTCACGAGCTGCGGACTGTTCAGGGCAAAGAGGCGGTCTAAGGCCTGAATCAGAAACGGCGGGTTGTCCGAGCTGAAGATGGTGGCGAAGCCGATGGCGAGCAGGATGCTCGGGAAGGCCAGCAGCACGTCGGTGAGGTAGCCCATCACCGAATCGAACCAGCCGCCGAAAAACCCGGCCATCACGCCGAGCAGCGTGCCGATGACCAGCGCCAGCACGGTGCTGACCACCCCGACCTTGAGGCTGATGCGGGTGCCGTGCAGCACACGCGAGTAGATGTCGCGCCCCAGGTTGTCGGTGCCGAACGGCGCGGCCCACAGGTCCACCTTGCCGCTGACGGGGTCGGTGTAGGTTTCCTTGGCCGTCTCGTTCCACAGCGCGGTGATGCTCGGCGGCTTGAGGGTCAGGCGGTAGTTGCGGTCGGTGGTGGGGTCGTAGGGCCGCAGCAGCGGGGCGAGCAGGGCGAGCAGCACGAAGAGAGAGACGATGACGGCCCCGACCTTGCCGGGCGTGCTGCGGCGAAAGCGCCGCCAGAAGACGCTCTGGCCCCGGCGCGGGGGCGCGGAAGTTACGGTTGCGGTCACGGGTTCCCCTTTATACGGATTCCGATTGAGACTGGGAGTTTCAGATTCAATCCGAGCGGATGCGAGTAGGAAAAAATACGGGTTACGCGGTATAGATGCACAGGCGGCGCCTTTCCAACTGTGCAGGCCCAACTGTGCAGGTCCGACTGTGCAGGAATGAAGCGGAATCCGTATTACCTGTACTGAATGCGCGGGTCGAGCGCGGCGTAGCTGAGGTCCACCAGCAGGTTGACCAGACTGATGACCAGCGCGATGAAAATCACGCCGCCCTGAATCACGAAAAAGTCGCGCGAGCTGATGGCGTCGTACAGCCACGAGCCGACGCCGTTCCACGAAAAGATGGTTTCGGTCAGCACCGCGCCGCCGAGCAGCCCGCCGACCTGCAACCCGATGACCGTCACGATGGGCAGCAGCGCGTTGCGAAGGGCGTGCTTGAGGGTGACAGTGCGGGCGTTCAGACCTTTGGCGCGGGCGGTGCGCACGTAGTCCTGCCCCAGTACGTCGAGCAGGCTCGAGCGCGTAATCCGGGCGATGATGGCGAGGGGAATGGTGCCCAGCGCAATGGCGGGCAGCACGAGGTGCTTGGCGGCGTCCCAGGCGGCGGCGGGCTGCCCGCGCAGCAGGCCGTCGAGCACGTTCAGGCCCGTGATGGGCTGGATGTCGAAGTCGGTGCCCAGCCGCGCACTCGGCGGCAGCCAGCCCAGCTTGACCCCGAAAAAGTACGACAGCAGCAGCCCCAGCCAGAACACCGGCATGCTCACCCCGACCAGGCTGATGGTGGTGGCGAGGTTGTCCCAGATACTGTTGCGCCGCAGCGCCGCCAGAATCCCGGCGGGCAGCCCCACGAGCAGCGCAAAAATCAGCGCGGCGAAGGCCAGCTCCACCGTCGCCGGAAAGCGCGTTTTCAGGTCGTCCTTGACCGGAATCTGCGTGACGATGCTCTTGTCGAGGTCGCCGCGCAGCAGCCCGCCCATGTACTCGGGGTACTGCGCGTTGAGGGGGCCGCCCTCGCCACCGGCATTGAAAAACCAGGGCCGGTCGAAGCCGCGCTCGTGGTTGCACGCGGCGATGGACTCGGGCGTGCCGCGCTCACCCAGAATGGCGGTGCAGGGACCGCCCGGAATCAGCCGCACGAAGGTGAACACCAGCAGGCTGATGCCCAGCATGACCAGCAGCGTGCGTGCAAGGCGGCGAATCAGATAACTGCCCAAGATGGACCTCCACAGGGGTCGGGCGTCGCCGCACCCCGACATTGCAGTTTGTGCATATGCCGCGCAGTCTAGAGCAGTTCTCCGAATTACGTGATGCGCGGAACGGCACCCCGCATCACTCCATTCTCTCCTGCGGAGCTTTGCAAGTCCGCCCTGCTCCGTGTTTTGCACTCGCTCTCTTCGAGCTGTCCCAGTCCGCTCGCCAAAAAGACATTGCGTCTTTTTGTCAAATGCTCTAAAGCCCGGCGCGGCTGGACGCGTCAGCCTGTTCTAAGCCGGTCGCAGTGAATCTCCAGATCCACCGAGCGGACCTGTAAAGCTGCCCCGCAGAGCGAGAAGCGGAAAAAGTGCGTCGGACTGGGATGGGGAGCATGTTCGGTTCTTTCCCGAGCGTGCGGAATGTTATTGAGAACGTGCAAAGTTGGTCTCAAGCCTCCGCCGACTGGCTCTGAGCTCTGGGCCATAAGCTCTGAACAGCCTCTTCATGGCTCATGGCCCAGAGCTTATGGCAAAGGGAAGGGAATGTGGCTTCTCGGCAGGTGATACGGATTCCGATTGAATCTGGTAGTTTCAGATTCAATCCGAGCGGATGCGAGTAGGAAAAAATACGGATTCCGCGATATGGATGCACAGGCGGCGCTTTCCCGACTGTGCAGGAATTAAGCGGAATCCGTATGATACGGCCATATCGCGTTCTCAATAAGTCCAACGCTCCTACGGCATACTTTATAAGCCTATGCGAGTCTCCCCGTTGCCGCGTGCGTCGCTTCCCTGCTCGCCCGTCCCGTCCCCGTCGTCCGGCGGCCCGCGCTCCGGCTCTGCGCCGTCTCGCCCCGCGCCGTCTCGCCCCGCGCGGCTGGCGCTGGCCCTGCTGCTCACGGGGCTGGGGGCAGGGTGGCAACAGGGAGCCGCCCAGACTGCAAACCTCCAGACCGCCAATCTCCAGGCCCTTGCCGTTCCCGCGCTGCCGGTGGCTGCTTCCCCCGCGTCGCCCGGTCTGCCCACCTCGCTTTTGTCCTCCCTGTCGTCGCTGAACCTGATTCCTATCGGCAGCGAGCGGCTGGAAGTGCTGGGGGTGGCCCCCGACGCGCAGGCCGGTGCGCCGGGCGCTCCCGGGGGTGGCCTGCTGGCGGTGCGCGGGGCGGGCAGCAACGCGCTGCAGCTCTACGACGCCGTCAGCGGACAGTTGCGGCGCACGGTGCGCCTGCCGCCCGAGGTGCTGGTCAATGTGCCCCCGGCCATCAGTCCCGACGGGCGCTGGCTGGCGGTGGCGATTCAGACCGACGCGGCGACCGGCGAGGGCCGCATCGGTCTGCTGTCCACCACCGACCCGGTGTACCGCTTTTTCCTGAAATCCGCCGGGCTGAGCGGCACCACCGCCCTCGCGTTCAGTCCCGACGGCACCCGGCTGGCGGCAGGCAACCGCAACGGCTACGCGCAGCTGTGGAACCTCGACACCCGCGAGCGCCTGAGCACCGTCAAGGGCCAGGGTCCGCCCCTGAGCCTGGAGTTCAGCCCCGACGGCAAGCTGTTTTTGCCCCGTTTCCCAGGTCAGAAGGGCAGCACCCTCGTCAGCGTGAGTGGCGGCCAACCGCTGGCCGTGCTGGTGGACGGTGCGGGCACGCTGGCGGTGCCGGGCCTGCTGGTGGGTGCCGGGGGCCGCGCCCTGGCCCTGCCTTCGGGGACGCCGACGCCGCTGCCTGCGTATCTGGCCGGGGGCGCGGTGCTCGCCGGGTTCGACCGCTCGCGTTCCCGCGCCCTGGTGCAGTTGCCGGTCGGCCCCGAGTGGTTGGCGCTTGAGCTGCGTGACGTGCTGACCGGCAGGGCGCTGGGACAGTGGGTGCTGCCCGCCGCCTTCGCCACTGCGCCGCGCCTGTTGCCGAGCGGCCAGCACGCGCTGATCGGGGACGGGGCGGGGGGACTGCGGCTGCTGACGCTGCGATGAGGCGGATGGCGGATGGCAGAAGGCTGATGGCGGAAAGCAGCTGAAGCTTGGGCGGGCCTTCTGCCTTGAGCCATCAGCCATCCGCCCCCAACCCCTCCCAGTACGCCCGCAAATCCGGCGCCAGCGGCACCTCGGCGGCCACCTGCGCTCCGTCCCACGGGAAGGCGATGCGGCCAGCGTGCAGCGCCTGACGCGCCAGCCCCAGCCGGGCGGTGAGTTCGGGGGTCTGTCCGGTTTCCATGAACTCCAGAAAGGCGCTGGGGTCGCGCCCGTAAATCTTGTCTCCCACCATCGGCAGCCCGAGATGCGAGAGGTGCGCCCGAATCTGGTGCAGCCGCCCCGAGCGCGGATAACACTCGATGAGCGCGTGCCCGGCGCGGCGTTCCAGCACCCGGAAGTCGGTCACGGCGGGTTTGCCGTCGGGAACCACCGCCTGTCGAATCTGGATTTTGTTCGCTCCGCCGAGGCCCAGGTCGCCCAGCGGCGCGTCAAGTGTCCGGCGCTCCCAGTCGGGCGTGCCGTGGACGACGGCGAGGTACGTTTTGCCGACCAGATGCGTCTTGAACAGGGTGAAGAACTTGCGGGCGGCGTCGCTGTCGCGCGTCAGAATCTGTGCGCCGCTCGTCTCGCGGTCGAGGCGGTGCGGCGGGGCCAGCCCCTCTTCGCCGGTTTCCGCCTGCATGAAGGTCAGGAGGTCGGGCACGTCCACCCGCGCCCGCACCGGATGGGTCAGCCACAGCGCGGGCTTGTGGACCACGTAGAAGTCGGGATGCTCCATGACGACGCGCGGCTTTTCGGTGGGCGGCAGCAGCGGGGCGCGGGTCATATCTCCCACACGCTCTGGTAGTCGCGCCCCCGCAGCCGCTCGCTGAGGTCCACGCCGCGCTCCACCGTGCGGCGCAGGCGTTCACGCAGCCACTCGCCCGGCACCTGCGGCGCGTCCCAGTGGGCCGAAGTCGCGTAGACGAAATGCGGGTTTACCACGCACTTGAAGTCCACCATCAGCCCGAAGGCCAGCGCCCCGTGGCTCAGATACCCCTGGTCCAGTCCGCCCGAAATCAGAAACGTGACCGGCTTGTCGAACCATGCGCCGTGCAGCCCACGCTCCGCGTCCGAGCTTCCGGTCAGTTCAATCAGCGCCTTGGCCCCCGACCCCAGGCCCCAGTTGTACACGGGCGCGGCCAGAAAAATCCCGTCGGCTCCGGCCACCGCGTCGTGGTAGGTCTGGGCGTGGGGGTGCTCGTAACAGCCGCCCGGTCCCTGCACGTTGTCGAACGGGCCGAGCGGCGTCTGACGCAGGTCGAGGTGCGTGACGCGGTGTCCGGCTTCCCGCAACTGCTGCGCCGTGAGCGCCGCCAGCCACGCCGAGCGGCTCTCCGGGTCGAGGCTGGTCGAAAGAACGGTCAGCGAAAGCATGAGGGGAAGTGTAGAGGGCAGGAGAATGAAGAGTCATACGGGTTCCGATTGAATCTGGTCGTTTCAGATTCAATCCGACTTGCAAAGCTGCGCAGCAGAGCGGATGCGAGTAGGAAAAAATACGGATTCCGCGATATGGATGCACAGGCGGCGCCTTCCCAACTGTACAGGCCCGACTGTGCAGGAATTAAGCGGAATCCGTATCAGAAGTCGGAGAACGCCCTGCCGCCACCTTTCACCGCTCCACAAAAATTTGCGAAACGCAGAATTCCGAGGCCGTCGGGCGCGAAGCGCACGGGCCGCACACGAACAGCGAAGCAGCGGCGTCCGACACATGCCCTAGACCCACTCCCCCAGCTTGGCCCCCTCACCCTCTACACTGCCCTCCATGACTGCCGAGAAAAAGACCGTCGCCATCGTGGGCGGCAGCGGCTACGCGGGCGGCGAATTCCTGCGCCTCGCCCTGAACCACCCCCATCTCGAAGTGACCCAGGTGACCAGCGAACGCAGCGCGGGGCTGCCGGTGGGCATGGTGCATCCCAACCTGCGCGGGGCCACGAACCTCAAGTTCCGCAAGGCCGCCCAGCTGGACGAGGCCGACATCGTCGTGCTGGCGCTGCCGCACAACTCCGCAGCCAAGCGACTCGCCGAGTTCGAGGCCAAGGGCAAGGTCATCGTGGACCTCTCCGCCGACTTTCGCCTCAAGGACCCCGAGGTCTACCAGCGCGTCTACGGCGAACCCCACCCCACGCCCGAAAAACTGGGGGAGTGGGTCTACGGCAACCCCGAACTCCACCGCGAGGACCTGAAGGGTGCCACCCGCATCGCCTGCGCGGGTTGCTTCGCCACCTCGGTGATTCTGGCGCTGTACCCGCTGCTGAAACTGGGCGCCCTGGCCCCCAAGGACATCATCGCCACCGGGCTGGTCGGGTCGAGCGCGGCGGGGGCCAGCAGCAGCGAGTCGTCGCACCACCCCGAGCGGGCAGGCAGCCTGCGGGTGTACAAGCCCGTCGGCCACCGCCACACCGCCGAAGCGCAGCAGGAGCTGCCCGGCAACTTTCCGCTGCACCTGACCGCCATTTCCACCCCCCGCGTGCGCGGCATCCTGACCACCATTCAGGCCTGGGTGCCCGACGGCTGGTCGGACAAGGACGTGTGGAGCGCCTACCGCGAGGTCTACGGCCAGGAGCCGTTTATCCGCATCGTCAAGGTCGCCAAGGGCATTCACCGCTACCCCGACCCGATGCTCCTCGACGGCACCAACTTCTGCGACATCGGTTTCGAGATGGACGTGGACACGGGCCGCGTGGTGCTGATGTCGGCCATCGATAACCTGGTCAAAGGCACGGCGGGCCACGCCATCCAGTCGCTCAACATCGCCCATGAATGGGACGAACGGGCCGGGCTGGAGTTCATGGGGCTGCACCCGGCGTGATACGGGGCTGGGCTTTCCTCCGCACCTCCGAGGAAAGCGCCCGAATGTGCTCTGCTTCGCAGCTTTGCAAGTCCGCGTCGCCCAGCCCCGTTTTTTCTTCTCCTCCCCGCGCTGAAAGCGGGCCAGGGAGCGGTTCTATCGGCCCTGCGCCGCTTCGCTCTGCTCGGAAAAACAGTTTGGAGACCCAAACTATTTTTCGAAGCCGTATGAGGACCGGCGGTTCTCATGGGCCTTTCCTCTGGTGGGGAGAGGCCCTTTTGCTCACAGCCTTTTACAGCCGTTCCACTACCCACGCCCGCACCAGCAGTTCGTCCTGCCGGAAGGTCTCGCGCAGCTGCTCGCGGGACTTGGCCCACCACGCCCGGTCGAGTTCTTCCACCATCACCTCGTAGACCACCACGTCGTCGCGCACGGGTTCACTGGCCTCGTCGTCTTTCCACTGGCCCCGGGCCGGAGCGCGGGTGTGGGCCGTGACGCCGCCGAAGCGTTCGGTCAGCTGGTCGCGCACGCGGGCAAAGTCGGTGCGGGGAAAGAGCTGAGCCTCGTTGTCGTACAGGGGCAGAAAGAGTTGGACGGCGTGCGGGGCTTCACTGTAGGCCCGCGCTCCTGAATAGCCCACCCTCCCGCCCGGCTGCGCCTCCGCGCTATCTTTGCTGTCATCGCGCCTTCGTAGCGCGGTCATCCAGAGGTGCCCGAGGGTTTTTTCTGCCCCATGACGGCGCGGCAACCAGCCCACATTTCGGCCATGGTGCTTTCAGAAAAGGTTCTGTGTAGGTGCGCCGACGATGGCGCGAGCAGGGCCGATGCCCGCAGGAGGTGCATTTCAGATATGAGCCATGAGCTATGGGCCACGAGCGACCCGGCCAGCGCCGACGCTAAGGCCAGTGAAGGAACGACAGGGCAGACCACCCTATACGCGCCGGGCAGCGTGCCCGCCGAGAAAATCCGCTTCGTGACCATCCTGGCTGACTATCAGGGCGGCTGGCTGCATCTGCGTCAGCGTGGGTGCACGGGATGGGAGTGTCCGGGCGGCAAGGTGGAACCGGGGGAAACCCTGCTGGAGGCCGCCGAGCGCGAACTGCGCGAGGAAACCGGGGCCACTCGCTTCACGCTGCGCCAGACCCATGAATACGACTTTGGCGGCAGCTTCGGCGCACAATTTCGCGCCAGCATTGCCGAACTGGGGGCGGAGCGCGAGGGGAAAATGGAAGCCCTGCGCGTGTTCCCTGCGCTGCCCGACGAACTGGCCCACCCCCAGATTTACCCCGCCCTGTTTGCCGCCTGCAAGGAACTCCAACCATGACCTCGCCTCTGTACGCCGAAGCCCGCAAGCGCATCCTCATCCTCGACGGCGCGTGGGGCACCCAACTGCAAAACGCGAACCTCACCGAGGCCGATTTCCGCTGGCCGGAGGCCGACCCCCTGCGGATGTACCGGGGCAACTTCGACCTGCTGCAACTCAACAAACCGGACGTGATTCGCGCCGTCCACCGCGCCTATTTCGAGGCCGGGGCGGACATCGCCAGCACGAACACCTTCAACTCCACCACCATTTCGCAGGCGGATTACGGCACGGAAGCCCTGGCCTACCGCATGAACGTGGAAGGCGCACGGCTGGCCCGCGAAGTGGCCGACGAATTCGAAGCCCAGGACGGCAAAAAACGCTGGGTGGCGGGCAGCGTCGGCCCCACCAACCGCACGGCGACCTTATCCCCAGACGTGGAGCGCCCCGAGTTCCGCAATGTGACCTACGACGACCTCGTGGCGGCGTACTCCGAGGCCATCACAGGGCTGATGGACGGCGGCGCGGATTTGCTCCTCATCGAAACGGTCTTCGACACGCTGAACGCCAAAGCCGCGCTGTTCGCCGCGCAGGAAGTTTTTGCGAGGCAGGGGCGCGAACTCCCCATCATGCTGTCGGGCACCATCACCGACGCTTCGGGCCGCACGCTGAGCGGGCAGACGCCGGAAGCCTTCGCGGTGAGCACCGAGCACGCGAACCTGTTCAGCCTGGGCCTGAACTGTGCGCTGGGCGCGGATTTGCTGCGGCCTCACCTGCGGGCAATTGCGGCGAACACCGAGGCGTTGGTGTCGGTTCACCCCAACGCGGGCCTTCCCAACGCCTTCGGGGAATACGACGAAACGCCCGAACACACGGCGGCGGTGCTGGCGGATTTTGCCCGTGAGGGGCTGGTGAACATCGTGGGCGGCTGCTGTGGCACCACGCCCGAGCACATCCGGGCCATTGCCGAGGCCGTCGGGGACATCGAGCCGCGCACCGCGCCCGAACTCCCGCCCTTCCTGCGCCTCAGCGGTCTCGAAGCCTTCACCCTGACGCCCGAGACCAACTTCGTGAACGTGGGCGAGCGCACCAACGTGACCGGCAGCCCCAAATTCAGCAAGGCGATTCTGGCGGGCGATTTTGATGCGGGCCTGAAAATTGCCCGCCAGCAGGTACAAAACGGCGCGCAGGTCGTGGACATCAACTTCGACGAGGGAATGCTGGACGGCGAGGCCGCGATGGTTAAGTTCCTGAACCTGCTGGCGGGCGAACCCGACATTTCCCGCGTGCCGCTGATGCTGGACTCCTCCAAATGGGAAATTCTGGAAGCGGGCCTGAAGCGCGTGCAGGGCAAGGCGATTGTCAACTCCATTTCGCTGAAGGACGGCGAGGACAAGTTTCTGGAACGCGCCCGGCTGCTGCGGCGCTACGGGGCGGCGGCGGTGGTCATGGCCTTCGACGAGCGGGGGCAGGCCGACAACCTGGAACGCCGCAAGGAAATTACCTCTCGCGCCTACAAACTGCTGACCGAACAGGCCGATTTTCCGCCGCAGGACATCATCTTCGACCCGAACGTGCTGACGGTGGCGACCGGCATCGAGGAGCATGACCGCTACGCGCTGGACTTTATCGAGGCGACGCGCTGGATCAAACAGAACCTGCCGGGGGCGCTGGTGTCAGGTGGGATTTCCAACGTGTCGTTCAGCTTCCGGGGCAACAACCACGTGCGCGAGGCGATGCACGCGGTGTTTCTGTACCACGCCATTCGCGCCGGGCTGGACATGGGCATCGTGAACGCGGGGATGCTGGCCGTGTACGACGACATCGAACCCGAACTGCGCGAGGCCGTGGAGGACGTGATTCTGGCCCGTCGGGAGGACGCCACCGAGCGGCTGCTGACTCTCTCGGAGCGGTACAAGGACGTGAAGCGCGAGGTGGCGACCCAGAACGCCTGGCGCGAGTTGCCCGTGCGTGAGCGGCTGACGCACTCGCTGGTGCAGGGCATTTCGGACTTCGTGGACGCCGACGCCGAGGAAGCTTACCGCGAACTGGGCAGCCCACTGGCGGTCATCGAAGGCCCGTTGATGGACGGCATGAACGTGGTGGGCGACCTCTTCGGCGCAGGGAAAATGTTCCTGCCGCAGGTCGTCAAATCGGCCCGCGTCATGAAGAAGGCAGTGGCCTACCTCACGCCGTATCTGGAAGCGGAAAAGTCGGAAAGCAGTACGAAGGGCAAGGTCTTGCTGGCAACGGTGAAGGGTGACGTGCACGACATCGGCAAGAACATCGTGGGCGTGGTGCTGGCCTGCAACGGCTACGCGGTGACCGACCTGGGTGTGATGGTGCAGACCGACCGCATTCTGGACGAGGCCGAAAAACTCGGCGCAGACGTGATTGGCCTGAGCGGGCTGATTACCCCCAGCCTGGACGAGATGGTGAACGTGGCCCGCGAGATGACCCGCCGGGGCGTGAAAACGCCGCTGCTCATCGGCGGCGCGACGACCAGCCGCGCCCATACCGCCGTGAAGATTGACCCCGCGTACGACGGCACGGTGGTGCATGTGCTGGACGCCTCCCGCGCCGTGACGGTGGTGAACGACCTCCTGACCGACGAGGCGACCTACGCCGCGCAGACCCGCGAGCAGTACGACGCGCTCAGGGAGCGGCATGGGGAGCGGCAGGTGCGGCTGATTCCGATTGCGGAGGCGCGCGAACGGGCACCGCGTCTGAACCCCGTCGCGCCTGTGGCTCCAAAGGAACTAGGCCGCCAGGTCATCGAGCAGCCCATTGCCGGATTGCTGGACTACATCGACTGGACGCCTTTTTTCATCGCCTGGGAGATGAAGGGCATCTACCCCAACATCCTGACTGATCCCCTGCGCGGCGAGGAAGCCCGCAAGCTGTTCGACGACGCGCAGGCACTCCTGGGGCGCGTCATCGAGGACGGCTCACTGACCGCACGGGGCGTGATTGGGCTGTGGCCCGCCCACCGCGAGGGCGACGACATCGTGCTGGACGACACCGCGACGGCACGGGGTGAAACGCTGGACTTCGAGACGCACGAAATCGCCGCCGGGCGCGAGCCACTGCCGGAAAGCGTGCGCCTCCACACCCTGCGCCAGCAGCGCGACCAGACCACGCCGAACACTGCGCTGGCCGACTTCATCGCCTACAAGGGCGACCACATCGGCGCGTTTGCCGTCGCCATTCACGGCGCGGAGGAACTGGCCCGCGAGTTCGAGGCGCAGCACGACGACTACAACGCGATTCTGGTCAAAGCGGTGGCCGACCGACTGGCCGAAGCCTTCGCGGAGAAGCTGCACCGTGACGTGCGGGTGGACTACTGGGGCTACGCGCCGGACGAGGCGCTGGACAACACCGACCTCATCAAGGAGCGGTATCAGGGCATCCGCCCCGCCCCCGGCTACCCCGCGCAGCCCGACCACACCGAGAAGCGCACCATTTTTGGACTGCTGAACGCTGAGGAAATCGGCCTGAGCCTCACCGAGTCGTGCGCCATGTTCCCCGCCGCCGCCGTGTCGGGCCTGTACTTCGCCCACCCGGACGCCCGTTACTTCGCCGTGGGCCGCATCGGACGCGACCAGGTGGAAGATTACGCCCGGCGCAAGGGCTGGACGCTGGAGGAAGCGGAGCGGTGGCTGGGGCCGATGCTCGCTTACGCGAGTGCAGAAGGCGGAGTAAAGGATGCAGATGGCAAAAGGCAGATGGCAGATGGCAAAGTGAGCTTAAGCCCAGGCGAAAGCGGGCCTTCTGCCTTGAGCCTTCAGCCATCTGCGGCGACCGGAGGGAGCCTATGACCCGCATCTCCCTCGAACTCGTTCCCCGCTCGCGCTCCAAATTGCGGGCCGAACTCGCGCTGGTGGCCGAGCAGTTTCCTGGCGTGGATACGGTGAACATTCCTGACCTGACGCGCTTTTCCACGCGTTCCTGGGAGGGCTGCGCTTTTGCCCCGGCGGGGCTGCGGGCCATTCCGCATGTGCGGGCCATTGACCTCAACCCGAAAGAGCCGCTGCCGATGGTGGGGGCTTTCCTGGCGCACGGCATCGAGGAAGTGCTGATCGTGTCGGGCGACGCGCCCAGCGACATGAACCGCCGGGTCTACAACGTGGACGCCGAGCAGGCCATCCGCCGCTTCCGGCGCGAGCTGCCGCATGTCAAGGTCTACGCGGGTCTCGACCCCTACCGCCAGAGCTTCGCCGCCGAGCGCGACTACCTGGAACGCAAGCTGGAAGCGGGGGCGTCGGGCTTTTTCACCCAGCCTTTTTTCGACATGCGGCTGGTCGAAGCCTACGCCGACATCGTGCCGGACGGGGCCGAGGTCTGGTGGGGCGCGACCACCGTCACCGAGGAAGGCAGCCTGAACTACTGGCAGACCCGCAACCGCGCCGTGTTTCCCCGCGCCTTCGAACTGACGATGGACTGGGACAGGCGCTTCGCCGCGCAACTTCTCGCCTTCGCACGGGCGCAGGGCCAGCACGCCTATTTCATGCCGGTCAAGACGGACGTGGGGGCGTATTTGCAGGGCATCGTGTAAGCGCAGATGGCAGAAGGCAGATGGCTTTTGCATGAGCCATCTGCCTTCCGCCATCTGCCTTCCGCCCCTCAGCCGTTGTCCACGACCACCGTAAACGTCTTGCTGACCTTGCCGTTCGCGGGCACGTCCACGCGCAGTTCGGCGGTGCCCTGGTTCTGCACGGGCGCGGCGCTGTCGATGGTCACGCGGCGGCCTCCCACGCGCTCGGTCACTTCGGCGCGGACGGCGCGGCTCTTGCTGCTCTCGAAGGTGTAGGTGACTTTGTAGGTCGTCCTGGTCGGGTTGCCCTTGGCGTCCTTGACCTGGCTCACGGTCTGCACGGTGCGGGTGTAGGCCACGTCGGGGTCGTCACCCAGCGTGAATTCCACTTCGCCTCCCTTGCGCGTCTCGGCAATATTCGTCTGGCCCACGATTCGCCCGTCCTCGCGCACGGTGACCGGGCCAGCGGGCAGGCGGTCATCGGCGGTGAAGCGGTAGAAGCGGCTGAGCGTGCCCTCGCGCTTGTCGGTGCCGAAGTAGGTGTTCAGGCCCGCGTAGCGCTCGAATTTGGTCAGCTTGGGCGTCAGGAAAGGCAGCGTGACCACGCTGTTGGCGGGCAGGGTAAACGCGGTGGACAGCGTGTACTTGTACAGGCCGCGCAACTCGCCGCCGCTCTGGATTTTGGGGGCCGCGTAGCCCGCCTGTGTGGTGGCCGCCTCGGCGCGCATCAGCATCGGCGCGGGGGGCATCATGTCACCCTGCACGTTCACGTCCCCGGCGTACAGCTCGGTGTTCTTCACGTCGTAAGGCTGGTCGGTGCTGTTGCGGATGTCGGCCAGCGCGGACAGTTGCGCTCCGGCGTCGCTCGCCTTGAGGGTGTAGCGCGGCTGCCAGGACACGCTGCGGGTGAGGTAGCTCAGCGTGCCGCTGCCCGCGTTTTTCAGGCTGTAGGTGAGCGTCTGCGAAGGGCTGAGGGGGTTGGCAGGCGGCAGCACGTCGAATTGCAGCTTGTCGTAGGACACGGTGAAATACTTGCCGCTCGCGTCCTTCACCAGCAGATCTTTGGCCCGCACCAGCGTGACGGGTTCGGTCTTGCCGCCTTCACGCTCCAGATACACGGTTTTGCCTTCCAGACCGCTCAGCCAGTTGGCTTCCAGCTTCTGCACCGCGCTGTCGAAGGCCAGGCCTTCCAGGTCGAGGCTGCCGCCGATCACGCCGTTCCAGGCTTCCTGGGGCAGGGCCACGGTCAGCGTCTTGCCCGCGCTGCTCACCTGCTCGCGCACTTCGGTAAAGCTGGGGTAGATGCGGATGTCGGTGGCGGCGGCGTGGGTCATAAGACCTCCGAGGGTCAGGGCCAGGGCGAGGGCAAAAGGCTTTTTCATGGGCCTATCGTGCCGCTGTCACGTTTGCACCGGGTGAGACACGGCGTCAGAAACGGGTCAACACCGCCATGAAAAAGGCAGCCATGAAAAAGACAGCCATGAAAAAAGCTCCCCGCACCGGGGGAGCCTGAAGGCGGAGAAGACTCAGCGCTGCTTGGCGGCCTCGATCAGCGCGGGCACGATCTGGCTCACGTCGCCCACGATGCCGTAGTCGGCCACCTTGAAGATGGGCGCTTCGGCGTCCTTGTTGATGGCGATGATGTTCTTGGACTTGCCCATGCCCGAGAGGTGCTGCACCGCGCCGCTGACCCCCAGGGCGATGTAGGCCTTGGGCTGCACGGTCTTGCCGGTCTGGCCCACCTGCTCGGCGTAGGGGCGCCAGCCCGCGTCCACCACGGCCCGCGTCGCGCCCACGCCCGCGCCGATCTGGTCGGCGAGGCCCTCCACCATGGCGGCGAAGTTCTCGGCGCTGCCCACGCCGCGCCCACCGGTCACGATCACGTCGGCTTCGGTCAGGGCCACGCGGCTCGACTTTTCCACGCTCTTGCCGGTGACTTCCACGCGCGCGGCGGGCAGGTCCAGCTCCACGTCGTACTGCTCGCCTGCCGCGCCGGTCGGCTGGGCCGGGCCAAAGGAACCGGGCTTGACGGTCACGACAATCACGTTGCCCTCGGCCTCCACCGTCTCGGTCACGCGGGCGAGGTAGGTGTAGCGCTGCGCCTGCACGGCTGCGCCGCTCGTGCTCAGCGCAATGGCGTCTTCGAGGTAGGGCGCGTCGAGCTTGACCGCCACGCGGGGAGCGTACTCGCGCCCGCTGCGGCTGCCGCCGATGATGACCAGGTTGGCTTCGCCTTCCTGGGCAATCTGCGCGGCGGCGGCGGCCCAGACCTCGGCGCTGTACTGCGCCAGGCCCGCCGCGTCGCCCACCAGCACCTGGTCGGCGTACCCCGCGGCTTCGTTGGCGACCTCGGCCACGCCCTGCCCCAGCACCAGCAGGGTCACGGGACCTTCACGGCCCGACGCGCGGGCGGCGCTGACCATTTCGAGGGTGGACTTGGCGAGCTTGGCGCCGTTGTGTTCGGCAACAATCAGAATCATCAGGCAATCACCTTCGCTTCGTTGCGCAGCAGGTTCAGGAGTTCGGCGGCGGCGGCCTGGGGGTCCTTGCCGTCGATCATCTTGTTCAGGCGGGCGCGGGTCTGGATTTCGGCGTTCACGGTACGCACGCGGGCCTGCACGCCGTACTGGTCCAGGGTGTCCTTACGCAGTTCCTTTTTCTTCGCCTTCATGATGTTGGGCAGCGTGGGGTAACGCGGCTCGTTCAGGCCCTGCTGGGTGGTGACCACGGCGGGCAGCGCGGCGCGGAAGCTCTCGTTGCCTTCGTCCACGTCGTGACGGCCCGTGATGCTGTCGCCCTCGACCTTCAGCTCGTTGGTCCAGGTCAGCTGCGGCCAGCCCAGGCGCTCGGCGGTGGCGGCCCCGAGGGCCTGCGAGTCCCAGTCGGCTTCCTGCCCGCCGACCAGAATCAGCCCGATGTTCTCGGCCTGCGCGATCTGCGCCACGACCTTGCTCAGGCTCACGGCGTCGATCTTCTCGTCGGTTTCGACGTGAATGGCGCGGTCCACGCCCATCGCCAGGGCGGTGCGCAGGGCGTCCTCGTTGCGCTGCGGGCCGACCGCCAGGGCGATGATGCTCTCGACGGGGGCGCCGCCTTCACGCAGGCGCAGGGCCTCTTCCACGCCGTACTCGTCCATGCCGTCGACCACCAGGGTCGCGCCTTCGAGGTCCACGCCGCTTCCGGCGACCTTCACGCGGGCTTCGGCGTCGGGCACCTGCCGCACCAGAGTCAGAATGTTCATGCGTTTTCCTCCACACAGGCTGCCACGCGGGCAGCGGAAAGGTGATTTTCTTGTCGGTGGCGGTGCGGCCCAGCAACCAGGGGATGCCCGGACAGCGCCCTTCACCTTCAAGTTTGTACTCGGTCCAAGTTAGCGTTTCCGGCTCAGATTTTCCACCACTTCCGGTCCCTGTCAGGATACAGGTCGCGGTCAGGCGGCAGTGTAGGCAAGGCCCCTGCCCGGTCGACGTGAGGCTCTGTGAGCTAAGAAACCACCGGACCTGACGCCCGGCTGTCGGCTTGTTCAAGACAAGCTCAAGTGCCCGGTGAGTCCTCCTCATGGTGGTGGCAGACAGTGGAAGCATGAAGAAGCTTGTTGCTCTTGCCGTCACGGCGCTCGCCGCCACCGCCGCCGCTCAGACCACCGTGGTCGTGCAGCCCTCGTCCAGCCTGGGTCTGCGTGGCCTGGAATTCGGCGTGCTCGGCGGCTACGCGGGCGGCCTCAACGGTGAAGTCTTTGTCCACGCGCCCAACGTGGCGGGTCCGGTGGGGGTCAAGGCGAGTGCCTCCTACACCTCGGCCAGCGACGCCCTGCGCGACGACGTGAGCGTCAACCCGACCCTGGGGCTGGACACCTTCGGTGAATTTAAGCAGCAGGGTCTGGCGACCGAGAGCGGCAGCCACGCCACCTACGCCCTCGACGGCACCTACAACCTCGGGCAGGTCGGGCGCGGCGTGGACCTGACTGCCTACGCAGGCGGGCGCTACGGCACCTTCAGCGCCACCGAAACCTACGCGGGCGACGCTGCCCTCTCGCAGACCACCCGCACCAGCGCCTTCGGTGTGGGCGCCGGGGCCATGCTGGGCTACCGCATCAGCGACCGCGCCAGCCTGGTCGGTGACCTCGGTGTGGACCAGTACTTCAACGGCGCCATCACCAACGGCACCGACGCTGGCACCTACAAGGTCGGCGAAGCCGGGTACAACGACGTGCGTGCCCGTTTCGCCTTCCCCGGCACCGTGTTCAAGGCCAAAGTGGGCGTGAAGTTCAACTTCTAAACCCCGGTCTCTGACTCGCTCCCCGGCTGCGGCTGGGGGGTTTTCTTTTCGTTGAGCGCCTGAAGCTGAGCAAACGCCGCCACCGTGCGCGGAAACCCGAGGTACGGAATGCACAGCAGCAGGGCCTCGCGCACCTCCTGCTCGCTGGCCCCGGCCCGCAGCGCGCCGCGCAGGTGGGTTTTCAGCTCGTCGGGGCTACCCAGCGACACCAGCAGCACGCAGGCGAGCAGTTCCTTGGTCCTGAGGTCCAGGCCGGGCCGCTCGTACACCGTGTCGTAGGCGAAGTCGCGGACATACGCCATCAGGTCGGGGTCTAGCGCAGAGAGTCGCTCCAGGATGCGCTCCTCCTGCGAACCGAAAATGGCCTGCCGGGCAGTGGGGGAGGGGTCTTCGGACATGGGCACAGGATGGCAGGCCGGGAAGAGGCGAGTGGGAAGTCGAGAAGTTGAGGAGTCGAGAGGAGCCGGACTCGACCCCTCGACTTCCCTTCTCCTACCGCTCTTTTGCCGCTGCCCGCAGCGCCGGAATCCTCAGCCCGCCGCGTCCGTCCCAGCCCTTGAAGGCGTAGAAGCGGCCCGGCTCGCCCGTGTTCAGGTAGTCGGCCAGCGGCTCGCGCATGGGCGGCGAGTCGAGCTTGTCGAGGGCTTCTTCCACGCTGCAAAAGCGGGCCTCGACGATAAAGCCGTCGGGGTCGGCGGGGTTGAGCAGCCCTTCCCAGGTGGCCTCGAAGGCGACGGCGATGGCGCGCTCGCCCCGGCGCTCGTCCTCGATGTGAACGGTGTAGGCCATGTGCTTGATGCCGGTGAGCTTGAGGCCCGTTTCCTCGTAGATTTCGCGGTAGAGCGCCTCGGGCAGCGTTTCGCCGTGTTCGACCACGCCGCCGGGCAGGGTGTGGCGCACCCGTCCGTGTCCCTGCCAGTCGTTGCCGACGAGCAGCACCCGCCCGAAACGGTCTTTGAGGATGCCCGCCGCCACCAGCAGGTCACGCCGCCCCATGCTGGTCCTTTCTGCGGCTGCCGTTCTGCTGGTCTTCCGGGGCGTCTTGCGCCATGGCGAGCAGCTGCGCCTCACGCTGCGCGCGGGCCAGGGCCGACACCACCGGGGCCAGGGCGCCCCCCATCACCGAGTCGAGGGGATGGTTCTTGTCGTCGCCTTCCAGACGGTGGTCGGTGACGCGGTTTTGCGGATAGTTGTAGGTGCGCACCTTTTCGGAACGGTCACCGCTGCCCACCTGCGCGGCGCGGTCCTGGCGTTCCTGGGCTTCGCGGTTGGCCCGCTCACGTTCGGCCAGGCGAGCCGTCAGCACTTGCAGCGCCTTCTCGCGGTTCTTGATTTGCGAGCGCCCGTCCTGACACACCACCATGATTTCGTCGGGGGTCCCGGCGCGGTAGACCGCCCGCACCGCCGAGTCGGTGGTGTTGACGCCCTGCCCGCCCGCGCCCTGCGAGCGAAACACGTCGATACGGACTTCGGACAGGTCGAGGGTGACTTCGCCGGGTTCGGCCTCGGGCAGCACCGCCACCGTCGCCGTCGAGGTGTGGATGCGGCCCTGCGACTCGGTGGCGGGCACGCGCTGCACCCGGTGAACGCCGCGCTCCCACTTGAAGGCACGAAAGGCGAAGTCGCCGCTCACTTCGGCCACGACCTTGCTCGCGCCGCCCAGGTCGCTTTCGGCGGCGTCGAGGACACTGAGTTTGAGGTTCAGGCCCGCCGCGTAGCGTTCGTACAGCCGCAGCAGGTCCATCACGAACAGCCCCGCCTCGGCGCCGCCCGCCCCGGCGCGCAGTTCCAGAATCACGTCTTTGGCGTCGTCGGGGTCGGTGGGCAGCAGCAGCAGTTCGAGTTCGCTCTCAATTTCGGTCAGCCGCGCCTGCACCCCTTCGGCCTCGGCCTGCGCCAGCTCGCGCATGTCGGGGTCGTGCAGCAGTTCGCGGGCACCTTCCAGGTCGCTCTGAAGTTGCTTCTGCTCGCGCACCAGGGTCACCAGGGGCAGTAGTTCGCGGTGGCGGCGGGTCAGGCGGGCGTACTCGCGGGGGTCGGCCAGGGCCGCCGGGTCACCCAGACGGCGCTCGACCAGCCCGAATTCGGACACCAGTTCGTTCAGGCGGCTCATGTTCGCCACAGGGCACGCCAGGGCGCTGGCCCCCGGCGCGTTTGCATCAGGGTGGTCACGGGAAACATGCCGGGTAGTCTAGCGCCCCCGTTCCGCGTTCCCCAGGCAGCTTCAGCGAAAGGCCAACGGGCGCCGTAGCGACGCCTCCCCCGGATCAACCAGGGCATTTGTGTTGTGTTCCTCCGGTCCGGGGCCGCGCTGGGCGCTTCGCAGACTGGCAGTTGGTGTTTCTGGACGGGTGACGAAGGCCCCTTGTGTTGGAAGCGCTTCCCGGGTCAATATCTCGGAGCCTAAGCACAGCGCCACATCTCTGTTCGGATCTTCTCGGAGGCCCTATGACCACTGCTCAACACGACGCTCAGGTTCTTGCCGACCTGGGCCTGAACCCCGGCCAACTCCACCTCAACCCCGGCGTAGACGACCTCTACGCCCACGCCATTCGCCTGGGGGAAGGCGTCAAAGCCGCCACCGGCCCGCTGACCGTGCGCACCAACAAGACGGGCCGCAGCCCCAAGGACCGGTTCATCGTCGAGGACGACAAGACGAGGGACACCGTGTGGTGGGAAGGCTTCAACGTGCCCATCGGCGCCGACGTGTTCGACCGCCTGCTCGACAAGATGGTGAAGTACGCGGAGGGCAAGGAACTGTTCGTGCAGCAGGTCTTCGCCGGAACGGACAAGGACCACCGCATCCCCGTGCGCATGATTACCGAAATGGCGTACCACTCGCTGTTTATCCGCAACATGTTCGTCCGGCCCACCGAAGACGAACTGAAAGATTTCCAGCCCGAGTGGACGGTCCTCAACATCCCCAGCTTCAAGGCCGACCCCGCCGTGGACGGCACCCGCACCGACACCTTCATTCTGGTCAACTTCAGCAAGAAGATGATCATCGCGGGCGGCACCCAGTACGCGGGCGAAAACAAGAAGGGCATCTTCGGCGTGCTGAACTACCTGCTGCCCGAAAAAGGCGTCATGCCCATGCACTGCTCGGCCAACGTGGGCGAAGGCGGCGACGTGGCGCTGTTTTTCGGGCTGTCGGGCACCGGCAAGACCACCCTCTCTGCCGACCCCCAGCGCAAGCTGATCGGTGACGACGAACACGGCTGGACCGACAGTGGTGTGTTCAACTTCGAGGGCGGCTGCTACGCCAAGGTCATCAACCTGAACCCCGAAGCCGAACCCGCCATCTACCAGACCACCCGCAACTACGGCACGGTGCTGGAAAACGTGGTGCTGGACGACCAGGGCAACCCCGACCTGAACGACGGCGGCCTCACCGAAAACACCCGCAGCGCCTACCCCATCGAGCAGATTCCCAACATTCAGCCCGGCAGCGTGGGCGGCATTCCCAAGAACGTGGTGTTCCTGACCGCCGACGCCTTCGGGGTGCTGCCGCCCATCAGCCGCCTGAGCGCCGAGCAGATGATGTATCAGTTCATCAGCGGCTTTACCGCCAAGATTCCCGGAACCGAACAGGGCGTCACCGAGCCGACTCCCACCTTCTCGACCTGCTTCGGGGCGCCCTTCATGCCCCGTCACCCCGGCGAATACGCCAAGCTGCTCGCCCAGAAAGTAGAGGAGAGCGGCGCGAAGGTCTGGCTGGTCAACACCGGCTGGAGCGGTGGGCAGTACGGCACCGGCAAGCGCATGAGCATCGCCCACACCCGCGCCCTCATCAACGCGGCGCTCAGCGGGCAGCTCGACGACGTGGAATTTACCCGCGACCCCTTCTTCAACCTCGAAATTCCGACCCAGGTGCCCGGCGTGCCGCAGGAAGTCCTCAACCCCCGCGACGCCTGGCAGGACAAGGCCGCCTACGACGAAACCGCCAAGAAACTGGCCCGCATGTTCCGCGAGAACTTCAAGCGCTTCGAGGCCGGGGTGGACCGCAGCGTGACCGACTCCATGCCCGACCCTGACCGGGCCTAGAGCATTTGACAAAAAGACGTAACGTCTTTTTGTCAAATGCTCTAAAGCTCGAATCGGCGAAAACGGGGAGGACCGGAATGAGGCGAGGGGGAGCCTTTCCGGTCCTTGCCTCTGCTCGGCCCTCCCGAAAAGGGCGCCGGGTTTGCTAGGCTGGGCTTACGTTCTCAACTCACTGCTCAGCCTCCGCTGTTCCTCTTTGCCCTGGAGCTTTCGTCATGCCGTTGCCCCGCCCTGCCTTTTGCCTGCCCCGTTCCGCCCGCCTGCCGGGACGGCACCGGGGGACGCTGCCGTTGGCCTGGGGGCCTTGCCGCCTGACGCGCCTGCTCAACCAGCGCCGCGCTCCCTGACGGCCTTTCCCTTTTTCTCTTGACTGCCCCAGCGCGGTCAAGGCGGGCACCGTTTTGGCTTTCCCTTTTCCCTCCAGGAGTGTTCATGACCCACCACCTACCCCGCCCGGAAGCCCAGGAAGCGGCCCAGGCGTTCCAGAATGCCGCCGCCGCCTACGACGAGGCCGCCGCCAAGGGCGACATGTTCCGTATCCTCGCCGAAGGGGGCCAGGTCGTGCGCCCCGAGCTGCTGCCCGCCGCCGAAACGCGCCTGCACCTCTACCGCCAGATGCGCCGCGCCCGGCAGTTCGACGAACGCGGCTGGGTGCTCTACCGCCAGGGCCGCCTGGGGGTCTTTCCGCCCTTCGGCGGCATGGAGGCCAGCCAGTGCGGCACGGCGGCGGCGCTGACCAAGGACGACTGGCTGTTTCCCACCTACCGCGACACGGGCGCGGCGCTGACCCTCGGGCTGCCGATTGCCCGCACGCTGGCCTACTGGCGCACCAGTCCGCACGGCTGGCAGATGCCCAAAGACCTCAAGGTGCTGCCCTTCTACATCCCGATTGCCACCCAGTACCCGCAGGCGGTGGGTGCGGCACTGGCCGAGAGACGGCGCGGCACGAAGAACGTGGCGATGGCCTTTATCGGTGACGGCGGCAGCAGCGAGGGCGACTTTCACGAGGCGCTGAACTTCGCCGGGGCGCTGAACGCTCCGTGTGTGTTCATCCTGCAAAACAACGGCTGGGCCATCAGCGTGCCCACGCGCACCCAGACGAAGGCCACCAACCTCAGCCACCGCGCCCTGGGCTACGGCATTCCCGGCGTGCGGGTGGACGGCAACGACGTGCTGGCGACGTGGCATGTGACCCGTGAAGCCGTGGAACGCGCCCGCCGGGGCGAAGGCCCCACCCTCATCGAAACCGTGACCTACCGCGTCAAGCCGCACACGGTGGCCGACGACCCCACCCGTTACCGCACCGACGAGGACACGGCGGGCTGGGACGAAAAAGACCCGCTGCTGCGCCTGCAACAGCACCTGCTGGCCGAGGGGATCTTGACCGAACAGAGCGACGCCGCGCTGCAACAGGAAGTCGCCGAGGAGTTCGAGGCGGCGCTGGCCGAGGCCGACAGCTACCCCGACCCCCAGCCCGCCGAGATTCTGGAGCACGTCTTTGCCGAGCCGACGCCGCAGCTCGTGCGGCAGCGGGCCGAGTTGCTGGAGGAAGTGTGAGGGGGCGGAAGGCAGATGGCCGATGGCCGATGGCTCAGGTTTCCTTCTTTGCCCCTACCGAGGTGTTCGCATGACCGCTGTTGCCGCAGACCCCAGAACCATGACCACCGAAACCGTGACCACCAGAACCATGACGATGGTCGCCGCCATCAACGACGCGCTGGACATCGCCCTTGCCCGTGACCCCGACGTGTGCATCTTCGGGGAAGACGTGGGCGTGATGGGCGGCGTGTTTCGCGCCACCGACGGCCTGCAACGCAAGCACGGCGTAGAGCGCGTGTTCGACACCCCGCTGGCCGAGGCGGGCATCGTGGGCATGGGCATCGGCATGGGGCTGGCGGGCCTGAAGCCGGTGGCCGAAATTCAGTTCGCGGGCTTCCTGTACCCCGCGCTCGACCAGATTCTTTCGCACCTGGGGCGCTACCGCCACCGCACCCGCAGCCGCTACCACCTGCCGATGGTGATTCGTGCGCCCTACGGCGGCGGGGTGCATACCCCCGAGCAGCACGCCGACAGCCCCGAGGCGATTCTGGCCCACACCCCCGGCGTCAAGGTCGTGATTCCGAGCACGCCCAGCGACGCCAAGGGCCTACTGCTCGCCGCCATTGACGACCCCGACCCGGTCTTTTTCTTCGAGAGCATCAAGATGTACCGCTCGCTCAAGGAAGACGTGCAGACCGGCCACTACACGCTGCCCATCGGCAAGGCCCGCATCGTGAAGCCGGGCGACGACGTGACCGTGATCTGCTACGGCGGCATGGTGGAAGTGTGCCAGAAGGCCGCCGAAGCCGCCGCTCAAGCGGGAATCGGCGTGGAGGTCATCGACCTGCGCACCCTGGTGCCGCTCGACCTGGGCACCATTCTGGCAAGCGTGGAAAAGACGGGCCGCGTGGTCATCGTCACCGAGGCACCCCGCACCGCCGGATTCCACTCCGAAATTTCGGCCAACATTGCCGAGGAAGCCATCGAATTCCTGCAAGCGCCCATCGTGCGCGTGACCGGCTTCGACGCGCCCTATCCGCCCTTTACCGCCATCGAAGACCTCTACCGCCCTGGCCCGCTGCGGGTGGCCAGGGCCATCAAGAAGGTCATGGCGTACTGATACGGATTCCGCTTAATTCCTGCACAGTCGGGAAAGCGCCGCCTGTGCATCCATATCGCAGAATCCGTATTTTTTCCTACTCGCATCCGCTCTGCTGCGCAGCTTTGCAAGTCGGATTGAATCTGAAACGACCAGATTCAATCGGAATCCGTATGAGCCGACCGGAGGCCGGGGCCGGGCGCGTCAAGGCTCTGCCTAGAGCATTTGACAAAAAGACGCAACGTCTTTTTGGCGAGCGGAGCGAGTGCAAAACACTGAGCAGGGCGGAGAATGGAGGGATGCGCGGTGCCGTTCCGCGCATCACGTAATTCGGAGAACTGCTCTAGTTATGTCTGATGTTCGAGGTCATGTCTGATGTTCGGGGAAGTGCAGGAGAAGTCTCCGGCGCTTTCTTGAACCCGGTCCAGACGGCAGAAAAACGTCCAGGCAGTGAGGACATGGACGGGCAGGGGGTGGCGTCAGTTGTCTATCCCTGTATCCTCAGATACGCCAAAACTATTTTGAGCAAGTGTCAAGGAGAGTGACCCTATGCGGGCGACCGGACTCAACTGGCAGGGGCTGATTGAGCAGCTTCAGCAGGCCCTGCCCTACACCGAGGTGACCGACCAGTCCCTCGCCTATTTCAAGTATCCCAAACGCACGGTGAGCATCAACCTGCCGGTGCGGATGGACGACGGCCAGGTGCGGATGTTCCGTGGTTACCGCACGGTTCATTCCACGGCGCGTGGCCCCAGCATGGGCGGCGTGCGGTACAAGGCCGGCATGACCGCCCACGAATGCGAGGTGCTCGCGGCCATCATGACCCTCAAGGCGGCGGTGGCCGACCTGCCGCTCGGCGGCGCGAAGGGCGGCGTGGACGTGGACCCGGCGACCCTCAGCCCACACGAACTCGAGGGCCTGACCCGGCGCTTTACCTCGGAACTGGTGGAACTCATCGGCAAGAACGAGGACATTCTGGCGCCCGACGTGGGCACCGACCAGCAGGTGATGGCGTGGGCGCTCGACGCCTACAACGAGAACACCGGCGAAACGACCAACGGCGTGGTCGTCGGCAAGCCGCTGCCCCTCGGCGGCAGCTACGGCAGCAAGGACGCCCGGGGCCGCAGCGCCGCGCTGGTGACCGCCCGCGTGCTGCAAGACGCCGGGGTGCCCCTGCAGCGGGCGCGGGTGGCGGTGTTCGGCTACGGTGACGTGGCCCGCCGCGCCGCGCAACTGCTCGCCGAGCAGGGCGCCCTGGTGGTGGCCCTGAGCGACCACGCGGGCAGCGAGCAGGAAAGTGCGACCTATGCCAGCTCCGGCCTGGACCTGACTGCCCTCGAAGCCCACCACGCGGCCTCGGGCAGCCTGGGCGGGTTCGCCACCGACATCACCCCCCAGGAACTGGTCGAACTCGATGTGGACGTGCTGGTCCTCGCCTACGACTACGGCGCCGTGAACGCGGGCAATGCCCACGCCGTTCGCGCCCGCTACGTGGTCGAGGCGACCAACCGCGCCGTGTTGCCCGAAGCCGAGCGCTTCCTGACCGGACAGGGCGTACAGGTGATTCCCGACGTGGTGGCGAGCATCGGCGGCATTGTCGTGAACTACCTCGAATGGGTGCAGGACGCCAGCAACTTCTTCTGGACCGAAACCGAAATCGAAGCGGCCATCGACGCCCGCGTGAACGCCGCGCTCGATACCGTGCTCGCCTTTGCCGAGGCCAGCGACACCGACCTGCGCACCGCCGCCTACGCGGTGGCCCTGGGCCGCCTGCACAACGCGACGGTCATGCGCGGCGTGTACCCGTAAGCCCGAGCTTTTTCCCCGTACCCCTGCGTTTCCTCTCTTTCAGGAGTCTGTTATGACCACCACCGACCAGCCCACCGCGCAGTCCGGCGCCCGGCACGAAATCCCCAGCTACCTCGACCCCAACAACATCGGTCCCTACGAGATCTATCTGGAGCAGGTGGACCGCGTGACCCCCTACCTTGGCAAGCTCGCCTACTGGGTCGAGACCCTCAAGCGCCCCAAGCGGATTCTGGTGGTGGACGTGCCGGTCCACCTCGACGACGGCACCGTGGCCCACTTCGAGGGCTACCGCGTGCAGCACAACACCTCGCGCGGTCCGGCCAAGGGGGGTGTGCGCTACCACCAGGACGTGACCCTCAGCGAAGTGATGGCGCTCTCGGCGTGGATGACCATCAAGAACGCCGCCGTCAACCTGCCTTACGGCGGCGGCAAGGGCGGCATCCGCCTCGACCCGCGCAAGTACAGCCAGGGCGAACTCGAGCGCGTGACCCGGCGCTACACCACCGAAATCGGCCTCATCATCGGGCCGGAAAAGGACATCCCCGCGCCTGACGTGAACACCGGCCCGCAGACGATGGCCTGGATGATGGACACCTACTCCATGAACGTGGGCCGCACGGCGACCGGCGTGGTGACCGGCAAGCCCGTGTCGCTGGGCGGCTCGCTGGGCCGCGCCGACGCGACCGGGCGCGGCGTGTTCGTGACCGGCGCCGAGGCGATGAGCAAGCTCGGGATGCCGCTGGAAGGTGCCCGCATCGCCGTGCAGGGCTTCGGCAACGTGGGCGAGGCCGCCGCCCGCATCTTCCACCAGCACGGCGCCAAGATCGTCGCCATTCAGGACGTGACCGGCACTGTTTACAGCGCGGCGGGCATCGACCCCGGCAAGGCGCTGGCGCACCTCAAACAGACCGGCAGAATCACGGGTCTGGAAGGCACCGAGGAAGTCCAGAAAGACGAATTCTGGTCGGTGGACTGCGACGTGCTGATTCCGGCGGCGCTGGAAAAGCAGATCACCCTGCAAAACGCCGACAAAATCAAGGCCAAGCTGGTCGTGGAAGGCGCCAACGGCCCCACCATCCCGGCCGCCGACGACCTGCTCGCGCAAAAGGGCGTGACCGTCGTGCCCGACGTGCTCGCCAACGCGGGCGGCGTGAGCGTGTCGTACTTCGAGTGGGTGCAGGACTTCTCCAGCTTCTTCTGGACCGAAGACGAGATCAACGCCCGCCTCGACCGCATCATGCGCGAAGCCTTCCAGAGCCTCTGGGACGTGAAGGAAAAGCACGGCGTGACCCTGCGCACCGCCGTCTACATCGTCGCCTGCACCCGCGTTCTCGAAGCGCGGGCGCTGCGCGGGCTGTACCCGTAAGCCCACACCCGTAAGCCTCTCTTAGAGCAGTTCTCCGAATTACGTGATGCGCGGAACGGCACCCCGCATCACTCCATTCTCTCCTGCGGAGCTGTCCCAGTCTGCTGCGCAGCTTTGCAAGGCCGCCCTGCTCAGTGTTTTGCACTCGCTCTCTGCGAGCTGTCCCAGTCCGCTCGCCAAAAAGACGTTGCGTCTTTTTGTCAAATGCTCTAGAGCAAAAGGGCCGCCTCCTCGCTGGGGCGGTCCTGTTCGTGTGCGCCCCTGCTCAGGCTTGGGGTGGCTGGCCCGCCACGTGCATCACCCGGTTGCGCCCGGCGCGTTTGGCGGCGAGCAGGGCGGCGTCCACCTCGGCAAAGATACCGGGCAAGTGTTCGGGCATCACATACTGGCCCAGGCCGGCGCTGAGGGTGACGTGGGTGCCCCCGGCGAAACTGCGCACCTGCACTTCTTGCCGCACGCTGTCGAGCAGGTCTTCGGCTTCGGCGGGAAACAGGCCAGGCAGCAGCAGGGCGAACTCCTCGCCGCCCCAGCGGTACGCCGAGCTGCCGGCGGGCAGGTGGTCGAGCAGCACGTCGGCCACACCGCGCAGCACCCGGTCCCCGGCGGTGTGGCCGTGCTGGTCGTTGATCGCCTTGAAATGGTCCAGGTCCAGCAGCGCCAGGACGCCGCTCTGGGCAGCCTGCCGCGCCGCCTCGTCGAAGGCGCGGCGATTGAGCAGGCCGGTCAGCGGGTCGCGCTGGGCATCCTGTGCACTGCGCTGGGCCTGTCGCTGCAAACGAATCGTCTGCTGGCCGAACAGACCGCCCACCACACAGCTCAGCAACATGATCAGCGCCAGCCCCGGCTCGTTGCCGGTGGGCCGCGCCCACTGCCCCACCAGCAGGCTCGACAGCCCCACGAGCGTCAGCGTTAGCGCCTGCCCCAACCGGGGACGGTCCACGAACAGAAAACTCCAGGCCATGCTCGTGATCGGCCCCGCCAGCAGCAGCAGCGCGAATCCCGAGCGGCTGCTCAGGTCGTCCTGCGGCATCCAGTACTGCCAGGCGTTGACCCCGGCAAGCAGCAGCAGGTGCAGACCGGTCAGGGCCAGCCGCATCCCCTCTTCCAGCCTGGGCGGAATCCAGCGGTAAAACAGCGCGACCAGCAGCAGCGGCAACCACAGCGGCAGGGTCGCCAGATAGTTGGGAGAGGCCGCCAGCGAGGTGCTCCAGAGAATCGTGAGCGCCAGCAACTGAAAATAGAGCGCCGTGAAGGTCGTCGGCGGGCGGGCGCGAGGTGAAGCGGTGAGGGGCGACATTGCCCTGGACTCTGCCGCCACCTCTCCTGCGGGGTTCTTACCTTAACGCAAGGTAAAGCCCAGGCCCGGCGGCGGCTTCTTGCTTCCTTCTGATACGGATTCCGCTTAATTCCTGCACAGTCGGGAAAGCGCCGCCTGTGCATCCATATCGCAGAATCCGTATTTTTTCCTACTCGCATCCGCTCTGCTGCGCAGCTTTGCAAGTCGGATTGAATCTGAAACGACCAGATTCAATCGGAATCCGTATGAAGCCATGTTGTCCAAGTTGGATGCCGCCATTCTTCAGCCGGGCCGAGCGTTCCGGAGAGAGAACGGAGCCAGCAGAACGCCTTTTATGCCTGCTCTCCTTCGCTCCCTGCCATCCCGGATCAGGCGCCGACCAGCCCCAGCACCCAGCGCTGCACCTGACCGATCAGGCTGCCGATCTGACCGCTCAGGGCGTAGATGAAGACCATCACGATCAGGAAGGAGAAGGGCTGGGCCTCGAACTGCGCCAGGCTGCGGCCCAGCGAGGGCACCAGCGAGCCGAGGATGCGGCTGCCGTCGAGCAGCGGAATCGGCAGCAGGTTGAAGACGGCGAGCACCACGTTGATGCTCAGCACCGTGCTCAGCACGACGCCGAACAGCGTCGACACCGGCACGAAGGCGATCAGCGCGGCGCAGACCAGCGCGATCAGCAGGTTGCTCAGCGGCCCGGCGGCGGTGGCCCACAGCGTGCCCCAGCGCCCCAGGTTGCGCGGATTGATCGGCACCGGGCGGGCGAAACCGAAGCCCACGAACAGCAGCAGCAGCGTGCCGAGCGGGTCGAGGTGCTTGAGCGGGTTGAGCGTGACCCGCCCGTAACTGCGCGGGGTGCGGTCCCCCAGGCGGTCAGCCGCGTAAGCGTGTGCAAATTCGTGAACGGTCAGCGACAGCACCAGCGCCAGCGCCGTGATGGCGAAGGCGAGCGGACTCACTTGCAGCAGGGAAATCAGACCCATATTCGGACCATTGTAGGGCCATCCACATGAAGCGCCGGGTTCACCGGGTTCAGTTCGCCTTGGGGTTCGGGCCGCTTCGGGGGCTGGGTTGTGCTGAAGCCTGGGTCGAGGGTTGGGCCAGATAAGCCCGCAACGCCGCCCGCTCCTCATCGGGGGAGCGCACCGCTCCTGCCTGACGCAATCCGGCGAGGTGCGCCAGAGCCTTCCCCACCTGCGGCCCCGGCGCTACGCCGAGCGCCAGCACCTCGCGGCCCGTGAGCGGCGGGTAGCTGTCCGGGCGCAACACCTCGCGCAGTTGCCGCTCCGGTGTGCCCGGCGCAAAAGAACTGTCCGACAGCGCCCGTGCGAGCAGCGCCGCCGGGCGCTCCCCCACCCCCAGTCGCCCGGCAAGGACGGACGGGTCGGGGGCCGCCGACAGGACCGCCGCCGCGTAGGTGATGGGCAGCACCGGACTCCCTGCGTCCTGCCGGGCGTCGAGCGTCTCCAGCAGGGGGAAGCCCGGCAGCAGTGCCCCCGCGCCCCAGTCGTCCAGCACGCGGGCCGCCTGTCCCGGGCGCGGTTCGGCGAGCAGCAGTTTCAGCTCGGCCCACAGCCGGGGGGTGCGCTCCGCCTGCGCGAGGGCGTCGGGCACCTGCGCCCGCAGCTCCGGCGCCGCGCACAACTTCAGCCGCGCCGCGAGCCGGGCCGCCCGCACCAGTCGGCTGGCGTCCTCATGAAAGGAGCGGCCATGCAGGGGCCGCAGTTCCCGGCGTTGCAGGTCGCCCAGCCCCCCCACCACGTCGAGCAGTTCGGGCGGGCCATCCGCCGACAGCCGCAGGGCGAGCGCGTTGATTCCGAAGTCGCGGCGGCGCAGATCGTCGGGCAGGCTGCCCGGCAGCGGCCTCGGGTTGTGCCCCGGCTGCGGGTAGGTTTCGCGCCGCGCCCGCACCAGATCGGCGCCGCGTCCGTCGGGCAGGGTCAGCGTGGCGTTCCCGAACGCCGGGTGGTAGACGAACGGCAGCCCGCTCGCCTGCGCCAGCGCCTGCACGTCGCTGCCCGTCCCGCCCGATACCGCAATGTCCGGCACCGTAATGTCCGGCAGCGCGATGTCCGACACCACAATGTCGAGGTCGAGCGGTGTCTGTCCCAGCAGCGCGTCTCTGACGGCCCCGCCGACGAGTGCCAGTTCGGTGCCCGGCCCGGCTCGGCGGGCCAGGTCGCGCAGCCACGCCCGGTCCTGCGGCTGAAGCTGTGCCCAGACCTGCGCCCCGACAGCCGTGCCCAGCCCCGACATCACTGACCCGACATCACTGAAAGGCCGACTCGTCGAGGGTGAGCGTCACGTCCCGCGTCTGCCCGCCCCGCACCACCTTGAGCGTGACCCGGTCGCCCACCTTCTTGTCGAGCAGCACGGCTTGCAGGTCTTCGAGGGCGTCCACCGGCTGCCCGGCGGCCTGCACGATCACGTCGCCGCCGAGCTGGATTTGGCCCCCGCCGGGGAGGTCCTGGGGAGGGCCGCCCCCGCGCAGCCCCGCCCGCGCCGCCGCGCCACCCGGCGCCACCCCGCCGATCAGCAGGCCGGTGTCGGGCAGCCCCGCCGCCCGCTTGCCCTGCGGGTCGAGCATCCCCAGCCCGAGCGCGAGCACGCCGCCCCGGCCCCGCACCAGAATCCCGGGCTCAATGCCCACACGCGGCGCGTAGACCATCTGTCCGCCTGCCGCCTGCAAGCGGGGCAGCAGGTTGCGGGCGGTGTTGATGGGAATGGCGAAGCCCACCCCCGCGCTCTGGGCCGCGCCCGCCTGACCGCTGGGCGAGTAGATCTGGGTGTTGATGCCGATGACCCGCCCGTCGCTGCCCAGCAGTGGCCCGCCCGAGTTGCCGGGGTTGATGGCCGCGTCGGTCTGGATGGCCCGCTGCGTGATACCTTCTCCCCCCGCCGAAAATCCGATGGGAATCTGGCGCGAGGTGGCACTCACGATGCCCTCGGAAACGCTGAATTCCAGGCCGAAGGGCGCACCCATCGCCACCGCCTTCTGGCCCACGGCCAGCCGGTCGCTGTCGCCCAGCGGAATGGGCCGGATGTCGGCGGGCTTCAGGTCAGGAGCACGCAGCAGGGCGAGGTCGTACTGCGGCGCCAGCCCGATGACCTGCGCGTCCAGCGTTTCCGTGCCCCCCAGCAGCCGAATCTGGATGCGGTCCGCGGCCCCGCCGTCTGCCCCGGCGACCACGTGGTAGTTGGTCAGGATGTCGCCCGCCGAATTGACGAAAAACCCGCTGCCCAGCCCGCGCTGCACCTCGCCCTGGCCCTGATCGGTCATCCAGCCGAAGGGGTCCTGGCTCGCCACCCGCTCCTCGGTGGAGATAAAGACCAGTCCCGGCTCGTATTTCTGCACGATTTCGATGGTGTTCTGCTCGTTTTGCAGCCGCGCGCCTGCTTCGGCGGCTGGGCCGCTCGCCGAAGTGGACGTGGGCGCCGGGCTGCGGGCGCCCCCCAGCGGCACCTGATCCCGCAGGACGGTCGCGCCCAGTCCCAACCCCACCAGCACCAGCATCACGGCCCAGCCCTTCGCCTTCATGAAGGTATTATACGGATTCACCTCGGGTGCGGCGGCAAATGAGTGTTCAACCGAGGCCCAAACCATGTTGTGGGGGACCTTTTGCTCGGCGCTGTGGAAAGCGGTCGGAAGTGAAATCTATCCGGCGAGGGGGGACATCCACGCGATGACGAGGGCAGGACTGGAAGGCGGAGACCGCTCCCGCGCTCTGCACGGCATTTTTTCCTTCCCACTACCGCGAACCTCGCCGCACCCGAGGTGATTCCGATTGAATCTGGTAGTTTCAGATTTAATCCGAGCGGATGCGAGTAGGAAAAAATACGGATTCCGCGATATGGATGCACAGGCGGCGCTTTCCCGACTGTGCAGGAATGAAGCGGAATCCGTATGCTGCCACCGCAGGCGGGTGGGCGAGAGCGGCAGAAAAACGGAGCCAGGAGATTCACCCCCGGCCCCCTCGGAACACCTGCGCTTACGCCCGCGCCCGCGTCTCGCCGTCGTCGAGCGCCGCGATCTCGTCGGGGGAGAGCCGGTAGGCCTCGCCGCACCAGTGGCACAGCACTTCCTGGCCGCCCGCGTCGATCATCTCCTGCCGCTCCTGGGCACCGAAGAATTTCAGGCTGTCGGCGGCCCTTTCGCGCGAGCAGCGGCACGAAAGGCGGGCGGGTTGCGCCTCGGTCGCCAGTTGCAGGTCCAGGCCCTCGGCGGCCCCCTGCATCGCCCCGAGCAGCCCCCCGGCGCGGAGCTGGTCGGTCAGCATGCCCAGCGCGGCGATGTTGGCTTCCAGCCGCGCCAGCGTTTCGTCGGTCACGCCGGGCATGGCCTGAATCAGCAGCCCGCCCGCGTGGGCGACCCGGCCCCCTTCCTCGTACACGCCGAGCAGCACCGCGTTGGGAATCTGTTCGGACGACCCCAGGTAGAGGCTCACGTCCTCGGCGATTTCGCCGCTGCGCAGGCGCACGCTGCCGGTGTAGGGTTCGCCGTTTTCGAGCAGCCGGGTGACGGCCAGTTCGCCGTCCACGCCCACGATGCCGCGCACGTCGAGTTTGCCGTCGCTCTCGCGCAGGGGCAGGTCGGCGTCCGGGTGCCGGACATACCCGCGCAGGCGCCCGTCGGTGCTGCCCTCGGCCACGATCCAGCCCACCGGCCCGCCGCCGTCTACCCGCACCGTCACCCGCGAGTCGGTGCGCTTGCCCAGCACTGCCGCCAGCAGCGCCGAGGCCGCCAGCGTGCGCCCCAGCGCCGCCGTCGCCGTCTTGCTCAGGCCGTGCCGCAGCCGCGCTTCTTCCACGACGTGCGACGCCTCGATGCCCACCAGTCGCAGGGTGCCGCCCGCCGCCGTACCGCGCAGGATGAAGGAAGCGGGCAGCGGCAGGTCGGCGTAAGCGTCCGGGGTGGCAGTGTTGGCTTTGGCAGTATCGGTCATCAGAAAACTTTACATGAGAACACTCAAGGCAGATGTGGAGCGGATTGCATTCGGGCGGCTTTGCCCCGTTTCTGACGGGGAGACGGGCCAGCCTTGCGTTTTTTGTTACTTCTTACTCATCTGGCGGGCTTAGGGTGACCCTCGTGTTTTTAGCGGTGGGAAGACGTGTAGCTGCTTGAGCGCCATGTTCGCCGCCGCGACGGACCGGGTCCGTTTCGCTTTTTAGTTCTCTTTCGAGGTGTTCTCATGACCAGACTTTCCCGACCCCTTGGTGCTGTGGCGCTTGCCACGCTCGCCCTGAGTCTTTCGGCTTGCAAGAGCGAGACCAAAACGACCACCACGACCACCGAGCAGACCCAGAGCGCGGATGCCCAGACCTCAACCGAGCAGACTTCGACCGAGCAGACCACCACGACCACCACGTCGGGCAAGAACCTGAACACCCTGGTCGTGCAGGAATCGGCCGACATTCCCACCCTCGACCCCGGCACCACCTACGACACCGCCAGCGGTCAGGTCGTGGAAAACCTGTACGAGACGCTTCTGGGCTACCAGGGCAACTCCATCCGTGAACTTCAGCCCCTGCTGGCGACCGAGTGGGAGCAGAGCGACGACGGGCGCGAGTACCGCTTCACCCTGCGCGAAGGCGTGAAGTTCCACAGCGGCAACCCCTTCGAGTGCAAGGACGCCGAGTACACCTTCCGGCGCAACCTCGTGACCAACACCGCCGACAGCGGCAACTGGTTCCTGTCCGAGTCGCTGCTCGGCACCGCCAGCAACGCCAACGACGACCAGTCGGTGACCTGGGAGAAAATCACCGACGCCGTGAAGTGCGACGGTGAGACGCTGGTGTTCAATCTGCCCAAGATCGACCCGGCGTTCCTGTCCAAGCTCGCCTACATCGGCCAGGGCATCGTGGACAGCGAGCACGCCAAGAAAATCGGCGAGTGGGACGGCACCGAAGCCACCTGGAAGGACGCGGTGGGCAAGGACCTGATCGGCAGCCCGCTGGCGAACGACCCCAGCGGCACCGGCGCGTATAAGCTGCTCAAGAAGGACGCGACCTCGGTGGCTGCCGTCGCCTTCGACGGGTACTGGGGCGACAAGCCCAGCATCCAGAACGTGATTATCCAGAAGGTGCCCGAGCCGGCAGCCCGCATTCAGGCCTTCCTGAAGGGCGACGCCGACTTCATCGAGACGGGCGGGCGCGAAATCGTGGAAACGCAGCTCAAGGGCAAGCCCGGCGTGGCGGTCCTCGACGACCTGCCCGACACCACCGCCACCGGCCTGAGCATGAACCAGAACATCAAGGTCAAGGCCGGGCAGGAGCAGCAGCAGATCGGCAGCGGCAAGCTCGACGGTCAGGGCATTCCCGCCAACTTCTTCAGTGACGTGGACGTGCGCCGGGGCTTCGTGGCCGCCTTCGACGTGCCGTCGTACATCCAGGAAGTGCAGCGTGGTAAGGGCACCGAGCGCAACTTCCTGCTGCCCGATTCCTTCCCCGGGTACGACGCGAGCGTGCCGGGCGCCAAGTTCGACCTCGACGCCGCCAAGCAGGCCTTCCAGAAAGCCTGGAACGGTCAGGTCTGGGACCAGGGCTTTACCCTCAACGTGTCCTACCGCGCGGGCAGCCGGGGCATGCAGACCGCCATGGAAATGCTCAAGCGCAACATTGAGGGCCTGAACCCCAAGTTCAAGGTCAACGTCGTCGCCAAGGAATGGAGCGAAATCATCAAGGCCAGCGGCGAAGGCACCGAGGCGATGGTGGTCACGAGCTGGGCGCCCGATTACGCCGACCCGGACAACTTCGTCAACACCTTCTACTCCTCCAGCGGCTACTACGCGCCGCGCATCAACGCCAAGGACGCGCAGATCGACGGCTGGATCGCCGAGGCCCGCAGCACCACCGATGAGCAAAAGCGCAACGCCCTGTACCGGCAGATCGCCGAGCGTGCCCAGGAGCAGGCGCTGTACATCCTGATGCCGGGCGGGGTGGGTTACTCGGTCTACCGCGACAATATCGGCGGCGTGAATACCGAGAACTACAACCCGATGTACGGCTTTTCCCAGGCCGGAACGCTCTGGAAAAACCTCACCAAGAGCTGAGACCGCCCTTGAATCAGACCACCTTGCCGCGTGCAGGGTGGTTTTTCTTTGAAGCCCCGTTATGCTGCCCCCATGCTCCACACCGACAATGACGCCCCCGGTCCGGTCCGGCCCATTTCCCTGCTGCTGGTGGACGACCACCCGGTGGTGCGCAAGGGCACCCGCGAACTGCTCGAGGGCGAGGCCGACCTGCGCGTGGTGGGCGAAGCGGGCAGCGGCGAGGAGGCGCTCGCGCAGGCCCGGCTCCTGACCCCCGACGTGATCCTGATGGACGTGTCCATGCCAGGCATGAACGGCATCGAGGCGACCAAGGCGATCAAGGCCGAGCAGCCGGGCGTGGGCGTGCTGGTGCTGACCAGCTACGACGACGACGCTTATGTTTTCGCGCTGCTCGAAGCGGGCGCGGCGGGCTACCTGCTGAAAAACGCCAGCGAGGACGACCTGCTCGGCGCGGTGCGGGCGGTGGCGGCGGGCGAAAGTGCACTGCACCCGTCCATTGCCCGCAAGGTGCTGGAGCGCTTCAGCGTGGCCTCGAACCCCACCCCCCCCGAAGACGACCTCAGCCCCCGCGAACTCGAGGTGCTGCGGGTGGCCGCCAGCGGGCGCACCAACAAGGAAATCGCCCGAGACCTCGACATCAGCCCGCGCACCGTGCAGGTCCACCTCGCCAACATCTTTTCCAAGCTGGGTGTGGGCAGCCGCACCGAGGCCGTGCTGCACGGCATCAAGCGCGGCTGGATCGACCCCCGCAGTCTGTAAAGGCATAGAGCGGCGGCCCGGCACCTCTCCCGCCGGGCCGCCGCTCTATGCCTCTGGTTATACGGATTCCGCTTAATTCCTGCACAGTCGGGCCTGTACAGTTGGGAAGGCGCCGCCTGTGCATCCATATCGCAGAATCCGTATTTTTTCCTACTCGCATCCGCTCTGCTGCGCAGCTTTGCAAGTCGGATTGAATCTGAAACTACCAGATTCAATCGGAATCCGTATTACTTCTTCAGCGCCTTGAGGATGGCGGGCGTCAGGTCGGTCTTGGCGACGTTGGCGTACACGACCAGCTTGGAGCGGGCCGCCACCTCGGTGTCGAGGACCACGCCGAAGCCGCTGCTCTTGGCGACGGCAGCGATGGTGCTGTCCACCCGCTTGCCGATGGGCTTGAACGCCTGCGCCAGGCGGGACTGGTAGTTCTTCTGGGCGTTGGCGTAGCTCTGCTGGGCCTTTTTCAGGGCGTCGGTGTCGGCCTTGGTGCGGGTGCGGTTGGCCTTGAGGGTCAGTTGCCGGATGTTCGCCTCGCGTTTGGCGAGGTCGGTGTCTACCCGCTTGCGCAGGTCGAGGTAAGGGCCGCCGCCGGGCACGGCCGCCACGACCTTCTGCACGTTGACAAATCCTACGCGGGTATTTTTCGTCTGGGCCTGGGAAACCGTGGTGAGCAGAAACAGGGGAAGCAGCAGCAGGGTACGTTCAAACTTCATGGTGACTTCCTTTGAGGGCCGTATCATACGGATTCCGATTGAATCTGGTAGTTTCAGATTCAATCCGAGCGGATGCGAGTAGGAAAAAATACGGATTCTGCGATATGGATGCACAGGCGGCGCTTTCCCGACTGTGCAGGAATTAAGCGGAATCCGTATCAGCCGGACAAAACGAAACCCCCGCAAACCGGGGGCAGGAAAGACGCGAACTGAAGCGGGCGGCACCTGTCCCCGCCGGGCGGGGGCGCGTGGATTACTTGATGGTCTTCTTGACGGCGTCGGTCAGGTCGGTGCTGGAGTCGGCGTAGATGACCAGGCCGCTTTGCTGGGCAATGGCGCGGTCCATGATGACGGAAAAGCCGTTGGCCTTGGCGTAGTCGTTCAGCGACTTGTCGATGGCGGTTTCGACCTGGGCGGTCTTGTCGTTCAGGGCCTTGGTCTTGGCGTTGTAGGTGGCGAGCAGGGTTTCACGCTGCTGCTTTTCGGCGGCCGTGGCGCTCGCGCCCTTGGCGTCGATGGCCCGGAGCTTGTTGACCGTGTCGGTCAGCGCGGCGTCCTTGTTCAGGCTTTCGCTCATCGCCAGAACGTCCTTGTTGCCGGGGTGGGCGGCAAAGAGGGCGTCCACGTTCACGAAACCGACCTTCTGGGCCGGGGTCTGGGCATGGGGGGCGAGGGTACCGAATCCGAACGCGGCAGCGAGGGCAACGGGCGCGAGCGCCTTGGCGGTGATCTTCATGACTGCGACGCTAGCACGACTTTTTCTGAGCCGAATGAAGCGATTCACAGTTGTTTGCGGGGGGCCGTCATTTCGCCGTCAGCTTCCGGAGACACGGCTTTCGGAGACATGGCTTCCGGAGAGGGGGAGGGCAAAAGGCGAATGTGGCGCTAAACTCCTTTCATGCTCGTACGCGACTGGATGACGCGTGACCCGGTAACGGTCACGCCGGATACGCCTGTGATGGACGCCCTCAAGCTGATCAGCGAGCGCCGGGTCAGGCGCCTGCCGGTGCTGCGTGACGGCAAACTCGTCGGGATCACCACCCGCAAGGACCTCAAGGACGCCATGCCCAGCAAGGCCACCACCCTGAGCGTGTGGGAACTCAACTACCTGCTGAGCAAGCTGACCGTGGAAGAAATCATGGGCCGCCCGGTCATCACCGCGCAGGAAGACGAGTACATGGAAGACGCCGCCCTGCGGATGCAGGAGCACAAGTTCGGCGGCCTGCCGGTCGTGGGCGCCCAGGGGCAGATGACGGGCATCATCACCACCTCGGACATCATTCGCGCCTTTACCACCATCCTCGGGATGAACGAGGGCGGCCAGCGCCTGACAATCGACATGCCCGACGTGCCCGGCAGCCTGGAGCGCGCCGCGCAGGCCGTGCAGCCCAGCAACATCCTCAGCGTGGCGACCTATGACATGGACGGACCCGGGGGCAACCGCCGCTTCGTGCTGCGCGTCGGGGGCGAGGGGCTAAGCGGTGTGCGCGACCGGGTGCGCTCGGCGGGCATCTCGGTGCTAGACTGAAGCCCGAGCGTCGCCTCGGCGACCGTTTTTCCTTTGGGCGGCTGGGGGCCTGAGCTGTAAGGCTCGCCCCCAGCCGCCTGTTTCTCTTATTGATAACGTGCAAAGTTGGTATCGAGCCTGCTGTGCCGATCGGCTCTGAGCTATGGGCCATGAGCCATGAAGAGGCTGTTCAGAGCTTATGGCCCATAGCGCATGGCAAAGGGAATGTGGCTTGTCGGCAGGTGATACGGACATACCGCGTTCTCAATATCTCAACACGTCCCAGGCCGCCTGCACGGCCGCGCCGCGCTCGAACGAGACACCGAGGCTGGCAAAGCAGTCTTCCAGCATTCCGGCGATCCCCAGGGCGTCGTAGCGGTCGGCGTAGCCCATCGTGGAGAGGCGGAACACGGTGTCTTCGTGCGGGGCCTGTCCGGGAAGCGCCCGCTGGCCCATCTCCGCAAGGCGGGCGGCGATCTGTTTGCCGCCGAGACCCTGGGGCGCGCGCAGCACGGCGACGGCGGCACTGGGACGGGCAGCCCAGGCGGGGGCGCCGAGGGCCGTGCCCGCCGCAATGAGGGCGTCGGTCTTGCGGCGCTGCTCTGCCCACAGCACTTCGAGCGGCACCCTCAGGGAGCGGTCAAGCGCGACCGAAAGGGCGTAGATCAGGTTGATGGCGGGGGTCTGCGGCGTGCTTCCGGCCTTCTGCCCAGCGAGTTCGCGGGTCATGTCGAGGTAAAAGCCGTGCGGCGTGTTCTTGATCATCCGGGCCTGGACGTCCGGCGAAAACAGCACGAAGCCCAGGCCGGGCGGGGTCGCGGTGCCCTTCTGGCTGCCGGACACCACCACATCCACCCCCCAGGCGGCGGGGCGCAACTCGGCATTGCCGTAGGACGTGATGCAGTCGGCGATGATGATGAGGTCGGGGTTTTGCGCTTTGGCAGCTGCGGCAATCGCCCCGAGGTCGTGCAGCGCTCCCGTGCTCGTCTCGCTGTGGGTGATGGTGAGCGTGTGCGCGCCTTTGCAGGCGTCGGCCACTTCGCCGGGGTCGAGCATCTCGCCCCAGGGTTTGGCGACGATGCGGGTGTCGTAGCCAAAGCGCTGCGCCATCTCGCCCCAGCGCTCGCTGAATTTGCCTGCCTGGGCGTTGACCACCCGGGCACCGCTGGGGGTGGTGCTGACCAGGGCGCCCTCGAAGGCTCCGGTGCCGCTGCTGGTGGTAATGACCGCGTCGTAGGGGTCGCCCAGCAGCCGGGTCAGCTTCTCGCGGGCTTCCATCAGCTTGGCGATGCCTTCCGGGGCGCGGTGGTGCATCTGCGGCTGCGCGAGCGCGAGCAGCACGTCCGGCGCGACCTCCACAGGGCCGGGCGCGATCAGGCGTTCGCGGTTGAGGGGCAGGTGGGCGGGCAGCGCGTCACTCATGACTCCGACTGTACCGGTCACCCCGGCGGGTGGACGAAATCCGTCTAAGTTGGGACAGGCGGCGGGCGCCGCGTCACCCTTGTCCTTCTCAGCGCTTACCCTGCCTCCATGCGAATTGTGATCGTGGGTGGCGTGGCCGCCGGAATGAGCGCGGCGAGCCGGGCCAAGCGTTTTGACCCGGACGCCGAGATCGTGGTCTTTGAGCGCGGAGACTTCATCAGCTACGGCGCCTGCGGCCTGCCCTACGTGCTGGGCGGGGCGGTGGGCGAGTGGGACGACCTGATTGCCCGCACGCCCGCGCAGATGCGTGGCCGGGGCATCGGGGTGCAGCTGGGGCATGAGGTGACGGGCGTGGATGCCGGGGCACGCACTGTCACGGTTCTGGACCGCGCGGCGGGGCGCGCCGCCACCGAGCCGTACGACCGCCTGTTGGTCGCCACCGGGGTTAGTGCGGTTCGGCCAGATTGGGCGCAGACCGACCTCGCGGGTGTCCACGTGCTGCGCGAGATTCCCGACGGGCAGGCCATCGCAGACAGTTTGAAAGGAGCCAGGCGCGTCTGCATCGTCGGCGGCGGGTACATCGGTCTGGAACTCGCGGAAAACATGTGCCGCCGGGGTCTGAGCGTTGTGCTGCTGGAACGGAGCCCGGACGTCGGGGGCCGGGTGCTGGACCCCGAGTACCGCCCCCGCCTTCTCGACGAACTCGAGCGGCACGGGGTGGAGGTGCGCTGCGGGACCACCGTGGAGGGCCTGACCGGCAAGGCGGGCCGCGTGACCGGTGTGCAGACGGACGGCGGGCTGGTCCGCGCCGACGTGGTGGTGGTCGCGGTGGGGGTCAAACCTAATGTGGACCTGCTGCGGGCGGCGGGGGCCCGCCTCGGCAAGACCGGCGCGGCGGCGGTGGACGTGCGGCAGCAGACGAACGTGGACGGCGTCTACGCGGCGGGCGACAACTGTGAGAGCCTGCACCGGGTCACGCGGCGCCGGGTCCACATTCCGCTCGGCCTGACCGCCAACCGCATGGGCCGCATCGCCGGAATCAACATGGCGGGCGGCGACGCCAAGTTTCCCGGCATCGTCGGCACCAGCATCTTCAAGGTCTTCGGCCTCGGCGTGGCGCGCACCGGGCTGACCCAGGGCGAAGCCGCCGCGCTGGGCCTGGACGCCGTCAGCGTGGACGTGACCAGCACCGACCACGCGGGCTACTACGCCGACGCCCGGCCCATTCACGTCCGGCTGACCGGCGAGCGCGGGACCGGGCGCCTGCTGGGGGGGCAACTGCTCGGCGAAAACCCCCTCAGCGTCAAACGGGTGGACGTGATCGCCGCGCACCTGCACGGACGCGGCAAGGTGGAAGACCTCTTCCAGATGGACCTCGCCTACGCGCCGCCCTTTTCCGGCGTCTGGGACGTGCTGCTGGTGGCCGCCGACCGCCTGAACCGGGCGCTGCGCGACCAGGGAACGCAGAGCATTTGACGCGGGAAAGACCCCTGATACGGTTTAAAATTGAGTCCCGGACATGTCCGGGCGCAATTTTGCGCGGAGCGCATGGAAAAAATACGGTTTTAAGGAGATAGGCGGGCATCCGGCGCCTTTCCGGATGTTCGGGAATCGGATTAAAGCCGTATGAGCGGCGCGGAAGAGATGGCGGCGCTTTTCCGACATCTCTGAAGAAGAGTTCAGCTCCGTATCATGCCCCAGCGCCGGTCTCCGAAGGACGGCAGGCGTGGGCAGCAGCGCCGCCCACCGCGTCATGCTCTGCTCCGCAGCTTTGCGGGCAGCTCTGCGGGTCCGCTCGCTGGCAAGCGGTGCCAGCTTTTTGGCCCCTGCCCTCAATACCGAACAAAGAGAACCGGGCGACCCTCTGGGAGAAGCCCGGTTCCAGTTGTCGGTGCAGCCTGCCGTTTACTCGCCCGCCGCCTGGGCCTGGGCCAGCACCCGGCGTACGCCCAGGCGCACGCGGCCCAGGCTTGGCACCTCGTCGAAGCGCACGAGGAGCATCCCTGCGCCGCAGGGCATGAGCAGGAGCGGGCCGCTGTCGAGGTCGAGCAGCAGGTCGTGCCAGCTCGGGCTGTCGGTGGCAGCTTGCAGGCTTTGCAAGACCGCCCGCGCCGCCGCGACGATGGTGGGGTCGGTCGCGCCGCTGCCGACCATGTTGAGAATCTGGCCGTCGCCGTCCACCACGCCCGCCCCCTGCACGCCGCGCACGTCCAGCAGCGGAGAGAGGTCGGGCAGCGGGGGCTGGTCCGGCACGAGGCTCACAGGCCCTCGGTGCCCGGCAGGTCGAAGACCTCCAGGGCCAGCTTGGCGAGGGCCTGCTGCATGGGCCGGGTGTCGAGGCCGCGCGTTACGGCGGCGCCGAGCACGTATGCGCCGCTGGCGAGGGCCACGACTTCGAGCTTTTCGCTGGTAAAAGCCATCCGGGTCACGCGCCCGGCCTGCAGGCGGTCCGTCGTGCGGTCAATCCAGGAGCGCAGCTCGGCGAGTTCGGCGGCCAGCACCTCGCCTTCGCCCACCATTTCCAGCGGCAGGCCGTCGGGACCGACCAGCACCCCGGCCACGATGCCGGGTTGGGTTCGCAACACGCCCAGCTTCACAGTTGTGCCTCCAGGGTCCGGGCCGCCGCGTGGCCGTACAGCCGCGCCTGCCCCAGATTGCTGTGCCCGTCGAGGGCAAGCAGCAAAAAGAATTCGGAATTGATCGGCAGCAGGTACACGCTCATGCTCTCGCCGCGCAGGTACAGCTCGCGTGCCTGCTCGCCGCCCAGGGTGTCGGAAGCGGCGCCCGCCGCCCGCAGCAGCCCGGCATGCTCGGCCACCAGCAGGTTCAGGTCGGCGGTGGTGGGGCAGTACCCTTCCACCAGCAGGCCGTCAAGCCCGCCGATGGCCGCCGCCCAAGCGCCGCGCACATCGGTCACAAGTTGGGTGAGTTCAGACAGCATCTGCCCGGCATGATACGGCTCCGCAAGTCACGTCACTCTGACTGAGGGTCGGTGCTGCCAAGTCAGGGCAGAAGCGTCTTTCCCCGGTGGAGGCAAGCCTCAAAAGTTGACCTCATCGGGTTCTTAATTGGATGACGGTCATTTGACATGGGGTTGGAGAGAGGCCAGAACCGAGCACTGCGAAAAAAGCTGTTCAGGTGGGCTGTTTCGGGATATGGGGGGTCAGAACGCGCCCCCTGAACAGGGCCAAATCCGCTTTGGATGACATTTCGTCACCTCGTAATCTAAATCATGATTAAAGAAACAAAACTGTTTACAAAATTGTGATCTTCACCTATACTTTCTGACATCAGCGGAGGTGTTCGCGCCTCCAGTTCCCTCAACTTTTCTCGCCCCAGGAGGCGTTTTTCATGACCCAGACCCAAACTGCTGCCCGCACCTTCGTGGACACCGTGACCTACCGCCCCGGCGCCGTCATCCTCTACCCCGGCAAAAGCGACATGCTCTACCGCGTTTCCAGCGGCCTGGTGCGTGTGCACACCATGGACGACGACGGCAACGGCCTGACCCTGCGCTACGTCAAGCCCGGCGAGTATTTCGGTGAAGAAGCCCTGGCGGGCGTGAACCGTGCCTACTTTGCCGAAGCCGTGACCGACAGCGCCATCGACGTGATCAACCCCGCGCTGATGAGCGCCGAGGACAACCTGGTGGTGACCACCCATCTGGTGCGCACCCTCGAACGCGCCTATGAGAGCATTTACCGTCTGGTGGGCAAGCGCCTGCGCGCCCGCATCGCCGGAGAGCTGCTCGAACTCAAGGACACCGCCCTCGCCACGCAGCTCGACAGCGGCGAAGTGATGATCTACGCCACCCACGACGAACTGGCCGCCGCTGTCGGCAGCGTGCGCGAAACCGTGACCAAGGTGGTCGGTGAACTCAGCCGCGAGGGTGTCATCAGCGCCGGCTACGGCAAGATCACCCTCAAGGACGAGCAGGCCCTCGCCACGATTGCCGCTGCCTGAGCCTTCCTTCTTCTCTGGCCCCTCACCGTCATGGTGGGGGGTTTTCTGGTGGTGCGGCCAGCGGGAGAAGGGAGGCGTTCCTCGCGGCGGCACAGCGTTCTGTGAGTTCCGTCGTTGCTACGCGGCAGATTTAGGGTCAAGATGACGCCCATATGAACGACGCCCTGCTGCGTGCCCTGAGCACTGTGAACGACCCCGAGTTGCACCGTGATCTGGTGTCGCTGGGCATGATCGAACGGGCCGAACTGAGCGGCGACGTGGCGCAGGTCAAGGTCAACCTCACCACGCCCGCCTGCCCCCTGAAAGGCCAGATCGAACTCGACGTGCGCTCGGCGCTGCTTCAACTTCCCGGTGTGCGCGACGTGCAGATCGAGTTTGGCGCGATGGTGCGGGCCGCCGCGCAACCGGCGCTGCCGGGGGTCAAGCATGTGGTGCTGGTCGGCAGCGGCAAGGGGGGCGTGGGCAAAAGCAGCGTGGCGGTCAATCTCGCCGCCTCGCTCGCCCACGACGGAGCGCGGGTGGGTCTGCTCGACGCCGACGTGTACGGCCCTTCGGTGGCGCACATGCTGGGGCAGGGACAGGCCCGCGTGACCGCCGACGAAAACCGCAAGATGCGGCCCATCGAGGCGCACGGCGTGCGCTTCATCAGCATGGCGAACCTCTCGCCCGCCGGTCAGGCGCTGGTCTGGCGCGGGCCGATGCTGCACTCGGCCATTCAGCAGTTTCTGAAGGACGCGGCCTGGGGCGACCTCGATTACCTGATCGTGGACCTGCCGCCGGGCACGGGCGACGTGCAGCTCTCGCTGACGCAGACCATTCAGGTCACGGGCGCGGTCATCGTGACCACCCCGCAGGACGTGGCGCTCATCGACGCGGCGCGGGCCATCGACATGTTCCGCAAGGCCAGCGTGCCGGTGCTGGGCGTGGTCGAGAACATGAGCTACTTCGTGGCGCCGGATACGGGCCACACCTACGACATCTTCGGGCGGGGGGGCAGCCGCAAGCTGGGCGAGCAGTACCCGCTGCTGGGCGAGATTCCGCTGGACACCGAAGTCAGGCAGGACGCCGACCTGGGCGCCCCGACGGTGCTGGCGCACCCGGACAGCGCGGCGGCGCAGTCGCTGCGGGCGGTGGCGCGGACGCTGGCAGGGCAGATCAGCGTTCGGACCCTCTCCGAGCTGCCGGAGCAGCTGCCCGTCGTATGACCTCCCAGCTGCGTGACGTGCCCCAGCGGGAAGCGGGCGAGCGCGACGCGGCCGAGCTGGACCCGGGCACCCCGCCCGAACGCACCAAGACCCGGCTGCTCGAGCTGCTCAAGCGCCACGGGCCGCAGACCGCCCAGGACCTCGCGGGCCGATTGCAGATCACCAGCCCGGCGGCGCGGCGGCACCTGACCGACCTGCAGGCGCAGGGGCTGGTGCAGGTGCAGGTCGAGAAACCCGGCGGGCGGGGCCGCCCCCAGCACGTGTTTGGCCTGACCGAACACGCCGAGGAGCGCACCTTTCCCAGGACCTACGCCAGCCTGTGCCTGGACGTGCTCGAATCGGTGTCGGACCTCTATGGCCGGGACGCCGTAGACGAGGTGCTTCAGGCCCGCAGTGACCGCCTCGAAACGCTGCTGCGCGAGTTGCTGCCGCCCGAGATGCCGCTGGCCGAGAAGCTGCGCCACCTGACCGGGGTGCTGACCGAACTCGGATTCGCGCCCCACCTCGAACGCGAGGGGGAGCACTGGGTGCTGGTGCAGGGCAACTGCCCCAATTTGCAGGTCGCGCGGCACTTCAAGGTGATGTGCGGCGCCGAACTGGCCATGTACGCCAAGCTGCTGGGCGTTCCGGTCACCCGCGAGGAACACCTGGCGTGCGGCCAGCCGAGTTGCCGCTACCGCCTGGCTGAGGAAGCGGCGCCTATCCTGAAGCCGGGTGAAGTGAGACCTGAAAATGCCCCGCCCACCTCGCACTCGACCGCTTCCGAAGCTTCCTGTTCCGAAGCGACCTGACCCGCCCGCCTGACCCTGAGAAACGGACCCACTCCCATGACCTTGCCAGCCTCCCCGACTTCCGACCCTGCGCCCGCCGAGGCGCCCGCGCCGCTGTACTCGGTGGTCGCGTGGCCGCCCGAGGCGCTCGACACCTGGATGCGGCGCATTCAGGAGCGGCTGGGGGTGCGCGGCTTCGGGCTGCCGCACCTGAACCTGCGTGCTCCCTTCACCACCCCGCTGAGCGCTGCCGAACTGGTGGACGGGCTGCGCGGCGCCTTGCAGGACCAGCGGGCCTTCGACGTGCGGGTCAAAGGCTGGAAACAGCTCCCGAGCGTGATTTTTCTGGAGTGCGAGCTGAGCGCGGAGCTTCGGGGACTGCACGACCGCTTGCTGGAAGTCGGGCCGTCGAGCCGCTCGCCCTACGACGGCGCCGAGTACCGGCCGCACCTCACCCTGGCGCTCGGCGTGCTGCCCTGGGCGAGTGAGGAGCTGTGGGAACAGGTGCAGCGCGAGGTGCCGCCCCTGGGACACTTTCACGTCGAGGCCCTGAGCCTGACGCGGGAGCAGCGCGGCGAGGTGCAGGAGCTGCACACCTTTCCGCTGGGCTGAACGTGGGGCAGCCTTGCCCCTGCCGGAGCAACGAAACACCCCACCCGAAGCGCGTTGCCCGGTGGGGTGTTTCGCTGCCGCTTGGATATAGAGCGGCAAGGCCAAGAATGAAGTGCTCCGGGGTTTCGGCTCCGGATCAGACCGTCGCGGCCACCGCCGGTGCCTGAAGCAGACTGCCCACCCCGGCCAGGAACTTCTCGTACCCGGCGAAGTCGAGCTGCTGCTCGTTGTCGCTGAGCGCAGTGGCGGGGCTGGGGTGAACTTCCACGTGGATGCCGTCGGCGCCCACCGCGATGGCGGCCTTGGCGAGCGGAATCAGCAGGTCGCGGCGCCCGGCGGCGTGGGTCACGTCCACGATGACCGGCAGGTGGGTTTCTTGCTTGGCGAGGGCCACCGCCGAGAGGTCGAGGGTGTTGCGGGTCCACTTCTCGTAGGTGCGGATGCCGCGCTCGCACAAAATCACTTCGTTGTTGCCCTCGCTGAGAATGTACTCGGCGGCGTACAGCCATTCCTCGATGGTGGCCGAAAGGCCGCGCTTGAGCAACACCGGGCGCCGGGCGCGGCCCACCTCGCGCAGCAGGGCAAAGTTGTGCATGTTGCGCGCGCCGATTTGCAGGATGTCGGCGTACTCGCTCACCACGTCCACGTCGCGGGTGTCCATCACCTCGGTCACGAACAGTTGCCCGTGCTCCTTGGCGACCCGGCTGCCCAGAATCAGGCCGTCCACGCCCATGCCCTGAAAGCCGTAGGGGCTGGTGCGCGGTTTGTAGGCGCCGCCGCGCAGAATCCTGACGCCCTTGCCCTGCAAGAAAGCGGCGGTCTGTTCCATCTGTTCCTCGGACTCGATGGAGCACGGCCCGGCGATGATGACCGGCGCCTCGCCGCCGCCGATCCGCACGCCGTCGATATCGAGCACGGTGTCTTCGCTCTTGACCTTGCGCGACACGAGCAGCTGCTTCTTGTCGTTGCTTTCCTCGAGGGCCAGGCTCGCCTTGAAGATTTCCTTGAAAATCGTCTTGACCGTGGCGGTGGGGAAGGGACCGGGGTTGAGTTTTTCGAGTTCCTTGAGTTGCTGCTCCTCGCGGGCGGGGTCGTAGTGGTTGGGGCGGCCCTCGGCGCTCTTGGCGTGGCCGATCTGGGCCACCACTTCGCCCCGGCGCGAAATCAGCGCGAGCAGTTCGCGGTTGATCTGGTCGATTTCAGCGCGAAGGTCGTCGATGGTGCGTTGCTGCGTCATACCGAGCAGTGTAGGCAAGGCGCCCGCACGTCCCCCGGCCCGGGGCTAGTCAATTGACACAAGGTGTCTAAGCCGCCTCCCCCGAGGCCGCCGCCGGGGTCAGCCCTCCGCCCCGTCCTCCGCATTCACCATGTGCGTCGCCACCCGCGAGAGGGCGAGGTACAGCTCCTGCGCGTCGGCCTCGGCGATGCCGGGCGTCTCGCGCAGCGCCGCGTTCATGCACGCCAGCCACGCCCGCGCCCGCCGGGGCGTGATGGGAAAGGGCAGGTGCCGCGCCCGCAGCCGGGGATGCCCGTAGAGCTGGTGATAGAGCGGCGGCCCGCCCGTAAACCCGGTCAGAAAGGCGAGCTGCTTGCGGGCCGTGTCGGTCAGGTCGTCGGGAAAAATCGGCGCGAGGTCGGGGTCACGGGCCACCCGCGCGTAGAAGCGGTGAACGAGCAGCGCCAGCGCGTCGGGGCCGATGCGGTCGTAGAGCGAAGCCGCCGGGTCGAGAGGAGAAGAGGGCAAAGACACGCCCGGAAGGTAGCAGGCGCAAGGTCGCAGGCGCCGCTGCGTCCGAAGCCCTATCATACGGATTCCGATTGAATCTGGTCGTTTCAGATTCAGTCCGACTTGCAAAGCTGCGCAGCAGAGCGGATGCGAGTAGGAAAAAATACGGATTCTGCGATATGGATGCACAGGCGGCGCCTTCCCAACTGTATAGGCCCGACTGTGCAGGAATGAAGCGGAATCCGTATCAGGGACACGCGCTCAGGCGCCGGGGGAGACCGTGTCCGTGTCTGCGGCGAGCAGCGTCCGGACCCGCTGAAGCAAGGCTCTTTTGGCTTCGTCGGGCGTGAGCTGCCGCATGAGCAGATGCAGGCAAAGGCCGTCAATCAGGGCGTGCAGGCCTGCCGCCGCCTGCTCGGGGGTTTCCGTTCTGAGCAGCTCGGCCTGCGCCAGACTGCGCATGATGTTCAGAAGTGTGGCGTGCAGGTCGCGGTAAAGAATCCCGTGCGCGTCGGCGTACTGCTCGCCCCGCACGGCAGCGGACGCGAAAGCCAGCCAGACCTCCGTCCACTCCCGCGACGGCCCGCTGAGCGGCAGCAGGGCCAGCAGGAAGCTTTCGAGTTGTGCCTGGGGCGGTCCCTGAAGGGGGAGGGCGCGAAGCTCCTGCTCGACGGCTCTGGCCAGCTGCTCGGCGGCGAACGTCAGGATGCTGTCGTGGGTCGGCAGATAGTGGCGGATGGCGCCGCTCGACCAGCCGGACTGCCGACTGAGGTTGCGGATGGTCACGCCGTCCAGCCCCTCGCGCCGGATGAGCGCCCAGACGTGGTGAACGAGTTCCTGGCGGCGCTGGTCATGGTCCACGATACGCGGCATGACAGAGTTTTAGCACATTCTTGCTAAATCAGAAGTCGCCGTGCTAGAACATCCTCGCTTATTCGCACATTCATGCGAAATAGCAGGAGGTTCGGATGAACGCGTGGGCAGCTCTGGTCCTGGCGGGCCTTTTCGAAGTCGGCTTCACGACGGCGCTCAAGTTGGAGCAGCGCAACAAAAACTGGTTCTGGGCCTTTATCGCCTGCGCCTGGATCAGCTTCGGTCTTCTGTCACAGGCGATAGAAACCATTCCCCTCGGCACGGCCTACGCCGTCTGGACCGGCATCGGCGCGGTGGGCACGGTCCTGGTGGGTCGGGCCTTTTTCGGTGAGCCGCTCGGCGGGCGCAAGCTCGCGCTGCTGGCGGTCATGGTCGCGGCCATCCTCGGCCTGAAGGTGACGGCATGACGGCCCCGGCCCCGCAGACGAAAAACGCCGCCTGGGGCTGGGTCCTGCTGGCGGGGCTGTTCGAGGTCGGCTTTACCTATGCCCTGAAAATGTCGCAGCACGACGGCAAATACCTGGGACTGTTCCTGCTGTGCGCCATCGTCAGTTTCGAGTGCCTGGCCCAGGCGCTGAAGACGCTTCCCGTCGGCCTCGCCTACGCCGTCTGGACCGGTATCGGCAGCGTGGGGACCATCCTGGTCGGGTTGGTGCTTTTTGGCGACAGTCTCTCGGCGCTGCGTCTGGGCCTGCTGACGGTCCTGATCGGCTCCATCGCCGGTTTGAAGATTGTGGATCGGTGACGAAGACCGGGCAAGCCGTAGCGGCAGGCAGGTTCAGCCCCGCAGCGCCGCGTGCGTTTCCAGCGCGTAGCGGTCGGTCATTCCGGCGATGTGGTCGCAGATGGCCCGCCGCAGCCCGTCGCGCTCGATGCGGGCACGCGGGCGCGGGGGCAACAGGCCGGGGCGCTGCTCGAAGGCGCTGAACAGGTCGGTCAGCACCTGCTCGGCCTGGTAGACCTGCCGCTCGACCTGCCAGTGGCGGTAGAGCCGCTCGCGCAGAAACTCCCCGGTTTCGCGCAGGTGCGGGCGCAGCGCCGGGCTGTAGGTGATGAGCCGGGTCGGGTGCGCCTGCACCGCGTCCGGCGAGGCCACGCCACTGGCCGCAATCGCCGCGTCGCTGCTGCGCGTCAGGTCGCCGATCAGCCAGCCCAGCAGTTCACGTTGCAGGGTGCGCAGGTCGGCGGAGGAAGGCCGCTCGGTGCGGACCCCGCTGCGCTCCTGCAGCTCGCGCCACAGCGGCAACTCCAGCAGGTCGCCGGGGTGCAGCAGCCCGCTTCTCAGGCCGTCGTCGAGGTCGTGGGCGGTGTAGGCGAGCGCGTCGGCGGCGTCCACCACCTGCGCTTCCAGACTGGGCTGGCGCTGTTCGGGGGGCAGCCCAGCCCGCCCGTGCTTGTTCAGCCCGTCGAGGGTATCGAGCGTGAGGTTCAGGCCGGGGCGCTCGCCCGAACGCTCCTCCAGCAGCGTCACGATGCGCCGGGCCTGCGTGTTGTGGTCAAAGCCCCCGGAGTCGCCCATCAGCCCGTCGAGCAGCCGCTCGCCCGCGTGCCCGAACGGGGGGTGCCCGAGGTCGTGTGCGAGCGCCACCGTTTCGGCCAGGGTTTCGTTCAGGCCCAGGGACAGCGCCACCGAGCGGGCCACCTGCTGCACCTCCAGCGTGTGCGTCAGCCGGGTGCGGTAGTGGTCGCCGAGCGCCGGGGCGTTGAGAAACACCTGCGTCTTGGCCTCCAGCCGCCGGAAGGCCTTGGTGTGCAGCACCCGGTCGCGGTCCTTCTGGTAGGCGGTGCGCGTCTCGCTGGGGGGTTCGGGCACCTCGCGCCGGGCCTGACCGCTGCGCCGGGCAAAGGGCGAGAGGCCAGCGTCTTCACGGGCTTCGAGGTCGGCGCGGGTGAACATGTCCGGAGAATAGGCGCTTTTTCTTTTGCCGCTCTAGACTTCCCCCATGTCCGCTGCCAAGACCATCTACGACGGCCACATCGTCAAACTTGAACTGGAAGAAGGCAAATGGGAAATCGTGCGCCACGCCGACGCGGTGGCGATTTTGCTGCTGAGCGAGCAGGGCGAGATGAAGCTGGTGCGCCAGCACCGCCGCGCGGTCGGTGCCGACACATTGGAAGCCCCGGCGGGCCTGATCGACGAGGGCGAAACCCCGGAACAGGCCGCCCGGCGCGAGTTGCAGGAAGAAGTGGGCCTCGACGCCGACCTGACGCTGCTCACCCGCTTTTACACCAGCCCCGGCTTTTGCGACGAGCAGCTGTACGTGTTCGAGGCGAACAACCCCCGCGAGTCGCGCCTCCCGCTCGACGAGGACGAAGAAATCGAGGAAGTCTGGATGGCCCCGCAAGCGCTGCTCGACGGCCTGCGTGAAGGCACCATAGAGAGCAGTTCGCCCACCGTCGCGGCGGCGCTGTACGCTCTGCAGCGGCTCGGTCAGGGGGCGAAATGAAAACCTACGTGTCGCCCTCGCAGCGGCCCGACACCGAAACCGTCATCGCCATCGGTTCGTTCGACGGGGTCCATCTGGGGCATCAGGCCCTGCTCGCGCAGCTCAAGGCCCGGGCGCGGGAATACCGCGTGCCGAGCGTGGTCTACACCTTCGACCCACCCACCCGCGTGCTGACCCAGGGCGTCGAGTTTCTGTCCACCTTGCCGGAAAAACTCGACCTGCTGCGGCTCTACGGCATCGACGAAACCATCGCCGTGCCGTTTACCCCCGAGTTCGCCGCCCGGCCCAAGGAGCAGTTTCTGGCCGACCTGCGGACGATGCGCCCGAAAGCGGTGGTGGTCGGGGAGGACTTCTATTTCGGCAAGGGCCGCGCCGGGAGCGTGACCGACCTGCGCGGTATCTGCCCCGACGTGGTCTCACTTCCTATGCACCAGCTCGGCGGCGACGACATCAAGAGCACCCGCATCCGGGCGCTGCTCGCAGGGGGCGACGTGGACGGCGCGCAGCGGCTGCTGGGCCGCCCCTACGAGGCGCAGGGCGTGGTGGTGCGCGGCGACCAGCTCGGGCGCACCATCGGCTGGCCCACCGCCAACCTCCGGGTGCCCGAAGGCAAGGCGCTGCCGCTCGGTGTCTTTGCCGTGCAGGTCGTGAGCGACAAGGGCGAACGCTGGGGCGGCATGGCGAACGTCGGCTGGCGTCCCACCGTGGAGGGCCGCGAGAGGCGGTTCGAGGTCCACCTGTTCGACTACCAGGGCGACCTGTACGGCGAGGAATTGCAGGTCAGGTTCGTCGCCCGCCTGCGCGGCGAGCAGAAATTCAGCGGCCTGGACGAACTCCGGGCGCAGCTCGGGCGCGATGCCGAGGCGGCGCGGGCGGTGCTGGGCGCTTGAGGAAAAAGGAAGCCGGGGGCCGTTCTAACCGCGCCCCCGGCTTCCTTTTTCCTCAGCGCGGCGTCCCGAAGTTCTGGCCCCAGTACAGGCCGTAGGGGCTGCCGTCCACCCTCACGCCACCCACGCCCATTTCGGTGAAGGCGGGATTCATCAGGTTGGTGCAGTGGCCGGGGCTTCTGAGCCAGGCGTCCACCACGGCGGCGGGGCTGGGCTGCCCGGCGGCGATGTTTTCTCCGGCGGTGCGCCAGACATAGCCCGCTCCGGTGATGCGGTCGCTGAACTTCACGCCTTCGGGGGTGGTGTGGTCGAAGTAGCTGCGTTTGCCCAGGTCCAGTGCATGGTTGCGGGCGGCGCGGGCCAGCTGGTCGTTCCAGCGCAGCGCTGGGGCCGGGGCTTGCGGCACGGTGCCGCAGGTGGCGCCCCGGGCGCGGGCCTCGTTGGTCAGACGCAGGACTTCGAGTTCGTCGGCGCTGGCGGCGCGGTCACTGCCGGGATACCAGACGTAGCCGCTGGGGACAGAAGGAGCCGGGGCCGTCGGTGGCGGGGCGACGGGCACCTGCACCGTGATTTGCAACTGGGCGAGGCGCGAGGGGTCGTGCACGCTGCGGGCCGTGACCGTCAGGGTGCCGCCGGGGGCGCTGGCGGGCACGCTCAGCGCGGCGCTGCCGTCGGTGCGGGACGTGAGTTGGGCACTCAGGGCCGGGGTGTCGCCCCGCACTTCCCAGGTCACGCCCGGCTGGTAGGCGCCGCTTCCCTGCACGGCGGCCTGCAGGTCGAGGTTCTCTCCGGCAGTCAGCGAAAGGCGGCTGGCGGTGAGGGTCACGCCGCTCACCTGAGCCGGGGCGGAAACGCTGACCTGAAGCGTGGCCTGCCGCGACAGACCTGCCGCCGTGCCGGTCACGGTGACGGTGTAGTGCCCCGCCGGGGTCTGCGCGGCGTCCAGGAGCAGGGTCTCTCCGCTGAGGCCGACCCGCAGACCGGACGGCGCCGCCGCGACCGCCAGCTTGACCGCTTCCGTCAGCGCCGCGTTGGGAAGCACGGCGACGGGCAAGCGGCCACTTTGACCACTCACGAGGGGCAGGGCGCTCTGACCCAGGCCGAGGCTGAAATCGGGTGCGGGGGTGGTGGGCACCGGGTTGGCAGGAGGCACAGGGCTGGCAGGAGGCACAGGGCTGGCAGGAGGCACAGGGCTGGCAGGAGGCACAGGGCTGGCAGGGGGCGAGACAGGCGCGGGAGCCAGCACCGTGACCTGCAAGGCCGCCTGCCGCCGCTCGCTGCCCCAGAAGCCGGTCACGGTCAGCCGGTAGCTGCCGGGCACGGTCCCGGTGTCCCGCAGGCGCAGTTCGCTGCCGCTCAGGAGGGCGCTCAGGCCCGCCGGGGCACCGCTGACTTCCAGGCGGTCAGGGGCGCGGCTGACCTGCACCGGCACCGTCCAGTCCTGGCCGTCCCTCAGCGTGACTTCCGGCAACCCGAGAGTCAGCGAGGGAGCCGCCGGGGGCGCAAGCGGGGGCTGAGCGGCGGGGGGCGTGACAGGAGATGGCGTGACAGGAGACGGGCCTGCTGATGGCGTAGGCGCCGTGTTACACGCGCTCAGCGGGCCGCACAGGACCAGGGCGAGCAGAAGCGGGCGGGCAGCAAGAGGCACACAGAGGGGGCGCGGCATCACGGCATTCTCCTTGTGAGGGTGAGAAAAGGTTAAAAGGCGGTTGAGCTGCGCCTCAAGTTGACTGAACCTAAGGCGCCCTGTCAAACGAAAATCTCACAGGAGTCCTTGCAACTCTCACCCGGTTGCCCCGGTTCGGGCCGACGTCACCCTCTTTTTTCCTCGCCGGGCCTACCCTGGAGCCATGACGAGTTCCGCACCCGAAGCTTCCGCTTCCCTGCCCGACGTGCTGCACCTCGGGTATTCGTTTTGCCCCAACGACACCTTCATCTTTCACGCGCTGCACGCGGGGCTGGTGCAGGGGCCACTGCCGGTGCAGGAAGTTCTGGAGGACGTGCAGACCCTCAACGAGTGGGCCACCGAGGGCCGCCTGCCGATGACCAAAATCAGCTACCGCGCCTACTTCGGCGTGATGGACCGCTACGTGGCGCTGCGCTCGGGCGGGGCGCTGGGCCGGGGGGTGGGGCCGCTCATCGTGACCCGGCCCGGCGTCACGGACCTCACCGGCCTGCGGGTCGCCTCGCCGGGGGCGCTGACCACCGCCGAACTGCTGCTGCGCCTCGCCTATCCGGGCGCCGAGGTTGTGCGGATGCGCTACGACGAAGTGATGCCTGCCGTGCAGCGCGGCGAATACGCGGGGCAACCCGTCGGCGCGGGGCTGATTATTCACGAGTCGCGCTTTACCTACCCCGACTACGGCCTCGACAACCTGCTCGACCTCGGCGCTTGGTGGGAAGGCGAAACCGGGCTGCCGCTGCCGCTCGGCGCGATTCTGGTGCGGCGCGACCTGCCCGTCCGGACGCAGCGGGCGTTGCAGGACGCCGTGCGCCGCAGTCTGGAGTACGCCTACGCCCACCCCGGCGCGGCCCGCGCCTACATCCGGCAGCACGCGCTGGAAATGTCCGACGAGGTGATGCAGGCGCACATCGACCTGTACGTCAATGCCCTGAGTCTGGACGTGGGCGAGGAGGGCGAGCGGGCCGTGCGTGAGCTGCTGCGCCGGGCGGTGGCGGCCGGCGCGGTGACGGCGCGGACGGACCTGCCGCTGTTCGTGCCGGCCCTGGAAGAAACCGGGGAAGCGTCCTGAAGCCCGCCCCGTTTGGCCCCCTCTGCCCGGCCTTATGGCACCGTTGTAAGAGTCTTGATGAGGTGACCTACGTTACGATGAGGGCGTGAGCAAATCCTCCGTGCCCGCTTTTCCGGCCATCGAAGTGCGGGGCCTGTCCAAGAGCTACGGCCAGACGCACGTGCTGACCGACGTGTTCCTGAACGTGATTCCCGGCGAGGTCTACGCGCTGACCGGCCCCAACGGTGCGGGCAAGACCACCCTGATCCGCATGCTGACCGGGCTGGCCTTTCCCACCCGGGGCGAGGTGCGGGTGATGGGGGTCAATGTCCACACCGACGGCCCCCGGGCGCGGACGCTGATGGGCGCGGTGGTGGAGGCCCCCGCCAAGTTCTACCCGCAGTTCACCGGCATCGAGAACCTGAAGATTCACGCCGGGCTGACCGGTGCGGGCGTGGGGCCGGGGCGCATCAGCGAGGTGCTGGCGCTGCTCGAACTCACCAGCATGGGCGGGCGCCGGGTGGCCGAGTACTCGCTGGGCCAGCGTCAGCGGCTGGGGGTGGCGAGCGCGATTCTGGCCGAACCCCGGGTCCTGATTCTGGACGAGCCGACCAGTGGCCTCGACCCCCTGGGCATCGGCCTGATTCACCGCATCGTGACCAGCCTGGCGACCTCGGGCTGCGCGGTCATTCTCAGTACCCACCACCTGCGCGAAATCGCCACCTACGCCCACACCGTCGGCATCATGACCGCCGGGCGGCTGGTGGACACGGTGGACCTGCGCAGCCGCACGAGTGCTTACCGCTTCCGGGTGGACGACCCGGTGGGCGCGGCGGCGCTGCTGGAGCGTCAGCCGTATGTGCGCAGGGCTGTGGCCCGGCCTCCCTACGCGGTGGCGCAGCTCGGAGCACAGGCCAACGTGCCCGAGGCGCTGCGGCTGCTGGCGAACGAGGACGTGGCCGTCTACGAAGTCACCCCCGACCATTTCGACCTGTACGAGTATTACCGTGAACGTGTGGAGTACGCCTGATGCTCAGCCTGATTTCGCTCGAATTCCGTAAGCTGCTGGCCTCGCGCAGCGCCCGTATCGCCCTGCTGGTCTGTGCGCTGCTGCCTTTTCTGTGGTCGTTCGCGCCGCGCCTGAACGAGATTTTGCGGGTGGACCTCGTCAGCGGCTGGCAGCTTCCGGCGGTCAGCATCGGCGTGGCGGTGCAGTTCCTGATGCCGCTGTTTATCGCCGTGACCGTGGCCGAGATGATCGGCGCCGAGGTCGCGCAGGGCACGCTGGCCCCGCTGCTCCTGCGGCCCGTGAGCCGCACGCGGGTGATTGTCGGCAAGCTGGTCGTGGCGCTGTTTTTCCCGCTGCTGCTGGTCGCCGCCACCCTGCTCGGGTCGCTGGTGGCCGGGATTCCGCACGGTTACGGCGAGTTCAGGGGCGGCACGGGCCTGGGGCCGGGGCTGTTTCAGGGGGTGGGCATGCTCTCGCCCTCGGGGGCGCTGTCCGAAGTGCTGCGTGGCGGCCTGCTCACCTGGGTCATGCTGATGCCGGTGGCGGCCCTCTCGCTGTTTTTCGGCGTGCTGCTGCTGGGCACCTCGGCGGCGGCGTTGGCGACCCTGGCGACCCTGAGCGTGCTGCGGCTGATGGTCGTGTTCCCCGAGGGCTTGCAGCGCGTGCTGCTCACCAGTTACCTCAACCTCTACGTGACCCAGGGCAGCCTGACGCAGGCGCTGGTGCTGCTCTTTATCTACACCCTGGGCTTCAGCCTGATGGCGATTTTCGCCTTCGACCGGCGCGACCTGTAGTAGACCCCAGCGCCGTTCGGCAAAACGGGGGCGGGACCGGCAACCTTTCTGGCCGGTCCCGCTTCTTCATGCCTGTTCCGGAATCAGGGGGACGACTCGCCCAGCAAGGCCCAGGCCACCCGCCGCCCGACATCGAGGCCCGCCGCACCGTCCAGGGTCCAGTGGATGCCGCCGACCACCCGCGAGAACGCCGCGTCCTGGGCGTCGCGCCGCAGTTGCCGGGCCTGCAAGGGGAAAAACCGCGCCAGCACCTCGGCGGCGGCTCCGCTGACGGTGGCGTGCCCGCTGGGGTAACTCGGAAAAGGGGGGGTGGGCAGCGGCGGGGTCCAGCCGGGCTGCACCTGCTCCATCCAGCCCTGGGGCCGGGCCACGTTGTACTCGAATTTGCCCTGCCAGCAA